>NZ_JPMI01000220.1 GCF_000733295.1 Archangium violaceum Cb vi76 | reverse complement strand
CGCCCTCAACCTCCCAATTCAAGGTCGTGCTCTGCCCCACGTTGATCGTCGCCGACGCCGCCGTGAACGAGGAGATGGTGGGCCGCTGCCGCACCGTCACGGTGGTGGTGGCCGTGACGCTGCCCCCTTCGTTCGTGGCCGTCAGCGTATAGGTCGTCGTCGTGGCCGGGCGTCACCGTCACGCTCGTCCCCGTCACCGTGCCCACATCTGGCTCGATGCTCAAGCTCGTGGCTCCCGTCGCTTCCCAGTTCAGCGTCGTGCCCTCACCCACGTTGATCGTCGACGCCGCCGCCGTGAAGACCTGGATCGTCGGCGGCGGCGGCTTCGTCACCGTCACCACGGACTCCGCGTACCGCGCCGTATCCGCCACGCTCGTGGCCCGGACCCTGTACATCCCTTCCTGCCTCGGCGCCGTGAACTCACCCGCCTGGCTGATCTCCCCGCCCGTCGCGGTCCAGGTAACCGACGTGTCGCTCGCCCCCGTCACCGTCGCCGTGAAGCGTTGCGTCCCAGCCATGGGCAGCGTCACCGCCGCCGGCTCCAACGCCACCGACACCTGGGGGCCGGTCCCTCCTCCTCCGCCAGGGTCACAACCCAGCAGAGCCAACAAGGGCAGCATCAGCACCAGGGAACTCGAGTTCCGGCACATCATGGGCCTCCGATTCAGAAGGGGATGCACGCGAGGGGGTGCGTGCCGACGGCACTTTCTTATGTCTTCCCATCCTGACGAAGCACGTCCGTTGAGAGCCGAAATAGACAACATCCCGGCACGAACTCCGTGAGTCTCAATCCGAGGCACACCCCTGTTCGCATACATCCGCTCCACGCACTGACCGTATGGAGCACTCGCTGGATCCAAAGCCTGCCGGTGCGATCAATCCCTCTCACAATCCACGCATTCTACCAACACATGAAATCCCCTACTGGCAACGGAATCCACCTCGGGCCGTAAATCCCAGCCCCAGCGAAACAAGATGTCACACGGACGTAAACGTATATGATTCGAATTGCCGAATGGGGGGGCGGTATTCCAGACACCTCAGAGCATCTATGAGGAAGGCCCCATGAATCCAAGACAACTGATCAGCGCCGCACTGCTCGCCATGAGCTTGCTAGCGGCATCCGCGTGTACCGATCCCAACACGGGACCCGGCGACACACCGGACACCGGCCCCACGCCACTGCCCACCGATCCCAACGATCCGAACAACGCCGCCAAGGACACCGACTGTGATGGCCTGAGCGACAAGTTCGAATTCGAAGCGGTCTACGACGGGCGGAAGACCCACCCCGGCCTCACGGACACCGATCAGGACGGACTGCCGGACGGGCTCGAGGTGGGCGTTGGCAAGGCGGTGGACGGGACCTCCTGCACCATCCCCGCGGACGCGGATGCCTCGATGCAGACGAGCCCCGTGAAGGCGGACTCGGATGGGGACGGCCTGCTGGACGGCGTGGAGGACGCCAACCACAACGGCAAGGTGGACGACGACGAGACGCATCCGCTGCTCGTGGACACGGACTGTGACGGTCTGCGCGACGGCCCGACCAGCGGGAGCGTCAAGGGCGAGGACCAGGACGCCAACGGCACCCGCGAGCCCTCCGAGACGGACCCGCGCCACTTCGACACCGATGGAGATGGCATCTCCGACGGCGTGGAGGTGGGCGCCACCACCAACCTGGACGAGGCCAACTGCGCTGGCATCTTCCGCCCGGACGCCAACCCCGGCACGACCACGGACGCGACGAACCCGGACTCCGACGGCGACGGCGTGAGCGATGGAGCCGAGGACACCAACCAGAACGGCAACGTGGACCCGGGCGAGCTGGATCCGCGCGCCAGCGACGCCTCGGGCCCCGCCGGCCAGGTGTGCACCGCCAGCAACCTGCGTCCCGTGATCTTCCAGTCCGAGGAGGGCGCCGACATCAAGCTGGCCCTGCCGCCCACCTTCACGGAGGTCACGCAGATCAAGTCGGGCACCGAGGTGAAGGGGCTCGTCGGCTATGACAGCACCACGAAGGTGGCCTTCCTGGCCTTCCGGCGCCCCGCCCCCACGGACTCCACGACCGCGCTCGGTGACGAGGAGGAGTTGCAGCCCGCCATCGCATCCAAGGGCGCGTTGAGCAACCGCACCGCCCAGTCGTTCAAGACGTGGGAGGGCTTCGAGGCCGTGCAGGCCTTCTATGACCAGGCCGGCACCACCACGGACCTCAAGCGCCGCACGGACCAGCTGGTGGATGCCCTGCTGCCGGGCAGCACGGGCCGGCTCAGCAGCGCCGCCGCGGGCGTGACGGGCAACTTCCGCCTCCAGTCGCTGTTCGTGCATCGCTCCAACCAGAGCCTCGTGGTGATCATCGCGGTGTCCCCCCTGGCGGGCGTGACGGGTGGCAACCGCGGCAGCCCCGCCGCCTTCTCCGTCAAGGATCTCTCGGATGGCTCCGCGCTCGCCCAGTTCGGCGAGCCCACGGCGGTACAGTGCGAGCGCTTCACGCTCCCCGTGGCCAAGGTGGACTTCCTCTTCGTCGTGGACGACAGCGGCTCCATGAGGACCTCGCAGCTGTCCCTGGCAGCCACCGCCCAGTCCGCGGCGGACTCGCTCAACGCCTCGTCCATGGACTGGCGCATGGCGATGGTGACCTCGGCCTACCACGTGGGCAGCGCGGGCGACGGCCCCAACGTGGCCCGGCTGCGGCGCTTCACCCGCAACGTGAGCAAGGTGAAGTCCTGGCTGACGGAGAGCAGCACGTGCTCGTCCAGCACGGGAGGCACCTGCAGCCTCCCAGCGGCACCCGAGTCCGCGCCCTGCCCCGGCGGCTCCACCGAGGGCGCCAACGGCGGCTGCTGGGTTGGCCTGAGTGGTAACGGCAACGAGGGCCTGCTCGGCGCGGCCCGCAATGCCATCGACGACATGACGCCCGGCACCGAGCCTGGAGCCTCCGAGTCCCCCACCCTGGCACGCAAGGACGCCATCCTCGTCGTCGTGCTGCTCGGTGACGCGGATGATCAAACCACCGGATACAATTCCACCAAGGCGAACTGCGGCACCGGGGGAAGCAAGGACAAGGCGGGCAGTGAATGCGTGAGCGTCCTCGAGTTCGCGGAGTTCTTCGGCACCAACTCGGAGCTGTCGGCGCCCAAGAACAAGACGGGCAGGCACATCACCGTGCACGGCATCGTGTGCCCGGCCGGCAAGGCCTGCGGTTGCGATGCGGGCAAGACCTGCACCGTGACCGAGAGCTCGCGTGAGTTCAATCCACTGCCCGCCAACGGCTCGCAGCGCCACGCGTCGGTGGTCAACACCACGGGCGGCGTGCTCGGCTCCATCCTCGACACCGCGTCCATCGAGACCTCGATGGAGGCCATCATCGCCGATACCATCGGTAACGCGGGCTACAAGACCCTCAAGCCGCCCATTGGCGCCTCCATCAAGGTGGCCATGGAGAACGTGCGCGACCCGGCCGTCTGCAAGGCGAGCGGTGACATCCCGCGCAGCACCGTCAACGGCTTCGACTTCGACGGCAGCGCGCGCACCCTCTCCTTCTTCGGCGCCTGCCGCCCCTCGAGCGAGACCACCCAGGTGGCCGTCTCGTACCAGTACTGGGTGGATGCGGTGAAGGCTCCCGACGGCGGCGCCCCCTGCAAGGACGACCCGAACTACAGCGAGACCGAGCCGGACCACTGCACGGGCCCGCTGCTCGGCTGCAACGAGTCGGGTGACCAGTGCGTCTGCAAGCCCAACTGCGGTGACACCTGCGGCCTGGCCGCGCGGTGCGACATGAGCAGTTGCCGGTGCATTCCGATCATCAACTAGTGCTCGGTACACTCCGGACCCGGTAGGAGACGGGTCCGGAGTGCGCCCCGCTATTTGGCCGCGGGAGCCAACGCGAACAGCAGCAGGGCCGCCTGCTCCGCGGGACTCCGCTCGCGGAGATCGGGCGGCACGGAGAAGCGCACCGGAGGCAGCAGCCGGCTGTCACAGCTGCGCCGCCCTTCGTACACGCCCTGGGCGAACGCCAGCTCATAGCGGCACTGGCTGATGTAGACGTGAAGCTCCTTCGGGCTGAAGCGCAGCGTCACTGGCCCATCGATGAAGCCCCCCTCGGCGAGCAGGGTGTCTCCCTCCGTACGGACCTTCAGATTCACGGGCGAGCTGCCCACGGCACCCGAGACGCCGTCCTTCTTGAGCGTGAGCTGCGCCACCGAGCCGAGCGCCCGCCCGCGGAGCTCCGTCCCGACGCGCTGGAGCTGGAGGTCGCGCGACACGATGTCATCGCCACGCAGCTGCAGGTTGTAATTGTCATACGGAAGGTCCACGGAGATGACCGAGGTGCCTTCGGCCAGGGCCACTCCTCCCACGAGGAGACCGAGACCCAGAACACTTGACCAGGAGCGTAGAAGGGGCATGCAGTCAGTGTAAGCACAAGCCCGCCTCCTCGCATCACCCTCTCTCCACCTCCACGGGTCACGCCACCATCCACCAGCCGCCGAGCATCACCGAACCGAACGAGGCGACCGCCGGCACGTGCCGCAGGAGCGCCTCGGGCTTCGGCATGGCGCTCGTACCGGCGGACAGGGCCGCCGTGAGCCCCGCCATGGCCACGGTGCTCCCCACGACGAAGCCGCCGATGTACAGCGCCTGCCACACGGGCGAGGAGGCCACCGCCGCCGGGAGCAGCAGCAGCACCGCCGCGGCGCCCGTCAGGCCATGGATGAAGCCGATGGAGAATACACCCCACGTGCTCGCCCCGCCGGCCTTGGAGGCGGCCGCTTCCTTGGCCGGCGTGCGATGGGCCAACCAACGGCGCAAACCCACCATCCCCGTCATCACCAGCGCACCGCCCGCGATGCGCTCCCCCCACGTCTCCAGCACCTCCAGGTCCAGCGCCGCGGCCACCAGGACCACGGCCGCCACGCACAGCAGGGTGCCGAGCGCATGCCCCAACCCCCACATCAACCCCACGCGCCACGCCTTCCGGCCGATGCCAAGGGAGAGGGGCGCCAGGCTCAGCAGGTGATCCGGGCCGGAGACGGCGTGAAGCGCTCCTGATCCCAATCCGGCAAGGGCAGCAACCATGAACTTCCTCCCAGTACGCCAGCGCGGCAACACGCTGGCTTCGTACAGGGAAAGATGCGTCTCGCGCCCGGATGTGACCAAGACAAGGTTTTCATGGGGGTGATAGGCCCAGCCTATCAGCCACGCACTTCCTGATGGCGTCGCGGTGCCCGGAAGAAATCCGGGCTCACACGGAAGCCCCAGGCTCAGGCCGCCGCGCGATCGCTCTCGGCCCCCATGTCCCAGCGCTTGTCCCGCGGGGGCGCCGCCGCGCCCGGCAGCTCGGCCCGGCCGGTCTTGATCAGCGCATACCCGACGCCCACCGCCAGCGCGCCGGCGGCGATCGACAGCAGATACAACAGCACGTGATTGACGGCGTTGGGGATCAGCAGCACGAACAGGCCCCCGTGCGGGGCCATCAACTGCACGCCGAAGTACATCGACAGCGCGCCCGTCAGCGCTCCACCCACCATGCTGATGGGAATCACGCGCAGGGGATCCTTGGCCATGAAGGGAATCGCCCCCTCGGAGATGAAGCACAACCCCAGCACCAGCGAGGCCTTGCCCGCTTCACGCTCCGGCTCCGAGAACTTGTTCCGGGCGAGCAGGCTCGCGAGGCCCATGCCAATGGGTGGCACCATGCCGGCCGCCATGATCGCGGCCATGGGACCGTACGAGCCGGCACCCGCCGACAGCAGCCCCACGCCAAAGGTATACGCCGCCTTGTTGATGGGTCCGCCGAGATCGAAACACATCATCGCGCCCAGCAGCACGCCGAGCAGGATCGCATTGCCGGAGTTCATGTTCGTCAGGAACCCCGTCACCGCCGACATGATCGCGGCCATGGGCGCGCCGATGACGTAGATCATCACCAGCCCGGTGACGAGGCTCGCCATGAGCGGGATGATCAAGATGGGCTTCAGCGATTCCACGCTGGCCGGGAGCTTGACGTAGCGGCTCAGGCCTCGTGCCGCGTAACCGGCGATGAAACCCGCGGCGATGCCTCCGAGGAAGCCGGCCCCGAGCTCACTCGCCAGATAGCCACCGATCATCCCGGGAGCGATTCCGGGCCTGTCGGCGATGGAGTAGGCGATGTAACCAGCGAGCAGCGGCACCATCAGCTTGAACGCCGCACCGCCGCCGATGCGCATCAGCGCCGCCGCCAGCGAGCCCTCCTGCTTGAAGGCGTCGATGCCGAACACGAAGGACAGGGCGATCAGCAGGCCGCCGGCGACGACCATCGGCAACATGAAGGACACGCCGGTCAGCAGATGCTGGTAGGGGCCGCCCCGGCCTGCCGCCTTGCCTCCCGCGCCCTCCGCCGCCGGACGGCCCGGCGCGCCCGCCATGACCTGGGCCTTCTCCAGCGCATCGCGAATCGTCTGCTCGGACTTCTTCAGCGCGGTGCCAGTGGAGGTCCGCCACACCCGCTTGCCCGCGAACCGCGACGAGTCGACCTCGATGTCGACGGCCAGGATGACCACCTCGGCATCCCGGATCTCCTCCTCGGTCAACGGATCCTGCGCGCCCACCGAGCCTCGCGTCTCGACGCGGAGGGAATGGCCGAGCCCCTGCCCGGCCCGGGTCAGCGCCTCGGCCGCCATGAACGTGTGGGCGACCCCCGTGGGACAGGCGGTGACGGCCACGATCTTCTTCCCACCCTCCGTGGACGACCGGGCCAGGGGCACGGGCGCCGCTTCGGGATGGCTGGCCACCGCGGCCGTCGTCAGCGTCGTGGCGCTCAGCTCGGCCTGCTTCAGGAAGGCGTCCGGATCGGGCAGCGCCTCGGAGATCGGCGCCTGGTGGACGCGCTTGCCGACGAACCGGGTGAGGTCCACGGGCGCGCTCGCGGCGACGACGACCAGGTCGGCGGCTTCGATCGCCACGGGGCCGGGCGGGACGACCGGCTCGAGCTGACTGTGCATCTCCACCGTCACGTTCCAACCGCGCTGCTTCGCGGCACGCTCGAGCCCCCGAGCGGCCAGGAAGGTCGTGGCCACACCACTCGGGCAGGCCGTGATGATGATCACGTTCATCGATGCGTCTCCCCGGTGAGGGGTTTCACGGGCAGGCTCCGCACGACCGTCTGCTCCTGAAGCATGTCGAGATCCCCGGCGGATGGAGCACCCACGCCGATGTGGCGCACGGACTCGGCGGCGAGCGCCGTCGCGAACCGCAGGCTGTGCTCTCGCGGCCAGCCGGACAGGACGCCGTGCAGCGCCCCCGCCAGCAGCGTATCTCCAGCGCCGACGGTGCTGACGACCGTCACCCGCGGCGACTCGGCCATCAGGGCCTCACCCCGCTGGGCCCAGATCACGCCCTCGGCCCCGGCGGAAACCAACACGTCCTCGATGCCCTCGGCATTGAGCCGCAGCGAGGCCTGGAGCCGTGCTTCGGAAGTGTCGAGCGGGTGGCCGGCCCAGTCGGCCAGCTCGGTCTCGTTGGGTTTGACGCCGGTGGGCCTCGCGGCCAGACCCGCCAACAGCGCCGGACCACTGGTGTCCAGCCACACCGGCATCTGCCGTTCGCGGATGCGGGTGATGAGGCTGGCGAGCTGCGCGGGCGTCATGTTCGGCGGCAGGCTGCCGGAGATCACGACGGCCTCGATTCCGGGCAGCAGCGGCCCCAGGCGCACGGACAGCATGTCCAGGGCGTGCGCCGGAATGAGCGGACCCGGCCCGTTCAGATCGGTGACCCGCCCGTCCGGCTCGGAGAGCTTCGCGTTGATGCGCGACTCGCCCGGTATCCGGACGAACGCATCGTGCAATCCGTAGCGGGCGAAGGCGCGCACGAAGGCCGTCTCGTTGTCGACCCCCAGCAGGCCGGACACGGTGACGTCATGGCCCAGGTCCCTGAGCACCCGCGCCACGTTGATGCCCTTGCCGGCGGCGTCGAGCCGGGTGCTCTCGGTGCGGTTGACCTCACCGAGCCGGATGGGCCCGAGGCGGATCGCGAGATCCAGGGCGGGGTTCAGCGTCAGCGTCAGGATCCGTGCCATCAGACCGCCTCCAGGGCTTCGCGTACCGCGGCGGCGGTCGGCTGCCTCAATGCGAGCCCGGCCAGCTCGCGCGCCCGCGGCAGCGTCAGCTCGCGGACGGCGGCCTTCACCAACGGGACGCGGCGGCTGCTGACGGACAGCTCATCCACGCCCAGGCCCACCAGCACCGGGATGGCCTGGGGATCCGAGCCAAGCTCGCCACAGACACCCACCCAGCGGCCCTCGGCATGAGCGGCCTCGACCGTCAGCTGGATCAGCCGCAGCACGGCCGGGTGCATCGCATCGGACTGCGCGGACAGCTGCGGATGGCCACGGTCGATCGCGAGCGTGTATTGGGTGAGATCGTTGGTGCCGATCGAGAAGAAGTCGGCTTCCTTCGCGAGCGTGGGCGCGAGCAACGCACAGGACGGCACTTCGATCATCACCCCGAGCTGGACGTCAGCGGCCTTCACCTCGGCCTGCACGCGGTCGAAGATCGCCTTGCCCGCGCGGAACTCCTCGATGTCCTTGATCATCGGGAACATGATGCGCACCGGACGCGTCCCGGCGGCCATCAGCAGCGCGCGGAGCTGCGTCTCGAGCACCTCCGGCCGCATCAGCGTGAGGCGGATGCCACGCACGCCGAGGAATGGATTCTCCTCGTGGGGCATCGGCCAGTACGACAGCGGCTTGTCACCACCGACATCGAGCGTCCGCGCCACCAGGGGACGGCCCGCCAGCGCATCGAACGCCTCGCCGTACTCGGCGATCTGCGTCGCCAGGTCCGGCGCCTCCGAATGCTCCATGAACACGAACTCGGTGCGCAGGAGGCCAATGCCCTCGGCCCCTCGCTCGACGGCATCCGCGGCATGCGCGGTATTGCCAAGGTTCGCGGCGATCTCCACGCGGTGGCCGTCCCGAGTACGTGCCTCCTCGTGCCGCCGGGTATGCGCCGCCCGCCGCAGCACTTCCTGCTCCTCGATGCGCCGCTCGGTGCGCTGGCGGCGCTCCGGAGTCGGAGCGGCGACCACGCGTCCACCCTCGCCATCGACGATCAGCTCGACACCGGAGGCCAGCGCCAGCACGCGCTCACCCGCGCCCACCACGGCGGCGATGCCGAGGGCCCGTGCGAGAATCGCGCTGTGCGAGGTGGCTCCTCCGCGCGCGGTGACGAGCCCGCGCACCTTCGCCGTATCCAACCGCGCGACATCGGACGGGCCCACGTCGTCGGCCACCAGGATGTAGGGCTGCTCCGGTGGCATCGGCATCTCGACGCCGCACAGCAGGCCGAGCACGCGGCGGCCCACGTCGCGCAGGTCCGCGGCGCGCTCCGCCAGCAACCGGTCCGCCAGCGCTTCCTGCGCTCGCGCCGCGATGTCGATCGCGCGCCACCAGCCGGCCTCGGCCGATGCACCTCCACCGATGGACTCGAAGGCCGCGTCGCGCAGGTCCGGGTCTCCGAGCATCTCCGTGTGGATGGAGAGAATCTGCGCGACCTCTCCCCCCACCGTCCGCTTCACCAATGTCTCGAGCTGCTGACGGGCACCGTCGAGCGCACGCTCCAGCCGTCCGCGCTCGTGCGTGGAGTCCTCGGCCTGCTCGGGGTAACTGAAGTCCGGCAGGCGCAGCACGTAGGCAGGCGCAATCGCGAGTCCTGGCGCGGCCGGTACGGCCGTCAGCGGCTCGTCGGCCCCGGGAGGGACGACCGGCTCCACCGGAGCGGCCCGAGGCGCCTGAGCGGTCCGGGCGGCGCCCTCCTCGCGCGTCTCCTGGAGCGGCGTCACCGGCTCACCCAGACCGCCACGCACCGCGTCGGCCAGTGCCGCCACGGCCGCCGCGGCGCCCTCCCCTTCCGCGGAGAACACCAGCGTCTGGCCCCGCCGCGCGCCGAGACTGAGCACACTCGTCAGACTGGCCGCGGAGACCGCCTCCCCGCTGCCCTCGAGCAGGCGGACGCGGACCTGGGCGGTCTGCGCCCGCGCCACCATCACCAGTTCCTTCGCCGGCCGGGCATGGAGACCATGCGCGTTGAGCAGGCGGACGCGAGCGGTCTCCGCCTGGCCAGACTCACCCGACAGCCGTGCCAGGAGCTGCTCGGCTGGCAGCTCCGCGAGCCCGGCGCCGTCTCCGCGCGCGAGCAACTCATCCAACCGCACGAGCAGCGTGCGATGCGTGTCTCCCTGGGCCGCCAGACAGAAGACGCCGGAAACCTCCCCCACGTCGACACGGAAGCGCTGGGCTGGAGTCGCCAGCGCCAGGGCCGGTGTCTTGACGCCGGCGGAGCTGTACACGAGCCAGAGTCCCTGACCCAGAGGCAGCGGTGTCTGACCGGCGATCGCCGCGACGAAGCCCGCGTCCACACAGCCGGCATGACGCAGACGAGCCGCCGCGGCCAGGGCCAGCTCCAGATGATCGCGAACCGGCACGCCCAGACAGAGCGTCCCGGCATCGAGCCTCGCCGATACTGGCGCGCGGGACAGCACCGCGATGACCTGGTCCGCGGTCGTCGCACGGGCCAGCGTCTCGGTCACGCCGTCACGCCTCAGCACGTGTGTGAGCTGACGCAGGATGTCGAGGTGCTCGTCGGACTGCGCGGCGATCGTCACCAGCAGGTTCACCCGGGAACCGTCGTGCCACGGAACGCCCTCCGGAAACTGCAGCACGCGCACGCCCGTGGAGCGCACGTAGCGCCGGCTCTCCGGCGTGCCATGGGGGATCGCGATGCCGTGGCCCAGATAGGTGGAGGACTGGGCCTCCCGGGCGAGCAGCCCCTCGAGGTACTCGGCCGATACCCGGCCGGCCTCCACCAGCGCGGCGGCGGCCTGGTCCAACGCCGCACGCCAATCGGCGGCGCGGCAACCCAGCCGGACATCGTCCCGAGTCAGCGTCAGCATCCGTTGCGTTCTCCCCGTCCCAAGGCTTATAGATGACTTGCTGAATCGTGTCACCTGTATGGGTTGAATGCCAGGGACCCCACTGAAATTCCCCGGCCTCAGGAGGCCGAAGTGACATTGGCGGACATTGCCCGGCTGGCGGGCGTCTCTCGGACCACGGCCAGTTACGTGCTGAACGGACAGGCCGAGGCGCGCCGCATCAGCCCCAAGACGGTGGCGCGGGTGATGGCCGTGGTCGAGCGCCACGACTTCCGCATCGACGCCCAGGCCGCCGCATTGCGTCGCGGTGCCAGCCGCACGCTGGGCTTCATCGTGCCAGACCTCGAGAACGCCAGCTACGCCCGGCTCGCGAAGCTGCTCGAGCACGGCGCCCGGAAGGAGGGCTACCAGTTGCTGATCGTCGGCTCTGGCGATGACCCCCAGACGGAGCGGGAGCTCGCGTTGACCCTGCGCGCGCGGCGCTGTGATGCGTTGATCGTGGCGAGCGCACTGCCCGCGAAGGACTCGTTCTACACCGGGCTGATGGAGGGCGGCACGCCGGTGATCGCCGTGGACCGCGCGCTGGACCCGAAGCACTTCGTCTGTGTGATCAGCGACAACGTGTCCGCCGCCGAGGCCCTGACGCGCTCGGTGATGGAGGAGCACACCCGGAGCATCGCCTGGCTCGACGCGGTGCCCGCGCTGTCGATCAGTGTCGAGCGGCGCAAGGGCTTCCGGCGCGCCGTCAAGGGACGCCTCGAGCACGTCCACGAGCTCACCGGCGCCCGGTACGACCGCGAGAGCGGCGCCCTGTTGATGCGCGAGCTGCTCGCCCGCCACGGCCTGCCGGACGCACTGGTCACCAGCTCCTATACGTTGCTGCAGGGCGTGCTCGACGTGCTGCTCGAGTCACCCGCCGGCCTGCCCCGGTCGCTGCGGCTGGCGACGTTCGGAGACGATCGCCTGCTCGACTTCCTCCCGTTGCGCGTCAACTCGCTGCCGCAGCGGCACGAGCGCATCGCCGAGCTGACGCTGGCGCGCGCGCTGGAAGCGGTCCAGGGCCACTACGAGCCAGGCTGCGAGGTGGTGGCTCGTGAACTCAAGCGCCGCGACTGAGCGGACACTGTGTCGCCTGGCGGACCCGTGGAGCGGATGGGCGTGGACCGGCGTACCGCGCCACGCCGGTCCAGTTACGTTCCGCCCTCCGTCATTGGAGGGTTCATGGATTCGTCGCGCAGGAAGTTCTTGCAGCTGGCAGGCGTGGCCGCCGTCACGGCGAGCGTGGGAGGCAGGACAACGGAGGCCGAGGCCGCCGAGGGCAGCGCCGCTCCGAGCCCCGATGCCATGCCCATGCGGACCTTCGGAAAGACGGGGGTGAAGGTCTCCGCCATTGGCGTGGGCGGGTTCCATATCGGCAAGCCGAAGGATGAGCAGGTGGGCATCCGCATCATCCAGGAGGCGCTCGATGCCGGCATCAACTTCATGGACAACGCCTGGGACTATCACCAGGGCCGCTCCGAGGAGATCATGGGCAAGGCGCTCGAGGGCCGGCGCGACAAGGCCTTCCTGATGACCAAGGTGTGCACGCACGGCCGCGACAAGAACGTGGCCATGAAGCAACTGGAGGACTCGCTGCGGCGGCTGCGGACGGATCACCTGGACCTGTGGCAGATCCACGAGGTCGCCTACGCCAACGACCCCGAGCTGCACTTCCAGAAGGGCGGCGTGGTGGAGGCGCTGGAGCAGGCGAAGAAGCAGGGCAAGGTCCGCTTCGTGGGCTTCACCGGGCACAAGCACCCGGAGCTGCACCTGCGCATGCTGAAGCACGGCTTCCCCTTCGACTCGGTGCAGATGCCGCTCAACGTCTTCGACGGCAGCTTCCGGAGCTTCGAGCGGGAGGTGCTCCCCTTGGTGCTCCAGCGCAAGATGGCCCCCCTGGGCATGAAGAGCCTGACGGGAAACGCGAACCCGGTGAAGCAGGGCGTGGTGACGGCACAGGAGGCCATCCGCTACGCGATGAGCCTGCCGGTCGCCGTCACCATCACGGGCATCGACTCCCCCGACATCCTCCAGCAGAACCTCGCCATCGCGCGCGGCTTCAAGCCGATGACGAAGGAGGAGATGGCGGCCCTGCGCAACCGGGTGGCGCCACTCGCCGCGGACGGGCGCTTCGAGCTGTTCAAGACGACGGCCGTCTACGAGGGCAACGAAGGACGGCAGCAGCACGGCTTCCCGCCCCAGGGCGAAATGCAGGGCTAGGAACGCCAGCGGCCCCGGTGTAGAGGACGGCGGAAACGGCTGGAGAGGAGCTCGCGGTGGACCTGATCACCGGGGTATGGGAGTCGCTGAAGGCGGTGCGGGAGCGTTCGCCGCTCGTGCACAACATCACCAACTACGTCGTGATGAACAACACGGCCAACGCCCTGCTCGCCGTGGGGGCCTCGCCCGCCATGGTCCACGCGCGGGAGGAGGTGGCCGAGTTCGCCGCCATTTCGCAGGCGCTGGTGGTGAACATCGGCACCCTGTCACCGGACTGGGTGGAGGGCATGCGGCTGGCCATCCAGTCCGCGCGCCAGTCCCGGGTGCCCTGGGTGTTGGATCCCGTGGGCGCCGGGGCCACGCGCTATCGCACCACCACCGCCGCCGAGCTGGCACGGCAGGCTCCAGCCGTCATCCGTGGCAATGCCTCGGAGGTGCTCGCGGTGGCGGGCGAGGCGGGCGCCACGCGCGGAGTGGACAGCACCCAGTCCTCCGAGGCCTCGCTCGAGGCGGCCCGGCGGCTGGCCTCCAACCTGGGCACCGTGGTGGCCGTCACGGGCCAGACGGACTACATCACCGACGGCTCGCGCGTGGTGGCGGTGGACAACGGCCATCCGCTCATGTCCCGCGTGACGGGCATGGGGTGCACGGCCTCCGCGCTCGTGGGCGCCTTCCTGGCCGTGGAGCCCGACACGGTACTGGCCGCCTCGCGCGCCCTCGTCGTGCTGGGCCTGGCCGGAGAGCTCGCCGCCGCGCAGTCCAAGGGGCCGGGCTCGCTGCAGCTGCACCTGCTGGACGTGCTCCACACCCTGGACGAGTCCACCGTGCGCGCCCGCGCCCGTGTGCGCTGAGGAGACGCCCGCCATGCCCCGCCGTGTGCCCGACCTGTCCGTCTATCTCGTCACCGACCGCCTCTTGTCGCGTGGGCGGGCGCTCGTGGACGTGGTGCTCTCCGCGGTGCGCGGTGGAGCCACCGTGGTGCAACTCCGCGAGAAGGAGGGCTCGGCCCGCGAGACGCTGGAGCTGGGCCGGGCCCTGCTCCACCGGCTGCGGCCGCTCGGAGTGCCGCTCATCGTCAACGACAGGGTGGACCTGGCGCTGGCGCTCGGGGCGGATGGCGTCCACGTGGGACAGGGCGACCTGCCGCCCGAGGTGGCCAGACGGCTGATGGGGCCCGACGCGCTGGTGGGCCTGTCCATCACCGGGGCGGCGGATCTGCCCACGTTGGACCCGGCGGCGGTGGACTACGCGGGCGTGGGCCCCATCTTCCCCACCGGCTCCAAGGCGGACGCCACCCCGGCGCTCGGGCTGGAGGAGCTCGCCCGGCTGCGGCGCCTGCTGCCCGTCCCCATCGTGGCCATCGGTGGCATCACCGCCGCCAACGCCCCGGCGGTCATCGCCGCGGGGGCGGACGGCGTGTCCGTGGTCTCCACCATCTGCTCCGCGGAGAACTGCGAGCTGGCCGCGAGTGCCCTCGTCAGAGCCGTCCGGGAGGGACTCGCGCTCAGGGCCTCTCCGCCGCCGGGGTGACCCTCACGGCAGGTCCTGGACGGCATGGAGCCGGAGCGGCGTGCCCTCCGTCTCGGGAAACGCCAACTCGAGGGCGAAGGACTCCTCGCCCAGGCGGCGCGCGGGTGCCCGGCTCCAGAGATGGAGCAATCCGGTAGGTATGCACCTCGCGTCCACATCCAGCCCACACCAGTGCTCCCAGCAGAAGGACCTTGCGTCAGCAGGTCATGCACAGCGCCTGGGCGACGAACACGCGGTCCCTCGTGCCCGAACCCGGCGCCTGACGCTATGGTCATGGGCCATGCGTTCCTCGAACATGACCGTTGGCAGACAGCGACTGCACCCCAAAGGACCGGAGTTCTCACGCCTCGTGGCAGGTCTCTGGCGAGCATTCCAGGGCGAGGAGACACGTGAGCCCATTGGACTCGCACGATGGATCGATGCCTGTCTGGAGTTGGGCATCACCAGCTTCGACCACGCCGACATCTATGGCGACTACCAGGTCGAGGCGCTCTTCGGCAGGGCGCTACGGGAGTGGCGTGGCGACCGCGGCCGCATCGAGTTGATCACCAAGTGCGGCATCATGCTCGAGAGCAGCCAGCGGCCCACGCACCGGGTGAAGCATTACGATACCAGCCGTGCGCACATCCTCGCCTCGGTCGAGAATTCCCTGCGTCACTTTGGGACCGACTACCTCGACCTGCTGCTGCTCCACCGGCCGGATCCCCTGATGAATGCCGACGAAACGGCGGCGGCCCTCGACGAGGTGTGCCAGTCCGGCAAGGTCCGGTACGTGGGAGTCTCCAATCACACGCCCGAGCAGATCGAGCTGCTCCAGTCCCGTCTGTCCCGGCCGCTGGTGACCAACCAGATAGAGCTGTCGGTGCTGCACCTGGAGCCGCTGCACGACGGAACGTTGGAACACGCGCAGCGGCTGCGCATGGCGCCCATGGCCTGGTCTCCGCTCGGGGGAGGCAACCTCTTCTCGGCCCAGGGAGAGCGGGAGCGGCGGGTGCGGGAGGCCCTGGTGTCCGTGGGGGCGGAGCATGGCCATGACAACCCGGGTGCGATCGCCATCGCGTGGCTGATGAATCACCCCGCCCGTCCGGTGCCTGTCCTGGGCACGAGCAGGGTGCGGAGGCTGCGCGACCTGGTCAGCGGCGTGTCGCTCGCACTGACCCGCCAGCAGTGGTTCTCCATCTGGCAGGCCTCCGCTGGGCATCCCGTGCCTTGACCGGGCTTGAGTCAACCTTCGGCCTCTCCCTCCAAGGAACACCACATGCCATCCACTGAAGCGAAGGTCGTCCTCGTCACGGGAGCATCCTCGGGTATCGGGCAGGCTTGTGCGCGGCTGCTGAGCGCACGGGGTCACACCGTCTACGGGACGAGCCGCAAGCCTGGCACCACGCTGGAGGGCGGGCGGATGCTGGAGCTGGATGTCACTCGGGACGAGTCGGTGCGGCGGGCGGTGGACACCGTCCTGGCGGAGTCGGGCCGCATCGACGTGGTCGTCAACAACGCGGGGTTCGCCCTCGCGGGCGCGATCGAGGACACCTCCCTCGAGGAGGCACAACGCCAGTTCGACACCAACTTCTTCGGCGTGCTGCGCGTCTGCAAGGCGGTGCTCCCGGACATGCGCGCGCGGGGCTCGGGGCTCATCATCCAGGTGAGTTCCCTGGGCGGTGTGGTGGGCCTGCCCTTCCAGGGGCTGTACAGCGCGAGCAAGTTCGCGCTGGAGGGCCTCACGGAGAGCCTGCGCCAGGAAGTGGCACCCTTCGGCGTGCGGGTGACGCTGTTGCAGCCCGGGGACGTGCGCACGCCCATCACGGACAACCGCGTACGGGTGCGCCAGGCGGGCCCCGGTTCCTCCTACCAGGAGTACTTCGAGGCCGCGCTGGGCATCATCGAGAAGGAGGAGCGGGCCGGCGTCACGCCCGAGGCCGTCGCGGAGCAGGTGCTGGCGTTGATGGGCCGGCGGGTGCCCGAGGTGCGCTCCACCGTGGGCCACCTGTCGCAGCGCGTGCTCACGGCCACCAAGGCCTTCCTGCCCTCGAAGACCTTCGAGAAGATGGTCATGTCCTACTATGGCCTGACCCGGGGTTGAGCGAGCCTCCCTCCCCGGGATTTCGACAGCAGGCGGCCAGGCATGGGCGATGCCTTTCCCCTCACGCGGGATATGCTGCGCGCGAGGCGACCCCCCCATGCTCCGATACGCCGTCACCCTCTTCCTCAGCGCCTTCCTCCTCTTTGGTGTGCAACCGCTGGCGGGGAAGTACTCGCTGCCCTGGTTCGGCGGAACGCCGGCGGTGTGGACCACGTGCATGCTCTTCTTCCAGGCGATGCTCCTGGGAGGGTACGCCTACTCGTATGCGAGCGTCCGTTGGCTGGCGCCGAAACGGCAGGCGCGCGTCCACCTGGCACTGCTGGGCATCACGGTGGTGGTGCTGCTCGGCCGCGCGGTGCTGGTGGGCTCGCCCGTGGCTCCCGGGCTCGAGTGGCGGCCGGCGGCGGATGGGATTTCCACCACGCGGCTGCTGGCCATGCTCGCGGCCACCCTGGGGTTGCCCTTCTTCACGCTGTCCACCTCCGCGCCGCTGCTCCAGAGCTGGTTCAGCCGCATGCGGCCAGGCGCCTCGCCCTACAGGCTCTACGCCCTCTCCAACACGGCCTCGCTCCTGGCGTTGCTGGCCTATCCACTGCTCGTCGAGCCCTGGCTGGGCCGAGGCGTGCAGGCCTGGGTATGGGGAGGAGGCTTCCTCCTCTTCGCCGCTGGCAGCGCGATGTGCGCCGTGGGCGTGCTGCGCCATGAGGAGGCACCCGCGCAGGTGGCCCGGGAAGAGGCCACGGCCGAGTCTCCAGGCGTGGCGCCCACCCTGGCCTGGCTGGGGCTGAGCACGTGCGCCTCGGTGCTGCTGCTGGCCACGACGAATCAGCTCTCGCAGAACGTGTCGGCGGGGCCCTTCGTCTGGGTGCTGCCGCTGGCCCTGTACCTCGTCACCTTCATCATCGCCTTCGAGCGAGAGGCGCTCTACTCGCGCCTCTTCACCGCGCTGCTGCTGTTGGTGGCCGTGGGCGGAGTGACACGCATCACCTACAAGGGCGCGCACGTGTCCCTGCTCGTGCAACTGCTCGTGCACTCGACGGCGCTCTTCTCCGGAGCGCTGCTGTGCCACGGGGAGCTGTACCGGCTGCGGCCCGCGCCACGGTTCCTCGGAGCCTTCTACCTCTGGGTGTCCGCGGGCGGCGTGCTCGGCGCGGGGCTCGTCCACCTGGTGGCCCCTCGCGTCTTCAACGTCTACCTGGAGTACCCCCTCACGCTGGGCCTCTGCTGCTTCCTGGCGGTGCTCCTGCTGCTGCGGCGCGCCCCGGACGAGACGGTGGCCCGCGCCGCCTTCCGGTATGTGCCGGCCCTGCTGCTGCTCCTCGTGGCTGGCGGGCTCGGGCTGGCGGTGTCGGACGAGCGCCACGTGATCGGCTCCTGGCGTGGCTTCTTCGGCGTGGTGCACGTGACGGAGCCCCTGGGCCGGGAGCAGGAGGAGCACGCCTTCGTGCTGCGGCACGGAGACATCATCCACGGCTTCCAGTACACGCGGCCCGAGCGGCGCATGCGGCCCACGGCCTATTACACGGCCGAGAGTGGGCTGGGTCTGGCCCTCACCGAGCAGCGGCGGCTCAAGGAGCTCACGGGGCAGCCACCGGGGCTGCGCGTGGGAATCCTGGGGTTGGGCGTGGGGACCACGGCGGCGCTGGGACGCGCCGGGGACACGCTGCGCTTCTATGAGATCGACCCGCAGATCATCTCCCTGGCCAAGGGCGAGGGCGGCTACTTCTCCTATTTGAGCGACACGCCGGCCCGGGTGGAGGTGGTGGAGGGAGACGCGCGCATCCTGCTCGAGCAGGAGTTGGCGCGCGGCCAGGCGCAGGGCTTCGACGTGCTCGCGGTGGATGTCTTCAGCTCGGACTCCATCCCGGTGCACCTGCTCACCGAGGAGGCGGTGGAGGCCTACCGGAAGCACCTGGCGCCCGGCGGGGTGCTGGCACTGCACATCAGCAACGTGCACCTGGACCTGCTGCCCATCGCCGTGGCGCACACGTGGTCCTCTGGCCTGCCGGCCACGCTGGTGACGACGGAGAAGAAGGACGACGCGCGCGGCAGCTTCTGGGTGGTCATCGACCAGGACGGGCGATTCACCCGGGGAGAGACCTTCACGCGCGAGGGCAAGCGGGTGCAGCGGCTGGCCTTCGCCGAGGCACCGAAGAAGCGGTGGACGGACGAGCGCAACAGCCTGCTCCCGTTCCTCCGGGCACTCGGGGTGAACCGGGAGGGCCTCGTCGAGCTCGAGGAGCCCGCGGTGGCTCCCGCTCCCGTGGCCGCTCCCGCCGCCCCCTGAACACAGAAGAGGATGCCGGGTGGCCTCACGGCCTCAGGGATTGAAGCGTCGCACTCCGCGCCGGTGCGGCGGCAACCATGGCGTCGATCAGCGTGCGCGCTTCACCGGGTCCTTGCCCTCCGAGGGCGACAATCGTGGGGTTCCGGCTGAGCAACCACAGCCCGAGCGTGAGGACAGGAGCCGGAATCCTGCCGAGGACCGCCAGGTTCGAAGGCGTCACGGGATGGCCGAGGGAACGAACGATTTCGAATCCCTCGGCCAGGCCGGAGGCGAGCTGGCGCGATTCCGTCCATGACAGCCCGGACCCGCGCTTGTGAGCACGGTCCGCGGTAATCATCACCGGCACCACCAGCGCGGCATGGGTGCGCAGCCAGCTGTGCATATCGGCCTGGGTGTCGGTGGGAATGCCAGCCCTTGAAAAGGTCTCGGCCCATGCCGGGTCGGTGACGATGGTGAGCTGCACGGCGGAGAACGAGCGGGGAATGACCCGGGCTTTGAGCTTGCCGTCCTGGAGTTCGGCCAGGATGGCGGGAAAGCCAAAAACGAACCGCTGAGCCCCCACCGCGTCACGCAACCGGTCGAGCGGCGCGAAGGTGTTGAACATGAACATCACCTGCCTGGCGGCGCTTTGTCGCAGCGCGGGCAACACCGCATCGACCTGTGATTCGAGCACGGTAACCAGCACCAGATCCCACGGGGTGGTGGTATCGAGAGCAGCGCTCACTTCGACCGGTGCGCGCCGCTCATCCGTGGTGACAATGGCGCGCTCCTTCTCGAGCCACGCGAGGCGTGCGCCACGCGCGACGACCGTCACTTCATGGCCTGCCCGGGAGAGATGGAAGGCGAAGGTGCTGCCGATGGCACCTGGACCGACGATGGCGATTTTCATGCGGACCTTGGTAATCCGCGAGGGAGCACCTCGCCATGCGGGTTTCGCCAACTCCAGGTACGAATGCGCCCCTCAGCGCTCCACCGTCGGATGCGCTCGCCGCCAGCGCCGGCGTGATGCGGCGGACAGCGGCAACAGGATGAACAGGAGCCCAGCCGTGAGGCCCGGGCTGGCATTGCAGCCCCCACCCGAGGAGCCCTGCCCATTCCCATCACCGGTGCCCGGCAGGGGGTGGCCGCCGTCGGTCCCCGCGTCCGAGGGCTCCCCCGCATCCGTGCCGGTCCCCCCATCCGAAGCCGTTCCCGCGTCCGCGCCGGTTCCCGCGCCGCAGTCTCCCAGCGAGTGCTCGAGCGCACCGAGCGTATAGGCCCCTCCCGAGGGACGAGGGCGGGCACAGAAGTCGTCCGTCACCGTGGCCCGCGCCTCGGCGGCCCCGAGAAGCTGCGACACATTGCCCTTGAGTCGCAGATCTCCGCTCAGGGGCGCCTGGTACCAGGTGGTCCAGGTGCCCGTGGCCACGCTCATCAGGTTCGTGCCGGCAACGAAGCTGCCGCTGTCGCGAGTGCGAATGGCCGAGGACAACACGTTGCCGTGGGCCTCTCCGGTGGTGGAGGCGAAGCGGAAGTCCACGCCCGTGGTGGAGATGAGTGTGTTGAACAGCACCTTCGTGTTGGCGGCCTTGTTCAGGTAGATGCCCACGTCCGAGCAGTTGATGATGACGTTGTTGCGGATGATTCCGTCCGTGTGCTCGGGGTCGCAGGGGACACTCGCATCGAAGGCGGGCGCACAGTACGCATTGCCCGTTCCTCCACCGCCGAAGGACAGGCCGATGCGTGTGTCTCCGCTCGGTGAGTCCTTCACGCAGAGGATGCGGTTGCGCTCGAAGACGCCCCGCTTGCCACCGCTCTTCATGAAGGCGCCGTAGGAGATGCCACCCACCTTGGAGAAGTCGTGCACGTCGTTGTCGCGGACCACCCAGTCATCACCGGTGTCGATGTTGATCTTGGTGACGGGGCTGGAGGTCGCGCGCGCGTGCGTATCGTAGAACTCGTTGTGCTCCACGAGGCCCCGGTGGGGCATCTCATAGACGCCACTGCCATTCGGCGACGCGTTCACCTTGAGTTGCGCGTTGAAGTCACGGATGCGGCTGTTGCGCAGCACGAAGCCTTCCGCGTGGCCCGTGACATGGAACGCGTGCTCGCAATCGGGGTCCTGAGAGCAGACCCCCTCGATGGTCAGGCCATCGAAGGTCCAGTATCGGCCCGACACCTTGAAGCCCTCGAGCGCGTTGAACTGGATGCGCGCGGCGTGCCGGTTCGCGGCACGAACGGTGATGGGCTGGGAGACAGTGCCCTCCGCCGCGCAGCTCAGGTTGGCGTTCACCGTGTACGTGCCATCCGCGAGGACGATGTCATCGCCCGCTTGCGCCGAGGAGAGCGCGGACTGCAACTGGGCAACAGTCGAGACGTTCTTCACCGCGGCCACGGCGTGCAGCGGCAGGAGGATCAGGGCAAGGAAGGTCATCCGCATGACCGGTGAGGCTACCCGATGCCCGCTGGGATGGGAGGAGTTGCTGATGGCCGGGGCGACAGGATTTGAACCCGTGGACGAGAGGTGCCCCCAACCCGAGACGGCACACATGACCGTCTCATACTTGAACAAACCGTGTGACCCGGGTGCGGCTGCCACGCCGCGGGCTTCGGCGTATACGCCTGGACGCGCCACCGAGTGCAGGCGCTCGACGATTCCTCACAGAAGTCAGTCCCGGAGCACCCCATGTTCACATTACGGATGCAGTGGAAGGTCGGCCTGGCCGCCCTGATGGCGATGGCGGCCCTGGTCGTCCCTGGCCCGGTCGTGGCGGAGGCTCCAGACGGCTCCATCGCCGCGGCTCGCGCGCAGCCCCTGGGCAGTACGGTGACGGTGGTCGGTGTGGCCACCTCATTCACAGGCGCCTTCTTCCCCAACGACAATGGTTTCGCCATCCAGGAGAAGAAGGTCGGCATCTACATCCTCGACTCGCTCGACGCGGACGTCGAGGTCGGTCAGGTGGTCCGTGTGACGGGTACACTGACCAACTCCTTCGGACAGGTACTCAGCGTGGCCCCGACCTCCATCGAGGTGCTGGGTGAGGAGAACGTCCCCCCGCCCCACCCCGTGAAGACCGCCGAGGTGAGCGAGGAGACCGAGGGCCGCCTCGTCCGCATCATGGGCACCATCGTCAGCGACATCGAGGATGACCTCCCCTTCGGATTCAAGTTCGCGGTGGATGACGGCACCGGCCCCACCTTCGTGTTCGTCAATGCCGGCACGGGCATCGACGTGAGCGGGCTCGAACAGGGGCAGCGCGTCGTCATCCAGGGCTTCAGCGCGCAGTTCCTCGACGAGTACGAGGTGGACCCTGTCTTCCCGGAGGACATCCGCATCCTCCCGGTACCGTGACGTCCCGGCGGGTGAAAGCCAAAGCCCGGGGCGCTGTCCGCGGGGTGACCGCGGCCCTGGGCCTCAGCGGACCGAGGAGCCGGAGCCCGTGAGCCTCCGCCCCTGGACGCGGGTGTTCATCACGTCCTCTTCCGTCACGAACTCCGTGTAGAACACCGCCGTACGCCCGGCCCTGTCGGAGACGACGAGGGGGCTGTACTCGGGCTCGTCGTGCCGGGCGATGGGCCGCCCACCGGGGTCGCGCACCGAGCCGTCGGGCCGGATGCGCGCGCCGTGCACGTCCACGGGCTCGTTCTCGGGGATCGACTGCCCGTTCTCCTCCCATACCAGCCAATGGTTCGAGCCATCGAACGTGGCGGTGGGCCGCGTCCGGGACGTCTCACCCATCGCGACGGTGATGGGCACTGCGTCCAGGACGGCACCGCTCCCGCTCACGCGGGCCGCGGAGATCCTCGAGCCGGCCGAGAACGGACCTTCCGCCCAGGCCACCAGCACGTTCGTCCCGTCGAAGGAGAGCGCGGGCGGCGCGAAGGAGGCCGGCCCCGGAGCGATGAGGAGCCCCGGCGAGTCGAGCACCGTGCCGCTCTCCGTCACGCGAGCGCCGCGAATGCTCGTCTCCGTGTCGAACTCCGTGAAGTCGAAGTGCACCCAGGAGATGAAGGAGTGGCCACCGGCGTCGATGACCGAGGGCATCTCCTCGGTGGCGAGGGTGCCCGCGATGAGGAAGCCGCCAGGGTCCAACACCGCGCCGGCGGAGCTGACGCGAGTCCCGAAAAGGTCGGTGACGTTGCCGAACTCGCCGCTGGTCCGCCCGTCCTCCCAAACCACCAGGAACCCATCCCCGGAGGAGGCCACCGAGGGATGGGTCTGGGTGTCCTCCAGCGCGGCGATGGGCAGGCTGGTGGCATCCAGCAGTACGCCCGCACTGCTCACCCGGGCCCCCCGGACGTCTCGTTCAAAGGTATCCGGCGAGACGTCTTCATCCCAGACCACGAGGAAGGTGGCTCCGTTGAAGGCCACCGAGATGGTTCCGGGATTGAGCCCGGTGGGCAACAGGACGGGGGAGCCGAGGCGGCGGCCATCCGTGCGCACACGGGTGGCCAGCAGCCGCTCCTCCTCGTCGGCACGAGCCTCCCGCCAGACGACCAGATACTGGCCATCGCCATACGCGGAGGCGGCCAGTTCCTGCGCGGTGGCCGAGCGGGTGAACAGAAGCGGCGGCGAGTCCTGGACCGTCGTGTCGTGCTTCACCCGGGTTCCGAGGATGTGGCTCCCCGCGCCGAAGGGCTCGGCGTCCTCGGCCTGGGCGCTGAAGGTGACGAAGTAGTGGCGGCCGTTCGAGGCCACCGCCGGGGCGCTCGCTTTCGGGGAGTCCCCGGAGGACGGCAGGGAGAATCCCGCCGGCTCCAGCACCTCCCCATCATCCGACACGCGGGCGCCACGAATGAGGAAGTCCTCGCCGCGGATGTCGCCCCAGGCGACGAGCGATTCGCGGCCGTCGTGAGCCAGCCGCGGGGCGGACTGGGCTCCAGGATGAGTGGCGATGGGAAAGCCCGTGGGCTCCACCACCCTCAGGTCGCCATGCACCCGCGCGCCGTAGATGTCCGGCTCCCCGTCACGGCCGTCCTCCCAGACGACGAGGAAGCGCTCCCCGGTCCAGGTCACGTCGGGGCGGACCTGGCCAGCGGGCACCTCGATGAGGGGCACACCTATTCCGTCCAACACCGTGCCGTCCTTCCTGACGCGAGACCCATAGATGTCTCCCTCGTCCCCGCCGCGCTCGTCGCTCCAGACGACCACGAACTGTCTTCCGTCCCACGCCACGGCGGGATCGAACGCGTTGTTGAACCCGGGTGAGAGCGACCGCCGGTCGAGCACCGTGCCCCTGGAGTCCAGGCGCGCGGCGACGACGACGTTCTCGTCGTCACCGGAGAAGGTGAAGACCACCAGACACAGCTTCTTCGTACAGGCGATACCGGGTGGCCCGCCCGCCTCGTCGCTGAAACCGAGGGTGAAGTGACGGCGCACGTCTCCGTCGCCCTCCACGTGGGCGCCGAAGATGCCATCCGAGCTCACCCAGACGACCACGAACTGGGTGCCGTCATACGCCACGCGGGGGCGGCCTCCCGAGATGCCGGTGGTGAGGTTGAGCGGGATGCCCGCCGGGTCGAGGATGTGACCATTGGGCTTCACGCGCGAGCCAAAGACGCCGCCGGTGCGTTCGTCCCTCCAGACGACCAGGTACACCTTGCCGTCGAAGGCCACGGAGGGCCCGGGGGAGCCCGTGCGTTGCGCCTCCAGGACGGGCCGGCTCACGTCGAAGGGGCTGGAGACGCCAGAGGAGAGCCGTGCCTCCGAGCCCAGCGACCGCACGCCGTCCGTCCCGGCCTCGAGTGACAGGTTCTCGACGTCCGGCTCGTCCTCTGGCGTCGGTCCACACGCGAGCGCCAGCGTTCCGAGCAAGGCCGCACCCCAACACGCGAGCCACGTGGCTCTTCTCCTGGTCTGTTCCATATGCGCCCCCTCCGGTAGGGATGGGGCGCAACCTCATGTCAGCCCGTCGATGGGGCAATCCGCCTGAAGGGGCGAGCCTGCATCCAATCGCACACGCCCGGCGCCAGGCCGCCTCAGGTCCAGAGCTTGACTCGAGCAGCTCGCAGCAACCGGTCGCCCGCGCAAGGCAGTGGTGCGCCTGGAGCGCGACGTACAGTCCTCCTTGGGCGGGCATCCTTCACCGTCCAGGACATGTCTCAAGGCCCTCCTGGCCCACCACCTACCCCGGCCCTCCCCCGCAACAGGGCTCCCATGCCGCCTATGCTCCTCTCGCGAGGGAGGAATATGCTTTCGCAATGGGCGTACCCTTCTTCTGGCTCTCTGTCTGCATACCCCCCGAGCACTCCTCGGAGGTTGCGTCGAGCTTCGATGCAGCTGTGGCCGCCTCGCCTGTGAACCCGACCGCGCGACAGGTACTAAACCGCTGGCGCGAGGACCCAGGTTCCCTTTCTCCCGAGGCTATTCCCGATCCTGCCCATCCTGGCTCTTGGACATTCCCCGAAGGGACCGAAGAGTTCGAGGAGCTCTTCCGTCCGGAGGCGCTGAGTGCATTCGGTCAGGGATTCATCAGAACGGGCACGGAGGCGAACGGCTGGGGCATCCAGCTCGACGAGGACAATGGCAACCTGATGATAACCGACCGCGTCCCAGCCCCCGCCGCCTTGTACTTCGGCTTGGGGGCAGCGCAGGTGGCAGACCTACCCGGCCACTTCGGCGCCCTCTTCGTAGCCCCGAGCGACGTTGGCGAGCTTCTGCCAGCCCTGGAGGCAGTGCTCGAACGCCCCTCCCCGGAGATGCTCGCCCGGGCCCGGAGGTGGTTGAGAGGCGGGAACAACACCCGTGTCCACCCCGAGGAGCTCTTCTCCTTCATCCCCCACGCCCTCCGGAAAGCCGAAGCTCGGAAAGAAGGAGTATTGGTACTCACGGCCAGGGGTTGACCTGAAGCCGCTATGCGCGGCAGTACACCATGCGCGTCGCCCAGACATTGCGACGTCAGCGTTTGCACCTCGTCACCACGACCTTGATCTGCAGGCCCGCCTCTTCGAGTGCTGGCATCAGCGCGGCCTTGTGCTCCTCGGTGCTCCCCCCCACCACGAAGTCATACCCACAGGCTCGCGCGATTCTGCTCTCTTCTGCGAACTCTGAGAGCGAGCTGCCGGTGCACGAGCTCCTCGCGCGCGGTATCGCCCTGGCGCCCGCCTCGTTCTGGCCCGGGCCCACCAACACGCTCTTCATCGGTTGGTTGCGCTGACAGGCACGGGCTCCGCCATGACCGTGGGCCCGGTCGCGGGTGCACGACTGGGCCCCTGCCTCACGAGTGGCCGGGGGCCTTACCGGGCCGTATACCCGCCGTCGATGGCGAGCGTCGTGCCGGTGACGTACGAGGACCAGTCGGACAGCAGGAACAGCACCGGCCTGGCCACCTCCTCCGAGCGGGCGGCGCGCTGCATTGGCACGCCTTCGACGAAGGCATGGCGGAGCTGCTCGCCCTGGTCGACGTGGCCCCAGAGCTCCGTCTCGATCGGACCGGGCAGCACTGCGTTCACGCGGATGCCCTCCGTCGCATAGTCGAGGGCCGCGGCCTTGGTCATGCCCAGCAATCCATGCTTGGCCGACGAGTAGGCGCTGAAGCCGGGCCCGGAGACGACTCCGAGGATGGAGGCGCAGTTGACGATGGAGCCGCCACCGCGCTTCTTCATCGCCTGGATTTCGTAGCGCATGCAAAGGAGGGCGGAGTCCAGGTTGACCGTCATGAGCTGGCGGTACTCGGCCGGCGGGAGGTCCGCGAGCTTCCCAAGGGGGCCGGGGATGCCAGCGTTGTTGAAGGCACCATCCAGCCGGTCGTACTCGCGAACGGTGCGCGCGACGAGTGCCTCGATGTCGGCCTCCTTCGAGACATCCGTGCGGACGAAGAGCGCATGGCCTCCGTTGGCTCGGATGTAACCCGCCAACGCCTCTCCCTTCTCCTCGCGGCGGCCGGCGAGCACCACCCGGGCGCCCTGCCGGGCCGCCTCCATGGCGGTAGCGGCTCCAATGCCAGACGTGGCGCCGGTGACGATGATGACCTTGTCCTTGAGCAGCATGGATGTCTCCTGTTCCTGCGTTGAGTGAGAGCCTCGAGCGAGCGCACCACAGCAAGACAAATGCCAGTTCGCAGCCGCGAGCCTCTCCGAGTAGCGGAGGGCCCGCACCGCGCGGAACGCCTGTGTCAGACGGGTTGTCTGACGTGTCAACCGACGCGTCAGCGCCGCCCGGTGAGTGTCAACGGCGTTGTCACCATCAACCCCGCTGTCCACGTCACCGGGGCAGGCCCACACTACCTCCCGTGTAGCCGACTTATGAAGTGTGTCCACAAAACCGGGGCAGGCTCAAGAGCCCGGCCCAGGCTGCGACGGTGGAGTCGACGATGGAGCGCACGCCGCTATGGGCATTCTCTCGCTCCCCCTCAACCGCATCCCGGATATAGCGCCGCTACTCGCCGCGGTGCCCGCCGAGACGGTCGTTCTCGACACCTCGAACTACCATCCGCTGGCTCACGGCCGCATCGAGGCCATCGAAGCAGGCCAAGTAGAGAGCCCGTGGGTGGGAAGGCCCAGCGGATTCGGAGCCGCAGACGGTTGGCCCACCTCTCCCATGCTCTCGTTTCACAGCGGCGCCTGTCGAGGGTGGGGATGCACCGTTTGCCAAGGCACTGACGCGAGAGGAGGGGCAGGCCGAGTTCCCCTGTCAGGGTAGCTCGGGATTTACGATCTTCTTGGCGATATCGAAGATCTTGTCGAGACGCTCGTTACGGAAGGTCAGATAGGTGGGCCGATCGAACACAAGCTTGCTCGGGTCTTGAGCAAACCTGTCGACGAGCAGGTGGTGAGAGATATCAACGCCGGACTGCATGAGCCTCGCGAAGTAGCTGGCCGGGAGTTCGGCGCGCTTGCGGAGGTTGTCGGAGGCACCGATGAAGCGGTAGTTGCCGAGATGGTTGATGTCGCTTGTGGCGAAACTGAGCTTCGACCTCAGCATGCTCTGAGGGTAGATGTGGTCAATCTGTGGCTCGTTGTTCTCGGAGGAGACATTGAACGGGCTGGTACCGAAGCGGGAGACGTATACCATGTTTAGGAAGATGTACCGGAGCCGCATGTCCTCAAGGTGTGAGCGCTTGACCTCGACGTCGGAGGACGGCGCGAAGTAGCTCTTGATTGCGACGAGCGGAAACTCCTTAAGCGGCTTGCCGACAATGCCGTGAAGGGCATCAATCGTCCCGTCTGTGCCCGAGGAGTACCAATTGAAAAGCTGTGACTTGTAGTAGTAGGCCACCATCCAGGCACGGCTCACGGGATCAGGCTTTGGATTGTTGTAGAGGTAGTCGAAGAGCGGGACGAAGCTGTTGTGGCTACGAATGACTTTGGTCGAGTAGATCTTGAGATCGTTGACGATGAAGTCTCGCAACTGATCAAAGGTGTCCTCGGCGCGTTGCCAGTGGGTCTTGATGTCGGCAAGGAGCGCATCGCCTGCCTGGGAGTTGAACTTGTCGGGGGTCAGTGTGGCACCGCGTCCATGGGCCGTTACCAGACACTTGAGCGCGAAATCCTTCTCGAAAGCGAGCCGGTCGTTGTTGAGAGCCGTAACCGCTTCCTCGATGTTTTTCTCGATCGGCTCCCAGACGCTCTTGATGGCGGCAAACATCAGGTCCGCCGCGTCCAGTTTGGTACCACCGGAGTTCACGCGAACGAAGATTTCGAGGATCTTCGTATAAGGGTAGTCGTTGGCCACGCCATCAAGTTCCTCGACCCAGAAGTAGCCGTCGTTCCTCAGGAGCGTGTGAATCTGAGACAGGTTTCGATGAACCTGACTCTGTCGTTTCCTTCGAGCCTCGGGGGACTCCGCGATCAACTGGGTGTCAAGCGCATCATTGAGGGCAGAGCTGATGTCGAATGCCGCTTTCCTGTCATCGCGCTCGCGAAGGTCACGCAAGCGATAGAAGGGCAGGGGTTTGGGCGTCGCTGAGAATTCCAGGTGATACAAGAGCCCTCTGGCATCGACGCTGGTTCCACTGGTCACATCGACATAGGCCTCTTCAATGGGCAGCTTGTCATCAACGTAAACGCCGCCAGAGAACAGCGTGTAGAGCGTCTGGATTCGTTGCTGACCATCGAGCACAAAGGTCTTCTCGATCCCTGGCTTGCTCGCATCATTGTCGTAAAGCAGGTGGAGATCTGCCTCCCACTTGAGTTCCGGCATGAACCTGCGTGCCTTGATCTCGTCCTTGGTCCGCCAGAACAGCATCGTCTGGATGGGATAGCTGCGCATCAAGCTGTCGAAGAGACGCTGCATCTGCTCCTTCGACCAGACAAAGGGACGCTGGATGTGAGGGAGGAACAAGCTGCGGTTGTTGATCGCTTCGATGATCTTGTAGAGCGAGCGTGACTGGTAGCTCAAAGCTTCTCTCCTGCGTGGATCGGCTAGCGGGTGGCCATATCAGGCGTTCTGGCTTGGCACCACCCGGGAATCGCCCGGCGGCCAAGTCGGAGGCCATCCGTATGCTGGAGGGGACGAGGTTGGAAGCCCAAAATGGAGACGGGCTGGAGACCCAGAAGGCCTCCAGCCCGTAACCGAATGATTCCGACTGCTTAGGTGGTCACGGAGACAGGATTTGAACCTTTCTCCCCGTGGCGCCTACTTCACTTCATCGCTGGCGGTAGTGGCCGCCGTCGGGCTGAGCAGGATAGGGGGACGGTCCTTGCCCTCCACCGTGCGCTGCAACTCGATCTCCTGCAGCAGCACCGCCGGCGCCACCGTGGACACCGGCACGTTTCCGCTCTCCGCTCCGCAGTAGCCGTTGAAGATGCCCTGCTTGCGGCCCGTCGACATGATCCGGTTGATCGACGACAGCGGCGTCCCCACGATCTCCACCCCGCGCACCAGCGACTCCTGCCCCGTCTTCACGTCCACCCGGTACACCATCCGCGGCACGCCCTTGAACGCCTGGTAACCGTAGCTCGACGTGTTCGTGTTGCCACCCGTGATGTCCCGGATGATGAGCCCGTACGGCTTGCCCTGACGCTTCGCCTCGGCGATCAGCTGCTTCTTCAACTCCGCGTCATCCACCTGCTTCGACGACTCGACGATCAGGTTCGCCATGCGCGCCACCGGCTTGCGCGTGCCCTGGCTGCGCCCGTGCCCGTTCGACTGCAGGAAACCCTCCACCGGCCGCCTCGACAGCAGATAGCCCTTCAGCACTCCCTTCTCCACCAGCACCGTCCGCTGCCCCTTCACGCCCTCCTCGTCGTACACGTAGAAGCCATTGAGCGGCTCGTCCCGCAGCGTGCGCACCGTCGGGTCATCCACCAGCGTGATGAACGGCGGCAGCACCAGCTTGCCCACCTGGCCCCGGAACGTCTTCCCCTCCCCTTCCCCCATCCTGCCGATCTCCCTCCAGCCGGTGCCCCATCGTCTCGTGGAACAGCACCCCCGCAGCCTCCGCCGCGAGGATCGCCGGGCCCGTGTACGGATCGATCGCCGGTGCCTTGCGCAGCGCCAGCAGCTCCTCGATCACCTTGTTGGCGGCCTCGGCCAGCTTCTTGTCGTCCGGCAGTCCCGCCTCGGTGGGCGAGTAGTAGTTGCGCGAGTTGTCCAGCAGCTGCCCGTCCTCGGCGCGCGTCACCGCCATCACGTGCAGCCCGTACATCGTCTCTTCCGACACGATTCGGCTGCCCTCCGTCGACACGAACAGGCGCCTCGTCTTTTCCGCCGTCACCCGCACTTCCGAGTCGAAAATCTCCGGGTGCGCCTTGAAGCGCGCCGACACTTCGCGCGCCACCCGGACCCACCGGTCGTGGTCGAACGGGTAGGCCACCGCAGGCTGCACGTACGTGACCGGCTTCTCCTTGGAGAAGGACGCCGTCTTGCTCGGCTCCTCCACCGCGTAGACGTTGTCCGCCTTCTTCTTGAGGAACTGCGAGAGCGCGGCCTTGTACTTCTCGTCCGTCACCAGCCACAGCGCGGTGCGCAGCGCCAGCGGCGAGTCATCGACGGGAGCGTCCTTGTTGGCGATGTAGCTGGAGCCCTTGCCGCCGCCGAAGAAGTCGTACTCCTCGGGGCCCGAGTTGTCGAAGTCGTACGAGCCCACCCGCACGTCCACGTACAGCTTGCGATCGTGGTACGTGTCATCCAGGAAGATCGCCCCGTACCGGGCGACGATGCCGGCCTGCTCGCCCTCCTTGAGCTGGTAGCTCATGAAGTACGGCGGCTCGTGGTTCTGCAGCTTGAGCTGCTTCTGGTTGCGTTGAAGCTCCTCCGCCATCGCGTCCAGCAGTGCCACACGCGCGTCCGGAGGGGGCGCGGCGGCGGTGAGCAGAACGGAGGCGGCGAGCAGGGGAAGGACTGTCCAGTTTCGGGTTCGCACCCCCCGACTCTAGCCGAGCCCGCCCCAGCCGGCATGTTCCACCTCGCATGAACGCCGGGTGAAAACCCCCTCGCGTCGCTTGCCTGGACGGTCCAGGGGCACGGGGATAGACAGCACCGCGAGCGGGGATTCCTCAGGAGACGTTCATGGACGACAAAGTGGTGGTGATCACCGGGGCGAGCTCGGGCATCGGGGCCGCCCTGGCGGAGCAGGTGGGGAAGAAGGGCTGGAAGGTGGTGCTCGCCGCGCGGCGCGAGCCCGAGCTGCGCCAGGTGGCGGCGCGCGTGGGCCCCGAGGCGCTCCCGGTCGTCGCGGATGTGTCGCGGCGTGAGGACGTGCAGCGCATCCTGGACGCGGCGCTCGCCCGCTTCGGGCGCGTGGATGTCTGGGTGAACAACGCCGGGCGCGGCATCAGCAAGCTCGTCTCCCAGCTCACCGACGAGGACTTCGACGAGATGATGCGCGTCAACGTCAAGTCCGCCCTCTACGGCATCCAGGCGGTGCTGCCGCACTTCCAGGCGCGCGGGACGGGGCACCTCATCAACGTCTCGTCCATGCTGGGCCGGGTGCCGTACGTCCCGGTGCGCTCGGCCTACAACGCGGCCAAGCACGCACTCAACGCGCTGACGGCCAACCTGCGCCAGGAATTGCGCGAGCAGTACCCGGACATCCATGTCACCACCTTCCTGCCCGGTGTGGTGGCCACGGAGTTCGGAGTGAACGCGCTCGGCGGTGGCGTGGACTCGCGGAAGATTCCCGGCGCGCAATCCGTCGAGGAGACCGCGGGCGTCCTCGTGGACGTCATCGAGCGGCCCCGCCCGGACGTGTACTCGCGGCCCGAGTACCGGCAGCAGGTCCTCGCGTACTACGCGTCCGAGGACCTGGCCCTCCCCGAGGGCGGCCCGCCCGGCACCCGGCGTCCGTGAAAAAGCGGAGGCCCCGCCCCGGCGCCCCCCCTCAAGGCGTCGAAGCGGGGCCTCCGGCGTTCGGGCGGAAACGGCAACCGGGCCGGTCCGCCTTCACGCCTGGCTGTCTCTCAGGCCTTGGTGACCTTCTCGCGGCCCGGGCCCACGTTCTTGCAGGCGTTGCGCGTGTCCACCACGCACCGCGACTGCTTCACCACCATGTTGTAGTCGATGCTCGAGTGGTCCGTGAGGATGACGACGGCGTCGTAGTTGCCGATCGTCTCCGGGTGCAACGGCACCGACTGCATCGTGAAGTGGAAGCCGTGGCCCTCCTCGAGGCGGGGCACGTACGGGTCGTGGTAGTCGACCTCGGCGCCCTTCTCCTTGAGCAGCGTGATGACCCGGAGGCTCGGGCTCTCACGCATGTCGTCGATGTCCTTCTTGTACGCCGCGCCGAGGCACAGCACCTTCGCCCCGTTGAGCGTCTTCTTGTTCTTGTTGAGCGCCTCCATGGTGCGAGTCACCACGTAGTACGGCATCTGCGTGTTCACCTCGCCGGCCAGCTCGATGAACTTGGTGTGGAACTCGTACTCACGCGCCTTCCACGTCAGGTAGAAGGGATCGATCGGGATGCAGTGACCGCCGAGGCCCGGGCCCGGGTAGAAGGCCTGGAAGCCGAAGGGCTTGGTCGCCGCGGCGTTGATGACCTCCCACACGTCGATGTTCATCCGGTCGCAGAGCATCTTCATCTCGTTGACCATGGCGATGTTGACGCAGCGGTAGATGTTCTCCAGCAGCTTGGCCAGCTCGGCCACGCGGGTGGAGGACACGGCCACCGTCTCCTTGAGCGCGCTCGAGTAGAGCGCCTGCGCCACCTCGAGGCACGCCGGGGTGTGGCCACCGACGATCTTCGGGATCGTCTTGGTGTTGAAGCTCTTGTTGCCCGGATCCTCGCGCTCGGGGCTGAAGGCCAGGTGGAAGTCCACGCCCGCCTTCAGACCGCTCTTCTCCAGCAGGGGCTTGAGGACCTCATCCGTGGTCCCCGGGTACGTGGTGGACTCGAGGATGAAGAGCTGACCGGGACGGACGTGGGGCGACAGCGCCTCGCCCGTCTTCACGATGTAGCTCATGTCGGGCTCACGCGACGCCGTCAGCGGCGTGGGCACGCAGATGATGATGCAATCCATCTCGCGAGCCTTCGCGAAGTCCGTGGTCGCCTTGAGTTTGCCCTTGCTCGTCAGTTCCGCCAGCGGTGCGCTGGGAATGTGCTTGATGTAGCTCACCCCCTTGCTGATGTTGTCCACCTTCCGCGTATCCACGTCGAGCCCCATCACGGGGAAGCCGGCCTCCGCGAACGCCATACCGAGCGGCAGACCCACGTAGCCCATCCCCACCACGCCCACCCTCGCCTCCCGCCGGCGGATCTTCTCCAGCAGCGGGCTCACCATGACGCGCATCTGACTCACCTCTCCTGAAGGCGTGCGGGTCCCCCCCGTCACACCCCGTCACGAGTCTTCACTTGAAGACGACCACCCACCTCAGACACACCGGAGGCGACACCCGCCCCCGGAACACCACCACCTGCGACGGCACCACGAGGCCGTACCCCGGCGAGTACCGGGCTGGCTCCAACCGTGGCTCCAGGCCCACCGCGAAGAGCACCAGTGCTTCCGGTGCCTCCGCCGGCCCCAATTCCACACCCAATGTCTCGAATCCCTTCGGCGCCTCCGGGACACGCAGCGCCCGCGCCAGCTCCTCGGACGTTGGCGCCCTCATTCGCGCCTCGCGGTCCGGAAGGTGGATCCTCCCCTTCACATCGTGAAGCCCCACCCCCACCAGCGCGTCCGTCACCCCGAGCGCACGCTCGCGCTTGTCGAGCACGAAGGTGCGCTCCACGCCCACCGGAGAAGACAGCGCGCGGTAGCCATCGTGCCGCGCGGTGAGGCGCTCCAGCTCCGCGCCGGGCTGGAACACCTGCACGCGGGCCCGAGCGGCCTCGGGCAGCGCGAACAGCCGGTGTGGATCCAACGGAGCCTGCTCCACGCCGTCCAGCTCGAGCGTGTTGTGCGCGGCGGTGGAGCGGAACGCGTTGCGCACCAGCGGATCCCGCGTGTACGTGCCCGTGCCCGGATCCACGATGACGGGCCGCCCGTGCAGGTGCAGCTCGAAGGAGAGCTTGTCGTTGTGGCTGTGCCCGCCCACGCCGTGCTGTCCCTGCGCGCCAGCGCTCACCGTCACCACCGCGCCCGCCCCGCGCAGGACGTGGAAGCCTCCCGCGGGGAAGCTCACCGAGCTCGCGGGCCTTGCCTTGGGCAGCGCCCGGAAGCATTCGAGACCCGACAGTCCCAGCAGCCAGGCGGCCTCGTCCGGGAACGTCCCCTCCGCCAGGTTCGCGTCACCGAAGAGCGCGGCCCCCAGGGGTGCGAGGTAGCCCTGCTCGCGCGGATCCCTCTCCTGGAAGGGGAAGACGCGGCCCGAGTCGTTGTCGCCCACCTGCGGCGCCAGTCCCCGCTCGGAGCACCAGGCGTGCGAGGCCTCGTACATGCGGTGCAGCCGCGCCGTGTACCGCGAGCCCAGGTCCACGCCCCGTCCATGCGCCACCAGCAGCGCCAGGGTGAAGAGCTCCACCGACAGCCGGTGGTAGGGAATGGAGCCCTCGAAGGACGTGCCCTCGGGGTGCACCTGCGCCTCCATCTGCGTGCGCAGCCCCGCCACCGCGCGCGCCACCTGCCTCGGCGCGTCCGGCAGCTCCGGGAAGAGCACGCCCGCCACCAGCAGGCCCACGTGGTTGGACACGAGGTGGTTGTTGGGCACCGCGCCCTGATCCTCCAGGTGCGCCTCCACCCAGGCGGTGTGCTCGGAGAGCGACTCCAGCACCGGCACGAGGAACTCCGGCCTGCGCGCCTCGGGCGCGTCCGAGAACATCACCAGCGCCTGCGCCAGGTTGGCCGCACGCAGCGCCACCTCCATGGCGCACGTCCAGTGGACGCCCTGCCCCACCGGGTTGGCCTGGAGGAAATCCAGGGTCCGCGTCACGAAGGCCCGCGCGAAGCCCCGGCGCGCCTCCTCGTCGCGCGCCACCCAGTAGCCCTGACCGAGCGCCACCAGACAATCCAACCGGCCGAGCACCCAGGGGAACTTCGGATCCACCCCCGGCTGGGCCAGCCGCAGCTGCTCCACCGGGACGACCGGGTAGCGGTAGCCGCTCACCGGCTCCCTGCTCCAGTCCACTGGCCGGCCCTCGCCGAAGCACACCCGGGTGCCGAAGACGTCGAACTCGCCCCTGAGCGCGGCCCGGGCCCGCTCCAGGGCCCGCTCGCTGGCGCCGGGCAGGGCCGCGAGCGCCTCCAGGACGGAGGCCCGTTGCCCCACCTCGCACCAGGCATTGCCCGGGCGCGAGGTCAGCGCCCGCTCGGCCAGTTCCTCCGAGGTGGCGGCCCCGAAGGCCTCCAGCAGTCCCGGCTCATCGAGCCGCTCGCGCCTCCGATAGAGGGCCTGCCGCGCCACTCCCTGAACCCGCCGTGCCATCCCCCGGGCGAGTCCTGCCGGCGCGAGCCTTGCGATCGTCGAGTAGTATCCCAGCGTCCCCATTCCACCCCGTCCCATCCCGGACGTGAGCGATAGCAAGTGCTCGGCCAGCGTAAACGCAGGGAAAGGCGGGGTTTGGGGACGAGGAATCCCCGCAGTCCAGTAAAAAGGTTGGGTGGCGGGGGGAATGAGTGGGAAAGGGTTTTCCCTCCGTCACGCTTTTGTTTCCCACACTGGGATGCATTGCGCCGTTCGCCGACCGTGGCCATTCCTCCTGTGTGCAGGCGGGTGCTTGGATCGGGTGGCGCGTGGGGCGGAGTGTCAGCGCCTCGGAGGTGGAGCGAACAGTCTCGGCCGTGGCCGAGCGGGCGCTGCACCACGGGGCGAGGGCAGGACTGTCCGCGCTCGTGGAGTCGGTGGTGCGTCTGACGGAGACGCCTGGAGCCGCGCTGTACGCGGATGGCCGGTGCGTGGCGCTCGCGGGTGTGGCGCCTCCGGTGCCGGCCCGGGCCCATCCCCTTCAGATGATGAAGCATGGGCGCACGGCGCTGGTGCTGGGCACGCCCTGTGTGGATACAGAGGATCGGCGGCACCTCGCCCGTCTGACGGAGCTGGGCGGCGCGTTGCTGGCGTGCCGCGAGCGGGAGGATGCGGCGAAGGCCGAGCACAAGCGGCTGCGCCTGGAGCGGCTGCGGCTGATGGAGCGGCTGGCGCACCGGGAGCGGGCCTGGTCCCGCGCGGCCCATGACCTGCGCACGCCGCTGCTGGTGATCCAGGGTTATATCGACATGATGACCAAGGGCATGGCCGGCGCGCTCACCCCGTCCATGCAGCGCTACCTCGAGCGCATGGGCCGGGCGGCGGGAGAGATGAATGTCCGTCTCCAGCAACGGCCCTCGGGCGAGGACGTCCCCGCGGAGGATTAGCGGGCGTTGTTGAGCGCCACCTTCGGGCCGGGTCGGCCCGGCGCCGCGAGCTTGGAGCTACCCCTGGGACCCGTGCTGCTGAAGATGCCGCGAACGGGCTCCGCGCTGTTGATGCGAACCCTGGAGCGGCTGTTGTCGGGGGCCGGGGCCTCGGAAGTGGTGCTCCGGGTGGACGCACCGGACGGAGTGGATGCGTGGCGGTTGCTCGTCCAGGCCCGGACGCAGCTCCCGTTGCCGGGCAGAGCGCTCGAGTCCCTGGAGCGGCTCGGGCGGAGATGGCAGGCCCGGGTCTCCGTGCAGGAGGGTCCCGGGCTCGAGCTGGCCGTGCTGCTCCCGCGCCTCCCGGGTTAGCGGATGCGCTATAGCTCGCTCCGATGACCCTCGCTCCGACGTTGTACGACTTCCAGATCGCCTTGAGCCATGTCGATCGCGCCATCGACCAGCCCCAGCTGAGCTTCAAGGTCGCACGCCACCCGTCCGAGACCATGCAGCGCGTCTGGCTGCGGGTGCTCGCGTACTGCTGGCTCTGGGAGGAGCGGTTGGCCTTCGGCAAGGGACTGGGCGAGCCCGAGGAGCCAGACCTCGAATGCCGCGACTACACCGGCCTGGTCACGAGCTGGGTGCGCGTGGGCAAGGCGGACCCGGTGAAGATCCAGCGCGCGGTGGACCAGAACCCGCACGCGAAGGTGTCGGTGCTGTTCGAGTCCCCCCAGCGGCTCGAGGCGTTCCTCACCGAGGCACGTGAGGCGAAGGCCCTGCGCGTGGCCAAGGCCGAGCTCGCCGCGATCGACTCCGACCTGCTGCGCTCGCTCTCCGGCTTCGACTCCCGGCGGATCAAGCTGTCGCTGACCCTCGTTGGCGACCACGCCTATGTCGAGTGCGAGGGGCAGAGCTTCGATGGTCCGCTGACCCGCGCGTCCCTGTGAAGCTCGAGCGCCACGTCGGAGGACTGTCGATCGCCCGCAAGGCCAACTACCTGCGCGCGAAGGGCTGGCGCGAGGAAGAGCGCGGCTGGTCGAGCGATATTTTCGGCCTGCTGCCGATGGCCAAGGCCGTCCACCACCAGCTCACCGATGACCTCAGCCAGGCACTCCGCAAACGGGGATGGCTCGTGGTCGGGTTCTCCGAGCGCGGATATGTGAAGATGCGCGATGGCGAGCAAGGCAAACCGTGCTCGCTGCCCAAGGCGCTCCGCACCCAGGCCCGCCGCGAGAAGCGGCCCGTGGCCGAGCTGACCTACGAGCTGTTCCTCGCGGCGCTGCTCGAGGCGGAAGGCGCATAGGCCCACGCTCACGATGTTCGAAGGTGAGCGCATGAGCCCCGGCAGCTACTCGTTCTCGAAGCAGTAGGACAGACTCCGAAGCTGGCCCGGCCCACAGCGGGGGCCGGGAGCAGACACGATGAAGCACAAGGAAGCGACGACGGTGACCGTGCCCGGACCCGCGGGGCGGCTGATGGCGACAGTCGAAGGCGACGGCGGCATCCCCGTCCTCTTCGTGCACGACTTCGCCGCCGACCGGACGCACTGGGCCGAGACGCAGCACGGCCTCGCGACCCGCAGCGTCTCGTTCGACCAGCGCGGAATGGGCGAGAGCAGCGGCGGCCACGGCCCCTTCGGCGTGGAGGCCTCGGTGGAGGATGTCGCCGCCATCGCCGACGCGCTGCTGCCCGAGAAGTTCGTCCTGGTGGGCCACGGTTTCGGGGCCGCGGTGGCCGGCGCCTTCGCCTCGTACTACCCCGAGCGGCTCGCGGGGCTCCTCTATGTCGATCCCGTGGGAGACCTGCGCCGCCAGGAGAAGGCCCAGGTGGACGCCTGGCTCGAGAACTTCAGCGCGGCGAAGTACGGCGGCTTCCACGAACACTGGTTCACGCCCCTGCTCCTCGAGGCGAAGGAGAAGACACGCGCGCTGGTCATGAAGACACTGCGGACTTCGCGGCGGGAGGCCATCGCCGGAAACATGGAGTCGCTCTTCCTCTACAACCCGGACGAGGCCTTCGAGCGATTCACCGGACCCACCCACGCGCTGGCGGCCACCACCGGCCCGGAGACCTTGGTGGGCCAGCGGCCCGGGCTGTCCCACTCCACGTTGCCGCACACGAGTCACTGGCTGATGCTGGACGCACCACAGTGGTTCCACACGGAACTGGTCCACTTCCTCGGCCGCTGCAGGCACGAGCACTGAATGTCCCACGCTTGTCGGAGTCGGTGCGGAGGTTGGGATGTACACGCGGCCCAGGAAGTGACCTCAGGGCTCTCCCTCGGGAGCCTGCACCACGCGCGTGGTGCGCAACGCCGCCCGGCGCCGCCCCCAGCGCACGGCGAGCACGCTCACGGTCACCATCACCGCCGCGAGGAGCAGCCACCGCAGGCCGCCCTGCACGTCCGCGAGCACCTGGGGACCGAACCGGAAGCCCAGCCACGTCATGCCCAGGGCGGGAACCCACGCCGCCAGGGCATCGGCCAGGAAGAAGCGGCGGTAGGGCAGCCCGGAGGCCCCCGCCAGCAGGAACGCCGGAGCGCGCAGTCCCGGCAGGAAGCGCGCGAGGAACACCGACACCGCGCCCCTGCGCGCGAACATCCCCTGGAGGAACTCGATGCGCGCGGGTGTCAGCATCCTCGACAGCTTGGGATGCGAGAACACCCGGGGCCCCAGTGAGCGGCCAATCCGGTACAGCGCACTATCCCCGGCGATGACCCCCACATAGGCGGCGAACACCATCACCGGGAGGTTCGCGCCACTGCGCGCGACCACCAGTCCACCCGTGATGATGATCAACTCCTCGCTCAGCGGCGCGCCCACTCCGCACAGAACGAGGAGCAGGAACACCGCCGGATACGAGAATCCCGCGATCCATAGTGCGACCTGCTCCTCCACGCCGCCTCCTGGTCCCGGCAAGGTGCACATGCCGGGACGGGAGGAGAAGGGACCCCGCCCTCCAGGGAGGGCCCCGTCTCCTCGCCTGCTTCAGGCGCCCGAGGGGAGCAACTGGCGGACCAGATCCAACAGTTTGCCGCGCTCCACCTCGCGCTTGACGAGGTAGCCATCCGCCCCCGCCTCCAGGCCGGCGGCCCGCTCCTGCGGACTGTCCAGCGAGGTACAGAGGATGACGGGCAGGTGCGACAGCTTGGGGTGGGCGCGGATGCGGCGGGTCAGCCCGATGCCATCCAGGCGCGGCATCTGCCAGTCACTCACCACGAGCTGACACGGCGTGCGCTCGAGGATGCCCAGCGCCTCCTCGCCGTCCCCGGCCGTCACCACCGAGTAGCCGGCGATCTCCAGCAGCGACTTGATGGCGAAGCGGGTGGTGAGCGCGTCGTCGCACACGAGGATGTGCGAGCGGCGCACCTCGGTGGCGGCACGCAGCACCACCGGAGCGGCGGCGACACGCAGCAACTCGGGCGCGTTGAGCACCGGCACCACGCTGCCGTCGTCCAGCACGGCGGCCCCGGCCAGGTGCGACACCGTCTGCAGGTGCCGCCCCAGCGAGCGGACGACGATCTCCTGCTGTCCCACCACCGCGTCCATGGCGAACACCGCGCGCACGCCGCCGAGCGCCAGCACCATGGCCGTCTGCGGCTTGCCCGACTCGATGGCCAGCGGCAGCCGGGGCATGCCGATGGACGTGGAGAGCGGGTGGAAGGGCAGTTGCTCGTCGTCCACGCGCGCCACCACATGTCCGGCCACCGTGCCCACGTCCCCGGGCGACAGGCGCAGCACGCGCTCCACCGCGTCCGAGGGAATGGCCACCACCGCCGTGCCCGTGCGCACCAGCAGCCCCAGCGCGCCCGCCAGAATCAGCGGCAGGTCGATGGTGAAGCGCGTGCCCTGGCCCTTCTCGTAGGAGAGGTCCACCGCGCCCTGCAGCCGCGTGGCGGTGGTCTGCACCACGTCCAGGCCCACGCCGCGCCCGGACGTCTCCGTCACCTGGTCCCTCGTGGAGAAACCCGGCTCGAAGACGAGCCGCGCGGCCTGCATCTCGGTGAGCTTGGCGGCCTCCGCCTCGGTGAGCAGCCCGCGGCGCACGGCCGTGGCCTTCACGTTCTCCGGCGACAGGCCCCCGCCGTCATCCTCCACCACCACCGCCAGGCGCGTGCCCCGGGGCTCCACGCGCACCGTGAGCAACCCGCGCGGCGGCTTGCCCGCGGCCGTCCGCTGGGCCGTCGTCTCGATGCCATGGTCCAGCGCGTTGCGCACCAGGTGCTGCAGCGGATCCTTCAGCACGTCCACGATGCGCCGGTCGATGCGCACGTCTCCACCGGCGAGCGCCAGCTCCACGTCCTTGCCCAGCCGCGCCGCCAGCTCGCGCACCGTGCGCTTGAGCGGCTCCAGCATCTGCGAGGCCGGCACCATCCGGAGGTCGCGCAGGTCGTCGCGCACCACCTGGGCCACCAGCGAGAGCTGCTCGCCCTCGCGGTGCACGTCCTTGGACAACTGCACCAGCCGCTTCTGCACGCCGCGCACCTGCCCCACGCCGGCACGCAGCGACTCCAGCGCGCCGCCGCCTCCGGAGAGCGCCAACTGCTGGGCCGCGCGCTCCAGCTGCAACAGGGCCTGGTGCGTCTGCTCCAACAGCTCGCGGTGGGCCTCCGCGCGGCGCAACTGCTGCGCCCGGCCCGCCGCGAGCTGCTCCACCTGGAGCGCCAGCGAGTCGAGCGTCCGCACGGACACGCGCACCGCCCGGTCCATGTCCTGCTGGCGGCGGCCGGCCGCCGAGCGTGCCGTCACCTCGGGCTCGACCGGGGCCGCCGCGGGCTCGGCCGGCGTCTCCTCGGCGAGCGACTCCAGGGAGGTGCGCAGCTGCACCAGCGAGCCCGCGATGTCCGAGGCCGCCACGCTGGCCCCGACGCCCGCCTCCTCCATGCGCGCGAAGCCCGCGCGGACGGAGCTCGCCAGCGACTCCACGGCGGAGATGCCCGCCGTGTTGGCCGCGGCCTTCAGCAGCTCGGCCAGACCCACCGCTTCCCAGACGGCGCCCGGGCGGTCCTCCAGGCCCGGTGAGCACAGCCGGGTCAGCGACGTCTCCAGCTTCTCCAGCGTCTGCAGGCCGTCGCGCCGGAACTGCGCCGGCACCTTGTTGGCCTTCACCTCGGGAGCCTGCTCGAAGCCGCCACGCCCGAGCGCGGCCAGCAGCGGACCCAGGCCCTCGATGGCCGGCATCTCGCCCGCGTCACCGCGGTTGAGCGCGGCCTCCATGGCCGAGAGGATCCGCAGTGTCGTCTCCACCAGTCCGGGAGGCGGCACATGACCGGGAGCGCAGCGCGCCAGCCCGTCCTCGAGGGCGTGCATCAACTGCTCGATGTCCGCCAGGCCCAGACTGGCCGCGGACCCCTTGAGGCTGTGCACCTCCCGCTTGAGCGCGATGAGCTGCTCGGCCGATTGCTCGGCCGAGCCCTGCTCCAGCCCCATCACGGCGGTGCCGATGGTCTGGAGCTGCTCGCGCGTCTCCGCGGCGAAGATGGGCCAGAGGCTCCGCAGAACCCGAGGATCCATTCGTCCCTCGTCCTATCCCCGCCCCACCACCGCGGGATCGCTGAGCTGGGCGAGATCCAGCACCATCAGCCGCTCCCGGGTGAGGAACGTGAAAGGTCCAGGCGGAGGTTGGGACAGGTCCGCGCGAGGCAGCTCCTGCCGTCCGTCCACCTCTTCGGCCGCCAGTCCGAAGAACTCCTCGGACACCTCGACCACCACCACGCGCGTCAGGTCGGACATGCCGCCCCCTTCCAGGCCGAGCACCTGCCGCAGGTCCAACACCGGCACCACGCGTGAGCGCGACACCAGCGCGCCCAGCACGTGGCGCGGGGCTCCCGGCAGCGGGCACAGGCCCTTGGATTCCAGCACGTGGTCCACCGCGTCGATGGGCACGGCGTAGCGCTCACCGCCCACGCGGAAGGCGAGCACCGACATCGTCTCGCGCCGCTCCTCGTGGCGCGACTCGGCCAGCGCGCGCGCACGCTCGGCGAGCACCTCGCGGCGGCGCTCCGGGCTGAGCACCTGGGCGCCCTCGAGCACCGCCTGGGCCTCGTCCAGCTTGCGGCGCAGTGCCGTGTAGTCGATCTTCTCGCGCGACTGGTCGGCGGCCATGACCCCTCGTCAGTACTTGCTGGCGGGAAGCTTCAGGATGCTGCGCACCTTCTCGCGCAGGTCCTCCACCGCCACGGGCTTGTTGAGGAAGGCGCTCGCACCCACCAGCCGCCCGCGCTGCCGGCTCGCGTCATCCTTGAGCGACGTCAGCATCACGAAGGGCGTGGAGAAGAGGATGGGATCGGCGCGGACCGCCGCGCACAGGGCGAACCCGTCCATCTCCGGCATCTGCACGTCCGAGATGATCAGCTCCGGCTTGATCTCCCGGGCACGCGCCAGCCCCTGAACTCCGTTGCTCGCTTCGAAGAACTCCAGTCCCCACCCCATCAGGTACACCTGGATGAGGTTGGTGATGGTCTTCGTGTCTTCGACGATCAGAACCTTCATACGTCCCTTGCCTCCACGAACACGCCCCCGGTCACAGCTGGTACTTCCCGACGAGGTCGGAGAAGCGCTTGGAAAGATTGGAGAGATTACCGGCGACCTGCTCGATGCGCTTGGTGCCCTCCACGTTGTCCTGCATGGCGATGGTCAACTCGTTCATCGCCGCGGCGATCTGCTCCACGCCGATGGTCTGCTGCCGGGTGTTGCCGGCGATCTGCCGGGCGGCACCCGAGGAATCCCGGATGACGTCGGACAGGCCCTTGATGGCGGCGCCGGCGCTCTGGGCCAGCTCCATGGCGGCCAGGGCGCGGCGGCTGCCCTCCTCGGTGGCGGACACGGCGGCGCGGGTGCCCTTCTGCACCTCGCCCAGCAGGGCGCGCACCTGGTTGGCGGCCATCTTCGACTGCTCGGCCAGGGTGCGCATCTCCATGGCCACCACGGCGAAGCCGCGGCCCTGGTCTCCGGCCTTGGCCGCCTCGATGGAGGCGTTGAGCGCCAGCAGGTTGGACTGCTCGGCCACGTCCTTCACCGTGGTGATGATGTCGCCAATCTGAAGCGTCTGCTCGTTGAGGTCGGTGATGGCCAGGGCGATGGCCTTCACCTGCTCGCTGAGCTTCTCCATGGCGGCCACGCTCTCGTCGACGACCTTCTGGCCATCGGCGCCCAGGGAGTCCGAGCGGCTGGTGCCGCTGATGACGCTGTCCGCGAAGGAGGTGGCCTGCTTGGACGTCTGGGCGATCTCCGCCACCGTGGCGCCCGTCTCGTGGATGGCGGAGGCCTGCTCGTTGGCCATGGCGGACTGCTGCGAGGAGGTGGCGAGCACGTTGGTGGCCTCGCGCTCCATGTCCGCCGCCGCGCCGCGCAGGTCCTTGAGCAGGTTGGTGAGCATCTCCGCCATGGTGGCGATGCTGCGCGCCAGGTCTCCCACCTCGTCGCTGCCGTTGGCGTCTATCTGCTGCCGCAGGTCTCCCGAGGCCATGCCGGCCGCCGCGCGCGCCAGGCGCTCCAGCGGGACGATGAGCACGCGGCACAGGGCGGCCACGCCCAGCAGGCACACGGCGAGCGCCAGCATGCCCAGGCCCAGGGCGCGCAGGGCCATGCCCTGGACGGCCTCCTCCAGCACGTCCAGTTCCAGGCCCACCTGCACCGAGCCCACGAGCTCCCGCGGCTGCGAGCCGCCCTCGGTCCGGGGGCCGCGCGGCTCGAAGTAGATGGGGGCGGACGTCTCCAACACGGGCCGCTTGCCCACGGACAGCTCGCGCCGGGCCGGAGCCTCCTCGGGCAGGGACGGCAGCATGGCCGGGTTCACCAGGCGCTGCACCTCGGCGTGGCCGAGGAGCTCCCCCTGGCGGTCGCGCACCACCACGTACGCCATGTTGGGGTTGGTGCGCAGGGTGATGGCCGTGGCCCGCCGCAGGCTCTCCTCGTCCCGGGACCAGGTGGCGATCCCCAGGTGGTGGGCCAGCTCCTGGCTGGCCGCCGCGGCGCGCCGGGCGAACTCCACCTTGAGCGACTCGCGCATCTGGAACGAGAAGACGGCCACGAGCACGGCCGTCACCAGCGCACCCGACACGCCCGTGATGGCCAAAATCTTGGTCCTCAGGCTGAGCCGGCGCATGTCCAGCCTCTGGATCTCGGGCGGTTTCATGCCAGTGACTTCCACGGCGCCTCCAAGCTCATCGCGCACCCGACTTTCCCTGCCTCACGCCCGGAACGAGCGCGCGCCGCAACCCTCCCGCCGTCATCGCCTCCACTCCGCGCAGCACGTGTTCGTCATCCAGTCCTTCCAGCGCCCGCAACGCGTTGCGGCGGGCCCGTTCGGCCTCCTCGGGTTGGCCCAACCGCCCATACAACGCCACGAGCATCGCATGAGCGATGGCCAGTTGAGGCTCCAGATAGAGCGCCTTGCGCACCGCGGCCACGGCCCCCTGCACGTCCTCCCGCCCTTCGGCCACCATGGCCAGCAGCAGGTAGGCCTCGGGGGACAGCTCGCGGGCGGCCAGGCGGGCGAACTCCTCGGCCACGTCGAACTGGCCGGCACGTGCCGCGGCCAGGGCCTGCTCCAGCGAGCCCGCGACCGGAGTGCCGGGGGACGCCTGGGGGAGGGGCGGAGGAGTCATGGCCGGGCCCCCTCGGATGGCTTGTGCCACGGGGGCCGGTTCCTGGGAGGCCGGAGTGGCCCGGGAAGGCGTCTGCACGCGCCGCAGCGGGCTGGAGGGAGCACGGGGGGCGAGCACCCGGAGGGGCGCGGAGCGGGCCGCCCGCGGGGTGGACCGCGGCTCACCGGGGATGGGCTTGCACAACACGGGCATGCCCTCCACCTCGCGCTCCTCCAGTCCCATGCCCTTGGCGAAGGGCACCTCGGCGGGGGCGAGGAAGAGCCAGCCGCCGGGGGCCAGCGCCCGGACGAGCCGCTCCAGTACCGAGGGGATGACCTCCGCGGGGAAGTAGATGAGGACGTTGCGGCAGAAGACGGCCTGGGCGCCGGACACGGGCGGTGGATCCGTCACCAGGTTGTGCCGGCGGAACTCCACCCGGGCGCGAATCTCGGGAGGCACACCGACGGACTCCGGGCGGATGGTGAGGAAGCGCCGCTCCAGCTCGGGCTCCATGCGCCGCACGGACCAGGGGGAGTAGGTGGCCTGCCGGGCCCGCTCCAGGGCCCGCCCGGACACGTCCGTGCCCACCACGCGGATGGACTCGGGGGGCAGGCCCGCCGCCAGCAGCGTCATGGCGATGCTGTAGGGCTCCTCGCCGCTGGCGCACCCGGCGCTCCACACCAGGAAGGGACCGGGATGGGAGGGAGCCATGCGCGCCAGCTCGCGCAGTTGCTCCGGGTGGCGGAAGAAGTACGTCTCGCCGATCACCGCGTAGCCGATGAAGGCCTCCACCGCCGCGGTGTCGCGCGCCAGCAGCCGCTGGAGGAAGTCGGCGGTGGGGAGTCCCTGGGACTCGGCGGCGCGATGGAGGGCGGTCCCCAACGAGGGGCGCACACTGGGGGCCAGCACCATGCCGCACGCGATGCGCAGCACGGACTCGAGCCCGCTCAGTGTCGCCTCGTCGAGGCGCTCCACGCGCGCCGGTTCCTTCACGCCCCCTCCGGAACGGCCAGGATGGCCGAGGCGCGCAGCAGCGGACGGATGCCCTCGGACGTGCGGCACAGGCCCGCCATCAACCCCGTCCCGTCCCAGGCGTGGGCGGTCTCCCCGGAGGCGGCGCCATCCACCAGCACCGGGGACTCGACCAGGTCCCTCACCCGATCCACCAGGACGGCCACCATGCGGGCGCCCCCACAGATGACCAGGTGCGCGTCCAGATCCGGCTCCCGGCGCACGCCGAGCAGCGCCGCCAGGTCCACCACCACCGCGGGGGTGCCCCGGTAGAGCATGGTGCCGCGCACATGGGGGAGCGCCGCCGGCAGGGGCTCGATGGCCACCAGGCGGACCACCTCCATTACCGCCTCCACGGGCAGCAGGGCGGTGGTGCCGGCCACCTCCACCGTGAGGTAGAGGCCGGGCAGCCGCTGATCCACGCCGAGCGTGGCCAGCTCGCGCCGGAGCCGGACGATCTCCTCTTCCACCTGCGTCAGGCGCTTCTGCACCGACGCACGCCTCGCCTGGGCTTCAGCCGCTGTCATCGGAGGGGAATCGACCATCGCGAGCCCGCTGGGGTCCATGCGGGAGAGGATTGGACGGTAGTCCGACATTGCGGGACCCGTCAATGCGGGCCGTACATGCGGGCCGTTCATCCGGCTGCTCGCCGGGCACACAGTGGAGTTGGGTGGACAGGTCGCGTGTTTCCGGGAGATGTGGTTTCATGGGAAGCCGTGCGGATGGTTCCGACCCAGGCCAAGACCGGGGGAGCATAAAGAAAATGGTGACCGGCGACTCGCAGGGCGACTCGCAGGGACCGGGCGATGGTGGCTCGGATCCCCTCATCGGGCGAACGCTCAACGGCCGTTTCAGCATCCTCGAGCCGATCGGCGTCGGAGGCATGGGCCGGGTCTACCGGGCCCAGCAGACCCCCCTGGACCGGGTGGTCGCGCTCAAGGTGCTCAACCCCAACTTCCCCACCAGCAAGGATCCGGGCTTCCAGAAGCGCTTCCTGCGCGAGGCCTCGCTGTCCTCCAAGCTCCGTCACCCCAACACGGTGACGGTGATCGACTACGGGCAGACGGACGACGGCATCTACTACATCGCCATGGAGTACCTGGAGGGGCGCACGCTCGGCCAGCTCCTCGCGGAGTCGGGCTACCTGACCTGGTCGCGGGCGCTGAGCATCGCCCAGCAGATCTGCCGCTCGCTGCGCGAGGCCCACAACCTGGGCGTGGTGCACCGGGATCTCAAGCCGGCCAACATCATGATCCTCAACGAGTCCGATCAGGATCTCGTGAAGGTGCTGGACTTCGGGCTGGTGAAGTCGATCTCCCCCACCGAGGACGCGCCCAACCCGGAGATCACCCAGAGCGGGACGTTCCTGGGCTCGCCGGCGTACATGGCGCCGGAGCAGGCGCGCAACGAGGCGGACATCCGCAGTGACGTGTACTCGCTGGGGGTGATGCTCTACCAGATGCTGGTGGGGCGGCCGCCGTTCGTCTCGAAGGATCACATCGAGCTCATCTTCGCGCACCACAAGGAGTTGCCTCCCGCGTTCAGCTCGGTGAGGCCGGACGCGCAGGTGCCGATGGAGATCGAGTCGCTGGTGCGCAAATGCCTGGAGAAGGATCCGGCGCGCCGCTACCAGACGATGGAGGAGCTGCTGGAGGCGATGCGCGGGGCCAGCATGGCCGCGGGCGGCAACAGCGGCATCTTCAAGCGGCCGGGTGGGCAGAACACCACGGGTCCGCACAAGACGCCGCTCTTCGCGGGCATCACCGGGGACAACTCGGCGGAGAACAACACGCTGGCGGTGGACATCAGCGTGGTGGTGCCGCCGGACATGCAGAAGACGCGCCGGCGCACGCTGCTGCTGGGAGCGCTGGTGGGCGGAGGTATCGCCGTGGCCCTCGCGGGTGGGCTGCTGCTGTCCTCGGGGGTCTTCTCGCGCGCGGAGCCCAAGCAGGAGCCGGTGGCGGCGGCGCAGGTGCCGGCGCCCGCCGAGAAGGCCACGGAGCAGGTGGTGCGCTTCCGGCTGATGAGCCAGCCCACGGGCGCGCGCGTCGTCTACAAGGGCGAGGAGCGCGGCACGACGCCGCTGTTGCTGGAGATTCCCAAGGAGCAGGGCCAGGACACGGTCACGGCCGAGCTCACCTTCTCACTGGACGGCTACCAGACGGAGACGGTCATCACCGGCGGCTCGGGTGACGTGGTGTTCTCCCAGAAGCTGCAACGTGCGCGCGGGGGCTCCAGCCGGAGCGCGTCCTCCTCGAGGAACCAGGTGGAGCACGCCTCGGGCACCGAGGGGAGGAACGCCACGGCGACGGCGCTGGGCTCCATGTCGGCGCCGGTGATGTTGGAGTCGGAGCCGCCTCCGGCGCCGCTGCCCGGTTCGGCGCCGAAGCAGGCGGAGCAGAAGACGGCGGCGGCTCCGGCGGGGAACGGCCTGGCGGTGCCGGTGCTGGCGCTGTCCAAAGGCCTCTCGCCCACGGGAGACGGGCCGGTGCCCTTCCAGGAGGGCATGCCGCGTCCGGTGGAGGTGAAGGGCAAGGACATCGTCTACACGCGCGAGGCGCTGCAGGCCCGCGTGGAGGGAACGATGGTGTTGAAGTGCACCATCACCAAGAAGGGCCAGGTGGAGAACTGCCGGGTCATCAAGGGCCTGCCGCACATGAACGAGGCGGTGGTGCAGGCGCTCCAGGCGCGCACCTACAAGCCCATCCAGCTGCAGGGCAAACCGGTGGCGGTGGACTACGTCTTCAACATCCGGCTGGTGGCGCCGCGCCGCCGCTGAGCCCTCCAATTCCATCACTCGTAGTCGACTACGAGTGATGTAGCACACCGCCCCACACCACTCATAGTCGACTACGAGTGATGCAGCGACTGAGAGGGCAGCTCGAGGGCCACGGCGCCCGCCATTTCGGGAGTGCCCCAGTCCACCACGGGCCAGCCGCGCCGCAGGGCCTCGCGGCGCAGGCGGCGATCCGGGTGGACGGCCACGGGGCGGCCCACCACCTCCATGACGGACAGGTCCGAGTACGAGTCCGTGTAGAAGGCACACGCGGACAGCGGAACACCGGCCTCGGCGGCATGGGCCTGGGCGTAGGAGCGCTTGCCCTCGCCGAAACACACCTCGCCCAGGGGGCGCCCGGTGTAGCAGCCGGCGGCATCCACCTCCAGGCGGTTGCAGAGGATGGCATCCAGGCCCAGGTCCCGGGCCACCAGCTCGGACATGTAGCCGGAGGACGAGGTGAGCAGGACGAGCCTGTCCCCGGCCGAGCGGTGCTCCTCCAGGGCGCGCAGGGCACCGGGCCGGTACCGCGAGCGGACCCACTCCTCGTAGAAGCGGACGGTGCGCTCGCGGATGGGCTGCTCTTCCCTGCCCCGCAGGTGGGCCATGCCCTGGAGCAGCGCGTCCTGCATGGAGACGCGGCCCATGTGGTAGCGGGCGAGCCACAGGGTGGCGCGCATCGCCTGCATCCGGGTGATGTGACCCAGGGCGAGCTCGCGGCGGATCCACAAGGAACCCGAGTTCACGGCGAGCAGCGTCTTGTCCAGGTCGAAGAAGGCAATGGCCATGGGCCCTTCTTCATTAATCACCCTGGGGTCGGGAGGCCGCTCAGGCACGCCCGGCTGGCCGCTTCCTCCGCCGGCCGAGCGTCAGCAACCCCAGCAGGGCCGCCGTGGGGAAGAGGGCCCCGGGCGCCACGCCACAGCCGATGCCCGGGCCTTGCGAAACGGCCTGGAAGTGACGTCCGGGCTCGGGCCCGACGCACTGGGTGGGCGGCAAGCCCCGGGGGTAGGCCTGGCAGAAGCCGGCGGCGCTGCCCGCGTCGATGATGCGCTTGTGGGTCTCCCCCGGCGGAGCGGTGGGCTCCATGGTGGAGCCGATCTCGAACACGTGGTCCAACCCCACCACGTGACCGAACTCATGGGTCGCCGTGTTCTGGACGTCCGTGACGACGCAACCGGAGGTCCGCTCGCCCTCGCACATCGGCGAGTCCACGGTGGTGAAGAGGAAGCCCCGGCCGTCGTCACTCGCGTTGAACTCGACGTCCGCGTCGAGGATGTAGGCGGTGCGGTAGCTGAAGGTGGTGGTGGTCAGCCCGATGACGGCGGCGCCATGGTCCCAGCACGCGTAGGTGTTGGCGCAGGTGTCGGACGCGATGCACGGGTCCTCCGGAGGGACGACGTCGTTGCAGTCCACCTCGCGGAAGGTGATGACGTTCTCGTTGGCGTTGGGGTCCTGGGTGCCCCGCACGTACCCCACCTTGGGATTCTGGATGTCCGGGCCGCGGGTGAAGGTGAAGTCGCTGCAGGTGGCGGACACCGCGCGCCAGGAGGCGAACGCGGCCTCGAGCGCGGCGAACTCGGTGTCCCCGGGCGTGCGGCGGCTGCCAGCCGCGTCCAGCCGGTACACGTAGTCCCGGCCGGGCCAGAGGACACAGTAGGAATAGCCGGGCACCAGGGTGCGCTGGTAGCGCTGGGCCTCCGCCCCGGGAGCGCAGAGGACGAGCGCCACGAGGGCGGACCACGAGGAAGCGCGCATCATCGACGGCCGCTCCGGCGGCGACGCCACGCGAGCAGGGCCCAGCCCGCGACGGCGGGCAACCAGGCCCCGGCGCCGGAGCTCGCGCACCCGATGGCCTGCGGGCCCAGCACGGTGGAAGTCCCACTGCGCTCCAATGAGGGGGAGGCGCAGCTCTGGCTGGCCTGCCCCTTCGGGTACGCCTCGCACACGAAGTCGGCGGAGCCCTCGTCGATGGTGCGCTTGGACACCTCGCCCTGCGGAGCGCTCGGGTTCATGACGGAGCCGAGCGCCCGGGTGTGGTCCAGGCCGATCAGGTGGCCGATCTCGTGCGTCATGGTGTTCTGCACGTCGGTGGCCACGCAGTTGCCGGGGTGGGTGCTGATGGGCCGCGAGCAGATGGGCGCGGGCGGCTCCACGGTGGTGAAGACGAAGCCGCTCGCGTTCAGCTGGATGTCCGAGTCGTAGATGATGCCGGACTTCTCGTCGTAGGTGGTGAGCGTGAGGCCGATGGTGTCCGCGTTGTTGTCCCAGCAGTCGAAGTCGTTGCCGCACGTCTCCTCGTCCCAGCACTTGTTGTCGGAGGGGACGAAGTCCACGCAGCTCCGGGAGCGGAAGAGGACGAGGTTGCGGTTGTCGCCCTTCATCTCGTAGCCCACCTTGCGGTCATCCACGAGGGGGCCCTCGGAGAAGCGGAGGTTGCCGCAGGAGTCGAAGATCCGCTGCCAGCTCTGGAAGGAGCGGCGGATGGCCTCGAACTCCTTCTGCTTCTGGTCCTCCGTGCTGGCGTTCGGATTGCCCACGCTGCTGAGGTTCCAGGAGAGGGTGGGCACCGTCCAGAAGAGGCACTGGGCCTCCGCGGTCGGATTCACGCGGCTGCGGATGAAGGGGTCGCTCTGCCCGAGGGCGAGCGAGACCAGGAGCGAGGCGACAATCACGGCCGCTTCTCCTGGACGCGCGTGGGAGCCTGCTTCCGCTCGAGCGCGGTGCGGATGGCCGCCTTGAGCTCCGGCAGGGACATGGAGCGCTGCGAGGAGGGGGTGGGCTGCCGCGAGTCCCGGTCCAGCAGGAGCACGTCCCCGGTGGGCTCCGGCACGGCCATGGCGCTCTTTCCGTCCTCCGAGCGCTGCACCTGGTACTTGCCCTGGACCATGCCCGACACGCGGAAGGCCCGCTTGCCGTGCTGCTCCAGGAAGACGACGACCTCCTCCCCGGGGGTGAAGGTGGCGAGGCCACTCACCCGCTGCCCGATGTCGCCTACCCGCCCACCAGGCTGGGAGACGAGCACCGTGCCACCCGCCTGCCCCTTCAGGGCGTCGGTGACCTGGATTTCCACATCGGTGATGATTCGGCGTCCATCTCCACTCCACCGGCTTTCCACCCGGCGCACCGTGCCGTGAACGATGGCATCGGACGCCTGGGCGAGCTCTGGCAGGTCGGCCCGCAGCATCGTGGTGGCGCTCGCCGCCTGGGAGAGCAGTAGGACGAACGGCAGGAGCGCGCGAAGCGCGATGTGAAGTTTCATGCAAGGGCCCTCGGTGCGCGGCAGTCTAATGCATTGACCGGGCCGCGGGCAGCGAAGACGGCCAGTCCCGGCCGCTCGTTGACCACCCAAGCCCGCTCCTGCTATCCGCGCCCCTTCGATATGGCTCCTGTTCCTCGCGTCCGCTTCGCTCCGTCTCCGACCGGCTATCTCCACATCGGAGGCGCCCGCACCGCCCTCTTCAACTACCTCTACGCCAAGCGCCACGGGGGTGTGTTCATCCTGCGCATCGAGGACACGGACCAGGAGCGCTCCACGCCGGAGTCCGTGAAGGCCATCCTCGACGGGCTCACCTGGCTGGGCATCGACTGGGACGAGGGTCCGGGCAAGGAGGGCCCCGTGGCGCCCTACTTCCAGACGCAGCGGTTGGAGCTCTACAAGAAGTACGCGGACCAGCTCATCGCCGAGGGCAAGGCGTACCGCTGCTACTGCACCCGCGAGGAGATCGACGCGCGGCGCGCCGCGGTGGAGAAGGCCACGGGCAAGCCGGGCACCTACAAGTACGAGGGCACCTGCCGCGACCGCAAGGACATCCCCGAGGGCCGCTCCGCCGTCATCCGCTTCCGGATGCCGGAGGGCGAGGGCCAGGTGACGTTCAACGACAAGGTGCTCGGGCCCATCACCAAGCAGTACTCGGACCTGGATGACTGGGTGATGATGCGCGCGGACGGCATCCCCCTCTACAACTACGGCTGCGTCATCGACGACCGCACCATGGACATCACCCTGGTGGGGCGCGGGCAGGAGCACGTCAACTCCACCTTCCCGCAGCTGATGCTGTACCAGGCCTTCGGGTGGAAGCCGCCCGAGTTCGCCCACTTCCCGCTCATCCTCGGGCCGGACCGCGAGAAGCTCTCCAAGCGCAAGCACCCCGAGGCGGACGTGATGCTGCACAAGCGCAACGGCGTGCTGGCCGAGGCGCTGAGCAACTACGTCATCCGCCTGGGTTGGAGCCACGGCAACGACGAGGTCATCTCGCGCGAGCAGATGGTGGAGTGGTTCGACTTCGACCACGTGGGCACCACCTCCGGCGTGTGGAGCCCGGACAAGCTGATGTGGCTCAACCAGCAGTGGCTCAAGATGTTGCCTCCCGCGGTGGTGGCCGAGCAGCTGGTGAACTTCCTCGCCGCCCGGGACGTGCAGGTGAAGGCGGGAGACCCGCGGCTGGAGCGCGTGGTGATGGCCTTCCGCGAGCGCGCCAAGACGCTGCAGGAGATGGCGGACATGGCCCTCAAGTACTTCCAGCACGGCGTGGCGCTGGACGAGAAGGCCGCGACCAAGCACCTCACCGCCGAGTCCAAGCCGCTGCTCACCCAGGTGCGCGAGCAGGTGGCCGCGCTGCCGCAGTGGAGCGCCGCCGCGCTGGACGAGGTGGTGAAGAAGGTGAGCGAGCAGGCCGGCGTGGGCATGGGCAAGGTGGCCCAGCCGGTGCGCGTGGCGGCCACGGGCGGCACGGTGAGCCCGGGCATCGGCGAGACGCTGGAGCTGCTGGGGCGCGAGGAGACGCTCCACCGCCTGGACGCCGCGCTGGCCCGGCCGTAGTCCCTCCCTTCAACGGGGCCCACAGGTTGGGGTGGACACCTCCGCCCGTGGGCCCTATCCTTCCGCCCCATGACTCGAACGCTTGACAGCCTGATCGGCCTTTTCTATAAGGCGCGCCCGCTCGGGGCGGCGGTAGCGGCGCTCTGGGTCTCGGTGGCGGCGGCGGAGGTGGTGAACGGGGCCCAGCTCCCCGATGGCTCGCGGAAGGTCGGCGAGCTGCGGTACCGGGCACCGGGCAACTTCGAGAAGACGCTGGAGTATTACAAGACGGTCTATCCAGCGAGTGCCTTCCCTCGAAGGCCGGTGGTCAACCAACCGGGCGTGAAGGCCGTCCACATCGTCAATCCCTCGGGAAGAAACTTCGAGGGGTTGAACATCTATGAGGCGAACGACGAAGTCCGTATCTACGTCGTTCCGCTGCAGGCGGCGTCGGCTCCGGCGAAGCCCGCGAAGAAGTCGGAACCGAAGTCCGGGAAGAAGTCGAGGTAGCCGGGCGGTTCGAAAAAGGAAGTTGCAGTGGCAGGGCGGTTGCGGTAGTCAGACAGCACTTCGGCAGCACGCAGCAAGCAGCTCTTGGGGAATCGTCTAACGGCAGGACAGCAGACTCTGACTCTGCTTATCTAGGTTCGAATCCTAGTTCCCCAGCAAGTAGTACCCGGTGGTTGCAATACCGGCCCTGTCGTCTAGCGGTTAGGACGGTGCCCTCTCACGGCACAAACTCGGGTTCGAATCCCGGCAGGGTCACACGCAGTCGCAGCACAGTCGGGCAGTATGGCCCTGTCGTCTAGCGGTTAGGACGGTGCCCTCTCACGGCACAAACTCGGGTTCGAATCCCGGCAGGGTCACTGAGGCGCCCGCTTCTCTTCGAGAGGCGGGCGCTTCGCTTTTGCGGGCTCGAGGCTAACCGTGCAGGCTCGCGCGGAAGGTGGCCAGGGCCGAGGCCAGGCTCGCCTGGGCGCGCTGCAGGCTGCGGCGCATCAGCAGCATGCGCACCCGCTCCGGCAGCGACAGCGGCGACGCGGTGCCGAAGCCCACCAACTCCAGGCGCAGGGTGATGGCATCCAGCAGGTCCGCCAGGTCCGCGTGGGGGCCGGCCAGCAGCACCACGTCCGGCGGGGCCGACTGGAGGCGCTCGGCGATGTCCCACCAGTGCGACGAGCCCGTCTCCAGCACCACCACGGCCGCGCCCATCAGCGCCGGCGAGTCCGGGGGCAGCGCCACGGCCTCCAACCCCTCGTCCAGCAGGGTCCGGAGCGCGTCCGGACTGCCCACCACGGCGATCTGCCCGCCCGGAGCCACCCGGCTCGCCTGCTCGTAGGCGCGCAGTTGCGTCTCCAGTTGCTCCCGCGCCTCGGGCGAGGCCTGCCCACCGGCCAGCAACAGCTCGGAGGCCTCGCGGGCCACCCGCCGCGCCAGCTCGCGCCCCTTCACCCGCTCCGAGCGGCGCTCCAACGCGGCGCGCACCTTGGCCCGCACCAGCCGCAGGTCCTCGAAGGGCTTGAGGATGTAGTCGCTCGCGCCCGCCGCGAAGGCGGCGATCACCGACTCGGAGCTGGAGTAGCCGGTGATCATCACCGCCTCCAGCACGGGTTGCAGGGCGCGGGCCTCGGAGATGAGCTCCACGCCGCCCATGCCCGGCAGGTTCTTGTCGGTGATGAGCACGTCGAAGCGCTGAGAGCGCAGCAGCTCCAGCGCCTCCTCGGCGTCCTCGGCCAGGCTCACCACCAGGTCCGGCTCACGCGACAGCAACCGGGCGCACACGTCGCGCACCACGGGCTCGTCGTCCACCACCAGCACGGTCGAGGCGAGGGTACCTCCACCCTCCTCACCCCCGCCGCCCTCGTCCGTCTCGAAGGGGAGGTCCATACGGTCGAGAATCGCACAGCTCGCGCCAGACTTCGAGCAACGCCATGTGAGGCTATGCTGGGAGCCGTGGCGAGCTTCTCGGAAGCGTTGGAGGAGAACCCCGCACCGCGGCGGCTGGGAGACGTACGACTGCGGTACGAGCCCGGCCGTTTGTTGGGCGAATCCCTCCCCCCCTCCTTCTGGCGGCGGCAACTCCCGGGCTTCTGCCTGGTGCTGGCGGCCCTGTGTACGGCGGGCGCGGTGGCAGGCGTACTGCTGGGCGGCGACGGGGCGGTGGCCTCCGTACCGCTGGCGCTGGGCATGGTGGCGGTGGCGCTGGTGGGCTTCGCGCTCCAGCTGGAGGGACAGCTCGGCCGGCGCCGTTTCGTGCTGCACTTCTCCAGCGAGCGGCTGCGGCTGGAGCGGCTGCGATGGGCCCCGGGAGCCACCCGCACCGAGTGGGTGCCCTTCGACGAGGTGACCTCGGTGGATGTGGTGGAGCGTGCGCCTGGACGCTACGCGCTGGTGGTGGCGTGGCGCCCCGGGGGCAAGGACACGAAGAAGGAAGAGACGCGGCGCGAGGTGCTGGTGGAGCACATCGGCGCCCACGAGCAGGAGGCGCTCCTGCGCGTGTGGCGCCTGCTGCACAACGCCTTCGGACTCAGGGGAGCGGGACTCGCTGGAGCGTGAGCTCCACCTCGGTGCCCTCGCCCTGCTTCGACGACAGCCGCACCGCGCCGCCCGCCTGCGTCACCAGCTCCTTGCAGATGGACAGGCCCAGGCCCGTGCCAATGCCCACCGGCTTGGTGGTGAAGAGCGGCTGGAAGACCTTCTCCTGCAGCTCCTGCGAGATGCCGCAGCCGTTGTCCGCCACGGTGAGCACCACGTTCTGCTCGCGCGACGTCCACCGCACCTCGATGCGGCCCGGCCGGCCCGTGCCCTCCATGGCCTGCGCCGCGTTGACGATCAGGTTGAGCAGCACCTGGGTCAGCTTCACCGGGCCGAACGTCACCTTCACCGGCTCGCCCATGGTGGTGATGCGAGCCCGATCGCGCACCTCGGCGCGCGCCAGCTTCACCGCGAAGGACACCACCTCGGCCACGTCCGCCGAGACCTCCATGTCCTCGCCGCGCGCCTGCGCCCTCAGACCCAACGCCACCCCGCGCAGGTGATCCGCGCCCGTGGCCAGGTCCTGCAGGAGCGACGGCAGATCCTCCAGCACGCTCGCCACCTCGGGCGAGGAATCCGTCGCCAGGTGCTTGGAGGCGTACTGCACCACGCACTCCAGATCCCTCCGCAGCGAGGCCACGTTCTGCGACAGGTAGCCCACCGGGCCCATCAGCTCGTGCGCGATGCCGGCCGTCACCTGGCCCAACGTGGCCAGACGCTCGGCCTTCATCATCCGCCCTTCCACCTCGCGGATGCGCAGCTCCAACCGGGCGATCTTCAGGCCGTCCTCGAGCGCGGCCAGCACCTCGGCGCGATCCCACGGCTTGACGAAGTAGCGGCTCACCTGACCGCGGTTCACCGCGTCGATCACCGCCTGCATGTCGGAGTAGGCGGTGACGAGCATGCGCTTGGCGTCCGGCGCCAGCGTGCGCGCGCGCTCCAGCAGCTCCACGCCCGTCATCTGCGGCATGCGCTGGTCCGACAGGATGACGCCGATCTCACTGCGCTTCTGCTCCAGCAGCGTCAGCGCCTCGGCCGGCGTCGAGCAGCGGAAGATGCGGAACTTCGAGCCGAAGTTCGCCTCGAACACCCTCAGGTTGAGCGCGTCGTCGTCGACATAGAGGACGGCGGGCAGGTCAGACGGGTTCATGGAATTCCTCTCCGGGCCAGGCCCACCACCCCACTCACGCCATGCCTCCCCACTGCGCCCACTCCCCAAGAGATACCACGTCACGTCCAAAACCCGATGGGCCGTGTTCGAGCAGATGAGAACACCCGCACGCACCGGCAACCCCGGCACGCTCGCCGTCAAGCGCTCCCCTACCCGCTCCCAGGAGAGCGCACCTGGAGCCCTTCAGGAAGGCCTTCAGCGCGAGGGCATGGGAGCGAGCGGAGCCTCGGTGGCCTCCTCACCCGCGCCCGCCTGGGACTCCAGCGCCTGCTGGATGGCATCCAGGGACTCGAAGCGCCGCGCCGGCAGGTTGCCCAGCAGGGAGACGACGAGCGAAGGGGCCTCGTTCTCCCGAGCCAGCAGCACGAGTTGCTCCACGGACAGGGGGAACACGGCCCCGAGCAGGGCCTGGTGAAGAGGCTGAGCCAGCGGCGAGGGAGTTCCCATGCGCGTCTCCAGCTCCTTCATGCCTTCCTCCAGCCGGGTGCGCCGCATGTCGTCGTCATTCATTTGCGAGAAGTTAAGCAGCTCACGAAAGAGTTGCGCGCACTTTTCGAAGGCTTCCCCAGCAAGCGGAGGAGCGGCGCATTCGGAATCGGCCCCACCGTGGCCGTCTCCCACCTCAACCCCCACCGTATGGCAGGACTCCCACCCGTGAGGAGGCACGAGATGGCGAAGAAAAAGGACCCCCCCTACGCCGAGCACATCGAGCACGTGCAGGCCACCCACCCGGAGCCGTGGCCCGGTATCAAGGGCCGCTCCGAGGATCACGAGAACGAGCTGCCCACGGGCACCCAGCGCGCCGATCAGGCCGGCGTCACCGAGGCCCAGCGCAAGCTGGAGCACGAGATGCACGAGGAGGAGGAGCCGGCCCGCGAGTAACGGGCCGGAAACCCCGGGCGGGCCGCGCGTGTGGGCGGCCCGCCGGGGGAGGAGCGACTAGAACAGCAACCGCATGGGGTGCTCGAGCAGCGCCTTGAGCTCCCGCAGGTACTCGGCGCCGATGGCCCCGTCGATGACGCGGTGGTCGCCCGAGAGCGTCACCGTCATCAGCTTGCGAACCACCATCTGCCCGTCGCGCACCACCACCTTGTCCGAGACGGAGCCCACCGCGAGGATGGCCGCCTGGGGCGGGTTGATGACGGCGATGAACGAGTCGATGCCGTACATGCCCAGGTTGGACACCGTCAGCGAGCCGCCCGTGTACTCGTGCGGCTTGAGGCCGCGCTTGCGGGCCCGCTCGGCCAGGTCACGCGCCTCGGCGGAGATGGCCGACAGCCCCTTCTTGTCCGCGTCGCGGATGATGGGGGTGATGAGGCCGTCCTCGATGGCCACCGCGATGCCGACGTCCACCGTCTCGAAGTGCAGGATGGTGTCACCCTGCAGCGACACGTTCATCTTCGGGTAGCGGCGCAGCGCCATCGCCGACGCCTTCACGATGATGTCGTTGACGGAGACCTTGGACTCGAGTGCCTTGGCCTCCTCGCGGATCTTCAGCGCGGCGTCCATCTCCACGTCCACCGAGAGGTAGAAGTGCGGCACGCCCGGCTTCACCTCGGCCATGCGCTGGGCGATGACCTTGCGCATGGTGGTGACGGGCACCGCCTTCGGCTCGGGACGCACGCCCGGGGCAGCAGCAGCCGCGGCGGGAGCCTTGGCGGCGGCGGGAGCCTGGGTGAGCGCCTTCTCGATGTCGCTCTTCACGATGCGGCCGAGCGGACCGGAGCCCTGGACCTGGGAGAGGTCCAGACCGCGATCGCGAGCCATGCGCTTCGCCAGCGGGCTGGCACGCACACGGCCTCCCGGCGTGGGAACCGGAGCGGTCTTGGGCGCCGGAGCCGGAGCCTGGGCGGGCGCCGGAGCCGCGGCCTTCGGAGCAGCAGCGGGCGCCGGAGCCTGGGCAGCGGGAGCGGCGGCCTTGGCGCCACCCTTCCCGGCCAGGAACGCGATGGGCGAGCCCACCTTGGCCATCTGGCCCTCCTGCACCACGATGCGGGCCAGCACGCCGTCGTCGTAGGCCTCCACCTCGAGGTTGGACTTGTCCGTCTCCACCTCGGCGATGGCCTGTCCGGAGGAGACCTTGTCCCCCTCCTTCTTCAGCCACTTGATGAGCTTGCCCTCCGTCATCGTCGGAGAGAGGGAGGGCATCACCACGGGGATGCCCTCGCCTCCACCGGAAGCGGCGGCGGGGGCCGGAGCCTGGGCAGGCGCCGGAGCGGGAGCGGCGGCCGGCTTGGGAGCCTCGGCCTTGGGAGCAGCGGCGGGCGCGGCGGCCTTGGCGGCTCCACCGGCGTCCACCTTCTCGCCCTTGGCACCGAGGAAGGCGATGGGCGCACCCACGGTGGCCATCTCCCCCTCGGGGACGACGATCTTCAGGAGATACCCGTCGTCATAGGCCTCAATCTCGAGGTTCGACTTGTCGGTCTCGCACTCGGCGATCGCCTCGCCGGAGGAGACCTTGTCGCCCTCCTTCTTGAGCCACTTGACGATCTTGCCCTCCTTCATCGTCGGAGAAAGGGAGGGCATCTGGATGGGCGTGGCCATACGGTTCTCAGGCTCCCTCGCGGTAGAGGACCTTCTTCACTGCGGCGATGATCCTGGGCGCGTCCGGCTGGATCGCGTTCTCCAGGTTCGTCGCGTAGGACATGTTCACGTCGAGGCCGGTCACGCGCACGACGGGAGCGTCCAGGTCGTCGAAGGCCTTGGACTGGATGATGTCCACCACCTGCGCACCGATGCCGGCCAGGGGCCAGCCCTCTTCCACGACGACGGCGCGGTTCGTCTTGCGCACCGTGGCGAGGATGGCCTCCTCGTCCAGGGGCCGCAGCGTGCGCAGGTCGAGGATCTCCACGGAGATGCCCTCGGCCTCCAGCTGCTTCGCGGCCTCCTCGACGAAGTAGTACATGCGAGACCAGGTGATGATGCTGACGTCCTTGCCCTCGCGCTTCACGTCCGCCTTGCCGATGGGGACGATGTGCTCGCCCTCGGGCACCTCGCCCTTGAGGGCGTAGAGGCGCTCACCCTCGATCATGATGACGGGGTTCTCGTCGCGGATGGCCGACTTGAGCAGTCCCTTGGCGTCCGCCGGCGTGGCCGGGGCAATCACCTTGAGGCCCGGGAAGTGGGCGTAGTTGGCCTCGAGCGCCTGGCTGTGCTGGCTGGAGAGCCGGCCGCCCGCGCCACCCGGGCCGCGGAACACGATGGGGCAGCGCAACTGGCCACCGGACATGTGCCGCAGCTTCGCCGCGTTGTTGACGATCTGATCCATCGCCAGGATGGCGAAGTTCCACGTCATCATCTCCACCACCGGACGCAGGCCCACCATGGCGGCGCCCACACCCAGGCCGGTGAAGCCCAGCTCGGAGATGGGCGCGTCGATGATGCGCGCGCTCCCGAACTTGTCCAGCAGTCCCTGCGACACCTTGAAGGCGCCCTGGTAGCGACCCACTTCCTCACCAATGAGGAACACGTTGGCGTCGCGCTCCATCTCCTCGGCGAGCGCCTGGTTCAGCGCCTCGCGGTACATCAACTCGGCCATTGTTGGCTCCGAATGCGAAATCCGTAATGGGTAGTCAGTGGAAGAGGACTAACGCTTGAGGCCAGCCGCCTTGTCCGCCTTTTCGGCCTGCTCGCGGGGCTCGAGGTCCCACGTCACCTTCAGCTCCTGGCCCGACGGGTACTTCGGCCACTTCGTCACCTTCTGGCCCAGCACACGCTCGCGGGGGCGCACGTCCTCCTCGCCCTCCTCCACGATGGTGTCCTTCCACAGCTCGGACAGGTCCGGCTCGGGCGACTCGTCGGCGAACTTCACCGCCGCGTCCACCTGCAGCTTCACCTCTTCCTCGATGGCGCCGAACTCCTCCTCCTTCGCCAGCTTGTGCTTGAGGGCGTACTCCTTGAGGCGGGGGATGGGGTCGTTCTTGCGCTCGTCCTCCACCTCCTGCTTGGTGCGGTAGGTGGCGGGGTCGGCCATGGAGTGGCCACGGAAGCGGTAGGTGTTGGCCTCCATCAGCACCGGGCCATTGCCGGCGCGGATGTACGCGGCCGCGTCCTTCACCGCCTCGTACATCTTCAGCACGTCCATGCCGTCCACGGCCTCGTGACGGATGCCGAAGGCCTCGCCACGCTTGTGGATCTCCGGCACCGCCGCGACGCGCGCGATGGCCGTGCCCATGCCGTAGCGGTTGTTCTCGCAGATGTAGAGCACCGGCAGCTTCCACTTGGCCGCCATGTTCAGCGTCTCGTGGAAGATGCCCTGGTTGGCCGCGGCGTCACCGAAGTAGCACACGGTGATGCGGTCCTCGTTGCGGTAGCGGCTGGCGAAGGCCATGCCCGCCGCCAGGCCAATCTGCGCGCCGACGATGCCGTAGCCGCCGTAGAAGTGGTGCTCGATGTCGAAGATGTGCATCGAGCCACCCTTGCCCTTGCTGTAGCCGCCGGTGCGGCCGAAGAGCTCCGCCATGACCATGCCGGCGTCCGAGCCACGCGCCAGCGGCTGGGCGTGGTCGCGGTAACCCGACAGCATGTAGTCATCCGGACGGATGGCCTCCTCGACGCCGGCCGCCACGGCTTCCTGGCCGATGTACAGGTGACAGAAACCGGCGATCTTCCCGAGGCCATACTGCTGGCCCGCCCGTTCCTCGAACCGGCGCATCAGGTACATCTTCCGGTACATCGTCAACAGCAGGTCCTTCGAGTACTTGCTGGCCACCGCCAAGCCTCCGAACATTGAGGCCGTCCCGGAAAAAGGGGACGGCAGACGCCGTGCGCCTCATAACGCGCGGACATGGGACTGCCAAAGCGCTTTTGTGCACCAAACAGGCGGGCCGTCTGGCGGTCCACCTTTAGGCGCATTGCGTCACGAGTCGTGTGAGAAGTGCGGCACCGACACGATTTCGTCGAGGAGCGTCACCGGCCGGCCCGAGTGGTCGGTCGCCAGGTGGACGACCTTGGCCCCCGGGAAGCGGAGCAGGTAGTCGTTGGCGTGGGTGGGCTCGTTGTCGAAGGCGGCGATCACCGTCCCCAGCTCGCCGAGGCGGGCATGGGCGGTGCGCTTGAACTCGTCATCGTTGTCCTGCATGGCCGGCTTCATCAGCAGGTGGATCCGCCCCTCGCCGGGCACGGCCAGGCCGTTGCGGCGGAGGCAGTCCACGGTGCCCGCCCGCATGCCCTCGTGGCGGCCGGTGACGTAGGCCAGGTGCGCCCCGGAGGCCGCCACCGCGTGGGTGAAGGCCGCCGCGCCCTGGATGGCCACGTCATCCACGCAGTACTCACTGGTGAAGAAGCGCTCCAGCCAGAAGTCCCGGGCGGCGTGGAAGTGGTTCTCCACCTCCTCCGGGGACAAGCCACAGTTGCGCATGGCGCCCCGCATGTCGAAACCGCTCTCCCAATGGCGCGGCTCGCAGACCCCCAGCTTCTCCACCTCCCGGGCCTTGCCGAACTCCCGGAGGATGCGCGCCTGCCGGGGGAGGTTGTCGAAGAGGGTGGAGTCCAGGTCGAAGGCCAGCACCGCCTGGGAGCCGAGCGAGCGCGCCTGCTCCAGGATGCCGCGCAGCGTGTCCTGCCAGCCCTCCCGGACGCGGGTCTTGAGATCGAAAGACATGGCCCTTGTATAGGGCACCCGGTGCCCGGGCGGCGCGGAATTCCACCACTCAGGCGGCCGAGCGCATGGGCTGCTCGGGCCGGGGGGGCTGCTCCGGGTAGAGCCGCAGCATCCGCTTGATGCCATTGCGGTCCATCACCAGCCGCACCAGCTGCAGCGACACCCGCTCCTGCCCCGCCTCCTGGACAAAGAACCGGAAGGCCAGGTCCACCTGGTAGCTCTTGGCCCCCCTCACCCGCCCCACCGAGAAGTCCTCCAGGTCCACGTACTCCAGCGCGTACTCGGGCTCGTCCATGTCGCGCAGGAAGCGCTCCACGTTGAGCCGGACGATGTCCGTGATTCCACTCACGCCCCGCTCGGTGCGCGGCAGCAGATCCACGTCCAGCACCACCTGCTTCTGGTAGCGCAGCACCGTCTCGGACAGCTCGCCCTGGGTCGCGGTGATGAAGTCGTCCCGGAAGCGCAACGCCATCACCTCCGCGGGCACCCGCACCGCGCGGCCATAGTCCACCTTCTCCTCGCAGGTGCCCAGGCTCCGCTCCGTCACCGGATCCACGATGTGCGCCGTCCGGTCGAAGAGGTGCCGCGCCGCCACCTGGCTGAAGATGCGGCGCATGCCCTCCTTGATGCGGTCCTTCATCATGTAGCCCACCACCATGATGAGGAAGAAGTTGAGGCTCGCCTGCGTGTAGCGGACCTGCGCCCAGAAGGCCACCGCCGTGGCGAACGTCATCGCCACGCCCGCCGCCAACGCGAACAGCACCTCCTCCCAGCCCTGGCGCCTCTGCGCCCGCCGCGCCGACAGGAAGAGGATGTTCATGCAGAACTTCTTCAGGAACCCGAACCGGTGCATGTACTCCTCGTTGTCACCGGTGGGGCTGATCACCGAGCGCAGCTGGTGATCCTTGCGGTACTGCTCCTCGCGCAGCACCTCCTCCATCAAGTCCTTGCGCAGCTCGATGTACACGCCCGAGCGCGGCAGCGCGTCCATGTCCGCCACGGCCTTGCGGAAGAACTGCTCCACGGTGAGGCTCATGTACTCGTCCACCAGGCGGATGGAGGCGCGCGTCTTCTCCCGCAGCCGGTAGCGATTGGCCGAGCGCGCCCACACGCGGAAGCGCTCCAGTACCCGCCGGGCCCCCTCCGTCACCGCCCGCGCATCGCTCTCCAGCCGCGCGCACGCCCCTTCCGACGGGACGCGCGCCATGCCCTCGCACTGCTCGTCCACGCCGTTGGCGAAGCGCCGCAGGGCTCCACGGAAGATGCAGGACAGCAGCTTGGCCTGATAGACGAGCTCCGCTTCGCTCACGAGCCCCGTGAGCAGGCCCGCCTCCAGCCTCGCCAGCGGCGCCACGTCCGAGGCCAACAGCTCCTCGAGCGACATCACCGGCGTCTTGAAGCGGATGTAGTTGTGGATGTCCGCGTAGAAGGCGGCCCGCGGGTACGTCTCCGCGTCGATGTTCAAGCTCGCCGGGAGGAAGACGTACGTCTCCACGAGATAGCGCGTCTCGTCGTCCGCCCCGGAGGGCTGGTACTCGAGCTTGATCTCGAACTGCTTCCGGTCGTGGACGTCGAGCCGGTTCTGCAACAGCGGAGCGGGGGCCTGGGACACACCCGCAGTCTAGGTGACAGACCTGTCACACGACAGTGGCCCCCAGGTCACAGACGTCTTCCCGACAATCATCGCGGTTCCCGAGGAATTGATTGAAGGTCCATGGACCCCGCCTTGCATCTCCCGCCCCCAGGGGCTGAAATGGGCGGGTGAGCCGTTCCGCGGAACCCCTCCCCTCCGAGCCCTCCCCCGAGGTGGTGATCCAGCCCCACCCCGTGGCCCCGCCCCGCCCGGCGAGGGATGCGCGCTACGACTGGGCCGCTGAACGCACCTTGCTGGCCTGGGTGCGCACCGGCCTCGCGATGATGGGGTTCGGCTTCGTCGTGGCCCGCTTCGGCGCCTTCCTGCGGGCGCTCGGGGTCACCGCGCCAGGAGCGTTGCCAGAAGAGGGACATGCGTCCGCCTCGATGGCGGCCGGCATCCTGATGGTCGCCTTCGGCGTGGTGGCCAACCTCGTGGCCGTCCGCCGCTTCCTGCGCAACCACCGCGCGCTCTCGCGTGGGGAGCCCATCGACCCGTCTCCCTTCGGCCCCGCCGCGCTCGCCGTCTTCGCGGCGCTGCTCGGGGGCGTGCTGGCGCTGCTGCTGGGCGGCGCCCTCCTGCACTGAAGACGCTCCTGGATGTCGGATTGCGGCCTACCTCCCCGCATTGACGCCTCGCGGCCCGGGCTGTGAAGCCGATGTAGAGCAGCGCGAAGAGCGGGGTGTACCCCGCGTGCAGCAGGTCCGAGGCGCGCACGAGCGAGACGACGAAGGCCAGCAGACACCACGCCGTCACGTCGTCCACCGCCGCGCAGGTGAGCGCGAGCATCCCCAGCTTCGAGCGCGGCAACCCAGGCTCGGAGAGGATTCGCGCCAGCACCGCGAAGGCGGTGACGCTCATCGCCGAGCCCATGAAGAGCGCGAACGAGGAGAAGGGCACCGACGGCTCGGAAGCAGCGAGGGGCCCAGCAGGATGCCCGCGAGCACCTCGGCGATGACCTGTGGCTGCCCCAGCCACCGCGCCCCGCCGCCGATCAACCGGGACAGGCCGATGATCACCACCAACTGGATGATCAGCAGACTGAGCGCGTTGTGGGCGATGACGTGCATCGGTCCGCCTCCGTCTGGAGGTCCTCCTCAGCCCTCGGTGCCGGTCCGGCCAGCGCCCTGCTGATTCGAGGGGGCCACCGCCACGGCGGGGGCGACCGGAACGCCCTTGGGCTGGGGCCGGGCGTTCCACACCCGGGTGGCCAGCAGCAGGCCGAGGAAGGACAGCGGCAGCAGGGCGATGGGCCAGTTGCTCCAGTTGGCCATGTCCTTCGCCGCATCCCCCGAGGGGAGGATCCTCCCGAGCAGCAGCGACTGGAGGGCGGTGCCCGCGTACACGGCACCATCGATGATGCCCACCGCCAGGCCCGCGTTCTTCTTGCCACCGAAGTCCATGCTGGCGGTGCCCGAGAGCATGCCGTGCACACCAATCACGCACAGCGACATGAAGATGACCGTCCAGCCCAACGCGGGCGTCTGGAGCACGAAGAGCGAGACCACGGCCCCCAGGCACATGCCCGCGTAGAGCACCGCCGAGACGGGCCCGCGCCGCGAGTCGAACACCCGGTCCGAGATGAGGCCGGCGAACATGCCGCCGGTGATGCCCGCCACGCACAGCAGCATGCCCCAGTTGGACGCCACGAACGTGTCGGCGATGCCCGTCGCCTTCGCGAACTTGGGGTACCACTGCATGATGGCGTTGCGCATGAAGCCGCTGCAGAACTCGACGCCCAGGATGGTGAGGATGATCGGGTTGCGGATCATCTTCATGAACACCTCCCTGGGCGCGAGCTGGGGCCCCGTGTCCCCGGAGGAGGCATCCGCGGTGTCGAAGTCCGGGTGGCCCGTGTGGCTGGGCGTGTCGCGGATGACGAAGAAGTCCACCACCAAGAAGACCGCGAGGATGACCGCCGGCACGAAGAAGACCCACCAGGTGGGCGCAGCCTTCGCGATGAACCGGCTCCAGTCATAGGCGAAGTACACGCCCAGCGAGATGAGGATGCCGAACACCCCGCCCAGCTGACCGCGCTCCTTCACGTGGAACCAGGAGGCGTTCACCTTGACGATGGAGACCGCGCCGAAGCTCTGGAAGTACATGTTCAGCGCGTAGAGGAAGGACAGCGTGGCCACCAGACCGCCCGGCGGCTGCCACCCGTTCTGGAGCACCGCGTACACCACCGCCCCCATCAGCACGTTGCACACCGCCGAGCCAGCCGCGGAGATGAGGATCGTCTTGCGGCCGCCCAGCTTGTCCGTCAGCGGGCCGTTGAGCAGGAAGGCGAAGCCGTACGTCAGCGTGCCCCAGAAGAAGATGGTGCCGAAGTCCGCGTTGCTGGTGTGCCCCTTCAGCGCGCTGGTGGCCTCGTTGAGGTTGTAGCGCCCCATGTAGAGGAACGCGTACGTCATGCCCAGCGGGAACCAGTTGAAGAACCGCCGGCGCTTGAAGGCCTCGGTGTGCCCGAGTTCCACCTTGGGCAGGCGGGCGATCACCAGGGAGATCGCCGCCAGCAGGATGAGGATCGGCAGGAGCTGCTGCAGCCAGGGGGGCAACGACGACATCAGATGACCTCGTTGGGGAGAGACGAGACGGGGGCACCCTACCCCGTCCCACGCGCTCCGGCCACCTTCACCCCCGGGTTCCCCCCGGCGTCACGCCTGCTCGGCCAGCAACCTCAGGATGGACATCTCCGTCTTCGCGTCCGGCACCTCCCCCCGCCGGCACATCGCCAGCAGCTCGCGGATGGGCCTCCACTGCAGGTGCGTGCCCTCCTCCAGGGGTGAACCATCCCCCTTCGGTGTCCCCTGCGGCTTGTCCGTCACGTCCACCGCCGTGGGGAAGATCTTCTCCGACAGAATCCCCGGCGCCACGAAGAAGCCCGCCCCCAACAATTGAATCTCCTCCGGCTTCACCTCGAAGCCCGCCTCCTCGAGCACCTCCTCCGCCGCCCGGTGCCGCAGGCCCTGCTCGCCCTTGTCCTCCGGCTCCAGCAGCCCCGCGACGATCTCCTCCACCCGCAGGTACGAGGCCCCATCCGGCACCGTCATCTCCTTGCCCCGCCGGAAGTACGCCGCCGGCCGCAGGTTCATCCGCGTCAGCACCTCCAGCCCCGACGCACCGCGTCGGTACACCAGCACCGCCACCGCATCCAGCCGCGGCCGATCCACCACGTCCACCCGGTACACCTTGGAGGCCGTCCCGTCCGCGCGCCGGTTCTGGCAGCGCAGCCTCCTCACCCGCAGAAACCCCTCGTCACACTTCGCGGTCGACGAGAAATCCTCGATTACCTCGATATCCGTCACAACAGCCTGGCTGCTCGAACGCATGCCTGCTCCCATAGCGGAAGACCCTGACGCTGGGGCGTTGCTTGCCCACCTCCCATTTGTCTCGTACCTTGCGACGTCGTCTAGCGGTCAAATTCTTCAAGCCCCCCGGATCCGCCACCGAATGCGAAGCCTCCTGTCCGGACTCTTCTGCGTCCTGCTGTGCACCTCGTGCATGCCCCTGATGTCGGGCGAGCAGGACCTCGATCTCAGTGGCCAGGAGGTGCGGCTCACCCTCCTGCACACCTCGGACATCCACTCACGCCTCATTCCGTACGACTTCGCGCCGCTGAAGACGGACACGGACCTGGGCATCGTCCCCGAGGCGGGCCCCTTCGGCGGGGCCACGCGCATGGGGGCCATCCTCAAGCGCGAGCGCACCCGCTCCAGCCGCCTGCTGCACCTGGACTCGGGTGACTGCTTCCAGGGCGCCCCCATCTTCAACCTCAACAACGGTCAGGCGGAGATGAGCTTCCTGTCCAGGATGGGTCTGGACGCGGCGGTGATCGGCAACCACGAGTTCGACGCCGGCCTGCTCAACTTCGTGGAGAAGACGCGCGACTTCGCCACCTTCCCGCTGATGGCGGCCAACTATTACTGGGACAGCCCCAGCGATCCCGGCAACGCGCAGGCCCTGCTCAACACCGTCCCCTACGTCATCCGCAACGTGAAGGGCCTGAAGGTGGGCATCATCGGCATGGCCAACATCTCCTCGCTCAACTCGCTGGTGGAGGGCGGCAACTCGCTGCAGGCCACCCCGCTGGAGCAGAACGAGGCGGCGCGCGCCTACGTGGAGATGCTGCGCCCGGTGGTGGATCTCGTCGTGGCGGTCAGCCACCTGGGCATGCACGAGGACCAGGATCTCATCCGCGGCTACGAGGCCTTTTACGAGTATGAGCGCGCCAGGCCGTACCTGGAGCGCGCGCACGAGCCCTGGAAGCTGATGGAGTACGCGGACCCCAGCCAGGAGGGCAACCCCAAGGCGGTGGTGCGGGTGTTCATCCCGGGCGTGTCCGGCCTGGACGCCATCCTCGGCGGCCACCTGCACGTGGTGCTCAACCCGCCGCAGCAGCTCAGCGATCCGAGCGGCCGCAAGGTGTTGCTGGTCCACTCGGGCGCCTTCGCCAAGTACGTGGGCCGGGCGGACCTGGTGGTGAAGGTGCCCAAGGCCGAGGAGCGCACCATCGACGGCGCGGAGATCGTCAGCAACGACTACCGCGTCTTCCCGCTGGACGGCCTGTGGTGCGACGACGCCATGCGCGCCTACTACAAGGACAACTTCTGGAACGCCGGCCAGTTCATCAACGCCCCGGGCGTGCGCCAGGCCATCGCCCGGTGCCGGGACATGGAGGACCGGGAGACCACGGATCTGCTGCAGCCCTTCCTGCTGGGCATGGACTTCAACATGCAGCTCACGTCCATCTTCTCCTACGCCCCGCGCGACGTGGCCCGCCGCAACACCTCCACGGGTGGTGACTCGCCGCTGGGCAACATCGCCGCGGACTCCATGCGCAAGCGCCGCGCCGTCGAGGCGGAGATGGCGCTCACCAACTCGCTGGGCATCCGCGACAACCTCTACGCGGGCGTGGTCTCCCAGGAGTCCATGTTCAACGTCTTCCCGTTCGAGAACACCATCAACCTCATGTACCTCTCGGGCGTGGAGATCCAGGAGATGCTCGACTTCGTCGCCGAGCGCTCCGCCGAACGCGGCTGCGTCAGCCAGGCGCAGATCTCCGGCGCGCGCTTCACCATGGACTGCGCCCAGGTGCAGCTCAATGACCTGCGCATCCCCTGCAGGCCCGAGAACAACACCCAGGACTGCCCGCAGGAGGGCCGTGAGGGCCACGCTCCCTGGCAGTGCCTCCAGGACCAGGACGGCTCGCGCTGCTATGCGCGCCCCGCCACGGACGTGGTCATCAACGGCAAGCCCCTCAACCCCAACGGCATGTACCGCGTGGCCGTCAACGACTACATCGCCAAGGGCGGCTCGGGCTTCAGCGTCCTCAAGCGCAACACCACCCGCCAGGAGACGGGCATCTCCCTGCGCGACTCGCTCATCGGCTACATGCAGGGCTTCTGCACCTGCGACGACATCCTCGACCCCGACAAGCCACTGCCGAAGACATCCAAGACCGGCGAGTACTGCGGCACGCTGGTGAACGGCGAGTGGAAGATCGACGACCAGCTCATCAACTTCTGCACCCAGACCAAGGCGTACAAGACGTCGCTGACCGAGGCGCTGAAGAACCAGAAGGTGGGCACCTGCAGCTGCGAAGAGGTGCTCCCGCCCCGGGCCGATGCCGCCCAGCGCTGTGGCGTGGAAGGCCTCACGCCGGAGATCATCCGCTCCACCTGCCTGGGCAGCGTGCCCCAGGGCCCGTACACCGGACGCTGCTACTGCCGTGACGCCCTGGGCGGTGCCCAGGAGTGCGGCACGGTCACCAGGCAACTGGAAACCTTCTGCAAGAACCCGACCGAGATGCCCATCGCCAACGCCGTCGAGGACAACCGTATCGGCCGGAGGGTGAAGTGATGAAGAAGCAGTGGCTCGTCCTGGCCGCGACCGCGGCCTCCCTGTCCGGTTGCTATGAGGTGCCGTCCACCGGAACCCAGGCACTGGGCTCGTTCCGCGTGGTGGTGCAGAGCATCTCCGCGGTGGGCTCCGGCGGTGGGCTCCAGGATCTCGACGTCGTGCCGTCCTGCCTCAAGGCCCACAACGTCATCAGGACGGCGGACGTGCCGGCCAAGGTGCGTGGCACCCAGGACTGCCGCTTCGTCATCCCCAATGGCCAGGTGGAGCTGCTGCTGGACATCACCGCCCTGGACAAGACGGGCAAGGCGCTCGACTTCACCGGGCCGGTGACCTTCAAGGTGGTGCCGGGCGATCTCGCCGAGGACTACTCCTACGCCTGGACGACGATCAACCGCGGCCGCGGCACCGGCAAGGTGCGCGCCCAGAACGTCTACGGCGAGGTGCGCGTCTGGGCCATGGATGAGCCCATGGAGCTGCGCTACACGGATGGCGGCATCCGCTTCTACACCGATGGTGGCATGGAGGACCCCAAGCAGTTCCCCCAGGAGCCTGACTCGGGCCGCTCCTACGCCGCCGGCTCCTCGGAGACCGTGTACTTCCAGGAGCCCACGCTCCAGGCCATCCAGTCGCCCCAGGGCTACGACAACCGCTCCTCGCCCTTCGTGGGGCAGTTCGTCACCGTCGGCCGCGCCCCCGAGTCCGGCGCCGTGCAGTACCAGAACTGCCCGGACCGTGACCTCGACGGCGATGGCCTGCCGGATCCGGAGGCACCCAAGCCCGTCACGCTGCTGGTGACGGGGACGGATCCCTCGGGCTTCTTCGTCACCGACATCACCTCCTGCCCCGTGCGAGAGGACGTCACCTCCGCCGCCCAGGTGCGCGTCCCCGAGCCGAGCGGCTTCCTGCCCGGCTCCTTCAACTCCATCTTCGTCTACAACTACAGCTTCCCCGAGGGTCTGGATCCGGGAGATCTGCTGTGGACGCTGTCCGGCTCGCTCCAGGAGTTCACCTCCACCACGCAGCTCACCTTCCCCTCCTGGACGGTGCGTGAGCGCGTGCGCGAGCTGCCGCCGGAGCAGTGGACCAAGTACCTGGTGCTCGCCCCGCCGGTGGAGCTCAGCCTGCGCCACTGCGGCCTGGACAACACGCTGGCGCCCTTCGTCACGGACACCACGTGCGGCCAGAACCGGCGCAACATGAAGCTGGAGAGCATGGAGTCGGGCCTGGTGAAGCTGCGCCGCGTGCGCTTCCCCCAGGTCTTCAAGAACTGCGACTTCAACGGAGATGGGCAGGTGCCCATGTTCTGCGAGACGACGGTGGACAGCGTGTGGACGTGGGCCGGCTGCGCCTTCCCGCCTCCCGCGGTGGATCCCGACGCCGAGGAGCGCCAGTGCAGCATCGACTGCACCACCAGCGGCGGCGCGTACCAGAACCTCCGCTGCTCCGAGAAGTCCCAGTTCTCGAGCTTCGGCCAGTTCGTGGTGGAGCTCGCCGGTCCCGGTCCCCGCGACGCCGGCCTGGATGACACGCTGGCCAACCGCCAGCAGAACGTGACCGTGTCCGACACCTCGTCGAAGCGGCTCTCCTCGGGCTACGAGCCCGGAGTCGGGGTGAGCATCTGGTGCGACGTGGACACCCACGTGAAGCTCGGCGACGGCACCGTCACCGCCACCACGGCGGACGAGCTGCTTCCGGCCAGGACGCGCAAGGACGTCGTCATGGAGAACGGGAAGAGCCTGGTGGCCTTCCTGGCCTCGCAGCCGGTGGGCACCTCGCAGCCGCGCTGCTCCGTGGCGCGCAACACCCATACGCGCGTGCTCCTCACGACGAAGGATGCCGTCCCGGACCTGAACGTGGACTGCAGCGAGGGCACCGGAGCCACGGAGGCGGAAAGGCAGTGCCGCAACCTGCACGGGGCCTCCTTCGACATCGTGGGCCACCTGCGCCAGGTGCAGGCCGCCCGGCCGCGCTGGATGGTGCTACCGCGTGACCAGGACGATTTCTGCTGCTATCCCGGCCCCGGCCTGGAGTGCCCGAAGCCCATCAAGCCTTGTCAGTGAAGCCGTTGTCCTTGTCTTGAAAGTAGTGAGCGCCCCGCTCCCCGGGGTGCTGGGAAGGAGCGGCGCCCCCACGCCGCGCCTGGAGGGAATTTGAGAACGCTGCGCACGCTGGCCCTGACCGGGCTGATGACCCTCTCCGCGCCCGCCTGGGCCGGAGACTTCGTCGATACCCGCTTGTCGTTCGCCTTCGCGGACGACAACGTCTTCGCCGACGCGGGCGAGACGACGCCCAACAGCCCCTCGGCCCGGTTTGGCGGCGGTCTGCAGAACACCCAGTTCTACGACAACTTCAACACCCGGTTCTCCGGCTTCGAGACGCTGTCCAACATCGTCCTCTACAAGCGGATGCCGGCCTTCTTCGAGGGCCTCACCACCGAGGCGGCCCTCACGGTGTTGATGTTGGAGCGGCCCTCGGGTGGTATCGATCTGCGGGACAACTCCAGCTACATCCGCCTGCACTACCGGCCCTCGGGCTGGGGCGAGAACGAGGGTCTGTCGCTCACCGGCTTCCCGGTGTCCGCGGATCGCTTCCGGCTGGGCTACGCCTACCGCATCTCCTGGGGTGGCAGCGGCGTCTTCACCACCCGCGCCGCCGCGGCGGGCGTGCCGGGCGTCCGGCTCCAGCTCACGCGCGACCGGTGGTACGCGTACGCGGGCGCCAAGACGGCGCTGGTGCTCAATGATCTCATCAAGGAGCAGGAGACGCTCTACGGCGTCATGGCCGGCGCCGGATGGGACGTGTTGGACACGCTGCGCCTGGAGGCCGGCGCCGGCTACTTCCAGAAGGGCATCGTCCCGGGCCTGGCCGCGCTGGGTGTCGAGGCACCGGTGAACTCGGCGGGCGTGTCCGCGCAGGCCGTCTACCACGTGGGCGCGCCGGTGGGCACGAGCATCGACTTCCGGCTCTACAAGAACGATCCGGAGGTGTACCAGCGCTTCTTCTCGCCGGAGCAGTACCCGGGCGGCCTGGCCTACACGGTGTCGCTCGAGGGCAGCTACCTGTCGCAGTCGCTGTCGGATCCGGACGTGTTCGGCCGCACGGTGCCGCAGGAGGCCAAGGCGGTGGCGCTGCAGGCGCGCGCCAAGTGGAACTACTGGCGCTTCCACGCGCTGGGCCTGTACCGCGACCTGTCCTTCATCCAGTTCGAGGTGCCCGGCCTGCCGCCCTTCAACGACTTCCCGGACGGCACCGAGGTGAAGCCGGAGATGTTCTTCGCGGTGGGCGCGGACTACCACATCCCCGCGTGGCACTTCACCCCGGGCTTCATCTTCGGCGTGCAGCAGCCGGCGTCGTTCCGCAGCCCGGATCCGCTCTTCGGTGGCAACAACCCGCCCCCGGGCCTCACGGGCACGCGCACCGTGGTGGTGCGTGACGTCAACGTGCTGAGCATCCTCCCCACCAACTGCGGCGATGACAACGCCATCTGCCGCGCCGATCCCATCATCTCCGCCAAGGCCACCTTCCGGTGGGATCTCTCCGAGAGCGTCTCGGCGGTGGGTGAGGTCTATTACACCTACGACCGCAACCGGACGACGTTCCGGGACGACGTCTTCGGCGTCGCGCAGCCCAGCTTCGAGGATCCCCACGCGCTGGGCTTCAACACGCTGTTGCAGGCGCGCTTCTAGGCGCGCGGCAGCCTCAGCGTCAGGGCCACCCCGGAGGCGGGCTCTCCTCCGGGGGGCGGGCTCTCGACGCGCCAGGCACCGCGGTGCAGCTCCAGGATGGTGCGCATGATGACGGAGCCCAGTCCGAGCGAGACGCGCAGGACCGGGCCCTCCTCCACCACCGTCCGGCGTGAGCGCACCTCGCCGAACCGGGCCAGCTGCCCGGGCGGCATCCCCGGTCCATCATCCACGATGCGTACGGACAGTTCCTCCGCGCTGGCCGACACCTCGACACTCACGCGGCCACGCGCGAACCTCGCGGCGTTGTCCAGGGCGTTGCGGAGCAGCCTCCGGATGAGGCGCGGATCCCCGCTCATGGCGAGGCTCTCCCCCTCCCCCGGCAGCGAGAGGACCCAGGACAGGGCCCGCGGAGAGGTGGCCTCCTGGGCCCGGACGGCCTGAAGCTCGGCGCTCAGCAGCTCCCGGAGGTCGATGCGCTCGGTGGTCCGCTTGTAGCGGGGCTCGCCCATGCGGGCGATGAAGAAGAGCTCCTCCAACAGGCTCGAGAAATACGCGAGCTCCGACTGGAGCACGCCCAGCAGCTCGCGGCGGTGCGCCTCCGACAGCTCGCCGGAGCACTGCACCAGCGTGTCCGCCGACGCCCGGAGGCTCATGAGGGGCGTACGGAGATCATGGCTCAGCTCCTGGAGCAGGGCGCCGCGCGTGCGCTCCGTCTCCTCGATGCGCGCGACGAGCCGCTCGATCTCCGTCGCCATCCGGTTGAAGTCGAGCATCAGGCTGCCGACCTCGTCGAAATGCTTCACCCGGAAGCGGGCCTTCAGGTCCCCCTGCTCCATGCGCGCGAGCACCTCCCGCGCCTCCCTCGATTTGCGCCGGAGGTACACGAAGGTGAAGAGCAGGGAGAGGAAGCCGGAGGTGACGGCGGCCAGCACCGGAACCGTCACGCGCAGCGTCCGCGTCCGCCACGACGAGCCCCGCGGCTCGAACCGGGCGACGAGGTAGCGGGGCTCCAGCGTATCGAGCCGCGTGATGACCTCCTCGGCCACGAGGCCGAAGGGACGGAAGGAGACCCGCACCTGGTGGATGCGCTCGGGCCGGGGCAGCCGCTCCCAACGCCAGGGGAGCGGGTGGGACGTGTTGCTCTCGAGCACCGCGCCGTCCGGGGTCACGACCCATAAGTCCGCCCGGAGCCCCGCCTCGTCCAGACCCGGGCTGTCGTCACGGGAGAGGGAACGCGCGGGAGTGCCACTCTCGAGCATCCGCGCGATGAGGAAGATGGCGGTCCTGCCGGCCCCGGCGCTCGCGGTCTCACCGAGCGTCCGGAGCACCACGACGGTCAACACCGCCAGGGCCAGCGCACAGAAGGCGCCGAGCAGGACCAGCCGCACCAGGGTCCACCGCGTCACTTGCGCTCCAGGCGGTAACCCACCCCGTAGACGGACGCGATGTGCACCTCGGCCAGGCCCGCCTCGCGCAGCTTCCGCCGCAGGTGGCTCACATGCGAGTCGATGGTGCGGTCGAACACCTCTCCCGTGTCGCCCAACCCATCGAGGATGTCCTGGCGGCGGACGACGTCACCCGGGCGGCGCAGGAGCATGGCGAGGATGTCGAACTCCCGCCGGGCCAGGTGCACGGGCGTCTCCTCCACCCAGACCTGGCGCTGCTGGGGGCTCAGCCGCAGGGGACCGAGCGTCAACACGTCCTCGCTCCGGACCCGCCGCTCCGCCAGGCGGGTCATCCGCGCGACGAGCTCGTTCAACCCACAGGGCTTGCGCAGGTAGTCATCCGCGCCGGCCTCGAGACCGTCCACGGCGGACTGCTCGTCGAGCCGCGCGGTCAGCATGAGGATGGGCACCTCCGCATCCCGCTCGCGGATCTTCCGGCACACGTCGTACCCGGTCCCATCCGGGAGGGCCACGTCGAGCAGCACCAGCTCGAAACGCCGCCGCGCGAAGGCGCTCAGTCCCTCCCGCGCCGTCTCGCACGGAGTCACCTCGAAGCCGCGGTACGCCAGGCCGAGCTGGAGCGTCCTGGCGATGACCGGATCGTCCTCGACCATCAGCACCCGTTTCATAGGGGCCGCGATGTTAGTCCGCGCCCCGCCGGGAGGGGCGTCCTCCCCTTCTCCATCTTTTCTCAAGGATCTGTCCCTACTGTGGCCGCGCTGGGAGACGTCATTCCCGAGGAGACTCGTATGCGACCCATCGCTCCACCCCCTCGCCCCCCTCCACTCCGCGCCGCACCACCGCCTGGATCGCCAGCGTGCTGGGCGCCCTCGCGCTCTCCGCCTGCACGGAGGAGAAACCCCGGGAGTCCTCGCCCGCCCTCCCGGACGTGTGCGCCGAGGCCAGTGCCCAGCGCGAGGTGACCTGGTACCGCGACGTGAAGCCGGTGCTCGACGCGAAGTGTGCCGGGTGCCACCAGGAGGGAGGCATCGCGCCCTTCGCGCTGACGACGACCGAGCAGGTCCTCGCCATGAAGGGTGCCATCCTCCACTCGGTCTGCGAGCGCAGCATGCCGCCCTGGCTGGCCCACCGGGATTGCAACCAGTACCAACATGACCGCTCGCTCTCGGACGAGCAGATCGCCCTCATCCGAGACTGGGTGCGTGCCGGCGCTCCCCTGGGAGATGCGAGCGATGCGCCCGCGGAGACGCCGTCGAACAGCGAGCAGCTCTCACGGGTGGACCTCGAGCTGGCCATGAGCGAGCCCTACACGCCCCAGGAGCAGCCCGACGAGTACCGCTGCTTCATGCTCGACTGGCCCGAGACCGAGGAGAAGTTCATCACCGGAATCGGCGTGCGCCCGGGCCGGACGGAGATCGTGCACCACGTGCTGATCGCCGCCGTCGCGCCGGAGAACCTGGGTGCCTACCTCCAGGCGGACGAGGCCGACCCGGGTCCTGGCTTCTCGTGTCCCGGTGGCCTCAATCCCCCGGGTGTCCCGCAGGGTCAGGGCAGCAATGGCAGCCTGATCGGCGGCTGGGCCCCCGGTGGCGAGGGAAGGGATCTGCCCGGCGGCACGGGCGTCCGCATCCAACCGGGCTCCAAGCTGGTGATGCAACTGCACTACAACACCTCGTCCGCGCCGCCCGCCCCGGACGTCTCCAAGCTGCTGCTGAAGCTGGATGACTCGGTCGAGCACGAGGCCTTCCTGTTCCCCTTCACCAATCCGCAGTGGATCCGGGACAGGAAGATGTCCATCCCCCAGGGCGAGAGCGACGCCTTCCACATCTTCGGCTACGACGCGCTCGAGTTCGCCTCGCGCGCGAGCAAGCAGAAGATCCGCGCCAATGCGCCCATCAGCGTCTACGGCGCGCAGCTGCACATGCACCAGCGCGGGACGAGGACGGCGCTCACCGTCGAGAAGGGGGACAAGGAGAAGGCCTGCCTGCTGGAGATCCCCGAGTGGAACTTCCACTGGCAGGGCATGCACGTCCTCCAGCAGGCGGTGCGCATCTCGCCCGGAGATTCGCTGCGCATCGAGTGCCACTGGAACAACGCGGGCTTCATCCCCCACCATGGCGCCCCGCTCCCGGCCGTGGCCGACCTGAACTGGGGCGAGGGCACCAACGACGAGATGTGCGTGGCCTTCCTGTACGTCACCCAGGAGTGAGCCGGATGGGGTGGCGAGCAGCCAGGCCCTGGGCAGGGTGCCGTCACACGCGGGTGCCCGCCCCTCCATTCTTGTGACACGGGGGGCGGAGACACCATGGGACGAGACGACACGCTGTTGATGAACCTCCCTCCTTCGGTGGTCGAGCTCCCGCGGCGCCCTCCGGAGCCGATCCCCGTCACGGGCCGCCTCCAGGCAGGCGCCTCCCGGGTCGACCTCACGCCCGGCTTCCTGGCGTCGCTCGCGGGCTGGGGCCCCACCCTGCTGGGAGCACGGCGCGCACGTGCCGCGTGGGGTCGGCTCTTCGCGCGGGTGCTCGTGCTGGACGACGGCCAGGGCGAGCGCGTGGCCCTCATCGCGGTGGACCTCCACGCCGGCACGCGCTACCTCACCGAGCGGCTGGCGGAGCACACTGCGGCCCTGGGCCTGCACGTGGGCCGCCTGTTCCTCGCGGGCACGCACAACCACAGCGGGCCGGGGAACATCTACGCCAACACGTACTACGACACGTTCGCGGCCACCGAGTCGCTCCTGAAGGAGCGGGGGCTGGACCAGGTCATGGTGGACTACCTCGTGGAACGGCTCGGGCTGGCCGTGCGCGAGGCGTGCGCGCGCCTCCGTCCCGCGCGGGTCGGTCACGGCGTGGCCCGGCTCTGGGGGTACTCGCGCAACCGGAGCCTCGCGGCCCTGCGCGAGAACTTCCCCGGTGTGGATGACGCGGCCCTCCGTCAGCGGGTCGACGCGTTGGACGCGCCCTCGGGCCTGCCGGTGGAGCAGGCCTGTGTGGATCCGCGCATCCAGGTCCTCTGGGCCGAGGAGGCCGAGGCGCCCCATCGGCCCATCGGTGCCTTCGGTACCTTCGGCGCTCATGCCTCGCTGCTCGCCAAGGAGCATTCCCTCTGCTCGCCGGATATCTTCGGGGTGGCCGCGCGCCACGCGGAGCGCCTGCTGCGCGGCGCCTCGGCGGAGCCCGGACCCGTGGTGGGGCTCGCCGCGGGCGCCATCGGTGACTCGGACGCGGCACGGCCTGGCGTGGGGCTCGAGGCGTTGAAGAAGGCGCGCCAGGACCGGACGCGGAATCTGTCGCTGTTGGAGGAGGTGGGCCGGGCGGTGGGCCATCAGCTCGCCAGGGCCTGCGAGGACGCGCGCGCGCACGTGAGCCCCTCGCTGAGCATCACCGCCCTCTTCGACGAGCCCACCATTCGCGACGCGACCTTGAAGGACGGCCGGCGCCTGGCGCTGTCGGCACTGATCGGCGCGCCCACGCTCCGGGGCTCGGAGATGGGCGGCGGCGTGCCCTTCTTCAAGGAGGGAGAGCGGCTGGAGGAGTTGCCGGACACGGATCCCCAGTGGCCCAAGGCGCCTCCGCGCGCCCTGGAGCGGCTGATCCGCGAGTCCCTCAAGTACCAGCCGCACACCCTGCCCCTGCGGCTGCTGAAGGTGGGCGAGGTGTGGTTGATGGGCTGCCCCGGAGAGCCCACCACCTGGCTGACACATGAGTTGGCCCAGGTGATGCGCGCGAGGGGCGCACGGGAGGTCATGGTCGCGGCCGTATGCGGAGACTACGCCGGCTACCTCACCACCGAGCGGGAGTACCAGGCGCAGCACTACGAGGGCTCGAGCACGCTCTGGGGACGGAACACGGAGCACTGGCTCGTCGAGCACTTCGATGCGCTCGCGATGAGCGCCGCGACGGCCGTTCCATCGGGGACGGCGCGCTTCACGATGAACCCCGGCGTGCACCGGGCCCTCTCCGAGCCCCGGCCGCCCACCGCCGAGCCGACTCCGTTCTGGCCCCGGTCACCCGAGTTCGCGGAACCGAGGGTCGTCAATGGACGGCTGGTGATCGCGGGCCGGTGGTTCGCCTGGGCGCCACAGGAGCGGAGCGAGCTGGGCTGGGGCGCGTGGATCCGGCTCGAGGACGCGGACACAGGCGAGGTGCTGCGGAGCGCGAACCGGCCCCTTGATGATCAGAACCACACGTTCCTGCTGGAGTTCACCGAGACGTCCGGTGTCCTGGAGTGGCGGTGGCTGGTCGTGCTCGACGACTGGCGGCATTTGAAGGACCGGAGGATCCGCTTCCGCACCCAGGGGCCTCGGGGAGTGAGTGTCCGGCCTCCGCCGGGAGCACGGTGGCCCGAGCAGCGGCTCGTGTTGAGCGTGGCGGCATGAGCGCGCGGTGGCTTCCTCGTGGGCACATGGACTGATCCGCGGACATCTCCCCTCGCCCTCCGGGAGAGGGACGGGGTGAGGGTATCGGGAGAAACCGGGTTGAACCCCCTGTCCACACTGGAGGCCACGGGTTGAAAGAACGGGCTCGGATACCCTCACCCCGACCCTCTCCCGAGGGGAGAGGGGATATTGGCTCAGTGTCCCCGGAGCTTCCTCATGATCGTCGGGAAGGCGATCAGCAGCCCGATGAGCAGATAGCCAATCGTAGTTACCCAGTAGGCCGTGGGGTTCTCATCCCGGCGGATGGTGCCGCGGTGATACGCCGTGCCAGTCACCAGCGAGATGGCGAAGAAGCTCAGGAAGAGCACACTGAAGCAATCCATGCTCCCCAGTGTGCCAGCCCGGGGACTGGGGATGCCATGTCCGTGAGCGACTGACACGGCCTCGTGTTACAGACGCCGCGTATGGATAGCGATCAGGTGTTGTCGTCCTTCGTGAAGGTGCTCGTGTCCGACCCCGAGCGCTCGGCGACGTTCTACGAGGCGCTCGGCTTCAAGCGGACCCAGGCCGCTCCACCCTTCATCCATCTACAGTGGGAGAAGCGGGCGGAGGTGTACCTGGTCTCCCTGCCTCCCGCGGTGAAGCTGGTGGGCCAGCGAGGGCTCGGCGTACTGCTGGGCTTCCGCATCGGCGCCGTGGACCTGGAGGAGGTGGCCTTACGCGCTCGGGCCCAGGGCGCGCACGTCGAGGGGCCCACCGTCCAGCCGTGGTTCACGCGGGAGATCATCGTCACGGATCCCGACGGCTACCGGCTCAACTTCATCGAGCCCGCTTGAGCCGTGGGCGCACTCCGCTCCCCGGCCATCCACCGGGGAGCGAGTGCCCTCCACGTCGCGGGCCCGCGGCTACACGCCCGCGAACTGCACGCCCTCGAAGACGAGGGTGGGCGTGCGCATCGCGCTGTTGACGTAGGGATCGTTCCCCACCGCCACGAGCCGCTTCCACAGATCCATCTGGTTGCCCGAGATGTTCATCTCGCCGATGGGCTCCGCGATCTTCCCGCCGCGCACGCGGAAGCCCTGCACGCCGAGCGAGAAGTCACCGGTGACGCCGTTGGAGTTGCCTCCGAGGAACCCCGTCACGAGGACGCCCTCCTTCAGGTCCGCCAGCATCTCCGCCTGCCCCTTGCTCCCGAGCTTCCAGGAGAGGTTCGAGGCGCTGCCCGACGTCGGACGCGCCTTGAGCTTGCGGCCGTAGTAGGTGTCGATGAAGTACGTGCGGAGCACGCCCCCCTCGAACAGCGGCATGGACCGGGCGGTGATGCCCTCGCCGTCGAACAGGCGCGAGCCGAGGCCCCGCTTCACGTGCGGCTCATCGGTGAGCACGAGCAACCCGCTGCCCACCTGCTGGCCGAGCTTCCCATCCAGGAAGGAGCGCTTCTGCTGGACGGCGCCGCCCGACATGGGCCCGAGCAGCATCGACACGAGCCGGCCCGCGGACCGGTTGTCCACGGCCATGGTCAGCACCGCCGACGCGCCCTTCGTCGAGCCGATGCGCCCCAGGGCCCGCTCTCCGGCACGGCGGCCCAGGGAGGCCGCGTCGGGCAGGTCCTCGAAGAAGCGCGCCACGGCGTAGTCGCCCTCCTCCGGCCGGCGCCCGTCCGGATCCTGCGCGCTCACCTCCGCCGAGGCGACGAACTGCGTCCCACGCAGCCCGCCCTCGAAGCCGTTGGAGCTCACCCGGTACATCTCCCGGAGCGTGTCCCCGAAGGCGGTGGTGACGGACAGGATGGCGCCCTTCTTGTCCGTCGCGCGCGCGCCCGCCTCGAGATCCTTGACGAAGCGCTGACGGTCCTCGGCGGTGAGCGTCGCCTGGCGCGGATCCTCGATGGACAGGTCCACCGCGGTCCGGTTCGCGTAGAACTCGGGCTCCGGCAGCCGGCGGTGCTCGTCACGCGCCAGCACCCGCGTCATCGCGATGGAGTCCGTGATGAAGCGCTCCAGCGCCTCCGGACGCAGATCGCTCGTGGCCACCGCGGAGTAACGCCCATCGACGTAGAGCTGCAGCGAGAGGCCGCGCGTGGTGGCCTCGGAGACCTTGTCCAGCCGGCCATCGCGCCACTGCGTCTCCACATCGCGCGTGCGGTTGGCCGTGGCCGCCGCCTCGGAAGCGCCCTTCTGACGCGCCAGGTCCACCGCCTGCCGCGCGACATCCGCCAGATTCGTGGTGTTCGTCGTGCTCATTCCCGCCTCCCTCAAGCGTTGCGTCCGCCCACGGTGATCGACGCGACCCGGACCGTGGGAATGCCCTGGGACACCGGCACGCCCTGGCCGTCCTTGCCGCACGTCCAGCCGCCCTCGTCGATGACGAGGTCATCGGCCACCATGTCCACCTTCTCGAGCACCTTCGGCCCGTTGCCGATGATGTTCACGTCCTTGATGGGCCGCGTCAGCTTGCCGTCCTCGATGAGGTAGCCGTTCTTCACGTAGAACGTGAAGTCGCCCGCGCCGATGTTCACCTGCCCGTTGCTGAAGTTGGAGCAGTAGATGCCCCGCTTCACGGACGCGATGATCTCCTCCTGCTTGTGCGGGCCCGGGAGCATGTACGTGGAGCGCATGCGCGGCAGCGGCGCGTACCGGTAGCTCTCGCGGCGGCCGTTGCCCGTGGGCTTCACCTTGTAGTGCTTCGCGGAGATGGAGTCGTGCAGGTACGTGGTGAGGATGCCGTTCTCCACGAGCATCGTCTTGCCGGGCTCGTTGCCCTCGTCATCCACGTTGATGGCGCCGCGCGCGTACTCGTTGGTGCCGTCGTCGACGATGTTCACGAAGGGGTGGGCGATCGACTTGTTGAGCTTGTCCGCGTAGATGGACGTGCCCTTGCGGTTGAAGTCCGCCTCCATGCCGTGACCGATGGCCTCGTGCAGGAGGATGCCGGACGAGCCCGCCGCGAGCACCACCGGCATCTCGCCAGCGGGGGGCTGCACGGCCTCGAAGAGGATGGTGGTGCGGCCCACCGCCTCGCGCACGATGCGGTCCAGCCGGTCCGTCGAGTAGAAGTCCAGCCCCGCGCGGCCCGCGACGCCGTAGGTGTTCTGCTCGCGCTTGCCGTTCTGCTCGGCCACGCACGACAGGTAGAGGCTCGTCATCGGCTGCACGTCCTCGACGAGCCGGCCGTTGCTGTCGGCCACGAGCACGGCGCCGTGCTCATCCGAGAACGAGAGCGTCACCTTGGAGACGCGCTTGTCCGCCTTGAAGGCCGCCGAGTTCAGGCCCTCGAGGATGGGCAGCTTCTGCTCGGGGCGGACGGCGTCCCAGCCCATCTTGAGCACGTAGCGCTGCGGAATGTCCTTGTAGACGTGGAGGCGCTGGGGGCCGGGACGCGCGGGACCATCGGCGATGGCCGCGGCCGTGCGGGCGGCGCTGCGCATCGCATCCAGCGTGAGCTCCTCGGTGTACGCATAGCCCGTCTGGTCACCCTTGACGACGCGCACGCCCACGCCGAGCTCCACCGTGGTGAACGCCTTGTTCACCGCGCCGTCCTCGAGCGCCATGGAGGTAGCCACACGGTGCTGGAAGAAGAGGTCGCTGTAGTCCCCGCCCCGCGACAGGGCGGCGGCCAGCGTCTCGCGGATGAGGGTCTCGTCCACGCCAAAGCGGGCGAAGTAGCCAATGGAGTTGGACGGTCCATCCGAGCCGCCGCCGGGCCCGCCCGCCCGCTGCGTCGTCGCACAGCCAGACAACAGCTCGCCCGCTCCCGCCATCGCCAACGCCGTCGTGCCGTAGCCAACGAAGTCACGTCGAGTCATTCCGGTCTTTCCTCCCGCCATGGCTCTCCCTTTTCAGTGAAGGTCACCGCGCATCCAGAGCGTAACCCCACGGGCAGGCGAGTATTCCGAAAATCCCCACCCCTCGCCCATCCGTGGGCTACACGACAGGGAACGGGCCGGGCACCCGGGTGTCGCACCGGCCGCCTCCAGGGCCGCCGGCTCAAGCCACGGACGTCATGCGCACCACCTCGTCGAAGGAGGTGAGGCCCATGGCCAGCTTGCGCACCGCCGCCTCGCGCAGGGTCCGCGTGCCGCCCCGGCGCGCCGCGTCCAGCATCTGCTGATGATTACCGCCCCGGGAGATCTGCTCGCGCAGGTCATTGTTCAGGTTGACAATCTCGAAGGCGCCCGTCCGGCCCCAGTAGCCGGTGCCGCGGCAGCGCGGACACCCGGCGCCCTTCACGATGTTCACCCCACCCGGCAGCAGGGGGATGGGCGCGCCCAGCAGGGTGAGCTCGTCCGGCGTGAGCGCCGTGGGCTGCGCGCAGTGGGGGCACACGCGCCGCAACAGACGCTGGGCCATCATGCCGATGAGGCTCTGCGCCAGCAGGAAGGGCGGCACGCCCAGGTCCTTCAAGCGCGCCACCGCGCCGATGGCGTCGTTGGTGTGCAGCGTGGAGAGCACCAGGTGGCCCGTGAGCGCGGCCTGCACGGCGTTCTCCGCCGTCTCCGCGTCACGGATTTCTCCCACCATGATGACGTCCGGGTCCTGACGCAGGATGCTGCGCAGCGCGTTGGCGAAGTCCAGCCCCACCTTGGGCTGCACCTGCACCTGGTTGAAGCCGTCCCACACCATTTCGATGGGGTCCTCGATGGTGACGACGTTCACGTCCGGGCCGGCCACCGCCTTCAGGGCCGAGTAGAGCGTCGTCGTCTTGCCGCTGCCCGTGGGGCCGGTGACGAGGATGATGCCGTGGGGCTGGTCGATCCACGACTCGAAGACGCGCTTCTCGTCCGGATCGAAACCGAGCTGGGCGATGTCCTGCACCAGCGTCTCGGGATCGAAGACACGGATGACCACCTTCTCGCCGAAGGCGGTGGGCAGCGTGGAGACACGGAGCTCCACCTCGCGGCCATCGCGCTCGGTCTTGATGCGGCCGTCCTGGGGCTTGCGCTTCTCGGAGATGTCGATGCGCGCCAGCGTCTTCACGCGCGAGACGATGGGCGGGTGCACGCCGGCGGGCAGCGTGTACACGGGGTGCAGCACGCCGTCGATGCGCAGACGCACCAGGGAGGTGTTGCGCTTGGGCTCGATGTGGATATCCGAGGCCCGGTTGTCGAAGGCGTAGCGCAGCATGTAGTCCACGGCCTGCACCACGGGCTGATCCGCCGCGTCCAGCTCCTGGCGGCCGCTGAGCGTGACGAGCTGCTCGAAGTTGCTGACCTGCGGCGAGTTGTGGGAGTTGTTGGTGAAGTCATCCGCGGCCTTCGCCAGCGTGCGCTTGAAGCCGTAGACGTCCGCGATGGCCTTGAGGATGTCCGTCTTCGAGGAGAACACCGGCTCGATGGGCATGCCGGTGAGCACGTGGATGCTCTCGAAGAGCTCCTTGTCGAAGGGATTGGCCACGGCCACCACCAGCCGGCCATCCTGGGCCTTCTCCAGCGGCAGCAGCACGTGCTTCTGCGCGAAGGGGCGGGACACGGTGCGGGTGGCCAGGGCCATGTCCAGCTTGAGCGGATCGATCTTCTTGTAGGGCAGGCCCGAGGCCCGGGCGACGAGCTCCGTGACGCGGTCCTCGTCGAGCGAGCCGCGGCCATCGGACAGGGGCACCTGGAAGGCGGCGACGATCTCCACCGGGGAGACCTCGTAGCGGGCGGCGTCCGTGCCGACGATGCCCTTGTTCTTGAGGACCCGGGCCCGAGCGGCGGCCTCACGGGCGGCGATGTTCTGCGCCTGCTCGGCGGTGAGGACCCGCTGCGAGACGAGCGCCTCGAGCGCGAAGGCGAGGGAGAAGTCGGTCTTGCTCCGGCTCGGCGGAGCAGCGGGCGGGGTCACGGGCGCTGGCAACGGCGTCTCCTTGCGGCCAGGGGGAACGACATGGCGGGCCGGCCCATCCGGCGCTCGGGACGGAAGCCGTCCCCCTGGGGGCGACAGTCTACCCGCGAATGGCCCGGACGGTGGCCTCGACGAGTGCCTCGGGGGTGGGCCGCTCGGCGACCGAGGCCACCGGCAACCCCAGGTGCGTCAGCGCCGCCGCCGTGGTGGGGCCAATGGCCACGAGCCGGGCCGCCCCGAGCCGCTCGCGTCCCACCGCCTCCAGGAAGGCCTCCGCCGTGCGCGGCGAGGCGAACAGGGCCACGTCGGGCGGAGAGGACTCGAGCAACGCCTGGGCCTCGGGCGGCAGCGGCGCGGGCCGGGAGCGGTACGCCGTCACCCGCGTCACCCGCGCGCCATGCTCGCGCAACGCGTCCTCTATCTCGCGGCGGCCCTCCTCCGCCGCCGGCAGCAGGACCTCGTCCTCCGGATCCAACCCGGGGCGCATCACCTCGTAGAGCGCGGCGCCCGTGCCCTCGGGGGACTCGACGGCCACGTTCAGCCCATAGCCCTCCACGGTGCGCGCGGTGCGCGGCCCCACCACGGCGATGCGCACCCGGGACAGAATCTCCACCGTGCCCGCCTCGCGCAGCGCCTCCATGAGCGCCTCCACCCCCGAGGGGCTCGCGAACACCACCCACTTGTAGCGCTGGATGGACTCCGCCGCCGCCACCAGCGGACGCGGATCCTCCGGAGGCAGCAGCTCCAGCAGCGGCACATGCAGGACTTCCGCGCCCTCGTCCTCCAGGAGGAAGCACAGCTCCTCCGAGCGTTCACGGGGTCGCGTCACCAGGATACGAATGCCTTCGAGTCGCCTTTCCACGGCGGCGCACTCTAGGGCATTTGCGCCGATGTCACAGTTCCCTCTTCGAGTCCCAATCCGGAGACAGGTCATGTCTCCGGTGGGTGACCCGCGAGGTCCGTTCCCTGGGTGCCAGGAGTACCGTGCGCTCAGTTGCAGTAGTACTGGGGGGCGAGCTCGAGGACGCGCTGCTCGGCCGCGGGGGAGAGCGCGCGCAGGCGCGAGAGGAACAGCGGGGCCTTCATCCCCATGCCGATGAAGGACCAGACGTACGAGCGCTCCTGGGCCTTGAAGATCTCCTCGCGCTCGGCCTCCGAGAACGTCCGGCCCGAGGCCTTCTCCAGGGTCTGCAAGTCCAACTGGAGCTGCGCGTTCAGGGTGCCCCGGAGCGCCTGGAGGAGCTCGGCGTACTCGAGCATGGCCGCGTCCACCGCCCCGGGCTCCACGGCGACGATCTTCTGGGCCTCGAGGAAATCGAGCCGGGTGTGCTGCGCCTCCTCGAGCCAGTGGTGCTTGAGCAGGTTGCAGAAGAGTGGATCGAGCGTCTCGCGCGCATTGTCGCGGATGGTCTCCACGTAGTGCTGCTGCGTCATCAGCTCCATGTGGAGGTTGAAGATCAGCACGCCGAGGTTCGACTTCGCCATGATGGCCTTGGCCACCGCGACCTGGTTGTCGAGCAGACCGGGGACGACCTTGAACCCGCGGGCGAACGCGGCGGTGTACCGGGCGAAGAGCATCTGGTGCTTGAGCTCCTCATCGGTGAAGCGCACGAGCGCGCGCATGTGGGTCTGGTTCTTGTGGAGCTCGAGGCCGGCGCGGTGCGCGGCCAGGGCCACGGCGTACTCCTCCAGGAACAGGAACAGGTGGGCGTAGCTGTTGGAGCGGATCTGATTGAGCAGCAGCTTCTCCTCCGCGCTCAAGCAGCCGATCCCCTCCGTTCCGGTGAGCGCGTCCGAGAGGATGCGCCGGCTGAAGTCGATGACGGTGTCCCTGGGCAGCAGCTCATCGAGCTTCCAGGACACGCGCTCGGAATTCTGGATGCAGGACTGGTACTCGGAGTCTTGGTTGGTCATGGACTGAACGTCACAATCATTCAGTCTCATGTGTCAATGTAGGGACTTGGAGGGAGTGTTCTCTTGAGTGAAGCGAGAAGCGTCCAGCGCACCTATCTGCTGCTGACCGTGCTGTCGACGCTGGCGGCCTCCTTCATCTGGGGCATCAACACCCTGTTCCTCCTCGACGCGGGCCTCAGCAACACCGAGGCCTTCGCCGCCAATGCGTTCTTCACCGGCGGACAGGTGCTCTTCGAGATCCCCACCGGCGTGGTGGCGGACACCTGGGGCAGGCGCGCCTCGTATCTGCTCGGCACGGCCACGTTGCTGCTCTCGACGTTGCTCTACGTGGCCATGTGGCGGGTCCATGCGCCGATGTGGGGCTGGGCCATCGCATCGATCCTGCTCGGCCTCGGCTTCACGTTCTTCTCCGGTGCCACCGAGGCCTGGCTGGTCGATGCGCTCACCTTCTCCGGTGCCAGGCACACCCTCGAATCGGTGCTCGCCAGGGGCCAGACCCTGGCGGGTGTGGCCATGTTGACCGGCTCGGTCATGGGTGGCGTCGTCGCTCAGATGACCGACCTGGGAATGCCCTATGTCCTCCGGTCGATCCTGCTCGGAGTCACCCTGGCCGTGGCCTTCGTGTCGATGAAGGATCTCGGCTTCACGCCCGAGCGCGGAAAGAGCCCGCTGGAAACGGTGCGAGCGGTGGTGCGCGGGTCGCTCGACCAGGGCTTGCGAAATCCCCCGGCGCGATGGCTGATGCTGGCGGCGCCCTTCAGCATGGGGGTGAGCATGTTCACGTTCTATGCCCTCCAGCCCTATCTGCTTCAGCTCTACGGCGACCCACGCGCGTTCTGGATCTCCGGTCTGGCCGCGGCCATCGTCGCCGGGTGCGAGATCGTCGCGGGGTTGATTGCCCCCCACGTGCGGAAGTTGTTCAGCCGGCGCACGCACGGGCTGCTCGTCGCCACGGCCCTCGGCGTGGGGTGTCTGGCCCTCATCGGAGGGACGACGCACTTCTGGGTGGCCATCGCCGCGCTCGTCGTCTCGGCGCTGTCCCAGGCGGCCACCCGGCCCATGAGACAGGCGTACCTGAACGGCGTCATCCCCTCCGGACAACGCGCGACCGTGCTGTCCTTCGACAACCTGATGGGGTCCGCCGGAGGAGTCGTGGTGCAACCCGCGCTGGGACGCGTGGCCGATGTCGCCGGCTATGCCTCGGCCTATGTCGTCAGCGCCGCCATCCAGGCCATGTCATTGCCCTTCCTGGTGCTGGCCCGGCGAAACAACGTGCCCGCGGATCTCATCCAACTCCGCGAGCCCCCAAGAGGACGGCCCGAAGAATCTTGACGAACATCCGCGGGACATCGAACGGGTCCAGTGATCGCCACCCTATGTGTTCTGTTTGCGCCCCAGTTCTCTGTCCCAACTGGCCAGCTGTTCGTACACGGCGAACGCGTCCGCGCTGGAGAAACGCTCGAATTGGCCCGGAAGGAGCGCGGTGAGACGCTCGCGCTGAGAGGCTGGATCTCCGAGTACCTCGCGGTGTTTCAACCTGGAGGGCTGCGCCAGGATATGGGGAATCAGGCGGAGGACTGCCTCGATACACTCATCCCTGGTGGCGAGGGCCATGCGCTCAACAACCGCCTCGAGATGTCCACGCCCCGGGCGCACTCCCGGGCACCATGCCTCCAGGGTCCTGCCGTAGATTTCCTCCAGGAGTTCCTCCAGCGTATGCGCCACCCCGAGCTTCTTGTGGAGATACCGAGGAAGCTGGAGTGAATCCCAGTGACGGAGTACTGCACCAAACCGAGCCGCCATGAGTTCCGCGCTTCTCGGGGCATCCGGCTCCAGGACATGGAAGAGGGAGCCCCAAGCCGTTGCCCGGCAGAACACCTCATAGGCCTCCGCCATCTGCGGCCACTCCTGTCCCTCGACGTCCTCGCCCAAACCGCTGAGGACATCGAAGAACGAGTGGAGCCGCCAGACGGGTTGCTCCTTCGTCAGGAAATCCGAGAGCGTGTGGGTCAGCACGAGTTCGCCGGGCCGCACCTCACGCAGGTGCAATGGCGCAGGGAAGGTGCCATCTTTCTTGTATTGCCTGGCGAACCGGCGGCCCTCGCTTCTGGCCTTGCGTTGTATCTCGGAGAGAGTGCCGTGCAGGAAGGCAGGGAACTGGAGCAAGGGTGAGCGGGTTGGCATGGGGCTGCTTCCGGGAGCATGCAATGGCCGGGGCCTGGCAGAACAACAGGCGCCGTCTCGAGTGACAGGACTCCGCTGCTTCACTCAGGGACAGTGCTCGCGGGATGGTACACACCATAGACGTGAGTAATCGCCTCATGCGCGGCGTTGCCGAGGAAGAATACCCAAGGCTCCTTGGAACCGAGCTTGCGGCCGGGAGCCTTGTAGACCTGTGGAGTCTTCGAGCCCGGCTCACCACAAGGCGCAGTGGACTGAGTGGTCAGGAGGTCAGGTTGATGTCTGCTGTCGGGTGAGAGGTTTGCTACAGGCGCGGAGCAGGAGAGCAGGAAAAAGAGGCTCGACAGCTTCCATGCGCTTTTGACTCGCGGCTTGTTCTCCTGGGTGATGCTCATGATGACTCTTCCCGGGTTGAGGCGATGGCTCTGAATGTCTCACAGCCGAGGAGAGGTACCTGCCCTGCCGGAGCCAGCGCGAGTGCTGTTGCCCTCGGCCAACGTGTCCAGGATGTACTGCTCGCGAAGGGGCTGCTCGCGCCTATTGTTTCCAGCCGACCGACAAAGTGACGTGACCCGCTCCCGTCAGGACTCCGGCACGGGGGAAGCGCGGCCGAAATCCCGGAGGATCTCCGCCGCGCCGCGCGAGAGCAGCTCCTCGGCGAGCGCCTCACCCACCGCGAGCGCCGTCTCCACCGGACCGCTGCGCTCGCCCTCCACCACCTTCGTGCCGTCTGGCCGTCCCACCAGCCCACGCAGGCGGACGGTGCCACCCTCCACGGTGGCGTGTCCGGCCAGCGGCACGGTGCACCCGCCCTCCAGCCGGGCCATGTAGGCGCGCTCGGCCGTCACCGCCACGCGCGTGGTGTCGTCCTCCAGCGCCGCGAGCAGGCCGCGCACCCCGGCGTCCTCGGTCCGGCACTGGATGGCGAGCACCCCCTGCCCCACCGCCGGCAGACTGATACTGGTGGGCAGCACCTCGGTGATCTCCGTCTCCAGCCCCAGGCGCTTGAGGCCCGCGAAGGCGAGCACCGCGCCGTGCAGGCCCAGCTCGCGCATGCGTGCCAGGCGCGTCTGCACGTTGCCGCGCAGACTGATGATCTCCAGGTCCGGCCGCCGGGAGCGCAGGATGCAACTGCGCCGCAGCGAGGACGTCCCCACGCGCGCGCCCTTGGGCAGCATCTCCAGCGACAGACCCGCCGGGCTGCAGAACGCGTCGCGCGGATCCTCGCGCTTGGGCACGGCCGCCAGCAACAGGCCCGCGGGCAGCACGGACGTCATGTCCTTGAGGCTGTGCACCGCCAGGTCCGCGCGGCCATCGAGCAGCGACTGCTCGATCTCCTTCACGAACAGCCCCTTGCCGCCCACGGTGGACAGGGGCGCGGAGAGGAAACGGTCTCCCGCGGTGGTCATCTCCACCAGGGTGCACTCCAGTCCGGGGTGCACCTGGGAGAGCAACGAGGCCACGTGCCGGGCCTGCCAGAGGGCCAGCGGGCTCTGCCGCGTGGCGATGCGTACGGCCTTCATCCCTTGCCTCCGTTGGCCACGACATTGGGACCACCCGCCCCAGTGGGCGGAGCTGCTTCCTCGAGCCCGAAGAGCTCGGCGGCGGCACCGGCCAGCCGGTTGCCCTCGTGCTCCGGGCCCACCGAGCGCAGCCGGGCCGTGGGCTCGTGGAGCAGCTTGTTGACGATGGCACGCGCCATCGCCTCGACACTCTTGCGCTGCTTGTCCGTGAGGCCGTCACCGATGGCCGCGAGCGTCCGCTCCACCTCGGCGCGGGCGATGGACTCACCGCGCTGGCGCAGCTGGGCGAGCACGGGCACGCCGTTGCGCACGGCCCGGTCGCGCACGAAGCGCGCCACCTCCTGGGCCACCAGCACACCGGCCTTCTGCGCCTCCTCGGCGCGGGCGGCGGCGTTCTCCGCCACGAACTTCTGGATGTCGTCCACGTCGTACGCGTGCACCCAGTCCAGCTCCCCCACCTCGGGGGCGATGTCGCGCGGCACGGCCAGGTCCACCATGAAGAGCGTCCGGTGCTTGCGCGCCTTGCCCACCGCGCCCACGTTCTCCTTGGTGAAGATGGGCACCGGCGACGCCGTGCTGCACACCACCACGTCCGCCGCGGTCAGCAGCGTGAACAGCTCCTCGTAGGGACGCGCCGTGGCTCCCACCTCGGCCGCGAGCGCCTCGGCGCGCGCCAGCGTCCGGTTGGCCACCAGCAGCTTCGTGGCGCCCGCCTGCTTCAGGTGACGCGCGGCCAGCTCCGCCATCTCGCCCGCGCCCACCAGCAGCACCGTCTTGTCCTTCAGCCCGTCGAATACCTTGCTCGCCAGCGACACCGCCGCGCTCGCCATGGAGGTGGCGGCCCGGCCAATGGCCGTCTCCGTGCGCACCCGCTTGGCGCAGCCGAACGCCGCCGCGCACACGCGCGTCAGCTCGCCACGCACCGCGCCCACGCCCTGCCCCTTCTCGAAGGCCTCCTTCACCTGGCCGAGGATCTGCGCCTCGCCCAGCACCATGGAGTCCAGGCTCGCCGCCACCCGGAAGAGGTGCACCAGCGCGTCCTCGCCGCGGTGCTCGTAGAGGTGCTCCAGCGCATCCGGGCCACCCAGTTGTTGCAGCTCCTCGCGGGCGCTCTCGCGCACCCGGTTCATGTCCGGCGCCGCCATGTACAGCTCCACCCGGTTGCAGGTGGACACGAGGAACGCCTCGTTGGGGGACTGGGCCAGCCGCTGCAGCAATTCCACCTGCCGGGCTTCCGGGAGCGCCAGGCGCTCACGCACTCCGAGGGGCGCCGTCCGGTGCGACAAGCCGATGCACAGGAACTCCATGGCTAGTGCGCCCCCCCACCCACGTGGATGAAGTCATACGACGAGAGGAAGGACACCAGCAGCAAGCAGAACCCCGTCATGGTCAACAGCGCGACACGCCGTCCCCGCCACCCGCCAAAGGAGCGGGCACCCACGAGCGCGGCGAACACGGCCCAGGCCACCAGCGTGGCGATCTGCTTGGACGTCCACGTCCAGAAGAAGCCCGGCGCGGCGCTCGAGAAGAAGGCCCCGGTGACGAGCGTCACCGACAGGGCGATGAACCCCAGCACCGCCAGCCGGCGGTTGAGGGTGTCGAGGAACTCCAGCGAGGGCAGGCGCGAGAAGAGCAGGCCGAAGCGCTTGCCCTTCACCTGCCGCTCCATCAGCAGGTACATGACCGCCACGCCCGTGGCCACCGCCGACGCCGCCACGCCCAACAGGGCGATGGTGATGTGCACCGGCAACAGGGGCCGCTGCACGTCCGGGCTCATCACATGCCCCGGGTCCAGCAACAGGCCCGGCATCAGCACGGCCACCGCCAGCGGGGTGATGAAGGCGCCAATCACCGGCTTGCGGTAGCACACATCCACCACCAGGAAGATGGTCAGCAGCAGGAAGGCGAAGGTGGAGAAGCCCTGGGCCACCCCGACCGGCCGGCCTCCCTGGGCGCCGAAGAGCCCGACGAGGGCCACGGCGTGCAGGGCCAGCCCCGTGCCCACCAGCACACGGCCGCCGGTGGCGAGCGCGTCCATCTGCCGGACGAGGTAGACGAGGTAGACCAGCGCCGCGACGACATAGGCGTGGCAGGCGAGGGAGACCAGCGCGTGGTTCATGGCGGAGACAACCTATTGGGCCGGGTGCTTCAGCCCATTTTGTTCAGGAGGAACGCGGCGAGGAGATCCGTCTCGGAGCCCGGCTTGCCGTCCTTGGAGCCGGCATCCGAGGGAGAGACGGGGACCTCGGCCACATAACCAGGGACAACCTCGTATGCCGTATCTCCGAGCAGCACGGAGTCGGCCATCTGCTCGGCCCCCAGGGCCTGGAGCTGGGCCTCGGTCTTCACCCGGGCCACCAGGTCATTGTCATCCTCGCCGGTGACGAGCTGCACGATGTGCACCGCGGGTGTTACCGGGTACACACCTTCCTCACCGGTCACCACCAGCACCCCGTCCTTCACGTCCGCTTTGTCCTCCAGTGCCCACTCCTCGAGCTGGGCCTGGGGAAGGAAGAGCCTCATCACCCCGCTAGCTTACACCTCCTCGCCCCGAGCCGAAGCCACATCTACCTAAAGACCCGGAACGGCTTGCGACGCTTCCGCCCCGTCCGCATCTAAGCAGGCAGAGGACCGGGAAGCGGGTTCTTGCAGGTACCCCGGGCACGTACTAGAGCACGCGCCCCTCTGCTTGGCTGCACGCCGAAGGAGACACCATGGCAGGCCCTGACGTGATGAACATCGGAGACGCGGATTTCGACAAGGAAGTGATCAAGTCCGACCAGCCCGTGCTGGTGGATTTCTGGGCCACGTGGTGCGCCCCGTGCCGGGCCATCGCGCCGAGCGTCGATGCGCTGGCCACCCAGTACAAGGGCAAGGTGAAGGTCGCGAAGATCGACATCGACAGCAACCAGCAGGTCGCCGAGCAGTACGGCATCCGCTCCATCCCCACCCTGCTCGTCTTCAAGGGCGGCAAGGTGGTGGAGCAGCTCGTCGGCGCCGTGCCCAAGGCGAAGATCGAGGCGGCGCTCACCAAGGCGCTGTAGGGCCCCGTCCCCGCGCGGAGTGCCTCCCGAGGGCTCCGCGCGGGAGGCTCACTCACCGCGCCAGGTGTCCGTGGGGTTGTTGGCCTTGAGGAGCTCCCACGCGGCCAGGGCGTCCACCACCCGCTCCAGCTCGTTGGGCAGGCCACGGGCGCGGTTGGAGCGCAGGTACTCCTCGGCGAAGGTGCGCAGCCGCATGTCCAGGAAGAGGCGTGCCAGCGACACCTCCGTCTGCCCGTAGAACTCCTCGAAGCGGATGCCGAAGCCAGTGGGGTCGCCCTCGCGGCGAGGCCGCTGCTCGCGGACGATGCGGGCCCGCGCCTCCACGGGTGACCCGCCCTCCTCCAGCGAGAAGCGCACCCGCAGCTCGGTGTCCATGGGCAGGAAGAAGGTGCTCTCCAGGAAGGCCCCGCCCACGCTCACGTTGCTCGAGCGCAGGGTGGCGGTGAAGCGCCGATCCCCTTCTTCGTCGATCCACAGCTCGAAGTTCGTGGTGAGCCGGGCGCGGGGGAAGTGCCGGTGCTCCACTTCCTCGTCCGCCCCCACCTCGATGATGGGGGAGAAGAAGCTCCGGGGCGAGGTGGGAGCCGAAGGCGCCGGGGCGCGGCCGGGCAGCGGGGGCCGCGAGGGCGTCACGGTGGGGATGGGACGGCGGGACGGCTCCACGCGCGGTGGGGGCGCGGCGGGCGGTGCCGCCCGGGCCGGCTCGGGACGCGGAGCCTCTGGGACGACCTCCGTGCGCTCGGTGTCTTCTGCCTGGCCGGGAGCCTTCTTCCGGGAGCCCTTCCTGTCCATCTTCTCCTCCTGGGGAACGGACTCAGATTTCCATACCCCAACCGGCGGGTTTCATACACCATGCGCCGCCTCGTCCGCGCGCGGAGATTGTGATGCTGGGAAACCTCCTGAAGCCCGAGTTCGACGCGCTCATCGCCGCCAAGGACTGGAGTGCCCTGCGGGATGCGTTCTCGGAGATGGATCCCGCAGACGTGGCCGAGGTCATCGAGGATCTGCCCGCGGACGAGAGCGGCATCATCTTCCGGTTGCTGCCGCGCGACATGGCGGCGCTCGTCTTCGAGTACCTGCCCCCGCACCAGCAGACGGAGATCGTCGGGACGCTGGGCCGGGAGCAGTTGAAGAACCTGCTGGACGAGATGGCGCCGGACGACCGCACCCGCCTGCTGGAGGAGCTGCCGGCCGAGGTGACGAAGCGGCTGCTCACCTCGCTGTCACCGGAGGAGCTGAAGGTCGCCCGCAACCTGCTGGGCTACCCGGAGAAGAGCGCCGGCCGGTACATGACGCCGGAGTACCTCACCATCCCGGGCAACCTGACGGCGGGTGAGGCGCTGGCGTACGTGCGCGCCCACGGCCAGGGCCGCGAGACGCTGCACGTGCTCTACATCGTGGACGAGAAGGGCCGGCTGCTGGATGACGTGCGGCTGGCGTCGCTGGTGCTGGCGGGCCCGGACACGAAGGTGACGGACATCCACGACAGGCAGTTGGTGAGCATCCCGGCCACGGCGGACCGCGAGGAGTTCATCAGCATGTTCGAGAAGTACGACCGGGTGGCGCTGCCGGTGACGGACTCGCAGGGCGTGCTGGTGGGCATCATCACCGTGGACGACGTGCTCGACGCGGCCGAGGAGGAGGCCACCGAGGACATCCAGCGCATCGGCGGTATGGAGGCCCTCGAGGCGCCCTACCTGGACATCGGCATCACCGGCATGCTGCGCAAGCGCGTGGGCTGGCTGACGGTGCTCTTCGTGGGGCAGATGTTCACCGCCACGGCCATGGCCCACTACCAGGACGCCATCGCCCAGGCGGTGTTCCTCAGTGCCTTCGTGCCGCTCATCATCTCCTCGGGAGGCAACTCGGGCTCCCAGGCCACCTCGCTCATCATCCGCGCGCTGGCGGTGCGCGACGTGGAGCTCAAGGACTGGTGGAAGGTGGCGATGCGCGAGGCCGTCAGTGGCGTGGCCCTGGGCGTCTTCCTGGGACTGCTGGGCTTCTTGCGCATCCTCCTGTGGCCGCAGCACGAGGTCGTCTATGGCCCCCATTACAAGTGGGTGGGCCTGGCGGTGGGCCTGAGCGTGGTGGGCGTGGTGATGTTCGGCACGCTGTGTGGCTCGATGCTGCCCTTCCTGCTGCGGCGGCTCGGATTGGATCCAGCCACCGCCTCGGCGCCCTTCGTGGCCACGCTGGTGGACGTCACCGGCGTGGTCATCTACTTCACCGTCGTCACCACCATCCTCACCGGCCGCGCCCTGTAGGCCACGGCCGGCCCGGACGCGGGCTCAGAACATGTGGCGGCGCATGCTGATGTTCACCAGCAGCCCGATGCTGAGCATCACGCTCACCAGCGAGGAGCCGCCGTAACTCAGCAGCGGCAGGGTGATGCCCGTCACCGGCAGCAGGCCGATGACCATGCCGATGTTCTCGAACACCTGCCAGAAGAGCATGGCCACCACCCCCACCGCGGTGAAGGCGCCGAATCTGTCCCGGGCGTTGAAGCCCACCCCCAGCCCGAAGGTGAAGATCAGGCCGTAGAGCACCAGCAGGAGCACGCACAGGACGTAGCCCTGCTCCTCGGCCCACACGGAGAAGATGAAGTCCGTGTGCTGCTCGGGGAGGAAGGACAGGCCCGTCTGCGTCCCCTCCTTCCAGCCCTTGCCGGACATGCCTCCGGAGCCCACGGCGATCTTCGACTGCGCCGCGTGGTAGCCGCTGCCCCGCAGGTCCGACTCCGGATCCAACCACCCGGAGATGCGCTTGCTCTGGTGGGGCTTGAGCCTGTCCCGGATGATGGTGGTGCGCGGCTCGGGCATGTCCCGCACGTAGTCGTTCCAGATGACGAGGGCCCCGGCGAGGATGCCCGCCACCATCACCGCCACCAGGTACCAGCGCACCTTGCCGAACAGGATGACCGTCAGCGAGGACAGGAAGATCATCAGCGCGGTGCCCAGGTCCGGCTGCACCAGCACCAGCGTGAAGGGCACCAGCACCACGGCCACCGGCTTCACCAGCCGCTTGAGGCCGTAGGAGCCGTCTCCGGGCTTGAAGTCGTCGTGGTACACCTTGGCCAGCATCAGCAGCACGCCGATCTTCATGAACTCGGCGGGCTGGATGCGGATGGGTCCCAGGACGAACCAGCTCTCGGCGCCCTTGGCCTTGTGGCCGATGAAGCGCAGCGCGATGAGCGCCAGGATGTTGGCGACGTAGATGGGCAGCGCCATCCGGTGCAGGACGCGGTAGTCCACCAGGCACACCACCATGCCGATGGCCAGGCTGACGCCCAGGTAGATGGCCTGGCTCGTCCACACCGGCGAGGCCTGCGCGCGCGAGGCCGAGGCCAGGTTGTAGATGCCCAGCCCCGACACCGCGAGCACGCTCAGCAGCAGCCCCCACGGAATGTGGGGCACCATGCGCCGCTCAATCCGCAGCTGCATCATCACCTCCCGCCACCGCGCGGGTGAGCACGTCATTCACGCTCGGCGCGTCCGGCAGCGTCGAGACGTAGGGCGTGTTCTGCCGAGGCGCCGGGTTGGCCGCGTCCTCCTTCTTCAGGTCGAAGTACTTCTTGATGACCGCCATGCCGGCGGGCGCGGCGTCCGAGCCACCGTGGCCACCGTGCTCGTTGATGACGACCACGGCGATCTCCGGATCCTCCGCGGGCGCGAACCCGGCGAACCACGCGTGGTCACGCTGGAAGAAGTCCATCTGGTGCGTCTTGAGACGCACCGCGCCGATCTTCACCACCTGCGCGGTCCCCGTCTTGCCCGCCACCGAGATGTCCTTCAGCCCCGACTGCACCATCGCCCTGTAGGCCGTACCACCGGGAACCATCGCCGTGGCGACCAGCCCCTCCAGCACCGCCTTGAGGTGCGCCTCGGGAATCTCCACCTTGCTCACCACCTGCGGGTCGAACTGCTGGATGACCTCACCGTCCAGCCCCTCGATGCGCTCGACGAGCTGAGGCTTGAGCAGCGTGCCCCCATTGGCGATGGCGGCGTACACCATGGCGAGCTGCAGCGGCGTCACGTTGTCATCGCCCTGGCCGATGGCGCTGTTGAGCGCCATGCCCTTGGTGTAACCGCCCGGGGACACCTTGTCGTGATACTTGCTGGAGGGCATGATCCCCGGGACCTCGGCGAGCACGCCAACGCCCGTGGGCGAGCCCAGGCCCAGGGCCTTGCCCATCTCGGCGATGGGATCCAGGCCGAGGGTATCCGCCACCTTGAAGTACCAGGTGTCGCACGAGTACTGCAGCGCCGTCTTGCCGTTCACCGGCCCGTGGCCGCTTTCCTTGTGGCAGCGCCACGTGCGCGCACCGAGCCGGTAACCGCCCGGGCAGTTCACCACCGTCTCCGGCCGGAAGAGGCCCGACTTGTAGGCCGCCAGCGCGGTAATCACCTTGAAGGTGGAGCCCGGGCTGAAGTGGTCCGCGGAGATGCGGTTGATCATCGGCTGGAGGGGATCCCTCGCCAGCGAGGTCATCTGCGACGGGGTGATGCGGCCGGTGAGCAGGTTGGGATCGAACCCCGGGCGCGACACCACCGCGCGGATGAGGCCCGTCTTCACGTCCACCGCCACCACCGCGCCCGCGGCGCCCGGGAAGGCACGCTCGGCTTCCTCCTGCAGGCGCATGTCGATGGACAGCACCAGGTTGTTGCCCGGCCGCGAGGGCACCACCGCGTCATCGCCCAGCTTGTCGCTGAACTCCTCGAGCACCCGGCCTCGCGCGTTGACGACTTCCTTGCGCACGCCGTCCGTCCCCCGCAGCGTGGACTCGAAGTAGCGCTCCAGGCCGCGCCGGCCGATGTAGTCCCCCAGCGCGTAGCGCGCACCCTCGGACTTGAGCCTCTCGAGCTCCTCCGTGGTGATCTCGTTCATGTACCCGAGCACGTGCGAGAGCACGCTCCCGGTGCGGTAGTTGCGGTGCGGCACGGGCACCACTTCCACGCCATCCAGCATGTCGCGCCGGGCGTTGATGCGGTCGTACTCGTCACGCGTCAGGTCGATGCGCACCGGCAACGGATGGAAGGGAGCCGTGCGGCGCGCCGCCTTGATCTGATCCTCCATCTTCTTGCGCGTGGGCTCGTCCCAGCCGAGCAGCTCGCCCAGGCGCGGCAGCACCTCGACGGCGCAGTTGGTGCAGAAGGCCGGGGTGATGAAGGCGTCGAAGGAGGGACGGCTGTCCACCAGGATGCTGCCGCGCCGGTCCTTGATGAGACCGCGGTCCGCGCGCAGGCGCACCTCCTTGACGAAGTTCGCCACGCTCTTGGCGGCGTACTCCTCGCCCTGGATGATCTGCAGGCGGTAGAGCTGGACCGCGAGCGCCACCATGCCGGCGATCATGGCCAGACCCACCCACACGAAGCGGCGCTTGAGATCGCGCCCTGGAGTCGTCTCGGACAGCGTCGGAGGCGTCAACGCAGCAACCCCGCGGAAGAGGTACGGTCCTGCGACGCCTCGAAGCGCCGCAACAGAGGATAGAGGAACACCGCCACCACGCCCGTGAGCGTCACCTGCAACGGCAGGCCCGGCAACAGCGACGAGGCCACGCCGCCTTCCTTCGTGGTCATCCACGTGAAGAAGCTGGCGAGCAGCCCATGGCCCACGTCCGCGCCCATGGCGAAGAGGACGAAGGCCGCGCGGCCGCGCACTTCCACCAGGCTCACCACCAGCTTGCCCACCAGGAAGGTCAGCACCGCCAGGAAGGTGAAGAGGCCCGTGGGCTGGCCGCTCATCAAGTCCAGCAGGTAGCCCACCGAGAAGGAGGAGATGGCGCCCTCCAGCGTCGTGGCGCGCACGGCCAGGAAGGCCACGAGCACCACCGTCACGTCGATGCGGCTGATGGCCAGGCCCAACTGCTGCACCACCACCGACTCCAGGGTGAGCAACAACAACGCCAGTCCGAGGGTGACCAGGAACTTCATCTAACGCTCACCTCCGGAACCACCGGCGGACCCCTGCACCAGGGCGCCAAACGGGCTGCCCATCACGAGCACCTCCTCCAACCGCGTGGTGTCCACCGCGGGCTCCACGTCGCCACCCAGGAACATGCCGTGCTCCGTCTTCTCCAGGCGCGTCACCTTCCCCACCACCAGCCCCGGCGGGTACACCCCGTCCGTACCGGAGGTGATGATCTGATCTCCCTCCTGGACATCCTCGGTGCGCAACATGTTCTCCAGCCGCAGCGGACCCTTGCCCGCCCCCGCCGCCGTGCCCCGCGCCCGCGAGCGCTGTACCCGCACACCCACCCGGCTCTGCAGGTCCGTCACCAGGGCCACGTCCGCCCACCCGCCCGTGGCGCGCACCACCTGGCCGATGATGCCGTCCGGCGTCACCACGGGCATGCCGCGGAACACGCCGTCCTTCTCACCCCGGTTGATGCGCACCGACAGCAGCTTGGCCACCGGGTTGACGCCGATGACCCGCGCTGGAATCTCCGGCCCCGGCGCCGCCTCCGCGTAGCCGAGCAGCTCTCTCAGCCGCTCGTTCTCCGCCCGCGTCTCGCCCAGCGCCTGCACGGTGGCCCGCAGCTGCAGGTTCTCCGCGCGCAGCTCCTCGTTGGCCTGACGCACCTCCCGCAGGTCGATGTAGCCGTACACCACGGCCTTGACCCCATCGATGAGGCCAATCAGTCCGCGTTGCAGGGGGGCGGAGACACCAATGACCGCCCGGTCCACGAAATTGGGATCGCGCCCCCGCCGGCCCGTCGTCAGGAAAGCCCCGAACGGGTACAGCAGCAGCACACCCACGATGAGAAGCGTTCGGTAGCGCTTGAGAAGCGACAGCACTTCGTGAAGGTCCGTGTAGGAGAGAGGGAGCGGCAGCTACGACAGGGGGCTCGCTAACTACTCTGAATCGCTTGCATTTTCCGGGGTGTTGCTCTAGGCAGTCAAGGTCTTCACGGAGGGTGGCGTTTCATCGTCCACCATCCGACCGGGCACCCAACACACGCGCGCCGCGAATCCTTCCACGGGGGATACACCCGGCGCGTCTCAAGGCAAAAGGCATCATGAAGGACGCTCTCGAGCCGCGGAAGATCGCCGTCTACCTCTTCATCATCGCGATCGCGGTGGTGTTCACCCTCCAGTTTGGACCTGGCAGCTCGGGGTTCGGCCGGGCCGACCCGAACGCCGCGCCGTCCTCCGCCGCGGTGGTCAACGGCAAGGAAATCTCGTTGATGGAGTTCCGGCGGGAGTACGTGAACCAGCTGCAGTACCTGCGCTCGCAGGGCCAGCCGGTGTCCGAGGCGCTCGCCCGCCAGTTCGGCCTCCCGCAGTCCGTGCTGGACCGGATGGTGAACACGGAGCTCCTGGCCCAGGCGGCCGAGCGTCATGGGGTGAAGGCGTCGGACGAGGAGATCCTGAAGATCCTCCAGCAGCGGCCCGACTTCCAGAAGGACGGCCAGTTCGACTACGCCATGTACCAGCAGATGCTCCGGGACTACTACCGGCAGACGCCCGCGGACTTCGAGGAGGACCTCCGCCGGCAGCTGACGGCGCAGAAGATGATCGGCATGGTGCAGGGCGGCGCCGTGGTGTCGGACGACGAGGTCCGGACGAAGTTCGAGAAGGAGGGCAACCAGGCGCGCATCGTGTTCGCCCGCTTCCTGCCGAGCATGTACGCGGACAAGGTGCCGGCCCCGAGCGCCGCGGACCTGACCGCCTACAAGCAGGCCCACGAGAAGGAGATCAAGGAGTACTACGAGGCCAACCGCTTCGTGTACCAGCAGCCGGAGCGCATCCGCGCGCGGCAGATCCTCGTGAAGGTGGCCCCGGACGCCACGCCGGAGGCGAAGGCCAAGGCGATGGAGCGTGCGCAGGCGCTGAGCAAGGAGATTGAAGGCGGCAAGGACTTCGCCGAGGTGGCCAAGGCGAGCAGTGAGGACCAGGCGACGCGGCCGAGCGGCGGGGATCTGGGCTGGGTGGAGCGCGCCAACTGGGACCCGGCGCTGGCCAACGCGGCCTTCGCGCTCGAGCCGGGCAAGGTGACGCAGCCGGTGGAGACGAAGTTCGGCATCCACCTGGTGAAGGTGGATGAGAAGAAGCCGGCGCAGGACAAGGCGCTGGAGCAGGTGCAGGACGAGATCGCCACCACGCTCTACAAGAAGGACAAGGCGAAGGAGACGGCGCGCGCCGAGGCCGAGAAGGCGCTGGCCGCGGTGAAGGGCGGCAAGACGATCTCCGAGCTGTTCAAGCCGGAGAAGGAGCAGCCGGCGCTGCTGCGCTTCGAGACGGAGACGCGTCCGGAGGCGGTGCAGACGGACACCTTCAACGCGGCGAGCGTCAACGTGCCCCACCTGGGCCCGGCGCCGGACCTGCTCACGGCGGTGTTCGCCAGCAAGGGTCCGCAGGTGCTGGACCAGGCGTACGCGGTGGGCGACGGCTTCGTGATTGCCCAGGTGACCGAGCGCCAGCTGGCGGATGACACCAACTTCGCCCAGAAGAAGGAGGAGCTGCGCAAGCAGGCCGTGCAGGCCAAGCAGTACGAGGTGGCCGACTCCTTCCTCAAGTCGCTGCGCAAGAGCGGCGAGGTGAAGACCAACACCGCGGCGCTCGAGCAGGTCTCCGGCGGGTAGCCGTCACGAGAGGCCCGGCCTCTCGGACCAGGGGGCGTCTCCCTTCGGGGGGCGCCCCTTTCGCGTTTTCTGGCGGTGAGGCGCTTCAACGGGCCAAAGCCCGCTCAGGTGTAGATATCTACACTTCGTGTGTGTTCATGTGCGCAGGCGATGTGGGTCCATACCCTACCCCAAGTGTAGATATCTACACCTGAGGAGCACCGCGCCCTGTTTTCAGGCCCTGTGGACATCGTGCCAGGGCTGACCGCCCGCGCGCCGGGAGCGGAGGAGGAGCCAACGAGTCATGTTAGCCTCCGGACTTCGGAGGTAGCCCCCCAGTGGAGAGAGCGTGGGTGTACAGACTGCCCCAGCCCGATGAAAAGGTGGGCCAGTACCGGGTGGTGGGCCCGCTGGGCCAGGGCGGCCAGGGCCACGTCCTGCTGGCCGAGTGGGAGGGCCGCTCCTATGTCCTCAAGCTCTTCCGCTCGCTGCCGGTGAGCCACTCGGGGGAGTTGGAGCTGGATATTCTGCGCCACCTGGAGCACCCCAACGTGGTGCGGGTGCTGGGCCATGGGCGCTGGCCGTACCCGGAGGAGGGCTACTTCTACCTCGTCATGGAGTACGTGGAGGGCCGGACGCTGTTGCGACATGCCCTGGAGCACAACCCCTCGGCGCGCACGGGCGCCACGCTGATGCTGGAGGCGGCGAGGGCGCTCGCGGTGGTGCACCGCCGGGGCGTGCTGCACAGAGACATCAAACCGGACAACCTGTTGGTGAGGGAGGCGGACGGAAGGCCGGTGTGGGTGGACTTCGGGGTGGGCCACCTGGAGGGCCGCGCCACGCTGCCGCGCATGAGGCGGCTGCCGCCGGGGACGCCCGAGTACACCAGCCCCGAGACGTACCGTTTCCTCCGGGAGCACCCGGAGGAGGAGGCGCGCTACCAGCCGGGCGTGGCCGACGAGGTGTGGGCCTTCGGCGTCACGCTGTACGAGTTGCTGACGGACAGGCTGCCCTTCGGCTCGCGCCTGGGCAACCCGCGCATGGTGGAGGACATCCGCACCCGCCCGCCGCTGGCGCCGCACGAGCGCAACCCGCGGGTGCCGGTGGCACTCAATCAGGTGTGCCTGCGCATGCTGGAGAAGGCGCCCGGGGAGAGGCTGGCGGACATGGACGCGGTGGCCGGGGCGCTGGAGGAGGCGCTGGCGGGGGCGGGGGCGGACTGGGACATGCCGCTGATGGACCCCTTCGCCCCGGAGGTGCGCACCACGGAGGAGATCCCCGGCCAGGTGGTGGACCGCGACTCGTGGGAGCGCGTCCAGCAGCAGCTGAAGGCGGTGATGCCCCGGCGCGGGCGGGTGCGCAAGAAAGCGCGGAGTGAGCCCGCCCCCCCGCCCCAGGCACCCGCCGCCGCCGCCGTGGCCGCGCTGGAAGAAGAGGCGCCGGCCGGAAGCCTCGAGGCGATGGCGGAAGCGCTGGAAGCGCGGCTGTATGAGCCGCCCCTGCCCGTGTCGGCGCACGAGGCCGCCGCCGCACCCGGGCCCGCCGCCGAAGCCAGACACGACGCCGGAGCCGGGCACGGCGCGGTGGCGCCAATGCCCCCCGCGCGAAAGTCAGGCCGAGGACGGCCAGTTCGCGCCGCGGCAGCGGCCGTGGCACTGCTGCTGGTGCTGGCGGGCACATGGGCGCTGCACTCCCGCCTGGAGTCCGAGGGCGAGCGCCCGTCAGCATCGGCCGCTCCGGTGGTGCCATCACCCGCCGGGTGGTGGGCGAGCAACCCCACGCTGCAAGCCGCGCTCGTCCGCGAAGTGGCGGAGCCGGGCGAGCCGTCCGAAGCTGAAAGGAGCGCGGCTGCATTCCTGGACTCTTCCCCCGCGCTCACTTCCATGCTCCGCGAGACCGACACCCGCTCGAAGCCCGACGAGAAGCCCGCCGCCCGGTCGCGGCGCAAGGCGTTGCACTGTGTGCCGGGCCGCCAGGAGATGTGCGTGGTGGGCTTCTGCACCGTGCTGCTCACCGGCTGCACCAGTACGCCCCAGGTGGTGCGCCCCCCGCCCCGGCCCGCCGACTGCCCTCCCGGTGCCGTGGAGACGATGAAGGAGTTGGGCATCGATATTGGGGACGTGGGGATCGCATCCTTCGGCGAGCCCGATAAAGAAGAGGGCCGCTTGCTCAAGACCGTGCGCGAGTCCACGCCGATGCGGGCTATGCGCTTTGAGCGGCTGAGCAATTTAACGCTCACCGGGCGGCTCTATCTCGGGCCGGAGCGCGTGTATGGCCGCTTCACCCAGGCCAACTGGCGTGACGGGACGACGCGCCCGGTGTGCCTGGAGTTGGTCACCCGCGACGGCGAGACGCTCGGCGTTCCCCGGGACGACGTTGGCGGCCCCGCCGACGCCGCCGTGGTCATCACTACACAAGGTCTCCGGGCGGTGGAGCGTTTCGAGTAGGACGCAGGGGGGCACGGAAACAGGGAGGTGTGGTAGAGGCCAACGCCTCCCGTCACCCCGCCTCGCCTTCCCCTGGAGGTTGTCTCCCCGTGCTCCTTGCGTCCCCCGTGGGCCTGCTCGCGCTGGCCCTCCTCGCCATCTCCCCCCAGGCTGCCGAGCCGTCCTCACCGGACGTGTGTGAAACGGCGAGTCCCCAGCTCGTGCTGTCAGCCGAGCCCCCCTCGACGCCGCCCGTGGTGTGCATCAGCCCGGACCTGCCCCTCACGCTGCGCTTCGACACGGCGCTCCGGCCAGAGTCCGTGCGGATGGAGGAGCGGGAGCGCTTCGCGGATGTGTCGGTGGGCCAGCGCAGCTTCACACTGACTCCCCCGGAGAACCTGGCGGCCGGGGAGCGCTTCCAGGTGGAGGCGTGCTTCGCGGATGACGCGGCCCCCGCCTGCGCCACCTTCGTCCTGCTGGCCCACCCGGCCCTGGGCATGCAGCAGGTGAAGGTGTTTCGCCAGCCCCGCTCAGTGGCCTCCTTCCAGGAGGGGGAGAAGGCGGCCCGGGCCGAGACGCGGCAGTGCCAGGAGGAGGTGCACCAACTGCGCGCCGAGCGCGGCGCCCCCGAGGGGCTCCGGGGCGTACTGGCGTCGGGGTTGCTGGAAAAGGGGCGCATTGCCTTCAAGGACCTGTCGGAAAGCGTCACCAAGCCGAAGGGCAACGCACTGGGCCCGGGTGACGTCTATAGCTACCGCGCCGAGGGCCGGGTGGCGGTGGAGGTGTGGCTGGAGAATCCCGGCACGCTGCCGTGGATGGCGGCGGGCGCGGTGCTGCGTGGGCCCAAGGGCGAGGTGTTGAAGCCATTGCCCCTCTGGCAGCCGGAGCCTGTCCCTCCACGCGAGGCCGTCGCCGACGAGCAGAAGTCAGCTCGCCGCGTGGTGGTGGAGGTGCCCGCGTCGGAGACGGAGGCCCGGGGCACGTACACCCTCACGCTCTGGGACGCCGAGCAGAAGCGCACCGTCACCCTGGGGAAAGTCACCTTCCCGTAGTGCTCGTGTCCGCTGCCAACCCGCTACGTCCTCCAGCATTCTCCCTACCCCAATGGCTTGACGGCCGCCTCCGCATTTCCGTGTACTCCCGGAAACCCCTGGCCCCAGCCGGCCCGGCTGGAGGGAGCGGTGCGGCATGTCCCCCCGTCTGAAGCATTCCCACCCGACAGGCTGGCCTCCGCGCCGCTGGTGGGTGTGGCTCGTCCCGTTGCTCTTCTCGGCCTGTGCCACGGGCCATCCGCCGGGCGGCATGTTCTCGGGCCGGGGGGCCGCGCTGTCGCTCACCCCGCCACCGGCTCCCCAGGAGGAAAGCACCCCGGCCTCGGACGCCGAGCTCGTGGACGCGGTGGTGTACGAGGTGGCGGTGGTGGAGCCGGGCCGTGGCACCACGCGGCCGGTGCCGGTGAGCCGGGCGGACTTCCAGCGCGCCCTGCGGCACATCTCCCACCAGGTGCAGCACGAGGGCAAGAGCCCGCGCGAGGCCGCACGCGAGTGGCTCAAGGGCCAGGTGGAGCAACACCCGGAGTGGGAGCAGTTGAGTGGGACGTGGGTGGCCGAGGTGGATAAGGGCCGCGTCCTCACGTTGGTGCCCGAGGACGAGGACAGCCGGTTGAAGCCCGTGGCGGACGAGGCCCTGCGCGAGAGGTACCTGCTGTGGTGCACCTGGGGACGAGGCGGGGGCGACTGCCTGCGCCTGTTGGACGACGGGCCCTACCTCAAGACGGACGACCGGCGCACGCTGGCCCTGGCCATGGCGTTTGGCTCGGTACTGGAGGAGACGAAGGCGGCGCTGGGGCGGGAGTTGGACCCGCAGGTGCTGGTGGCCTCGTGCATGTGGACGCTCGGGGCGTACCTGGCCCTCTGGCTGGTGCCCGAGCCGACGACGAAGCTCCTGGCCGCCGGGCTGTCCGTCGTGCTGGTGGCGTGGCTCGGCGTGGACACGCTGTGGGGACTGATGGACGGCTGGGCGGCCATGGCCACCCGGGCGCACGAGGCCACCACCTTCGCGGAGTTGCGCGAGGCGGGTGAGGGCTTCGCCCGGGTGCTGGGCACGGACGCGGCGCGGGCGATGATTCTGGCAGTGGGGGCGCTCACCGGTCGCACAGTGGGGGAGGTAGCGGCGCGGGTGCGCGAGCTACCGGGCTACGGGCTGGCGAGCGCGCAGTGGCGGGCGCAGGGGGGCGCCGCGGTGCTGGGGCGGGTGGAAGTCCTGGCGGCCCAGGAGGGCGCACTGGCGCGAGCGGTGGCGGCGGTGGAGACGGTGGCGGCCACCCCGCACGGCCCCCTGGCAGTGGTGATGCTCAAGAAGGGGCGGGGTGGCGGTACGGCCTCTGGAGGCGGCTCCTCGGGCATTGTCGCCATCCGTCACCGGGGTGGAAACCTGCAGGTCCTTCTGCCCAATGGGCAGCGGTGGCACCTGCCTCGTGGCAAGTCCATCCACGACATCCCCGTCACGGACGAGGTGGGCGACAGACTCCAGAAGGCGGTCACCGAGGCGGCCCAGCAATGGGGGCCTCATCGGCTCACGGACAACGAGAGAGATGCAATCAAGGAGGCCCTCAAGAAGGGCAAATACTGGCTGGCGCACCTGTTGGAGCGCGAGGCCCGGGGCCGCTTCGTGCAAAATACGGTGAAAGACCAGCTTGGACATCTCTACGACTTCAGCCTGAGCAAGGGCGTCGACGTCATTGACCCAGCGAACGGCCGCCGGTACGAGATTCTTTCCGGGACGGCGTCGAACCTCGCGCACCATGGTCGGCGCATGGCGGGCGAGTTCTTCCGGATGCTCACCTTCTGAAAGGGCGGCGGATGATTGCCAAGAAGGTTTTCTACGAGAACACGCAGTTGGAACACGAGCGGCTGGAACTGACGGACAAAGGCACCCTCTACTTCCTGGGCCGCAATCTGACGCTGAAGAACTGCACCCTGGTGCTGAAGGTGGCCGCCAGCAACCTGTTCATTCGCGACGTACGGTTCACCGACTGCACCTTCGAGGTGAAGCAGGAACTGAAAAACCACCAGCAGTGGATAAGAGCCTCACTCAAGGGCTGCCAGTTCAAGGGGCGGCTGTCGGGATGTGACTTCGGGCACTGGCCCGAGTACGGAAAGGGGCCGGAGTACCAACTGGGCTCCATCGAGGACTGCGACTTCTCCGAAGCCCGCCTGGACGGCTGCCGCTTCATGGGGTGTGACCCCCGCACCCTGCGATTTCCCAGGTGGCCCTGCTTCACCTTCCTGGACCCCATCGGCCGGGCTCCAGAGCTACGTCGCGGCAAGTGGCCCGGTCTGTTTGGCAGTGTCGTCGTGGACGAGTTGCACAACCAACCGCCGTCCACAGTGGCTCTGACGAAGTACGCTCCCGCCGTCGCGAAAAAGCTCGAGACCACCCCGGAAGAACTCAGGGCGGTCATCGAGCAGTTCGACTGCTTCGTCTACTGACGCGCGCCACCGCCCTACTTCTTGCGGGGCATCATGGCCGCGCCCCCGGGCAGGTCCGCGTGGGGCACCGCGAGGCACACGTCGTCCCGGCCCCGCGCCTTCGCCGCGTACATGGCGAAGTCCGCCGCCCTCACCAGGTCCACCGACGACAGCGCGTGCTCCGGGTAGGTCGCCACCCCCAGGCTCGCCGTCAGCTGCAGGTCCAACCCCGCCGACTCCTGGAAGCGCCGGTTGCGGAAGGTGTCTCGGATGCGCGTGGCGCTCGTCATCGCCCCGTCCGTGCCCGTCTCCACCAGCAGCAGGGCGAACTCGTCCCCGCCGTAGCGGAACACGTAGTCCAACTGCCGGCAGCAGGAGACGAGCAGCTCGCCCACCTCCTTGAGCACCGCGCTGCCCACCAGGTGCCCGTGCGCGTCGTTGATGGACTTGAAGCGGTCCAGGTCCAGGAAGATGAGCGACACCGGGTGGTGGAAGCGCTGCGAGCGCCGGACCTCGTGCTCCAGCTGCGCCCGCAGGTGCCGGGCGTTGTACACGCCCGTGTGCTCGTCCGTAATCGTCAGCTCCTGCACCCGCCGGAAGTTGCGCGCGTTCTCGATGGCGATGGCCGCGAAGTCCGAGATGGCCGTCAGCGCCATCAGGTCTTCCTGCGTGAAGGGCCTGTCCGTCGCCCCGTTCACCAGCTCGATGACCCCCAGCACCCTCCCGCGGGCAATCAGCGGCACCGCCACGATGGAGCGGGTGCGGAAGGCCGAGGCCTCATCGAAGCGGGAGGCGAACAGCGGGTCGCGCGTCACGTCCTCCACCAGCCGGGCCGTCCCCGAGGAGAAGACCGCCCCGGCGATGCCCTCTCCCGGGGAGAGTTGCAGCCCCTTGAGCACCTCCGCCCCCTCCCCCACGGCGATCTCGAAGTAGAGCTTGCCCGTGCGCTCGTCCTGCAACAGCAGCGACCAGTTGCGGGGCCTGAGCAGGGCGCGCACCTTCTCCATCATCAGGTTCAGCACCTCGCGCAACTCGAGCGTCGAGGTCAGAGCCTTCGCGATGTCGTTGTAGGCGGCCAACTGCTCCACCGTGCGCGTCATGGCCGCGAGCAGGTCCGCGGGATTCATCCAGGGTCCACTCCAGGGCGCAGTTCTGCTAGAGGCGAGCCGTAACATGCACACTTCAGTGGGTCAAACCCGGCTCGTTCTCGCGTCCGCTTCGCCGCGGCGGCGCGAGCTCCTCGGCCAGCTCGGACTGGCTTTCGACGTGTCCGCGGCGGACATCGACGAAACCCCCCACCAGGGCGAGGCCGCCACAGCCTACGTGCTGAGGCTGGCCCGGGAAAAGGCCAGAACGGTGGCCACCCGCACTCCCGGAGCCTGGGTATTGGCCGCCGACACCACCGTCGTCCTCGGCGACGAGCTGCTCGGCAAGCCCCACGACGCGGCCGAGGTCCGCGACATGATGCGCCGTCTGTCGGGTAGGACACACGAGGTCCAGACCGGCGTGGCGCTCGCCGGCCCCGGGGGCGAGCACCCCGGCGAGCACCCTGGCGAGCACTCCATGGTGGTCCGCACCCGCGTCACCTTCCGCCCCCTGGGTGAGGGGGAGATCGCCTGGTACGCCAGCACCGGCGAGTCCCTGGACAAGGCCGGTGGCTACGCCATCCAGGGCAAGGGCGGCTTCCTCGTGGCGGGCATCGAGGGCAGCCCCACCAACGTCATCGGCCTGCCCCTCGGCGAGACCCTGGAGCTGCTCGCCCGGGCCGGCGTCCCCCTTCCCTGGAGCAAGCCATGAGCGGAGTCGCCGAGCGGTTGGAGGGGATTCGAGCCCGGGTGGCCGCGGCGTGTGCCCGAGCGGGCCGGGAGCCCGGCTCCGTCACCCTGGTGGCCGTGTCCAAGCTGAAGCCGGCGGCCCTCATCCGCGAGGCGTACGCGGCGGGCCAGCGCGACTTCGGGGAGAACTACGCCCAGGAGCTGCGGGACAAGGCCGCGGAGCTGGCGGACCTGGAGGGCCTGCGCTGGCACGCCATCGGGCCGCTGCAGACGAACAAGGTGAAGTACGTGGCGAAGGCCGCCCTCTCCTTCCACGCGTTGGACAGGCTGGAGGTGGCCCAGGAGCTGTCGCGCCGCCGGCAGGACTCGCCCATTCCCTGCTACGTGGAGGTGAACGTGGGCGGCGAGGCCAGCAAGAGCGGGCTGGCCCCCGAGGCGCTCGGGCCCTTCCTGGAGTCCGTGCGCGCGCTGCCGGGGCTGCGGGTGGAGGGCCTCATGTCCCTGCCCCCGCCCACCGAGGACGAGCAGGTGGCCCGGGGCTCCTTCCGCACCCTCCGGGAGCTGGCCCGCCAGCACGGGCTGACGGGCCTGTCCATGGGCACCACCCACGACTTCGAGCTGGCCATCGAGGAAGGGGCCACCCTGGTGCGCGTGGGCACCGCCATCTTCGGCGAGCGCACCTGAGCGCGAGGGCCCCGCCCGGGGCTCACGGCCCGCTCACACTTCCTTGAACTTGAAGCGGCCGTTGTCCAGGGCCTTCACGGAGAACTCGCAGCCGCAATAGTTGCAGAGCAACTCCTGGCCGTCCGCGAGCGCCTCCTCGAGCGGGTTGTTGGCGTTGCACTCGGGGCAGTCGAAGTCCTTACGGCCGTTTTTCGAGCCCGAGTCCTTCTCGTCCTCGTCCTCGTAGTAGTCCAGCGGCATCGCGTCCCTCCTGGGCCGGGCACCGGCTCCACGCCGGCCGGGCTCCGCTCAGGCTAGCAGCCTCGCCGGGGGAAGGGCTCCCCCCTCTCACCCGGGCCCTGGCTCGTGGCTGGCCGCATGCTGTCCTACCGGCAACTCCCCGCCCCTGAACCAGCGCACACCCGGGTGGAATTCTGCGGTTGAATGGGCCACCCCGCGATTCGTCCGTGAGGAGGCAGTCAGAGAAACGCGACTGGAGGTGCGGTTGGCACCTCGGCCAGCGGCTGCCTACCTTGCCAGGAGCCATTGATGCGCATGCAGTCCAAGGGAATGTTCACCGGGATGCTGTTGAGCCTCCTGCTGTCGGGGGCTGCCCTCGCCCAGGGTGGGCCGCGGTCCGCCTTCGGTCCCGGTGAGCAGGCGCGCTACCGCATCCAGTACCTCGGAATGACGGCGGGCTCGGCGCAGGTGACGGTGGGCGCCCCCATGAAGCAGTGGGGCAAGGACGTCTGGCCCATCGTGTCGTTGGCGAGGTCGGAAGCCATCGCGGGCGTGTGGCCCGTGAAGGACAAATACGTCTCCTATTGGGACTTCGGCGCGCAGCGGGTGCTGGGCTCGGACATGCACGAGGACCAGAACAACAAGCGCCGCCGCGTGCGCGTGAAGCTGGCCGAGGACGGCAAGTCCGCCCAGGTGGTGAAGCAGAAGGAGGGCGAGACGCCTCGCGAGTCCATCCACGAGCTGGCCGAGGGCACGCTCGACGTGGCCGGGGCCACCTTCGCGTTGCGCAACCGCGCGTTGGAGGTGGGGCAGGAGTACGCGTACCCCGTCTTCACCGGCTCGAGGACCTTCCAGATGAAGGCGAAGGTGGAGGCCCGCGAGACGCTGGACACGGTGCTGGGCAAGCAGGACGTGTTCCGCATGCGCGTGTACACGGAGTTCTCCGGCAAGCTGGCCTCCAAGCGCGACATGGTGGCCTGGTTCACCGCGGACGCGCGCCGCCTGCCGGTGCGCATCGAGGCGGAGCTCGCCCTGGGCTCGATCGTGGCGGAGCTGACGGAGTACCAGCAGGGGAAGATCATGGCGTCCGTCATGGCGACGGCGCGGAACGGAACCTAGAGCGGCCGGGGGCCGCGGAGGGGGGCGACATGGGGGCGGGTTGGGCGATGGGGTGGCTGCTCGCGGAGATGCTGACCGCGGCGCCCGAACCTCGAGTGGTGTCCGCGCTGGAGAAGGTACGGCCCGGCGTCGAGCTGAAGGGAGAGAAGGAAGCCCGGTTGAGCCTCGCGCGGGGTGAGTGCGAGGCCGCCCAGGTGGTGCTCCCGCCCGGCGGCGCGCGGCTGAAGGTGAAGCGGCTGGCCCTGCGCGGGCCCGAGGGCAAGACGCTGGAGGCCTCGGTGTGGCGCGAGGCGTACCTGGACGTGAAGACGCCCTCCAACTCCCAGGGCGCCACGGGGCTGTGGCCGGACGCGTTGGTGCCGGTGGAGTCCCCGCCAGGGCCGGAGGGAGCGCCCAACGTCCTCTACGTGGAGCTGTGTGCCCCGGAGTCCCAGGTGCCGGGCACGTACCAGGGCGCGCTGCACGTGGAGGCCGGTGGCAAGGCGCTGGCGCCCGTCCCCTTCACCGCGGAGGTGCAGCCCTTCGTCCTGCCCGCCACGTCCTCGCTGCCCAACAGCTTCGGCATCTCGCTCTACAGCATCTCCAAGGCACACGGGCTGAAGCCCGAGTCTCCCGAGGCCCGCGCGCTGCTGCGCGACTACGTGAGCGCCCTGCTGGCCCACCGGGTCAGCGCCCATGGCATGAGCATGGAAGCGCCGCCGGTGCGCTTCGAGGGCGGCAAGGCGGTGGTGGACTTCAGCGCGTACGACGCGGAGCTGGGGCCCTTCCTCGAGGGCTCCGCGCTGGACTCGGGGGCCCGCTTCACCACCGCCGACGTGCGCGACAGCAAGGCGGCCCGCACCGACGCCGAGAAGTCCGCGTACTACCGCGCCTTCGCCGAGCACTTCCGCCAGAAGGGCTGGAAGGCCCGCCTCTTCTTCTACGCCAAGGACGAGCCCAAGCCCGAGGACGTGGCCCTCGTCCGCACCCAGGCCCTGCGCGTGCGCGCGGCCAAACAGGACGTGCCGGTGCTCGTCACCGCCCCCCTGGATGACGCGCTGCGTGGCTCGGCGGACATCCTCGCGCCCACACTCAACTGCTTCTTCCCCCGCCCCGGGCCCCAGACGTGCCGCAACGTCGTCCCGCTCCAGACGCTGCGCGGCAAGCTCGACCCCCACGTGAAGGTGTGGTGGTACCAGAGCTGCAACTCACACGGCTGCAACGGCGGGCCCACTCCGGACGCCGCCGCCGAGAAGGTCTACAGCGGCTGGGCCTCGTACATGGTGGACCACCCCACCCCGCTCAACCGCGCCATGGGGCCGCTGGCCTTCCTCTCCGGCGTGGATGGCGAGCTCTATTTCGACACCGTCTTCGCCTACAACACCAAGGACCCGTGGAAGGACGTCTTCGAGTTCGGCGGCAACGGCGACGGCACCCTCTTCTACCCGGGTACTCCGGCCCGGCCGGGCTTCTCCCGCCACCAGCCCGTGGTCTCCCTGCGCCTCAAGAGCATCCGCGAGGGGCTCGAGGACTACGAGTACCTGAGGCTGCTGGAGTCGCTCGGGGAGCGGACATTCGCCCGAGAGGCCGCGCGGCGGCTCACCCGCTCGGGCTATGAAGTGGAGACGGATGCCCGGCAGTGGGAGCAGGTACGCCGGGAGATGACCCTCCGTCTGAGGAAACGATGGGAAGCGTCCGAATACGCGAAGCGTTCGGGCGTCCGTCCCAAGTGAATTGGAGACGTCTCACCTGGAATCAAGGATGACCGCCATGCGCACCGCCCTCGCAGCCCTCCTGTTCAGCTTCTCCTCCGCTGCCTGGGCGCAGCTGCCCGACGCGGACGGTCCCGAGGACACCCAGGCGCCCGCCGCCCCGGCTCAGCAGGCTCCGGCCGAGAAGCCCTCCGTGCCCGCCTGCCCCCAGCGCCTGCCCACCCTGCGCACCCCGCTGTCCTTCGCTCCAGGCGAGGAGCTCGAGTTCGACCTCGACGCCATGGGCGCCACCGCCGGCAAGATGACCATGTCCGTGCAGAAGAAGAAGGACGGCTCGCTGCCGGTGCAGATCAAGGTCCAGACCAACTCCTTCTTCTCCAAGGTGCGCCGGGTGAACGCCACCGCGATGAGCTACATGCACCCCAAGACGCTCCGGCCCTCGCGCTACACCGAGGAGGCCACGGAGAACGAGCAGCACCGCACCGTGGACGTGGCCTTCAACACCAAGGAGCGCAACGTCCGCATCGACTACGTCGTCAAGGGCAAGCCGGGCCGCAGCAACCAATCCTACGAGCACGAGGGCATGGATGTGGCCGGGGCCATCTACATGATGCGCCAGCTGCCCCTGAAGGAGGGCCTGCCCGTGTGCTTCGACGTCTACGGTGTGCGCCGCATGTGGCGCATGACGGGCTCCGTGGTGAAGCGCGAGCACGTGTCCCTGCCGCTCGGCGAGTTCGACGCCTGGCACCTGGAGGGCGTCGCCGTGCGTCTGGACAACCCCAAGATGAAGCGCGAGGTCCACGTCTGGATCACCGACGACGCGCGCCGGCTGCCGCTCGCGGCCGTGGGCACCATCGACCTGGGCGCGGTGCGCGCCACCCTGACCTCGTACTCCCGCCCGGGCGAGAAGGCGAAGCAGGCCCAGGGCAAGGAGCAGCTCAAGTGGTAGTCGTCTGACGCATCAACCCCGCCGCCTGCGACAGCCGGCGGCGCACCCGCGTCACCACGTCCATCAACAGCTCCAACCGTTGAAGCACCAACTGTTCGTCTCCCGCCTGCAGCATTCCCAGGGGGGAGAGCGCGTCCGGATGGAGGGCGTCGAGCACGTCGGTGAAGTGCGCTTCGACATCCCCGAGCGCGTCGAGCCCCTCGCGCAGGTCGTCCTCCAGGAAGTCCAGGAGCACGGTGGAATCGGCACGCACGGGCAGCACGTGGCCGAGGTGCTCCATCGACTGGCGGAGCGGATCGGCCCCCGAGCGGCGCAGCGTCGCGGGAACGGCAACGAGGGCGGCAGCGGGTGTTGTCATGTGCGACAAGCTACAGGCCGGTAGCAGGGGGTCAATTTTTCGCTCCCCCCTTCCGGAGGTGCCGCGGCGTGCGCCGACAGCGGCATTTCGCCATACCCGGACGCGCGCTTTGCCACGCCCTGGGGCTTTGACGCACCACCCCATACAGGGAAGAGGACGAGGCACGGGCATTGCTCAGGGAGACGGAGCCACTGGCACCGTGCAGCACCTTCCCCAAGGACGCCCCCGATGATGCCCCTGCCCGCCAAACCGGCCACGAGCTTCCCATGGCCCCCCTGAAGGAGCTCGACGCGGCCAGCCCCCCCTCCGCCGCGAACGGGAACGAAGCCCCCCGGTTGGACGAGGTGATGGAGTTCCTGCGCCTGTTATGGGCCGTGGACCAGGGACTGCGCTCCACCTCCAAGCACATGGAGACCACGCTGGGGCTGACGGGCCCGCAGCGGCTGGTGGTGCGGCTCGTGGGCCAGTACCCCGGCATCACCGCGGGAGGGCTCGCGGAGATACTCCATGTCCATCCCAGCACGCTCACCGGCGTCATGAAGCGCCTGCAGAAGCGAGGGCTCGTCGAGCGCAGGGCGGACCCACTCGACGCGCGCAGGGCCCCCCTCTACCTCACCCAGGCGGGCCAGGGGCTGAGTGTCCCGGCCGACGGCACGGTGGAGACCGCCGTGCAGCGCGCGCTCTCTCGTGTTCCGAAAGCGCGGCTGGAGGGGGCGCGGGACGTGCTCACCGCCCTGGCCGAGGAGCTGGGCGTCGGCAATGCCCCGCTCTCCTTCGACGGTCACGGCGAGGGCGCGGCTCCTGGCGACGACACGGCCGGAGTCGTCGCGGCGGGACTCGCGCCCGCGTTGGGGTTGGAGGGCACCAGGCCCGGCAGAGAGCCCGCGCCCTGAGTCGTCGTCGGCGCGGTGGCGCCGGGCAGCGTGCCGGAGATGGGCTGCGAGTTGAGCGGCGGCGGTGCGGCGATGAGCGGCACCGCGGGCTGCGCGTTGAGCGGCTGCGGCCCGGCGACGAACGGCACCGGCTGCTGCGCGTTGAGCGGCTGGGGCGTGGCCACGAGCGGCACCGCGGGCGTCTGCACCTGGGCCGGGCTCGGCGTGCGAATCACCCCGGCCGACACCCGGGTCCCCCCGAAGGCGAACTCCGGCCCGGCCACCCCAGGCACCAGCGGCACCACGGAGAAGGAGCCCTGGGTGGACAGGAAGGAGGGCTGCTGCGTCGCCGTCGTCAGCGGCACGAAGCCGTTCAGCGTGGGCTGGGGCTGCTGGTCACCGCTCTGGCGCGCGGGGTTGTTCTGGAAGGACTCCGGGACGATGGGCGTCCGCTGGCCGGGGAACTGCGCGTCGAGCTGGCCGGGCGCCCCGGGCTGGTTCTGGTTGAGCGCCACACGCCCCGGAAGCTCCGGAGTCACGAAGGCATCCGGAACGATGGGCGTGGTCGTGAACCCGGGAGACGCCACCCCCGGCTGGGTGGGATCCTGCGTGGCGGGTGACACCCGGCCCGCGTCCAGGAAGGGGTCCAGGACCACCCCCTGCTGCGCGGCGGGCCCCGGCAGCGTGGTGTCGGCCACGGGCGCCAGATTCTGGGTCCTCGCCGGATCCGACAGGCCGTCCACCGCCCCGGGCTGGGTCCCCGCCACACCGGAGCCCCCCACGCCCTGCTGCGACAGGGCGCTGTTGGTAACGGCCCCCAGGGAGGTGCCACCCGGCACCGGCGAGCTCGGCGGCGCCACGCCAGCGAGATTGCCCGCCGTGGGCACCACCGCGACCGCGGGCACGTCCCGGCCATTCACGGTGATGGCCACGTTGTCGAAGTCGAACTGGATGAAGCCGCGCGGCTCGGCCTGGAGGGGCAGGTTCCACGCCAGCACGGTCAGCTCGGTGTCTCCCGGACGCGCCACGGGCAGGGTGCGGAACGTGTCATCGTCCGCGTGCGACCCCTGGTCCAGCGCGGCGGCATGGATGAGGGCCGCGTCGGTGAGCAGCTCCCCATTGCGCCAGACGCGCCCGATGCCCCAGACCGCCGCCGCCGCGTGCACCCGCGACGTGTTGGAGAAGCCGAGCACCGCCCCGCCGTGCATGTCCTGATTGAACACCACCCCGCCCGCGATGGGCTGGGCCGGGGCTCCCGGCAAGGGCCCCATCCCGGGCTTCGTGGCCAGGGCCTGGGCCGGTGGGAAGCCCACCTGGTCCAGCTCCACCCGGTACGAGTCACCCCCGATGTCGAAGGTGGCCACCAGGCTGCCGGCATCCCCATAGGTGGCCCGGTAGTCCGCGATGCGGTCCTGGACGGACAGCTCGGCCCAGCCGGTGCCCCGCTCGAAGAGGTCCGTGAAGGGAATGGTACCCTGTGTGAAGAAACCGACGTTGCCCGTCGTCCGCGCGGACACTTCGGGCCCATCGAAACTGAAGCCCCCCGGGCTGGCTGCGAGCAGCCCGGTGAGCACGAAGCTGGAGAGGAATCCCGCCATCGACGCTGCCTCCTCCAGGGAGGGTAGGCAGCGGAGGCGGTGGTTGGCGGCCCCAAGCGGCGAGGCGGACGAGCGCCCGCCTCGCCCGCTAGATGAGACCCCGAGCGCGGCGGATCTGCTCCACCGTCTTGTTGTACTCGATGTCGAAAGCGCTGGTGCCCTCCTGCAGGTGCTTCAGGCGGGAACGCGCCTCCTTGTCGATCTCGTCATCCACGTCCAGGTGCTTCTTCATCACCACGTGGATCTTCTGCCGAAGCACGTTGTCGGCGGCGTACACCTCCTCGACATTGCGGCTGATGAGGAGGAATTCGATCATCTGGTTGATGACGTATTCGATGCCCTCGTCACCCATCTTGAAGCCGCGAACGTCGGCCATCTCACGCTTGACCTGGTTGAACTTGGAGTAGTCGTAGCCCCGGCGCTCCAGGGCCTCGCGCGTGGCTTGATTCACGCGCTCCTCGTTCGCCAGGTACTCCCGCATGATGGCGGACAGGTCCATCTCGGCATCAGCCACGCGCATCGGCTCTACCTCGATATCCCCGTCCTGCATCAGCCTCTGGACGACCTCCCGGGAGATGATCGGAATCACCTTCGGATAGAGCCTCATATCGGTCCCTCGCCCCTTGAAGACGTCTCGACTGGACGTGTCCGCTATAAATCAGCGCCAAGCCCAGCCGCAATGAAAAACCCCAGGAACATCGCGGATTCAGCGCTCTTGCCGCATCCGCTTTCGACCGGAAATTAATCACGGCGAGCCGGGTGGCGACCCTTCTTCTGACTTTTCGTCCACCAGGGCACCCGCATCCGCCAGGGAGGCTTCCCGGATGGGATCCTCCGAGTCCTCCTCGGGGTGGCCGTGGAGGGCGGCGTGAACCCGCTCGGCCAGGGTGGGCCCGAGCGCCTCGGCCAGCTCCTCGATGGTGGCCTCGCGCACCCGCTTGAGGGAGCCGAACTGGCGCAGCAAGAGCTTCTTGCGCGTCTCCCCCACCCCTGGAATCTCCTCCAGGACGGAGTGGAAGTTGCCCTTCCGCATGGACTTCTGTTGGAAGGTGATCGCGAAGCGGTGGGCCTCGTCGCGCAGACGGGCGAGCAGGTACAGCTCGGCCGAGTTCTGCCGCAGGACGATGGGGTCCTTGCGGTGGGGGATGAAGACGCGCTCGGGACTCCGGGCGCTCTCCTCGTCCCGGTCGTGCACCTCGAGGTCCCTGCTCTTGGCGAGCGAGATGATGTCCACGCCCTCCACCCCCAGGTCCTTGGCGGCGGCGAGCGCGCTGGCGAGCTGTCCCTTGCCACCGTCGATGACCAACAAATCAGGCAGATCCCCCTCCTCCTGGCCGCGCTCGAGCCGGCGGGAGATGACCTCGTGCATGCTGGCGAAGTCGTCCTGCGTCTCCAGCGTCTTGATGCGGTAGCGGCGATAACGCGACTTGTCGATCTCCCCATCGGTGGCGGCCACCTGGGAGGCGACGATGCTGGAGCCCTGGAAGTGCGAGATGTCGAAGCACTCGACACGGCGCGGCAGGTTGCGCAGGTGGAGCCGCTCCTTCAGGCGGTAGAGCACCGCCTCGGTCTCGTCCTTGGTGCGGCGGCGCTCGATGACGGCCTGCTCGGCGTTCTTCTGCGCCATGTCCACCAGATCACGCTTCTCGCCGCGCTTGGGCACCATGACGCGCACCTTCTCGCCCTTGCGCTCGGTGAGCAGCGCCTCGAGGCCCTCGCGCTCCTCGGCGTCCAGCGGGAGGAGCACCTCCTCGGGGACGAAGTTGCCCTGGTCGTAATAGAGGTTGACGAAGGAGGGCAGCAGCTCCTCGTCGGGGAACTCCTGGCTGCCGAGCGGGAAGGCCTGGCCGCCATTGAGCCGGCCCCGGCGCACATAGAGGACGTAGACGAGCAGCCGATCCCCCTCGCGGTGGAAGGCGAAGACGTCCTGGTCCTTGAAGTCGGTGGTGGCCACCTTCTGGCGCTCGAGGCTGCGCTCGATGGCGAGCAGTTGGTCGCGGATGCGCGCGGCCTCCTCGAACTTGAGCTCGCCGGCGGCCTGCTTCATGCGCGAGCGCAGCCCCTCCACCAATTCACCCGCCTTGCCCTCGAGGAAGAGGACCACCTCGTCCACGCTCTTGCGGTAGTCCTGCTCGGGGACGGGGTAGACGCAGGGCGCGGGGCAGCGGCCGATCTGATGGAGCAGACAGGGCCGCTTGCGGTTGGCGAGCACGTGGTCCGTGCAGGTGCGCAGGTGGAAGTAGCGGTTGATGATGCGCAGCGTCTCGCGGATGGCGCTGGCGCTGGAGTACGGGCCGAAGTAGCGCGCGCCGTCCTTCTCGTACCGGCGCACCACCTCCAGGCGGGGATAGGACTGGGTCCGGTCGAGCCGCAGGGAGATGTACTGCTTGTCGTCCTTGAGGAGGACGTTGAAGCGCGGCTTGTGCTTCTTGATGAGCTCGTTCTCGAGGAGGAGGGCTTCCTTCTCGTTGTGGACGAGCACCGTCTCGATGTCGCCGAGGAACTGGTCGAGCAGCGAGACGAAGGCGCGCGTGTCTCCGGTGCGGGTGAAGTAGGAGCGCACGCGGTTGCGCAGGTTGACCGCCTTGCCCACGTAGATGATTTCCCCGCGGCGGTCCTTCATCAGGTACACGCCGGGCTCGGTGGGCAGCGACTCCAGCTTGGCTTCGAGCTTCGCGTCCATACGGAATTAGCGGCTCTTCCTCGGTCCGATGCCCGTCTTGCCGTGAGGCGGGCCACCGCCGCCCTTGCCTCCGCGCCTGCCCTTGGGACCGGGAGTGCCGGGCTTCTTCTCGTCGGCCGGCCTGGGCGGGGCCTTGAGCAGCGTGCGGCTGGGCGGCTTGAGTCCCAGCTCCATGTCCTTGAGCAGGAGGATGCGGTCGCGGAGCTCCGCGGCCTTCTCGAACTGCATCTCGTCGGCGTAGTGCTGCATGTCCTTGGTGAACTCGCCGATGAGGCGTTTGATCTCCTTGGGCTCCAGCACGTCGTTGGCCGAATCCGCGGCCATGGGCAGCGCGGACGGGTCCGCGTCGTAGAGGTGCTCGGACAGGTCGAGGATGTTGCTCTTGACCGCCTTGGGCGTAATGCCGTGCTGGGCGTTGTAGGCCCGCTGCACCTCGCGGCGGCGGTTGGTCTCCTCGATGGCGAGCTTCATCGAGTCCGTCAGGGACTCGGCGTACATGATGACGCGGCCGTTGAGGTTGCGGGCGGCGCGGCCGATGGTCTGGATGAGGGACACGTGGCTGCGGAGGAAGCCCTCCTTGTCCGCGTCGAAGATGGCCACCAGGGACACCTCGGGGATGTCGAGGCCCTCGCGCAGCAGGTTGATGCCCACGAGCACGTCGAACTCGCCCTTGCGCAGGTCGCGGATGATGGCGGTGCGCTCGATGGCGCCGATGTCCGAGTGCAGGTAGCGCACCTTGACGCCCACCTCGGTGAGGTACTCGGTGAGGTCCTCCGCCATGCGCTTGGTGAGGGTGGTGACGAGGACGCGCTCCTGCTTCGCCACGCGCTTGCGCACCTCCTCCAGCACGTCATCCACCTGGTTGCGCGCGGGACGGACCTCCACCTCGGGATCGGTCAGTCCCGTGGGGCGGATGATCTGCTCCACCACCACGCCCTTGGACTTCTGCAGCTCGTACTCGGCGGGAGTGGCCGAGACGAAGACGGCCTGCTGCACCATGTCCTCGAACTCGTTGAACTTGAGCGGGCGGTTGTCCAGGGCGCTGGGCAGACGGAAACCGTGCCCCACCAGCGTCTCCTTGCGCGAGCGGTCCCCACGGTACATGGCGCCGATCTGCGGCACCGTCTGGTGGCTCTCGTCGATGAGCACCAACATGTTGCGCGGGAAGTAGTCCAGCAGGCACGGCGGGGCCTCGCCCGGGCTCCGGCCCGAGAAGTGCCGCGAGTAGTTCTCGATGCCATTGCAGTACCCCACCTGCTCGATCATCTCGAGGTCGTACATCGTGCGCTGCTCCAGCCGCTGGGCCTCGAGCAGCTTGCCCTCGCGCTTGAACTCCTGGAGGCGCTCGGACAGCTCGTCGCGGATGGTCTGGAGCGCGTTCCGCCGGGTGTCCACCTCGGTGACGTAGTGGCTCGCGGGGAAGATGACGACCTTCTCCAGCGCGCCCAGCGTCTCGCCACGCAGCGGATCGAACTCGGTGATCTTCTCCACCTCGTCGCCGAAGAAGCTGACGCGCACGGCGCGCTCTTCCTCGTAGGCGGGGAACACTTCCACGGTGTCGCCCCGGGCGCGGAAGGTTCCGCGATGGAAGTCGAGGTCGTTGCGCTCGTACTGGCTCTCCACCAGCTTGCGGATGAAGCTGTCGCGGCCGAGCTCGGCACCCACGTTCACGGTGACGGCCATGTCCACGTACGAGCGCGCGGTACCGAGGCCGTAGATGCAGGAGACGCTGGCCACGATGAGCACGTCGTCGCGCGTGCGCAGCGAGTGCGTGGCCGAGTGGCGCATGCGCTCGATCTCATCGTTCACGGAGGAGTCCTTCTCGATGAAGGTGTCCGTGGTGGGGATGTAGGCCTCGGGCTGGTAGTAGTCGAAGTACGAGACGAAGTACTCGACGGCGTTGTGCGGAAGGAGGGCCTTGAACTCCCCGTAGAGCTGGGCGGCGAGCAACTTGTTGTGCGCGATGAGCAGGGTGGGCCGCTTCACGTTGGCGATGACGTTCGCCATGGTGAACGTCTTGCCCGAACCCGTGACGCCCAGCAGCGTCTGGTAGCGGTCGCCGCGCAGCAGGGCCTCGGTGAGCTCACCGATGGCGCGCGGTTGGTCGCCCTGGGGCTTGTAGTCGCTGACGATCTGGAACTCAGGCATGGCTCAGGGGTTTAACACCCGGAGTCCGGGGATGCCGGGTCCAAATCGTCGATCCGCCCACCGAAAGACGAAGCGGGAGCTACTTCGCCTCCTCGCTCTTCAGGGCCTCGAGCGCCTGGAGCCGGGGGGCCTCGAACTCGTCCCCCTTGTTCCAGCGGGGCAGCTCACGCGTCCGGGCCACGTGAGCCCCGAGGAGGAAGAAGAGCCGCACGTCCTCCACCGCGCCGGAGAAGTCCCACTCGGAGCCCAGCTCGTCCGAGGGCTGGTGGTAGTGCAGCGCCTCCCACTTCTCGCGGCGCTCCTTGCCCCACCCCGGCGGCCGGCCGATGAAGTCCATGCCGCTGCTGAAGTAGGCGGCGGGGATGCCCAGCCGGGCGAAGTTGTACTGGTCCGAGCGGTAGAAGAAGCCCCGGTCCGGCAATTGGTCCGCCTTGATGATGCGTCCCTGCGCCCGGGCCAGCGCCGTCAGGGGTCCGTCCAGCGAGGACTTGCCCAGGCCGATGACCGTCACGTCCCGCGTGCGCCCGTGGATGTTGAGCCCGTCGATGTTGACGTTGGCCGCCACGCGCCCCGGAGGGACCGGCAGGTGCTCGGCGAGGTACTGCGAGCCCAGCAGGCCCTGCTCCTCGGCCGCCACCGACGCGAAGAGGATGGAGCGCGGCGGCGCCTTGGGCAGCACGGTGAAGGCCTCGGCCGCCTCGAGCATCGCCGCCACGCCGGACGCGTTGTCCACCGCCCCGTTGTAGATGGCGTCCTCGCCCGGCTTCGCGTCGTCCTTCATGCCCAGGTGATCATGGTGCGCCGTGTAGAGCACCACTTCCCTGGACAGCCTGGGGTCGCTCCCCGGCAGCAGGCCCAGCACGTTCGCCGTGGGACGGCGGCGCACCCGGTTGGCGAAGCGCGTGGACACCTTCACCCCCAGCGGCACCGGGCGGAACTCCCGCCGCTGGGCCGCCGAGCGCAGCGAGTCCAGGTCCACGTCCGACAGCCGCAGCACCCGACGCGTGGCCTCGTCCGTCGTCCAGGCCTTCATCCGCAGGCGCGGCGTGCCCTCCGGGGCCGGCAGCTCGAACTGCTCGCCCGACCAGGACGTCTGCACCACCTGCCACGCGTACCCCGCGCTCGGCGTGGTGTGGAGGAGGATGGCCCCCGCCGCCCCCACCTTCGCGGCCTGCTCGTACTTGTAGTCCCACCGGCCGTAGCGCAGCCGCGCCTTGCCGCCGAAGAGCTTCGGGTCATCCTCCGGATCGTTGTTCAGGATGAGGAGCGTCTTGCCCCGCAGGTCCATCCCCTTGAAGTCGTCCCACTGGTACTCGGGCGCCTGGATGCCGTAGCCCACGAACACCAGCTCCGAGTCCTGGAGCACCGCCTCCGCCTCCTGCACCCCCGAGCTCGCGATGAAGTCGTCGTGGAACCGGAGCTCCATCCGCTCCGTCGCGTTGATGAAGGTCAGCGTCTCGGGGTGGCCCGTCATGCCGACCAGCTCGAAGGGTTGCAGGTAGCTGCCGTTGGGACCCGCGGGCTTCAGGCCCAGGAGCTGGAACTGGGCCGCGATGTATTGCTGCGCCAGCGCGTCCCCCCGCGTGCCAGGGCCCCGGCCCTCGAGCAGATCCGAGGCCAGGAAGCCGATGTGGGCCCGGAGGTCCCCCGCCTCGATGCTCTGCGCGGCGGTCTTCTCCGCCGGTGTCGTGAGCTGGGACTGGGCGGCGAGCGGCAGGGGGGTCAGGGCGGCGAGGAGCACCAGCGTTCGCTTCATGGCTCGTGTGCCCCTACCATGACCTGACCGCTGGAGCAGGGGGGTTCTTCGTCTGGATGGTTGAACGGCCGACCCTCTGCCCTGCCCCATCGCCCCACCCGAGCCGGTACCCGAGGGGCCCGATGCTCAACCAGTACGACGTGCTCGCGAAGATACATGAGGCTTCGCCGCGGTCCGCTGGGTTACTGCGGGGCCACCTTCCACACGGTGCCCGCCGCCGTGTCCAGGATCTCCACTCCCATCCCCTTGAGCTCCTCGCGCAGCCGGTCTCCCTCCGCGAAGTTCTTCGCCTTGCGGGCCTCGTTCCTCGCCTGGATGAGCGACTCCACCTTCGCCACGTCGATTCCCCGCTCCTTCACCGCCCGATCCCGCCGCCGCAGCAGCCACTGCGCCGGCTCGTCCTCGAACAGGCCCAGCACCCCCGACACCTTCCGCACGTCCTCACGCAGCGCCTGCAGCGTCCTCCCCACCTGCGCCTTGTCCTTCACCGGCGGCTTGTCCGTCAGCTCGTTCATCTGCGCGAACAGCCCCGACAACGCCCCCAGCGCTCCCGCCGTGTTGAAGTCGTCATCCATCTGCGACTCGAACTCGGTGAGGTGCTTGTGCGGCTCCCCGTACAGCGGACCCTTGCCGAAGTCCTTCCCGCTCACGCGCTCGTCCACCTTGCGCAGCGTCTCGTAGAAGTACTCCATGCGCTGCTCCGCGTCCGCCAGCCCCTTGTCCGCGAAGTTCAGCGGGTGCCGGTAGTGCGTCCCCACGAAGAAGAAGCGCAACGCCTCCGGATCCACCTTCGTGAGCGCGTCCCTCAGCCTCACCACGTTCCCCAGGGACTTGGACATCTTCGCCCCCTCGAGATCCAGGAAGCCGCAGTGCATCCAGTAGCGCGAGAACGTCTTCCCGCTCGCGCCCTCGCTCTGGGCAATCTCGTTCTCGTGGTGCGGGAAGATCAGATCCAACCCGCCCCCGTGGATGTCGAACGTCTCCCCGAGGTACTTCGCGCTCATCGCCGAGCACTCGATGTGCCAGCCCGGCCGGCCCTTGCCCCACGGGCTGTCCCACGCGGGCTCGCCCGGCTTCGCCGCCTTCCACAGCGCGAAGTCCAGCGGCTCGTGCTTCTGCTCGCCCGGCTGCACCCGCTCGCCCGCGCACAGGTCGTCCAGGTTGCGCTTGGACAGCTTCGCGTACTCCGGGTAGTGCCTCACCGAGAAGTACACGTCCCCCTTCGACTCGTACGCCAGGCCCTTGTCCACCAGCTTGCCAATGATGCCGATGATCTCCGCCAGGTGATCGCTCACCTTCGGCGAGACGTCCGGCTCCAGCAGGTGCAGCGCCCGGGCGTCCTCCCGGAAGGCCTCCACGAAGCGCGCCGCCAGCGCCACCGGCTCCTCGCCCGTCTCGTGCGCCGCCTTGATGATCTTGTCGTCCACGTCCGTGTAGTTGCGCACGTACTTCACCTCGAAGCCGCGGTAGCGCAGGTAGCGCACCACCACGTCGAACGAGGTGAACGTCCTCGCGTTGCCAATGTGGACGTAGCTGTAGACCGTCGGGCCGCAGACGTAGACCCCCAGCTTGCCCGGCACCGCCGGCTCCAGGGTCTCCTTCTGCATCGTCATCGTGTTGAAGAGGCGAATCGATGCTGCGGCCACGTGCGATAACCTCCGCTGGTCCACCCAGGGTTGGAAAGCCGGACTCTAGGACTTCCCCACGTCCAGGACCACAAGTGCCTGACAGTGTGAGACAACTCTGACGCCCCGTGGGCACTCCAGGCCGCCGAAAAAGGACTATCCTTCCGCTCCCCTGCCCGCCCCCATCTCCGTCGGCCGTCGAATCTGGGAGAATGCGCCCCCATGAGTCCTCCCAATCCCAAGCGCCCGCCCCGCTCGCCGCGCCCGCCGGGGGACTCGGCTTCGCGCCAGGAGCCGGAGGTCGAGCTCCCCTTCGACGATGACGAGGTGGCCCCCCTCCAGGCGGACGACCCCCGTCCCCAGCGCGTCCCCCAGTTCCCCGCCGGCCCCCGCCGCCGCCCCCGCCGCGGCCCCGGCGGCTCCCCCCGCGAAGGCCGCGACCGCGAGCTGCCCACCCGCTTCGACTCCGGCGAGTACGAGGACCCCGGCCACACCCCCGCCTTCCTCTACGTCGAGCGCGGCCCCGGCGTCGGCCAGCTGCTCCCCGTCAAGCAGGGCGTGCTCGTGCTCGGCCGTGCCTCCACCTCGGACTTGCGCCTGCAGCACCCCTCCATCAGCCGCCGCCATGCCCAGCTCACCCGCCGCGGTGACCGCCTCACCCTGAAGGACCTCGGCAGCCAGAACGGCACCTACGTCAACCGCACCCGCCTCTCCGGCGAGGTGGAGCTCCGCTCCGGGGATGAGCTCGCCCTCGGCAATGCCATCCTCCAGCTGCGCGGACCGGGTCCCGCCCCCGCCCGCCCCCGGACCTCCTCCACCCGGACGGGCTCGTCACTCCGCGTGGGGCTGGGCTCCCGCCGCATCCTCCTGCTCGCCGTCGCCACCGGCGCCCTCGTGGCCGTGTTCCTCACGCTCGCCACCAGGCGCTTCGTGCGGTTGGGCGCGGTGGCGGCCGAGCCGGTGGCCGAGACTCCGGCGGAGGTCGTTCCCGAGGCAGAGGCCGAGACCGTCGAGGTGGTGCCCCCTGTCGAGGTGGCCCCTCCCGAGGCCAGGGCGGTGGAGCCGGTGCCCGCGGCTCCAGCTCCGGCCACGAAGGTGCGGAGTACCTCCGGAGCACGGCCCCTCAGCGCCGAGTCCATCGCTGGCCCTGGAGGTAGAAGAGAGCCCGGTGGGCGCGTGAAGGCCACGAGTGGGAAGGCCTCCGTGAAGCCCGCTCCCGCCGAGCCCCAGGCCGGACTCGTCTCCAACGAGGAGGCCGAAGCCGAGGCCCTCTCCCACTACGAGGCGGGCCACGTCGACTCCGCCCTCACCCTCGCCCGGCGTGCCCGGCTGGAACCCCTCGCCACCACGCTCGCCCGCTTCCAGGAGGAGTGGCGCGCCGGCAATGCCTCCCTCTCCAACGGCGACCCGTCCTCCGCCGTCCTGCACCTCTCCGCCGCCCTCGAGCTGGATCAGAAGATTTCCCAGGGATGGGGCTCTCTCGCGCCGAGGATTCGCAAGGCGCTTACTCAGGCGCAGACTCAGGCGGAGGCAGGGAAGTAGACCCTCACCCCAACCCTCTCCCAGAGGGAGAGGGAGCATCGCACGGGGGCAACCCGGGGGCCGGATACCCTCACCCCGTCCCTCTCCCGGGGGGAGAGGGGATATTGGGTCAGTTGGGTTTTCTCTTGGGCCCTTTTCCCTTGGGCCCTTTCCCCTTGAGCCCCCGGTAGAGCAGCGCGGCGTTTCCCAGCATGAACGCCACCAGGACGAGCGCCGCCAACAGCACCCCCTTGTCCCCTCCCGGCCTCTCCCCTTCCACCACCAGCCACAGCCTCCCGTCCCTCGGCTGCACCTCCCCCATCTCCCTCAGCAGCTTGAAGCCCTCCCGGTAGCGCTCCGCGTCCTCCTCCACCAACAGTCGGCCCCTGACTCCAAAGGGCCTCGGATCCGGCCTCGGCGGCACCCTCCCCGGTGACCACTCCTCCCCCGTCAGCGCCCTCCGCCGCACCAGGAACGGCGACTCCCGCAGCCCCACCACCACGTAGACGTCCTCGCCCTCCCTCCCGTACGCCCCTCGCAGCGTCGGCACCCCGTGCAACTGCACGTAGCGGTTCGACTCCAGCGCCTCGTACCGGTACTCGCCCTCCGCCCCCAATGTCACCGGCGTGCTCGAGGAGAAGAAGTACGCCAGGTCCTTCCACAACAGCCCCAGCAACACCCCACCCACCACCAGCGCCAACACCGCCACCGGGGCCTTCACCCCCACCCCGCGCCGCTGGAGCCGCTCCTCCAACTCCGCGATGCGCCGGTCTCGCTCCTCCTGAAGCTCCGACTCAGTAGACATGCGAAAAGGACATGAAAAAACCCCGGTCCCCACCATCGGGGAACCGGGGCTTTCTACCTCCGCCAGGGGCGGATCAGGCCAGGTTGAAGATCTTCTTCAGGTCCGACTCGATCTCTTCCTCGGAGCAGTCCTTGGCCAGCGACAGCTCCTTGATGAGCAGCGAGCGCGCCGTATCCAGCATCTTCCGCTCACCGAACGACAGATCCTTGTCTCCCTTCAGCAAGTAGAGGTCGCGCAAAACCTCGGCGATCTCGAACACGGAGCCAGTCTTGATCTTCTCCATGTACTCCCGGTACCGACGGTTCCACGTCGTGGAATCCACCGAGATGTCCTTCTCCTTCAGGATGGAGTAGACCTGCTTGACGTCCTCCTCGCTGATGATCTCCCGGAGGCCGACCGAACCGACCTTGTTGATGGGGATCATGATCCGCATCCCATTCTCCAGGATGCGCAGCACGTAGAAGGACTGCCGCTGCCCGGCGACCTCGGTGTGCTCAATCCCCATCACCTCACCCACACCCTGCCCAGGGTACACAGCCTTGTCGCCGGTCTTGAAGCTCGTCTGCACTCTTACCGCCTCCTCTAGGATGGCTTGGCTCGACTCACCCGGCCTCGGAAAGCTGCTCACGAATACCACGATTCACCCCTTACAGCAACATTGCAGTCTTGACCCGCCCGGAAATTCCTGACTAGCCTGCGCGCCTTTACGTGTGTGCGGTCGCCCGGTAGGGCGATTCACCACGACGGGACGGATCGGGTCGTTGGGTGGGCGGGGGTGGGGCGTGGGCCGTTATTCGTGGCGCGATCTGACCGGGCGTCCTCTGTTCTTCCCCGCTGTGAGCTTGATGCTCGGCGCGGGTCTGGGACTGAGAACAGATGCCTTTAATGGATTATTTCAGCTTATGGCCGCCGCTTTCGTGGGTGCGGCCTCCCTGGCGCTCGCTCGCCTGCCTGGTGCCCATCTGGGCGTGCTCCTGTGTCTGGGGCTGACGGGCGCGGGCCTGGCCAGTCTGGAAGCCGGGGTGGATGTGCCGCCTCCCCTCCTGCAGGGAGGCACCGCGGTGCTGGAGGGCGAGGTGGAGCGCGTGGACCGCTTCGAGGACTCCACCCGCGTCCTCCTGGCCGTGGCCCGCCTGGGACAGGGCACCGGCAACCCCGTCCGCTTCCACGCGAGCCTGTATGCCCACGGGGCCGCCCCCTCACTGCTGCCCGGCCAGCGCATCCGCGTGGAGGCCCGGCTCAAGCCGCTCGAGTCCGCGTCGAATCCCGGAGAAAAGGATTTCTCCGCAACCCGGCGGCGGCAGGGGCTCGCCTTCACCGGCAGCTTCCAGGGCGCGAGCCTGCTGGTGCTCTCCCCTCCCCCGCGCTGGCGCCAGCACCTGGTGCGCACGCAGGAGGGCCTCACAGCGGCCGTCCACGCCGTGGCCCCCTCCACCGAGGCCGCCGCCCTCTTCCTCACCCTGGCCGCCGGACAGCGCGCCGCGCTCGATGACGGGCTGGAAGAGGACTTCTCCCGCAGTGGACTGGCACACGTACTCAGCGTGAGTGGCCTGCATGTGGCGGCGCTCGCGCTCATGACGCTGGCGCTGCTGCGAAAGCTGCTCGTCCGGGCCGGGGCGCGCGTGCAGGGTCTGCGGCGCGTGGATGCCCGGCGCCTGGCCGCCCCCGCCTCCATCCCCTTCGTCTGGGCCTACGTCGTCTTCACCGGCAACCAGCCTCCCGCGGTGCGCTCGGCCGTCATGGCCACGGTGGTGCTGCTGGGACTCGCGCTCTGGCGCCGGGCCGATGGGCTCAACAGCCTCGCCGCCGCCGCCGCGCTGCTCGTCGCCTGGACTCCCTCCAGCGTCGCGGACCTGTCGCTGCAACTGTCCTTCCTCGCCGTCTTCAGCCTGCTGCTGCTCACCCCCGCCCTGCGCGAGGCCCTTCCCGTTGCTCCGCCCAATCCACAGGAACAACATCGGCTCGAGCGCCTGCTCGCGAGCACCCGGGAGACGGTGCTGGAGACGTTCTGCGCGAGCGCCGCCGTGACGGTGGCCAGCCTGCCCCTGGTGGCGGGCACCTTCGGACGCGCGAGCCTCGCGGGGCTCGTCTCCAACATCGTCTGCATGCCCCTGTGCGGCCTGCTCACCGGCTTCGCCGCGGGCGGCGCGGCCCTCTACGTCGTGGCGCCCGTGCTGGCCACCCCGCTGCTGTGGGGCGGTGCGTGGGCCTCGCAGGTGCTGCTGTGGCTCACCCGCTTCTTCGCGCACGTGCCGCTGGCCACCATGGACCTGCCGGCCTTCGGCACCGCGGCCTCCCTGCTCTACGCCGCGGGGCTCGCGTGCTGGGCCCTCGGTGAGCGGCGCGCGCGTCTGGGGGGCCTGCTCCTCCCCGTGGGGCTCGCGCTCGTCTTCGTCGTGCCGCGCCTCGTCCCCGAGCCCGGTCTGCGCATCACCTTCCTCGCCGTGGGCCAGGGCGATGGCATCGTGCTCAGCTCCCGGGGACACCATGCGCTCATCGATGGGGGCGGCGTGCCCGGTGGCGCGGACCCGGGGCTCCGCGTCGTCGTCCCCTTCCTGCGCGCCTCCCGCATCGAGCGGCTCGACCTGGCCGTCCTCTCCCACCCCCACCCGGACCATGCGCTCGGGCTCATCTCCGCCCTGGGACAGGTCCCCACCGAACGACTCTGGCTCTCCGCGGACAGCACGGACGGGCACCTGTCGAAACAACTCATCGCCGCGGCCACCGGCGCGCACGTGGAGGAGGTGCAGCTCGGCCATCCGTCCTACCGGCTGGGAGAGGCCACCCTGGAGGTGCTCGGCCCGCCCGAGGACCGCGAGTTGATGGAGGGCGTGAACGACAAGAGCGTGGTGCTGCTCGTGCGCCATGGCGACGTCACCGTGTTGCTGCCCGGCGACGTGGAGGAAGAGGGCGAGGCCGCGCTGCTCGCCAGTGGGAAGCTGGGGCCGGTGACGGTGCTGAAGGCGGCGCACCACGGCTCGCGCACCTCGTCCACCGAGGAGTTCCTCACACGGCTCCGTCCCCGCTTCGCCGTCTTCTGCGTGGGCCGCCGCAACCGCTTCGGCTTCCCCCATCCCGAGGTGGAAGCCCGCTACCGCTCGCTGGGCACCGAGTGCCTGCGGACGGACGTGCACGGCGCCATCACCCTGGAGAGCGATGGGCACGATGTCCGGCTGAGCACCTTCCTGCCCGCCGAGCCCCCTATTCCCCCGTCCAGGGTTGCCCACACGGCCGCCCATCCCCAGCCTTGAGGTGATGATCTCCGACGACCTGGATCTGCGTCAGCTCACCGCCGACCTGAAGCACATGCTGGCCCCGGGCGAGCCCGTGGGCTACCTGCGAGGCAAGTCGCTCATGCGCAACCTGCTCGTGGAGACGAAGGGCTTCTCGGAATTGGAGGCCGAGGAGCTCATCGACACCCTCGAGCTGCGCGGCTTCCTGCGCTTCCTGGGAGACCCCACCGAGCGTTCCATCGCGGACGCCCATTGGGAGATCTCCCCCCACTCGTAACGTCTACTCGAAGACGAGCCAACCGAAGCGCGGCAGCGCGTGGAAGTCCCCCACGAAGAGTGGCGAGAAGGACTGGCCTTCCACCTGCTGCCGCTTCACGTGCTCCAACCGGTAGAGGTTGAAGCGCCAGCGGTCCCCCTTCTTCGGCGGACGGTTCGGCACCTCGGCGAGCCGCTCGAAGGGAATCCGCATCTCCACGCGCCAGCCCTCGTCGCGGTCCTCGGGATTGTCCAGCGTGCCGCGCACCTTCACCGCCGTCCTCATCCCCGAGTCCCAGCTCAGGTCCATGCCCTGCCGGCGCGCGGGGAAGTACGCATCGAAGTTCACGTTGTGCGGAGACACCTGCAGCTCGTTGTAGGTGCGCCCGTCCGCGTTCGCGTCGAGGAAGATCTCCACCACCTCCTGCTCGTAGATGGGCGCGTCCCGCTCGCGCAGCGTGCCCCAGACGTCCGGGTCCTCCACGTCGAAGGCCACGTAGAGGTGCTGCTCGTCGTAGGCCAGGCGCGCCTCGGTGCGCAGCGAGGGCTGGCGGCCATCGAAGCTGCCGCGCAGCACCACCGGGGCCGCGTCCTTCCACACCGCGTCGTCGAGCTCCCCGTCGATGACAGGGGCCTTCGCCGCGCGGCGGACGGTGTACTCGGGCAGGGACGGAGGAGCGCCGCCGAGCTGCGGGCCCAGCATCCGGTTGTCGCCGCCGTGAGCCTTCGGGTCGTCCACCGCGAGGCGCTCGTCTCCCCGCCAGAACCCGAGCAGCACCCGGGCGGGAGCTGGAGGCATCGGCACCGTGTGGACGTCCTCCACCACCTTGCCCACGGGCCACGAGCCCAGGGGCGCCGCGCCTCCCGCGAAGTCATGGTCCGCGTTGACCACCATCTGCCCGCTGGCGGCGTCCACCACGTGCACGAAGAACTGCCAGCCCCGAGGCACCTCGCTCACGGCCTGGAAGTAGTGCTCGAGCTTCACCGGCTGCCCGGGCGCCGCCACCGGCGGAGAGATACGCGTCCCGAGGTAGCGCACCGCGCCCCCGCCGAACGTGGCCCCGCCGCGGTACGTGAGGTCCGCCGGCGCGGCATCCAGCACCCGGGCCTGGGCGGGCGGAGGCAGGGCCTTGGCGCGGGGTTTCGGGCCGGCCTGCTCGTCGCGACAGGCGGTGGCGAGCAGCGTGAGCGTCAGCAGCGTCAGGAGGCGGGAGGCGGAACGCATCGGGGCCGCGAATCCTAAGTAGGTCGCCAGAAGTTCTCTAACAAATCGTGCAACCAGAAGCCCCAGGCGAGGCAACCGGCCTTGCGAAGGGCCTCCTCAGGAGAGAGGAGCGGCTCCATCGGATTCCGGAGGCGCGAAGCGGGGCTCGGAAGCCCTCGCCGCCGGCATTCCATCGGGCAGCCCTGCACCTGGGCGATCTCCTCGTAACTCAGCTCTTCGACTTCTCTCAGCCACAGCGCGTCACACCACTGGGGAGCCTCAGGCCGTGAGCAGACCATACCAGCGCGTGTCGCGCGGTGACGGGCGGCGGTGCAGGCGGCGGTCGAGAAGCTCACGAGCCTTCACGGCCTCGCCGCTCCGCATCAGGGCGAGGAGGAGCATGTCCTCGAATACCTCGCGCTGAGCGCCGCTGCCGCCGATACGCACGACCTCGGCCGCGAGCGGCTTCAGGAGGCGAACGCAGCCCGCGTAGTCATCCTCCGCGAAGGCAAGGGCGGCGCGGCAGATCGCCGGCACCACCGGTCCGGCGGCCAGGGCCCCCGCCTCGAGCAGGCCCGTCAATGCCTCCACGCGCTGCTCCACCGCGGCCCTGTCGCCGGTCGCCGCCGCGATGAGGGCCATGTGGACATCAGCGAAGGCGAAGCCAGCCTTTTGGAAGACTCCCCCGGAATAGGCCGCCGCCGCCTCCCACAGCCCCGGCGGCACCGGGTGGCCGTAGGCCTGGAGCCGCCACAGGAAGGAGGCGGTGTCGCTGACCACGTTGACCGGCATTCCGGCCGAAACCGACGGCTGGATATACTCCGCGTAGATGGCGAGGGCCCGCTCGGAATCCCCCCGCTCCAGGGCGCCGAGGGCCGAGTGCCAGGCGATGTGGCCATGGAGGATTCCGGCGCGGTCATAGCCCGGCAGCCAGTTCGCGATCAGCTTCTCCGCCTCCTCGCCTGCGCCACTCTCGTACATGACGTGCGCGAGCGCGTGCGCCGCGTTCGCGTTGTGGGTCCGCAGGTCGTAGCCGCGCTGCGTGAGGGCCCGGCCGAGCGCCACGTTGCCGTTCTCCGCATGGGCCCAGCCCCGGTAGGTGAGGAACCACCAATCGTCGGCGTCGAAGTGCCGGGCATGGCGCTCGCAGAGCTCCACGCGCGCCTGGTCGTGGTCCGTCATCCCGGAGAAGGCGAAGAGCCCGAAGGCGCCGAGAGGCAGCGAGAGGATCAGGATGTCCCGCGGCCAGGTGTCGGCGTGTGCGAGCGCCCGCTCCAGCGCTTTTGCCGGCTGGCCGTTGATGGCGAGGGACAGGATGTCCACATGGCTCCGCTCCCGCTCGGTCCCACGCCGGGCAACGAGCTCTTCCGCCGTCGCGATCCGCGCCCGGGCCTTCGCCGGTTCGGCACGGATGGCATGCAGGCGCGCGCGCGCCGCATGGGCGAGAGCGAAGTCCGGGTCGGCCGCGATTGCCTCCTCCAGGACCTCCGCGGCGCCAGGCCAGGTCGAGAGGAGCAGGTCGATCCCCTCCCGGTAGCGTCCGGCCGCGAGGTCGGACGTGGTCGAGAGTGGCAGGCCTCGGCTGTCGAGGTGGGTCATGGCAGGCTCCTCGCTCTGAGAGCGGGCGGGCTTCGGCGCTCGTTCCAGCGATCTCTATACGGGAAAGCCTCCTGTCCGTATTTCGACAGCCTGCCAGATCATGTAGACCAACAGCCAAACGGGAGGCCGGGCATGGCATGGGCGGCAATCGAGGCACCACCCGGCCTGGCGCCGCCCCAACCGATGACCGTGCGCGCGCAGTCGATCCCGGCGCGCCACTATTTCCCGGAACACAGGCACCGCTGGAACCAGATGGCTTACGCGATCTCTGGCGTGCTGACGGTGGCGGTGGAGGGGCGCTCCTTCGTGATCTCGCCGGAGCAGGCCGTCTGGCTGCCGACAGGCCTGCGGCACCGGGTCGGCTCACTGCTCGGGGCGGAGTTCCGCAGTCTCTGGATCGCCGACGAGGCCGGCCGTGGCCTCCCCGTGAGTCCGACCGTGTTCGGCGTCACGCCGCTTCTGAAGGCGCTCATCGTCGAGGCCACCGAGCTCGAGGGAGAGGAGGATCGTGACGGCTATGCCCGCCGTGTGACGGACCTGATCCTGGACCAGCTTCGGCGCGCGAGGCCCCTCCCGGGCGCGCTCCCGTGGCCACGTGGGGACTCATCCCTGACGGCGCTGTGCGAGGCGCTCTACGCGGACCCGGCCGACCCGCGTGGGCCGGAGGCGTGGGGCCGGGAGCTTGGAATGTCGGAACGGACCCTGGCCCGCCGCTTCGAGGCGGAGGTGGGCATGAGCCTGCGCTCCTGGCGCCGCCGCCTGCGGCTGTTCAAGGCGATTGAACTGCTGGGCGGCGGCCTGGACGTGACCCGGACGGCCATGGAGCTCGGCTACGGCTCGACGTCCGCTTTCGTGTACGCGTTCCGTACCGACATGGGGTGCAGCCCCCAGGCCTACATGCGCGGGCGTAGAGGCGGAATGGGGACCGTGTAGAGGGAGAGAGCTGGAGCCTCCCCAAGAGTCCCATCAGCTCTTGCGCGCATACCGAACAGGGCGGCCTCGCCGCCGCAGTCGGAAGCGTCGTGGACCTCGGCGAGCGGCCCCACCCTGCTGCGGGCCTCTCCTGAGAGTCCGAGCCGGCGCCAGAACGGCTCGTCGAAGACGGCGACGTACTTCGCGTGCGGCGCCATCCATGTCGCGGTGTGCTGCCACGCGCGCACCAGGTTCTCCGGCAACGATGGCGTGAACGCGAGATGCCTGGCTCGCGAAGGCGGGCGCAAGGGACGTCGACACCAAGCGAGGCCCGCGTATCAACAACTCCGCTGCCGTGCCGCAGGCGGCAATCGACGGGCAGGGCGTGGCACTGGCCCGCAGCATCATGGCGCATGACGACCTCGCGGCCGGACGACTGGTGCGCCTGTTCCCGGAGGTGGAGTTCTCCTCGGTGCTCTCCTACTACGTGGTCTATCGGCCCGATTGCGCCACGCTCCCCAAGCTCGTTGCGTTTCGTGACTGGCTCGTCCGCGAAGCGTCCACGAGGTAATCGCCGGGGCCGGATGTCTCGGAGAAGGGACCCGGGCCCCGTCCGCACACGTGGACGACGGGCCGGAGACGAGACGGCCGGGAAGCGGCAACCCCCCGCGATTCCACCTGCCCGTCCCGGCACCGGGTTTGCCTCGGCCAGGGCCATGCACTTCGAATTCGAGCACATGGGCACCGCCACCCCCTTCGAGCTGGCCGAGGGCGTCCACCTGCTGGGGGGCGCCCCCGAGGACCACGTCCGGCTCGAGGGACTCCCCCCGGGACTGCTGACGCTGCGCATCGAGAGCCACCGGCTGATGGTGGAGGCCACCCACGCCTTCACGGTGGGGGGCGTGGGGGTGCCGCCAGGAGTCCCCCGCCTCGTGCTGCCGGGAGAGGTGGTGGGCCTGTCCGAGGAGATGCGGCTGAAGGTGAAGGCACCGGACGGAGACGCCGAGCGGCAGGTGGGCACCGTGGCCGTGCTCAAGCACCTCCTCATGGATCTGGAGGAGCCACCGCCCTCACGGGCCGCCTCCCTGCAATGCCTCATCGGGGCGGACGTGGGCCGCACCTTCGCCCTCGCCGAGGCGAGCACCGAGCTGGGCCGCGGCAGGGACGTGGCCGTGCGCCTGCGGGACATCGCCGTGTCCCGCCTCCACGCCCGCATCCGCCACCACGAGGGCGCCTTCCTGCTGGAGGACCTGGACAGCCCCAACGGCCTCTTCCTCAACGGGAAGCCCGTGAAGGCCCCCACCCCGCTCCACGAGGGCGACGTCATCGAGCTGGGCCGCACCCTGCTGCGCTTCCAGGCCCCCATGGGCACGCCCGAAACGGAGACACCGCCCGAGCCAGCCCCCACCCTGGCCGAGACGCCCGCTCCCGCCGGAGCGGCCCCCACGAACGAGACACCCGCGACGCCCTCCGGCGAGGACATGCCGGAGCGCCCGCGGGTGCGCTGGGAAGGATGGCTCATCGGCCTCGGGGCGGCACTGGCGATGGTGGGACTGCTCGCCACCTTCGCCCTGACGCCCTGAGGCTCAGGCGCGCAGCGGAGAGAGCCCGGCCCGCTCGACGAGGAGCCGCGCCAGGTGCCGGTGGTGCGCGAAGAGGCTGGTGAAGTGCACCAGGCCCCGCTTGCCGCGCACGGCGTACACCGTCACCGGCCCGGGCAGCACGTCCACCTTGTTGATGTCCGCGAAGGAGAAGCGCCGCGTGCGCACCATGCCCCGGTACGTGATGCCTCCCGAGTCCACGATGATCCGCGTGCGGCCGTAGTACGTCACCGACACGGCGAAGAAGAGGACGAAGAAGATCGCCGACAGGAATGTCTGGACCGGAACCCCGTCGAAACGCAGTAGGTACAACAAGACGCCCAGCCAGAGCAGGGTCGCGGCACCCATGATGGCCGCGAGCACTGCGTGTGGGCGGAACACCTGCCTCCCTGCCTTCGAATCGCCCCGGTCCATACGAAAAAAGCTAAGGCGGGGGGCTGACATCCGCCACCCGCTCTCTCGCTTTCCTGCCGGGGGAGTCTGGGGCCTGACTTCCCGGGAACTCCGATTGTCCGGAGTTCCGCAACCGCGGACGGCTCAGCTCCGGAAGGGGTTTTGCAGGAGCACCGTCTCGCCGCGGTCGGCGCCCACGGAGATGCACACCACGGGCACGCCGGAGATCTCCTCCACGCGGCGCACGTACCGCTTGGCGGCCTCGGGCAGCTCGTCGAAGGTGCGCACCCCGGCGAGCTTGTCGTCCCAGCCCGGCAGCGTCTCGTAGAGCGGCTTGACGCGCGCCAGATCCTCGTAGTCCCCGGGCAGCTCGGTGATGCGCTTGCCGTCCAGCTCGTAGGCGTTGCAGATCTGCAGCGTCTTGAGGCCGGAGAGCACGTCCAGCTTGGTGAGCGCCATGCCCCACAACCCGTTGACGCGCACCGCGTAACGCAGCACCACGCCGTCCAGCCAGCCGCAGCGGCGCGGACGGCCGGTGGTGGCACCGAACTCGTCACCCACCTTGCGCAGCCGGTCACCCGTCTCGTCCGTCAGCTCCGTGGGGAACGGACCGCTGCCCACGCGCGTGGTGTAGGCCTTGCTGATGCCCATCACCTTGTCGATGGTGGTGGGACCCAGGCCCGAGCCCACCGCCGCGTTGCCCGCCACGCAGTTGGAGCTGGTGACGAACGGGTAGGTGCCATGGTCCACGTCCAGCAGCGTGCCCTGGGCGCCCTCGAAGAGGATGCGCGCCCCGCGCTGCACCTGGCCCGACAGGTAGAGGGACACGTCCGTGACATGGGGCCGCAGCCGGTTGCCCAGCGCGGCGAACTCGTCCTGGAACTTCTGCACGTCCAGCTCGGGAGCCGTCTCGTTGGCGGCGCGGCACAGCTCGCGCAGCTCGTCGCGCACACCCGGGAGGCGCTCGTCGATGCGCTTGCGCAGCCGCTCGGCGTTGAGCAGGTCGCGCACGCGGATGCCGCGGCGCGCCACCTTGTCCTCGTAGGCCGGGCCGATGCCACGCCCCGTGGTGCCAATGGCGCTCACGCCACGGGCCTTCTCACGGTACGTGTCCAGCAGCTTGTGCCACGGGAAGATGACGTGCGCGTTGTCCGAAATGAGGAAGTGCGAGTCGTCCTTGAGGAAGCCGCGCTCCTTGAGTGCGTCGATCTCCTTCACCAGCACGGCGGGATCCAGCACCACCCCGTTGCCGATGACACAGGTCTTCCCCGCATGGAGGATGCCCGAGGGGATCAGGTGCAACACCGTCTTCTGACCACCCACCACGAGGGTATGGCCCGCGTTGTTGCCGCCCTGGAAGCGGACGACGACCTGAGCGTGCTCGGTGAGCAGGTCCACGACCTTGCCCTTACCCTCATCTCCCCACTGCGCTCCGATGACGACGACGTTCGGCATATTGCGGCCCGCTTACCATGCTTCCCCACGGGCCGTCATCGGCCTGAAGTGGGAAGTGCCACGGAATGGCAATGGCCGGCATAACCACAGGCCAACGTCTGGCAGACGGACGGTTCCCTGCCCGGCCAGCGGCCCTGGACATCCGCCTCCACCAGTCCCCGAGCGGCTTCCCGCAGGCGCTCGGCAATGACTTGCATGTCAACGGCGGGGGCGGGGAACTCCGGCTCCGGCACGTCCTCACCCAGGAAGGCCACCCCCACCTCCACGGGTACGTCCTCGCGCACCAGCCGCCGCGCGGCCAGCAGCACGGCCGCCAGCGACTCGGCATGCGCCTCCACACCTCGAGGCGGCCGCTTGCCCGGCTTGAAGACGACCACCCGCGCCTCGCCCGCGGGCGTCTGCCACAGCAGGTCCACTTCGCCCTCGAGCGCCGCGGGGGCCTCTCCCGGCAGGGACAGCACGAAAGGCAACGCGCGATGCACGGTCGACACGGGGGCGGCGGCCAGTTCGCGAGCGAACGCCGTGCCCAGGAAGCGCTCCACGGTGGCCAGCGCCTCCTCCACTCCGTCCTCGCCCAGGTCCCAGCCCACCTCGCGCACGAGCGCCTCCAGCCGGCCCCGCCGCTCCGTGGGCGGAGTCCCGGCGAGCCGGAAATCCACCCCGCGCAACAGCGCCAGCACCCGGTCCGAGACACCCAGCGCCGGTGCGCCCCAGGCGTCCCGCTCGATGTACAGCGGTGACACGCGCGGCGGTGTCTCCCACGGCGCGCCCTCCGCTCGCAGCCCGAGCTGGTGCACGTAACGGTAGCGGCGCGGACAGACCATGAAGTCCTGCACGGCCTCGGTCCCCACCGCCGCCACCTCGGGCGTGGCCAGCGCCGGAGTGTCGTGCACCCGCTGCAGTGCCGCCTCGACTCGGGCCTCCTGCTCCAACGGGTCCACGTCCTCCGTCTCGTCCACCTCCGGGGGCGCGGGCAACGTCTCCACGTCCAGGTCCTCGACGAGCCCGCGCAACCGCGGCTCCTCGCCCAGCCGCTCGTCGAGCAGGCACCACCATGAATCGGACGCGCCGCGCTCCTCACCGCCGGAGAGGATGAGCCTGTCGCGGGCACGGGTGAGCGCGACGTACAGAACACGCCTGTACTCGGCCGTCTCGCGCCGCCGCAGCTCGTCCTTCACTTCGTCGTAACGGGGGGAGCGGTACTTCTCGAGGCTGTCCGGCAACCACGGCCGCAGGCACAAGCCATGGGTCCGCTCGAAGAGCGCCCGTCCACTGGTGAAGCGCCGCAGGCTGCCGAGCGCCGGGACCATCACCACCGGCCACTCCAGGCCCTTGGCGCGGTGGATGGTGAGCAGCTGCACCGCGCGAGGATCTCCCGCCTCCAGCAGATCCGCTTGCGCCTCCGTGGGCTCCTCGTTGGCCAACCGCTGCAACTCGCGAGCGAAGGTGACGCAGCCACCCGTGCCGCGCTCGTCACGCCGGCCCGCCAGCGCGAGCAGCTTCTCCACGTTGGCGCTCGCCTGCTCCGCGTACGGCGTGCCCGCGAGCGACTCGCGGTAGCCCGTCACCTCCATCGCGGCCAGCAGCAGCGCCCGCACTCCGAGCCGATCCCTCTCGCGCCGCAGTGACGGCAGCGCCGTGAGGAAGCGCTCCAGCCGTGCCCGCTCGCCCTCGGGCAGGCCCTCCAGCGAGGAGAAGCCTCCGCGCTCCACGGCGGACAACGACAGACCCTCGGGCCCGGCGAGCCGGAAGAGCGCGGCGTCCGACAGGCCCACCATCGGCGAACGCAGCACCGCCGCGAAGGCGAGCGCGTCCTCGGGGTCCGCCAGCAGCGACAACAGCGAGGCCAGGTCCAGCACCTCCTGCGCGCCGTAGAAGCCACGTCCACGCAGCACGCGGTGCGGAATGCCGTGGCGGATGAGCGCCTGCCGGTACACCTCCAGGTGCGTGAAGGTCCGGAAGAGCATGGCCACGTCCCCGCCACGCACCGGGCGCAGTTCCTCGCTCTCCTTGCTCACCGCCACGAGGATCTGCTCCGGCCCGGGGGCCAGCATCACCTTCAACCGCTTCGCGACCGACTCCGCGTCCGCCGCGCGCAGCTCCCCCGTGGAGAGTTCCTCGTCATCCAGCACGAGCCGCTCCACCGCCGGGGCTTGAAGCGGGGACTTGCGTACCGGAGTGAAGTCATCCTGCTCGGGTGCGTACACCACTTCGTAGGGGCGCGCGCCACCCTCGCCTGCCTTGAGCACGCCGGGGAAGGCCTGGTTGAAGAAGTCGAGCATCGGCGCCACCGAGCGCCGGTTGCCCTGGATGAAATCGAGCACGCCACCTTCGGCGACGATCTTGTCCGACAGCACCTTGAAGACGGACACATCCGCGCCGCGGAATTCATAGATGGACTGCTTGCGGTCACCCACCGCGCACAGGAAGGCGGGCTCCAGGGGGAGCGCGTCCACCAGGCTCTCCTCCGGGCGTACCGGACGCGGGCCTCCGTCGCGCTTCTCGGCCAGCAGCAGCACCAGATCGAGCTGCAAACGATTGGTGTCCTGGAACTCGTCCACCATCAGCGCCCCCAGGCGCTCCTGCACCTGACGACGATAGTCCGGGAGGTCTCGCAGCAGATCCCTCGTCTTCACCAGCAGCGCGGTGAAGTCCAGGGCGTTGCGCCGGGCGAACTCCTCCTCGTGGCGCTTCTCCACCTGCGAGAGCAGCGAGCGGAACGAGTCCTCGAAGGGCGCCGTGCGCCACGCGGCATACACGTCCTCCAGCCGCATCACCGAGCCGTCGCTCTTCCCGAAGAAGGCCCAGTACAGCTCCTTCATCGAGTTGCCCGGCTCCTTCTTCAGCCGGCGCACATCGCGTCCATCCTCGAGGAAGGCCGCCTTCAGCGAGGGCAACCGCTCGGGTTCGAAGCAGTTCTCCGGCGTGAGGCCCTCCAGCGCGGCCTCGAGCTTCTCGCGCAGCTCACGCCACTCGCCCTTCTTGGTGTCCAGCTCGCTCACCGTGGCGCACAGGCCCCGGCACCGCTCGACGAGCGCCTCGAAGCTGGCACGCATCGCCTCCGCGCTGGAGATGCGGACCTCGGCCGCGCGCAGGCCCTCCTCGCGCAACTTGCCGTAGGTGGCGGACAGCGAGGACACCAGGCCCTCGGTGAAGTCCGAGCCCGAGAACGTCAGCTCCTGGCACAGCTCGCGCACGCCCGCGTCACCGGCCTCCAGCGCGTCCAGCACCACGCGCTCGCACACGTCCAGCACCAGGGTGCGGGCCTCCAGCTCATCGAGCACCTCGAAGGACGCGTCCACCCCCGAGCCCGGCGGCGCACGGCGCAGCAACTGGCCGCACAGCGAGTGGAAGGTACCCACCGAGGCCGAGCCCAGCTCCTCGCGCAGGGCACGCCACGTGTCCTTCGTGGGGAAGGGCTGCCCCAGCCGCTCCAGCGAGGCCCGCAGCTCCGGCTCCAGCAGCACCTTCGGCTCGGCATGCACGAGCGCATCCAGCCGGGCCCGGACACGCGCACGCATCTCCGCGGCGGCCTTGTCGGTGAACGTCACCATGCACAGCCGCGCGGGACGCAAGGGCGTCGCCCCCTCGCGCGCCCCGGCCAGCAGGTGCAGCGTCATCGTCACCAGGCTGTACGTCTTGCCCGCGCCGGCACCCGCCATCAGGGCGAGGTTCTTCTCCAGCGCCAGGTGGAAGGGCCTACTCATGGGCACCCTCCTCCTCCACGAGCCGCCGCTCGGTGATGCGGCACACGGCGCGGTAGCCGCAGCTCCCGCAGTCCTTCGGTCTCATGGCGAACTGCCCCGCCCTCACGGTGTTCACCAACGCCTCCACCGCGTTGGCCAGGTTGGGCTTCGCCTCCGCCGCCAACCGCTCCCGCACCTGGGGCTCGGTGGACAGCAGCTCCTCCAGCTCGACGGCGTCCTTCTCCAGCACGTCGGACAGGTAGATGACGTCTCCCGTGCGCAGCGAGAACCACGCGGCATTGCGCGTGTTCCGGTGACCGCTCGCCCGCGCCGCGTACAGGTACAACGGGAGCTGGAAGTCCGAGTCGAGCAGCTTCTTCTTCAGCTCCGACTTCGACAGCCTGCCGGACTTGTAGTCGATGACACCCACCTCGCCGTCCGCCATGTCCAGCCGGTCGATGGTGCCCTCGAAGTGGATGACGTCCTCGCCCACCTGGAGCGTCACGTCCTTCCACCCCTCCGCCGGGTTGCGAGGCCCGAAGCGCAGCTCGAAGCCCGCGGGCTCGAAGCGCTCGAAGGGCAGGCCCCGCCGCTCGTCCATGAGGATGCGGCGCACCATGTTCTTCGCCCGCTCGCGCGCCAGCCGCCACAGCGCCGGGTGGCCCACGTAGTGCCGCTGCTCGAAGTGCTCCCGCACCTCGTCCAGCACCTCGTCCAGCAGCGTCTCCGGTATCTCCTCCAGGCCCCGACCCAGCAGCTTGCGCTCCTTGAGCCGCTTGAAGAACTCCTCCAGCACCCGGTGCCAGAAGACGCCCTGCCCCCGGCGATCGAACTCCTCGCCCGGCTGCTCCGGCTCGGGCACCTTGAGCCCGTAGGACAGGAACCCCTGGAAGCCACAGTTCCCGAAGCGGGCCAGCGCCGAGGCCGACAACGGCCGCTCCTCGTTGAAGCGGAACGCCTCGCGGATGGCCTCGCCCAGGGCCGGATCCTCCACCGCGCCGGTGTAACGGCCCGCGCGCTTGCGCGTGTCGCCGAAGAAGTGCAGGCGCTCGATCTCCACCTGCACCATCTCCTTCGCCGAGACGAGCCACGGTGCACCCTCGAAGTGCCGCTGGAGCACGTTCCGGGCGGGGTCCGGCGTGGAGACGCGCAGCCGCTGGAGCGCGAGCGACTCCAACACCACGCGCTGGCGCAGCTCCGCCTCGGTGAGCACCTCGTCGAGTGACACGATGGCCGGCAGCGAGCGCGCCTCCCACGAAGTGCCCGTCAACCGCCGCACCTCCTCCAGGAAGGTGGAAGGCGCCTGCTCCTGGCCCCCCTGCCCCTCCACCGCGAAGGACAGGCTCACCGTCTCCCCGGCGGCGGCCAGCACGCTGGCGAACAGGAGCCGATCCTCGGTGAGACGCCAGGGCGCGCGGTCCTCGAACTCGCCGCCCGTGAGGCGGAAGATGTCCCGGCCCAGGTGCTTGTTGAGGGCGATGCGCTCGGTATCCCCCAGCAGCGCGTTGGGCGCCTCGCGGCCGGGGAAACGGCCCTCGGCCAGGCCTCCGATGAAGACATGCTCGAAGGTGCGCCCCTCCAGCTCGCGGACGTCCAGCACCTCCACGGCGCCCGTCGCGGGCCCACGCGCGGGCAGGTGCACGTCGCGCATCATGTCCTGCAGCCAGCGGCCGAAGGTGCGCCGCTTCAGCCGGGGGCCTCCGCCCACCGCCGCGAGCGTCCGCTCCAGCTCACGCACCCGCTGGGCCAGCGCCGCCCGCGCGGCATCGTCCCGGGCCCGCGCATCCAGCACGAGCGCCCCCAGGCCCTCCTCCGAGGTGGCCTCCAGCGCCCCCTCCGAGTCCAGCAACCCCAGCCGCCGCACCACCTGCCACCACGCGGCGAGCAGCTCCGAGACCCGGCCCTGCTCTGGAATGCGGCGGCAGGACTCCAACAGGAAGAGGCACCGCTCGCGCAGCACCCGGGCCTCGTGGGCGCGCTGCTGCTCCTTCTTCCGCACCTGGTCCGGCAACGGCTCCAGCCGCCTCGCCAGGGACTCCAGGCGCAGGTCATACGCGCCCTTGCCCCGCGTCGCGCCCAGGCGGTCATCCCGCACGGCCGCGAGCGTGAGGAGCGTCGCCGGAGCCGCGGGCGCTCCCCGGGAGAGCGCGGGCGCGTAACGGCTGGAGACCAGCTCGGCCACGCGCTCTGCGGGGAAGCCGTCCTCCACCAGCAGCGGCAGATCCAACGCCAGACGCACCGGACCGGCCAGCGCGAGCGGCTCGCCCCAGGGCAGGCGCACGGGGACGCCCAGCTCGCCGAGCGCGTCCGCCACCCAGCGGGCCTCGGAGCCCAGGTCGCGCCACGCCACGGCGATGCTCCCCGGTGGCACCCCCTCGGACACCTTGCGGCGCACGTCCCGGGCGATGAGCCGGGCCTCGTCCCGGACCGAGCCCGCGCTCCACATCCGCAGGCCCTCCACCGCGTCCTTCAGCACGTCCTTCGCCGCTCGGGGCGAGAAGAGGTGGCGGCCGAGCTCCACCATGGGGCGGGACTCGAAGGTGACGTCCGCCTTGAAGAGGTCCACGTGGGGCAGCGTCTCGCCCCGGTTCTCGAAGGCGCGGAAGAGGGCCGCCAGCGCCGCGTCCGCCACCGGCGAGCCACCCACCGGCGTCTCCACGCGCATCGTCACCCGGCGCGCGTCACAGACGGCCGCCAGGGCCATCAGCAGCTCCAGCCCCGAGGGCCGCACGTCGTAGATGCCGTGCAGCACGATGCCGCCCACGTCGTCCCAGGCCGAGGGCCAGGCCTGACGCTCCAGGGCCTCGCGCGCCCCACGCACCACGTCCTCGCGGTCCGCCAGGGCCAGCTCGGCCATCTTCTGCTCGTAGGCGTGGTGCAACAGCGCGAGCGTCCGGGCCCGGTTGCGCCGCTCGGGAGGGAGCACCTCCAGCGCGTCCTGCAGCTCCCGAGGGGAGAGCCGACCGGCCTTGAGGTCCAGCAGCACCTCCAGCGCGGCGCGGGCGAAGGCGGGCTCGTGCACGTAGTCGCCGAAGGGCGTCTCGCTCAAGCCCTGGGCCAGCGAGGCCACCACGGTGCGCGCCACGACGGGCGAGCACGGACGGCGCCCCAGCTCCCGCGCCCCTCCGAGCGCGTCGAGGAAGCCCTCCCAGGTCAGGAAGGCTTCTCCACGCACGACTCCCGCATGGCCGCGAGCCGCGCGCAGGGCGGCTTGACGGCGGCCATTGTCGGGGAAGACCTGGAGGGTACGGCGGGAATCGGTCATACGGGGCGGCGGAGTGTAGAACGGGGCGGAGGCGCTATTTATGCTGGCCGGCATGCCTACCGCTCTCTGTTTTCTTGCGCTCGCCTCCCTGGCCGCCGCTCCAGTCCCCTCCGAGGCCCTCCCCTCGGGGGCCCAGCAGGCGGCGGACGCCCCCACGCTCCAGGCGCTCGACTTCAACTGGACGCGCGAGGGCATCATCACCGGCACCGCCGGACTGCTGTGGATCGCCAGCGAGACCGTCTTCAAGGACGAGCTGGCCCCGGCGACCTGCCGCTGGTGCGACCGCGCGGCGGATGGGACGGACACCCTCAACGCGCTGGACCGGTGGGGACGAGGCGTGGCGGCGGAAACGCCCGAGGGGCGTGACCGCTGGGATCTGTGGAGCAACATCGGGGGCTTCGGCCTGCTCCCGGCCGGCGTGCTCGGGGGGCAGTACCTGTTGTCCTCGGGGAGCGGCGCGCCGCCGCGCTACTACGCGGAGGACGCCACCATCATCATCGAGACGGCGGCGGTGGCCGCGCTGGTGAACCAGGTGGTGAAGTTCTCGGTGGGCCGCGAGCGCCCCTTCGTCCACGTGCTGCCCGAGGACCAGAAGCCCCTCACCAAACACCCCACCGACAACAACCTGTCCTTCTACAGCGGGCACACCAACATGGCCTTCGCGCTCGTCACGGCGGCGGGCACGGTGTCCGAGCTGCGTGGCTACAAGAACCGCTGGCTCATCTGGGCGGTGGGGCTGCCGGCGGCGGCCTCCATCGGGCTGCTGCGCATGGGCGCGGACAAGCACTACCTCACGGACGTGCTGGTGGGCGCCGCCGCGGGCACCCTCTTCGGCGTGGGCATGCCCCTGTTGCTCCATGGCCGCCAGGAGGCGCCGGCGACCCGGGCCGCGCGCATGTCGATGAACGTGTCCGGCGGCCTCGGCGGCGTGGTGTTCTCCGGGCAGTTCTGAGCCGCCTGGGTGGGGAAAGGCCATCCAGCCTTCCCAGTGGAGTCACTGCTGGCAGGGAGGTCACATGCACATCCAGCCATCATTCACTGGACGAGTGGTCCTGCTGTTACTGGCAGCCCTCGGCACCTGCCAGCTTGGTTGCGTCGGCGGCCACATCTCGCCGTCCATGTTCCAGTTCAGCCCCGTCGTGCCCTATACCGGGCCAGACGGAGGAGGATGGAAGGTCGCCCAGGTGCTCATCCTGCTGGGCAGGATTTCCCCGATGTTCTCCGCAACCGCTACCTGCGACATCGAAGTGGGCGTCCCGGAAAAGTATGGGGATGTCTGGGTGACGAATGAATTCGCACAAGTGGAAGCCGCCAAGGCGGCGGACCATGCCGCACGTCGTGTCCTGAGGGAGCACCAGCCAACCGCCCTGGCCTGCATCAAATTCAGGGAGCACATGCAGAGCATCCTGACGGACAAGGTGTCCGGCCCGATTCCGGGTGCAACCGTCACCAAATTCCGGACATCTGGCATCAACCCGATGACGTTTCCATGACAACAGAGCCCTCCGTGCGTCTCGGCCACGGAAGAAGGGTCCAACGTCCTCTCCAGAGTCACTTCTAGAGGACCCCGTTCATGAATCCGAAACCAACAGCCGACGAGCTCGTCCACCTCGTCCACCGCTACCACCCGGCTGGCCTTCTCAACGAGGATCCTCGCTACGACGCGTCAGAAGAAGGCCAGCGCCTCACCGCGCTGGTCCACGCCCATGTGACACCTTCACCTGCCTGGACGGGCTTCATCCAGCAGCTTCGTGAAACGTTTCCCAACAGCCATCTCTGGGACACGACCGTTCCCTACCATGACCCCTGTTACAGCGTTCGGGTCTCCCTCCCGGGATTCAAGCCAGGGGGGCCTCGTGACGACTGCGTCGTCGCGCTGCTGAGCCAGCTCGCCCCGGTGTATGCCCTCTACGCCTCTCACACGGACAAGAGCCTGCCCGGAGCGGACTACTGGCTGCGCTTTCCCCCCTTCCCCCCTGAATTCCAATCGCACGAGGCGAGGCTCGCCGGACTCATCGAGTCCACCTTCGGTTTCACCCGCCTGTCCAACGATATCCTCCTCACTCCTGTGCCAGACCTCGTCCCGCGCACGGCCAATTGGGAGGTAGGCAAGGCCCAGCTCATCGACTGCCTCTTCACCTGGCACCGCTGGTGATGCGCCTCAGGACTCCGGGCGGTTCCGTGCCCCCACGCCGAGGCGCCATTCCGCACTTGACGTGCTCGACGAAAGCCACTGAGTTCACCTGATCGCGGCCTACCGAAGCTGGAGGAGCACGGCATGTCCTGGACAGGGCAACAGATGCACATCATTCGCAGCGCCCCCATGGGCATGCAGAAGGCGAGGCAGTTGCTCACCACCTCGGCGCCCACCGTCCAGGTCTCCTCGCTGACCGACGAGCAGGTCATCCAACAGCTCGCCCGCATCATGGCGCCCCGGGCCTCCGTGGAGCCCGCCACGCTCCACTTCAACGGCCACATGCTGCGCTGGAGGCAGGCCTTCCCCGACAAGATCTCCGCCACCAGCTGGCCGGCGGTCTCGGGAAGGAGCGGCTACCAGACCAAGGAGCACCAGGAGAAGGCGGACAAGGGGCCCATTCCCGAGGGAGAGTGGCTCGTCTCCCAGGGGGAGTACCAGCCGATGCCGGAGCGCAGCCTGCTCGACAAGTTGATCAACGAGCTGGGACGCGGCGGCTGGCCGGGGGGTGAAAGCTCCTGGGGCAAGCACCGCATCTGGCTGAAACCCAAGTCCGGGACGAAGACCTACGGCCGCAGCGGGTTCTCCATCCATGGAGGCGACAGCCCGGGTTCCGCCGGATGCATCGACCTGGTGGGCCAGATGCCCAACTTCGTCAAGATGTTCCGGGCCTATGGCAAGGACATGGACCTGACCGTGAAATATGAATAGCCCACCGGCCTCGCGCTGGCTCCGGTGGCTCAACGGGTTGCTCCGGGTGCTCCTCCTCCTGCTGCTGGCGCTCTGCGGGGCGACGCTGGCCTCCTACCTGCTCCACCCGGAGGAGTACCGCTTCGGCACGGAGGTGGGCGGCCTTCGCTACCGCTCGAGCCTCCACTACGCAGGACTCCTCCTCCTCGAGGCGCTGCTGCTGTGCGGCGGACTGGTGATGACCTTCGTGGCCCGGACACCCATCCGTCGGATGTGGCTCGGGCTGGGCGTGGTGCTCCTGGACGCCGTCGTCTTCGTGGGCCTGCTCGGCGGAGGGCACTGACGCCTCACCGGCGCGCGTCAGTAGCCGGTGGTGCCCAGGGGCTCGGTATCCAGGGGCGCCGGCAGCACCCCCAGGCCCCACGGCTGCCCGGCCCGCCACGACACCTGGCCAGAAACACCCCACCCGGCGCACACCACCTCGCGGCCCTGGAACTCCATCCAGAACACCGACTCCTCGGGCCGAGCCGCCTGGTCCAGGCACGCCACGCGCGACAGGGGCCTGGCCGCGTTGCCCCCGAGTGACACCGCGAAGGCCCGGTGCGAGTGCCCGCACAGCACCCACTTCGGGTGCACCGTCTCCACCAGCCGCCGGGTGATGGGGTTGCCAATCCAGTACGAGGGCAGCGGACGGCCCGGCGGTGGCACCTCCCGCTCCTGCGCCCGCTGCGGCAGCCCTCGCGGCCACTCGTGCACCAGCAGCAGATCCATGTCCCGCAGCGCCGCCACCTTCTCCACCTCGGGCGCGCGGAAGTACCCGGCCTGCTTCGCCGTATCCAACGAGCGCGGACGCTTCAGCGGCTGCTCATAGAAGCGCGGCGCGTGGATGCCCGACAGGTACCCCACCCGCAGCCCGCGCAGCTCCTTCAGGCCCGCACGCCCCAGGTAGTGCACGTTGGGCGCGAGCTGGAAACCCTCCGGAGCGTCGTGCAGCGCCTCGAAGTCCTCGTTGTTTCCGGCGATGAAGTACAACGGCCGCTTCATCTCCCGGACGCCGTCCGCGTACTCGGCGAACTCGGCGGGCATGCCGCGCTTGGCCGCCTTGCGCCGATGATCGTCCGCGTGCCGGAAGGCCTCCACGTCTCCCACGGCCAGCACCAGCCCCACCGGCCGGCCCCGCGCCTCCGCCAGCGCGTCCAGCCACGTTTCCACGCGGCGGAAGCGGCCGTGGATGTCTCCCACTGCGGCGACCAGGAGGGATTCCGGAGCCATCGTACCCACCACCCTGCCCCGCCCCTCTCGTCCTGTCGAGTGGGTTTACCGCGCGGTGTGTCAAAAATGAGAAGGGGCGCCCCGCCAGGAGCGCCCCCGCTCGAGCCCCTCACACTGCCGGTGCTAGCAACCCACCGGGTAGGTGATCTGCACGGACGCCCCGGCCTGCGGCGCCTTGTCCACGTCGAAGATGACGCTGTTGGTGGTCGCGTCGTACGTCCACCCGTCCGTCACCACCACCCCATCCACGCGCACCACGATGCGCGAGGTGTCCGAGGGCGTCTCGCTGAGCGGGAAGGAGCGGTTGGGACCGAAGGCGTTCTCCGAGATGCGCTCCAGGGACTCGGCCCAGTTGGGCGTGCAGATGCTCTCCACCACGCCGCCGGTGGACTGGGCCAGTTGGATGTAACGGCTGCCGGTGCTGCTGGCCCGCGGGCAGGTGGTCAGGTCGCCCGGCCCGGTGATGGCGGAGAAGAGAATCTTGGAGCGATCCCCCCCCTTGAGGCCCAGCAGGAACGTCTCGTAGGCGGCCACCGGCTGCGGCGAGAAGTCCTCCTCGTCGGTGACGGCGATGATGGCCAGCTTGGCGTCCTCGCGCAGGAAGCCGGCGTTGCCGTCCAGCGCCTGCGGCGTGCGCGGATCATCCCCGGAGAACACGAGCGGAGGCGACAGGGCCTGGTACATGGCCTCCAGGCCCTGCTCGTTCCAGTGGCACACGCCCACGTTGGTGTTGCGCACGAAGACGGCCTCGGCCGCGGGCGTGGTGGGCTTGATGATGCGGGGCGAGGAGTTGTCCACGGGGAAGAAGCGGCCATTCTCACCGCCCTCGGCACCACCCGGGCACGTCGCCCAGCCGCCCGAGGAGCGCTCGATACCCGTGGTGGTGACGGCGATGTGGTAGTCCACGCCCGCCTTGCCCGCGTGGGAGAGGAAGGCCGAGAAGTTGGAGCCCAGGCTCTGCTGCTCGTCCATCATCGAGCCCGAGTTGTCCACCACGAAGAGCACGTCCACCTTGGCCTGCGACTCCTGGACGAACTCGTCCGTCTGCTCGTTCTTCAGCTCGCCCTTGCCCACCAGGCCCACCGTGTAGGGCGCGCCCGTGGCCAGGTCGAACCGCAGCGCGGCGGCGTCATCCCCGTCACTGGACGGCTCGTACGTCACCTTGACGGTGGCCCTGCTCCTGGCGGCGAGCTCCGCCGGGAACGTGAAGCCGTGGGACACCTTGAAGTCGGCGGCGTCGCCCTCGGTGCGCAGGGCCCGGAGGGTGGTGGGCCCGGGGCAGTCGTTGTAGACGATGAGCTCGCGCTCACGCGGGCCGCAGGTGAGCCGGGTGACGCCGAAGTCCAGGCTGGTGGGCTGCACCGAGAAGCACCCCTGCACGCCCTGGCCATGCAGCGGCACCAGCAGGTGGCCGGCGCTGGGGTTGTTCACCCACCCCTCCGCCATGCCGGAGAACTCCCCTTCCGCTCCCGGCTTGAAGCGCACCAGCAGCCGCGCGCGCTGTCCCGGCCTCAGCACCTGGTTGCCCAGCCGCTCCGCCCGGAAGGCGTCATCCGAGCCTCCCGCCACCTGCATCCCCTGGAGGAAGCACTCGGAGGTACCGGCGTTGCGCACCGACGCGCCCAGCGTCACCTCGGAGCCCACCGGCACGCTGCCGAACTCCACCACCTCCGGCTCCAACACGTAATCGCAGGGCTCGAACACCTTGCCCGCGCCCTTCATCCGCACCACCTCGGTGGAGGTGCTGGTGCCGTTGAGGATCTTCGCGGACAGCTCCGCCTCCCCCTCGCCCTGGCCGGCGCGCGGCCTGAAGGTGATGGGCACGGCGACGGACTGACCCGCGGGAATGGGCAGGCTGGCGGGCGCCGTCGCCAGCAGGAAGTAGCCCCCCTTCTTCGTGGTGAGCGTCACGTCGCTCAGCAGCACGTCGTTGCGGCAGCGGTTGATGACCTGCACGTCCCGGGTGGCGCTCATGCCCTCGGCCACCACGCCGAAGTCGAGCGGATCCGGCTGCAGCACCACGCACGAGTTGCCCACCTCGCCCCGCAGCGACACCTTGGGGCCCGGCTTCGTGGTGCCCATGGGCCGCACGTCCAGCTCCAGCCGCGCCTCGCGCACCGGGCCAGGAGCCGTGGGCGAGAAGGCCACGCGAATCTCCGCCACCGCCCCCGAGGCCAGCACCCCGGCGCCCACCGCGGGCGCGCTCACCACGCGGAAGACATTGCCCGCGTTGTCCAGCAGCCTCACCCCGCCGTACGCCATGGGCTCGGTGCCCAGGTTGCGCACGATGACGCGCTCCTCGGCGGTGGCCCCCACCGGCACGCGGCCGAAGTCCACCCGCAGCGGCGTCACCTCCAGCAGCGTGGCGATGCCCGTGCCCGACAGCGACACGACGATGGGCTCGCACATGGGGCACTCCACCCCCACGCGCACCTGCGCCGCCGCCGCGCCCAGCCGCTGCGGACTGAAGGCCAACGGCACCCGGCGCTCCTCTCCCGGCCGCAGCACGAAGGGCTGGTCCGCCTCGCTCGAGCCGAACTGATCCGCGTCCGCCCCTTCGAAGGACACGCGCACCGGCGTCTCCACCGGCGTGGGGTTGCGCACCACGAACTCCCGCATCTCCACCTGGCCCAGCTCCACGTTGCCGAACTCGAGCGCGCGTCCCGGCACCTCCACGAACGCCTTCACGCCCTGCCCATCCAGGCCGAGCTTCGCCACGCCCTCGCTGCCCACGTTGTCCGCGTCGGTGAGCACCTCCAGCAGGCCGGAGACCGTGCCCTCTACGTCCGCCGTGAAGCGCACCTCCACCTCGCGCTCCCCGCCGGCCTTCAGCTCGAAGGCGTCGAAGGGCGCCACCTCCACGTTGGGCAGGGTGGCCCGCGCTCCGTGCACCATGAAGGGCGCGCGGCCCCGGTTGGACAGCCGGACCTTCATCGTCTTGGTCACGCCCACCGCCGAGAGCCCGAACTCCAGCTTCTCCGGTGACGCCCCCAGCCCCGACGGAGCCCGATGCGATGACGGCCGCTCACAGCCCGCCCCCACCAGCGCCATCAGGCACGCGGCCACGCACACCCACCGCAATCCCAACATCGCAGCCTCCCCGAATCGGCGAGCGCACACGCCACCCGCGCGATCACCAGCCACACCTTGGGTGAGGGCTCTTGCAACCCCGGGGCCCGCCGCGACGCGGCACCCCGGAATTACCCAGCGCTGTGACAAGTCGAGGGACTACGGGGAAAAGTATTGGACTCCAGTGGGCATCACCCTGCCCCTGCGGCCCTGCCTCGTTGAAAAGATTTCCGGAGTGCTCGGCAGGTGACGGGAAAAAACCGGAAGGCTCGGAGGCGAAAAAGGGAAACACCCACTCCCCCGGACTCCCCGCTCAGGGCACGGGTCGGACATCCGGTAGGAGCAGGCGAGGGACCAGCCCCGTCCCCCACAGCACACCACCCATGCACACCAGGGAGCCCACCATGGCGAGCGGACGGAGGGGCTCGCCCAGCAGCAGCGCGCCGAGCAGCCAGGAGAAGGCCGGGGTGAGCTGCGTGGTGATGCCCCCGGCCGCGGCCGTCACGTAGCCCATGGCGTAGGTGAAGATCATCTGCGCCACGAAGGAGGACAGGCCCACGCCGAGCAGCGGCCACACCATGTCCGGAGTCACGGGCCGCCAGTCCTGCAGGGCGAAGGGCAGGCCGAAGAGCAGCCCGAAGAGACAGAAGGAGAGGAAGATGGAGGCGGCGTCGGTGTCACCGCGCAGGGCGCGCAGGGCGATGACGGCCGCGCCACTGAGGAGCGCGGAGGCCACCCCGGCCCACGCGCCCACGCCCGAGGTGAGCGCCAGGCCGCCCCGCACGGTGCTCCAGATGACGAGCCCCGCTCCACAGGTGGTGGCCAGCAGCCCGGTGGCCAGGTAGCCATTCACGCGCTCGCCGAGGATGAAGATGCCGAGGATGGCGGCGCAGATGGGCCAGCAGGCGTTGAGCAGCGTGGCCGGCCCCACCGCGAGCCGATCGATGGCCACGAAGTAGCAGTAGACGGAGCCCCCGCCGAAGAGGCCGCGCAGGGTCCACAACACGGGCCGTCCCATGCGTGGACGGGTGCGGGTGAGCGGGAAGTAGAAGGCGAGGAAGACGAGGCCGATGGCGAAGCGGGCGCACACCACCTGCCCCACCGACAACCGGCCCGCCACCGTGCGCGCGCAGAAGGCCATCACGGCGAACATGAGGCTGGAGATGACGAGCAGCGGCGAGCCGCGCAGGCGCTCGGGGATGGAGGGCATGGGCCCGGCACCCTAACGCGGAACCGGCCGCCTCCCCAGCCCCTCCCGCCTGCCCGCTCTCCACCCGGGCGGCGGAGGGATGCACGTTGAAACTCCAGGTGTTGAAGCTCATTCAACGGCACGCGCGCCAGAATCCCCTACCTGCGCGCCCTTTCAGTGGTAGATCGCGCCCCCATGTCCGAGCCAGACGTCATCTCCATCCGTGGAGCCAAGGAGCACAACCTCAAGAACATCTCCCTGGAGATTCCGAAGAAGAAGCTGGTGGTGTTCACCGGCGTCTCCGGCTCGGGGAAGAGCTCGCTGGCGTTCGACACGCTCTACGCCGAGGGCCAGCGCCGCTACGTGGAGAGCCTCTCCGCGTACGCACGGCAGTTCCTCGGGCAGATGGAGAAGCCCAAGTACGACACCATCCGGGGCCTGTCGCCCACCATCTCCATCGAGCAGAAGGCGGCCAGCAACAACCCGCGCTCGACGGTGGGCACCGTCACCGAGGTGCATGACTACCTGCGCGTGCTCTTCGCCTCCGTGGGCGTGCAGCACTGCCCCAACTGCGGCAAGCGCGTGGGCAAGCAGAGCGCCCAGCAGATCGTCGACACGCTGATGGAGTCGCCCGCGGGCACCAAGGTGATGGTGCTGGCGCCCGTGGTCACCAACCGCAAGGGCGAGCACAAGGACATCCTCACCGAGGCGCAGAAGCGCGGTTTCTCCCGCGCGCGCGTGGACGGCAAGGTGAAGAGCCTGGAGGAGCGCATCGAGCTGGACAAGAAGTCCAAGCACGACATCGCGCTCATCATCGACCGGCTGGTGCTCAAGCCGGAGGTGCGCACGCGGCTCACCGACGCGGTGGAGACGGCGCTGCGCGAGGGCAAGGGCATGCTCATCATCACGGATGAGACGGGCAGCATCGCGAGCGATCGCATCATGAGCGAGCTCAACGCCTGCCACGCGTGCGGCCTGTCCTTCGGCGAGCTGAGCCCGTCCTCGTTCTCCTTCAACAACCCGCTGGGCATGTGCTCGGACTGCAACGGCCTGGGCACCAAGGCGGAGATGGATCCGGAGCGAATCGTCCCGGACCCCTCGCGCAGCCTGCGCGACGGCGCGGTGGAGCCGTGGGCCAGCGGCATGAACAAGGGCGAGGGCTGGACGGCGGACTTCGTGGAGAGCCTGGCCGAGAACTTCGACATCGACCTGGACACGCCCTACGGCAAGCTGCCGGCGAAGGCGAAGAAGATCCTGATGTACGGCGCCGAGGGCAAGCGCTTCACCGTGAAGTGGGGCGATGGCGGCCGCTACGAGATGGAGTGGGAAGGCCTGGTCAACCGGCTGATGCGCGGCTTCAAGACGACCACGTCCGAGGCGATGCGCACCTACTACCAGAAGTTCTTCAGCGACAAGCCGTGCCCCACGTGTGATGGGGCACGCCTGAAGCCGGAGAGCCGGGCGGTGAAGGTGCACGGGCGCTCCATCGTGGACCTGAGCCGGCAGACGATCGGCGACGCGCTGCGCTGGCTCAAGGACATGCAGCTCACGGAGACGGAGCGGAAGATCGCCACCGAGCTGCTGAAGGAGATCCGCAGCCGCCTGGGCTTCCTGGAGGACGTGGGCCTGTCGTACCTGACGCTGGACCGCACGGCGTCCACGCTGTCCGGCGGCGAGAGCCAGCGCATCCGGCTGGCGTCGCAGATGGGCAGCGAGCTCACGGGCGTCATCTACATCCTCGACGAGCCGTCCATCGGCCTGCACCAGCGGGACAACGGCAAGCTGCTGGCCACGCTCAAGCGGCTGAGGGACCTGGGCAACTCCGTCGTGGTGGTGGAGCACGACGAGGAGACGATGGAGGAGGCGGACTGGCTGGTGGACTTCGGGCCGGGCGCGGGCGAGCTGGGCGGCCAGGTGGTGGCCGAGGGCACGCCGGCGCAGGTGATGGCCAACGAGAAGAGCTCCACGGGCGCGTACCTCTCCGGCCGCAAGGAGATAGCGGTCCCCGAGCAGCGCCGCGTGCCCGGCAAGACGAAGGTGGTCATCCAGGGCGCCAAGGAGAACAACCTCAAGGACGTCACGGTGGAGATTCCGCTCGGGATGTTCGTGGCGGTGACGGGCGTGTCGGGCGCGGGCAAGTCCACGCTCATCAATGAGATCCTCTACCCCGCCGCGGCGCGCATGCTGTACGAGAGCCGCGAGGTACCGGGCAAGCACAAGGCCATCACCGGGCTGGAGAACCTGGACAAGGTCATCGACATCGACCAGCGGCCCATCGGACGGACGCCGCGCAGCAACCCGGCCACGTACACGAAGCTCTTCGACTCCATCCGCGACGTGTTCGCGATGACGCCGGAGGCGCGGGCGTTCGGGTACACGCCGGGACGCTTCTCCTTCAACATCAAGGGCGGACGCTGCGAGGCGTGCGAGGGCGATGGCGTGAAGCTGGTGGAGATGCACTTCCTGGCGGACGTGTACGTGCCGTGCGAGGTGTGCAACGGCAAGCGCTTCAACGAGGCCACGCTGCGGGTGCGCTACAAGGGGAAGAACATCGCCGAGGTGCTCGAGATGAGCGTGCGCGAGGCGATGCTGCACTTCAGCGCGCACAAGGACATCATGCGCGTGCTGCAGACGCTGGAGGACGTGGGCCTGGGCTACATCCGGCTGGGGCAGAGCTCGCCCACGCTGTCGGGTGGCGAGGCGCAGCGCATCAAGCTGGCGCGAGAGCTGGCGCGCGTGGCCACGGGCCGCACGCTGTACATCCTCGACGAGCCCACCACGGGTCTGCACTTCGAGGACATCCGCAAGCTGTTGCACGTGCTCAACCGGCTGGTGGAGGCGGGCAACACGGTGCTCGTCATCGAGCACAACCTGGACGTCATCAAGAGCGCGGACTGGCTCATCGACATGGGGCCCGAGGGCGGCGCGGGCGGCGGCCAGCTGCTGGCCACGGGCACGCCCGAGCAGGTGGCGGAGGTGAAGGAGAGCCACACCGGGCGCTACCTCAAGCACGTGCTGACGAAGTCGCGGAAGAATCGCGTGGGCCGCAAGCCCCCCGAATCGGCCGCTCCCGCCGCCTGACCGGACCCACCCGGCGCTCTTGACTTGCGCCGCCCCTCCCTCCTGCGCTGGCATTGGCCTCCACCACACTCGCAGGGGGGAGTACACGTGTCCGAGTCATCTCTCGCCGCACCACAGCTCGTCATCAACAGCCGCATGCTGTACTCGAGCTGGATTCCCGCGGACCCGCACGCCGCCGCCGCGCTGCTGCCCAGGGGTCTCCAGCCCGCCACCAACCGCGCCATCTACATGAACCAGTACATCGTCGACTCCGAGGCTCAGACCTCGAGCTTCGGCGCCTACTCGCTCACGTACCTGGGGTTGGACCTCGCGGGCCGCACCGCTCCGGATGGAGTGACGCCCTCGCGCTTCTTCACGCACTACTTCAACTCCTCGGAGCACGTGCGCAACTACGTCCGCGAGCGCGGCGTCCCCGCGTCCCCGGGAACCACGACGCTGGAGCTCAACGGGGGCGAGCTGGTGGCCACCACGCGCGTGGATGGCACCCCCATCATCCGCACGGTGGCCAGGGTGGGCGCGAAGATCGCCTCGGTGGCGCGCGGGCACCTCACCTACGTGAAGCAGTTGAAGGGCAAGCTCGTGGCCGGCAACTACCCCTACGTGGGTGAGCTGGCCTCCCCCTTCGAGCTGGTGTCGCTCGAGTTCCTCGCCAAGGACCACCCCGTCTACGCGCTGCGGCCCGCGAGCCCCCTGCAAAAGGTGGAGGGCTGGTGCTGGTACGCGCCGCGCGATTCCTTCGTCTATCCGGGCGGCGAGTACGAGTACAAGCAGTAGGGAGGACCAGGAGCGGCGGGCTCCGGATTCGTGGCATCCTCTCATCCATGAGGGGAATGCCTGACGTGCGCCTGGGACGGCTGCTCCGGATGACTGGAGCACTCGTCGCCGTGAGCCTGTGCTTCGCGACAGCGGCCCGTGCGGACTCCGCCATCATCGGGACGGTGAGCAACGCCGAGACGAACGAGCCGGTCTTGGATGTGGTCGTGGTCGCGACCACCCCCGGCATGCAGGGCGAGCGGGCCGTCGTCACGGACGCACAGGGCCAGTTCAGCATCCCCGAGCTCCCACCGGGCATCTACACCCTGCACTTCTACAAGGAGGCGTTCAAGCCGTTCTCACGGACGGACATCCTGCTTCGCCCGGATCGGACCGTCCGGGTGACGATGGCACTGGCCACCGATCCTATGGAGGACCCGACCGTGCTGGGCTGCGGGTCTCCTGCCGTCGATGTGGGCTCCTCGAGCACGGGAAGGAACGTCGACCAGGACTTCACGCAACGCCTCGCGCTGAACCGGCCGATGGACAAGCGGGGCGCGGCACGCACCTTCGAGGGTCTCGTCGAGCTGGCCCCGGGTGCGCGGAGCGAGGCGTACGGCGTGTCCATCAACGGGGCCTCTCCCTTCGAGAACGCGTACCTGGTGGACGGTCTCTCCACCACGGATCCGCTCCTGGGCGTCAACGCCCTGCCGCTGAGTGTCGAGTTCCTCCAGGACGTCTCGCTCATCACCGGAGGAGCCATGGCGGAGCACGGCCGCGCCACCGGAGGCATCATCCAGGCAACGACCCGGACGGGCTCCAACGAATTCCACGGCTCGGTCTTCGGCAACTGGGTTCCGGGTTTCCTGGGGGGCACGCCCACGCCCGCCTCCGGGCCCACCTGGACCATCACCGGGCAGAACACGCTCGGTCTCCAGGGTGATGTGGGGGCCACCCTGGGAGGTCCCATCCTGAAGGACCGGTTGTGGTTCTTCGCCGGCGTGGCACCGGCGCTCACCCGCGTGGAGCACATGCGCGCCCTCAGCGCCCGCGGCCCCGGCCCGGATGGAGCCCTCGTCAGCACGCCGATTCCCGGCACCTCGCACTTCTTCCGCGCCGAGGAGCGCGGCCTCCAGGCGATGGGCAAGCTGACCTGGCTGATCAACCCCCGGCACTACATGTCGCTGTCGGTCATCACCACGCCCTCCCGCTCGGGTGGAGAGGACTCGCTCACCGTGGACCCGCTGACCGGCGGCGTCCGGGAGTTCATCAACGCCAGGCCCACGTCCCTGGTCCATCGACAGCTCGACGGCAACTTCACGACGGCCGCCCTCGAGTACAACGGCTCGTTCATGGACCATCGGCTGCTCGTCGACGCCAACCTCGGCTGGTCCCGCCAGACGGCCTCCAGCACGCCCTACCCCACGGGGCTCTCCAGCGCGATGTACCCGACGAGGAGTCCCGTGACGGCCTACGAGCCCTCCATGCCGGACGTGGCGGGTTACTGCGGCGCCGACGTGGCCGAGCAGCTCGAGAGATGTCCCGTCCAGTACTACGAGTTGGGTGGCGAGGATCTCATGTCCCTCGACAAGGTGGACCGCTATCAGGCCAACGCCCAGGCCACCTGGATGACGGAGCTCCTCGGCAACCACGTGGTGAAGGCCGGCCTGGACGCGGAACTCCTGTCCTACGAGCGGACCCGAAGCCGCTACTGGAACGGCGCGGGGTACGATTCCAACCAGACGGCCCGGTACGACCGCGACACCCTTGGCGGCTTCGTGCGGGACAGTTGGACCTTCGCCCGCAGGTTCACGGTGAACGCGGGAGTCCGCTACGACGCGCAGTGGTTGCACACGTTCGAGAACCCCCGGACCTTCGCGCTGGGCCAGCAGTTCTCGCCGCGCGTGGGGCTGGTGGTGGATCCGCTGAACAGTGGCCAGATGAGACTCTTCACCCACTACGCGAAGTACCGCGGCCAGATGCCGCTCGCGCTGCTGAATGGGGTCTTCCCTTCCTCCTCGGATGACGAGCCCGTGGACCCCGGTCTCGTTCCCCCATCGTCCAGCGAGCTCGTCGCGGGCGCGGAATATGAGTTCCTGCCAGGAACCTGGGTGCTCGCCACCTATACCCACCGCGCGCTGGATGCGGTCGTCGAGAACCTGGACAGCGGCGATGACCTCGGCCCCAGCTTCCTGGGCAACCCCGGCCTGGGAATCGCCAGCGACTTCCAGAAGGCGGAGCGCACCTATGATGCGGTGACGGTGGCGCTGAACCAGCTCTTCTACTCCCAGGGCTGGAGGGCCCAGGCGAGCTACACCTGGTCGCGCCTGCACGGAAACCATGCGGGCAGCTTCCGGCCCATCGCCGGCTGGGGTGAGCCGACGCTCCGGTCCGACATCCACTTCGCATCCCAGCAGACGAACCGCTCGGGTCCGCTGCCGAACGACCGCACGCACACCGTCAGGGTCTTCGGTGCCAAGGAGTTCGAGCTCACCCCGAAGTTGTCCGCCAGCCTCGGCCTGTCCTATCGGGGCCAGTCGGGCACCCCCATCAACTACCTGGGCGGCCACCCACGCGCCGGCATGGGTGAGACCTTCATCCTGCCGCGCGGCTCCACCGGAGAGCGCACTCCGTGGGTCCACAGCATCGACCCCCGCCTCGGGGTGAGCTACCGGGTCGCCAGGAACAAGGAGGTGTCCCTCCACCTGGAGGCCTTCAACCTGTTCAACTTCCAGGAGGTGACGCGCGTGAACGAGCACTACACCTACGCCAACGTGCTGCCGCTCGAAACAGAGGTGGAGGCAGGCCAGCTCACCCCGGACAGGGTCCGTACCGTCGACGGCCGGCCCCTTACCGCGGCCAACCCGGAGTTCAAGAAGCCCATCCAGTACCAGGCACCCAGGCAGGTGCGCATCGGCCTGCGCTACACCTTCTGAGCCGGTCGAGCGGCACCAGGGACTCAGGCGGCGCTCGCCGCGGGAGGGTGCGTGGCCCGCTCCGCCACGGTCTGCGGCTCGTCCGACCAGAAGCGCAGCCACTCGTCGCGCAGCGCCCGGGCATCCTGCCGGCCCAGGTCGATGAGGATGTCCGCGAAGCCACCGTCGAAGAGCAGGTACGAGGCCAGGTCCGCCTCGTGCGCGGCATCCCGATCCACCAGCCGGAGGATCGCCTTGTGCGCCAGGCCGTTGCTGCGGCGGCGGAAGTCGGGCGTGCGGACGTACTCGGCGGCCAGCGCGCCGATGTCCTTCGAGGGCCGCACCAGCAGCTCCCGCACGTAGCGCAGGGGCTGGCTGCGGTGGTGTCCCAGCACGCCGCTGAGCGTCCGCGCGAAGTCTGGCCCGTAGGCCACCGTCCCCGCCTCGAGGATGGCGTTGAGCCGCCGCAGCCGGCCGAGATCCTGGTCCGTGCGGTCCATCATCAGCGTGTTGAGCATCTTGCCCGCGAGGAAGGGCGCGGTCGCCAGGGCCTGCTCGCGCTCCTGCTCGGTGCTCTCCTGCGTGCCGATGGCCTTCCGGGCGCGCAGGGCCTCGTGCCGCAGCGAGATGACGATCACCCGCTGCGCTCCCAGCCGCAGCGCCGGGCTCATGGGGACGTTGAGCCGCAGCCCTCCATCCACGTGCAGCCCGCCGCGCAGGCGTACCGCCGGGAAGACGACCGGGATGGCCGCCGAGGCCAGGGCATGGTGCGGGGTGATGCGCGTGGCCTCCGCCTGGTACGAGGGATCATTGCCCCACGTGGGGATTCCGCCCTCGCGCCGCTGGACGAACACCGAGGCCCGTCCGCTGCCCACGTGGGTGGCGCTCACCGCGAGCGCGTCGATATGGCCCCTGCGCATGTTGCGGGCGATCCCCAGCCAGGGAATGCCCCGGCTCACGATGGCCCGCAGCCCGCGGGGATCCACCAGCCCGCCGTACTGGAGATCTCGCGGATGGGGCGCCGGTTTGCCGAGCGCCTCGCGCAGCACCCGGAAGACGTCTCCCACGCCCACCCGGAGCACCTCCTCCACCTTCATGCCCGTCCAGTGCGCCCGCATGCCCCGGCCCTGCAAGGCTGGCTGGTCGCTCGTCGCGGCGAGGTAGCAGGCGTGGATGGCTCCCACCGACGTGCCCGCGAGGATGTCCAGCCTCAGCGGCCGGCCAAGCTCCGGCTCCAGCTCCTCGCGCAGGTAGGAGAGAACTCCGGCCTCATAGGCCCCTCGCGCGGCCCCTCCCCCGAGAACCAGACCCGTCTTCAGTCCGGACTTCATGGCGATCACCTCTCTGGGAGAGAGTCTACGGCGGATGCCACGTGACAGCGAGGGCGCTCCTGCCTACAGCAGCCCACAGCCCGGACCGCATGACCGTGGAAGTCCCATCGGACCGCCAGGGGGACGTTGAGCGCCCGGCACACACCGACCTATCGTGGCGCCCTCTTTCGACGTCGGTATCCCAGGGGGAGAAACGGTGAGCAACGCACCCATCCAGAACGAGCAGCTCGAGTACTCGGACACGCGCCGCAGGGCCGCCGCCGCCGCGCCGCGTCGCTCGTTGAGGGACATGGGTCCCATCACCGGCGCCATCGCCTCGGCCGCGGCCACCGTCGGCTCCCGGGCGCTCGGGCTCGGCGCCGCCGGCTTCGTGCTCGGAATCGTGGCCTTCTTCGTCGAGAAGGGCACCGGCCTGCTCAACCACCCGTCGGAGAACTGGGGGGTGCTCGTCTACGGCCTGCTGCTCGTCTACATGGCGGCGGGGGCCATCGGGCTGGGGACCGCGGGGTTGTGGCGCGGCATTGGCCGCGTGGCGATGAACCTCGTGCGGAAGCACAAGCTCTGCCAGCGCATCGTCGCGCGCGTCTTCGAGCGGGCCGAGGGCCTCGTGGAGGGCGTGAACACGCCGGAGCTTCTCCGCAAGCCCCTGCCCATCCAGAAGCTGCGGGACGTGCTGAGCCGCGCCATCACCGCGTACGCCACGAGCGATGATGACGAGTCGGGCCTCGGCGGCTTCTCCCGCTCCATCTTCCGGCGCCTCAAGCTCAAGGTGTGCCTCCACATCGAGACGAAGCTCATCGAGCTCATCGGCGAGGAGAGCCGCGACCGGAACGCCGTGGAGCTGACGTTCGAGAGGCTCGAGGAGCTCGCCGAGGAGAAGCTCGACGAGCGCGTGATGGACGCGCTGGATGGCGCGCGCAACCAGCAGGCGCTCGTGTGGGGCGGTCTGTTCGTGGCCGTGCTGGCGCTGCCGCCCATCACGCTCGCGCTGCTGCGCTGAGCCAGCGGAACACAGTGCTTTCAGGGGTGGGACTGTCCGCACCGTCGACGCAAGTCACTGCCTCGAGTGCGGCCCGCCTCCCGGGCGCGCTCTTCACGAACTTGTCCGACTGTTGGACAAGTTGGGCGAGACCGGGCCCGGAGGGGTCCCTCCCGCCCTCGAGCTGAGCAGAGACCCTGCGCGGATGAACAGCACCCGCTGAGGGTTCACCGTCCTCGGTTGAAGCTGCACATCCCTACCATCGGCTCCCTGTCGCCGATTCGAGCCGGTGTATTCTTCCGAGCCACCACCGTGGAGGAGCTGCGATGAGGTGCCACGTCAAGCAGTGCAAGAACGAGGCAGCATTCTCGTATAAGTGCCAGGGGTGCGGCTACGGGACCGGCGCCTGCCGGTTGCACCAGAAGAGCGAGCCGAATCGCTGCGAGTGCCGGCGGCACGAGCCCGACTGGAAGGTCAAGCAGCTCGTCGCACCCACGAAGAAGAAGCCGCAAACGCTCGGGCTCCTCGACAACAGCGAGAAGGAGGGCCTGAACAAGCGCAAGCGCGAGGACCCCAGCGACGAGGAGCAGGAGGAGCGCAACAAGGACGTCAAGAAGCGCCGGTACGACAAGGAGCGCGTGGCCAGGAGGTTCCGGTCGGTGACCCTCGAGTCGAACCTGAAGGAGCGCAGCGGGTTCTGGTCGAAGAACATCGTCCTGCGCGGGGCACAAGACTTCCAGGACCGGCGCCACGCGCAGGTGCTCCGCTGGCTGAGCGCGCAGATCTTCTGGTTCGTCAAGCTCGGCCTCTGCCAGGACAAGGAGGACGAGGTGCAGTCGATGCACGTGAACGATCGCATCGTCGTCGCGGCCAACAAGGATGGGTCGCTGAGAGAGCTCGTGAGATACCTGCGCGACGCGGTCGAGAGCGAGCTGCGCCGCGCGAAGAAGCGGAAGTCGTCGAACTCCAGCCCCATCAATCCGCTCTTCAGCCTGCTGCAAGAGACACACAAGAACGACGACCGCAGCCAGGGCAACACCCTGCACTTCACGAACGTATTCGAGGGACTCGAGCTCCTGGGTGATGACGCGGTGAACGTGCTCATGGGAATCCTGACCCGAGAGGACTCCTTCTTCGGGACGCTCGACATCTCGAAAGAGGAGTCATGCCGGGAGGCTTTCGACGACGAAAGCAACGAAGGAAAGATCCTCTTCGTCACCGGTGGCGGCGACGGCATGCACGCGGAGCAGAAGCTGGTCCTCGGCCTCTACCTCTCCGCGCACCGGGGGCTGGCCCACGTCTACGGCAAGAAGCGCCCGTGCGCGGGCTGTAGCCTCGTCTTGCGGTACGCGCGCGATCGCATGGGGCTCAATATCCAGTTCAACCCGAACCCCGGAGGTTTCTGGGCTCCGTCGCTCACGGGGCTCGACAGGATCGTCTCCATGCGTATCAAGAGAGAGGACGAGGATTCCGTCGAGGTGATGCAGTGGCTGCACGATCAGATCGTCGACGAGGTCACACCGACCATGTACCGGTCGCTCTATCTGACGCAAGGAGCGAAGAAGAAGAAGCAGACGCGAAAGGACCTCAAGGACGAGAAGCTCGAGTTCAAGAAGGGCGGTACCAGCAACGCATTCCAGAGCGGATACGACAGTGCCTCCGAGGAGGAGGAGGATCTGTTCTCGTAGACGGGAACTCGCCGGAAGCTGGCGGGCGCCGCCCATGGAGGGGTCCCCCCCCGCGAGCAGAGGGCGGCGCAGCTCCCCCACCGCCTCCAGCCCCCCCCGCGTCAGCTCCGGGCCATCCGCCGCAGGGGGCCGCTGCCCGGCCATCGCGCTGGTCGCCGCGATGACTGCCATCTCGGGCGTCGTCGTGGCCCTGCGCATGCGCGAAGCGGCACGGGTTCACGCCGTGGACGGATGGCAGTGTCCATCCCTCCACATCCGGTGATGCCTGGAGCCAAGCTCCAAACACCTTCAATCCCAGACAATTGGTCCGCCATGAAGCGGGGCGGTAGGGTGGTGGAACGAAACGTCCCCTCGCGCAGAGGACTCCGCCATGGCTCGCGACGATGAGGTCAAAGCAGAACCCAGAGAAGTGAGAGAGATTTCCCTCCAGGTACCGCCAGACATCAATCTGGCCGAGTTGTCCAACGAGGAGCTCGAAAAGCTGGCTCTCGACATGTCCAGGAAGGCGGCCTCGGGCCTTCCCAAGAACAGCTCGCTGCTGGGGATCAACCGGCTCAATCTCACCAACAGCGCCCGTATGGGAATCGACATTGGCATCCTGATCGGCTGGTCACGCTCTTGCGATCGCACGGATCTGGGCCACGACGTCATCATCGATCCCGAGGTCTTCCGGCAGCCCATCCCGGCGGAAGTCCTCACGAAGCAGAAGTCCGTCAAGGCGGTGCTCACGACGAAGAAGAGGAGCCGGGCGTCCGTGGCCAGGAAGAAGGAGCGCAAGAAATGAGTGAACCCGAGCCAGGCTTCGAGCCCTCACGCCTGTCAGCCCTGCGCAGGGGGGAGAAGCTCCTCGTCATGGACCGGGAGACAGGGCGCTCGGCGTACATCCCCGCCTCGAGCGAGCCTCTGCTCAAGCTCCTGGCCCTGCCGGCGGAGCGCCTGACGCCAGAGCTCGAGACCCTGCGGACACGGGTGGCCGGGGAGCTCCGGGCCCAGGGCATCGGGGCTGGCTCGAGCCCCGAGCCGCGCCATCTGAACACCGTCATCCTCAAGCTGACGAGTGCCTGCAACTACGCCTGTACCTATTGTTACGACTTCGAGCCCGAGGACGCCACCACCCACCTGAGCGTGGACATGGCACTCGAGGCCATCGCGCAGGCGCTCGTGCTGGCGCCCCAGGGGCTCCAGGTCATCTTCCATGGGGGCGAGCCCTTCCTCCTGTTCGACCGCATCGAACAGATCGTCCTCTCCGCCAGGGCGCTGGCCGCTCGCGCTGGCAAGCGCATCGAGTTCACGGGGCAGACCAACCTCAGCCTGCTCGACGAGCGCTCCGTCCGGTTCTCGCTCGAACACCAACTGCACTGGGGGTTCTCGCTCGACGGACCGCCCCGTCAGAACACGCTCCGTGTGAGCAAGAACGGCGCGGCAACGCACGGCGATTTCCAGCAGGCGCTGGAACGCTTTCCCGAGTTCGTCCGCGCGTCCGCCGCCATGGCGACCATCACCGCCGTGAACCAGGAGGAGCTCCTGGGACTCTCGCGCTACTTCCAGGGCTGCGGCCTGCGGGGCTGGGACTGGTCGCTGTTCCAGCCCATCGGGAGGGGACGCAGGCAGGAGCTCTCCCTGGACGCCTCGCGGCTGGTGAAGGCCTGGAATGACCTGTTCGACGCGGTAGTCGACGGGGAGTTCGATGGTTTTGCGGTCTCCCCGGTGCTCAAATACACCGGGAACTTCCTCTTCGGCCCAGGCCGCAACATGTGCTTGCGCCGCCGCTGTGGCGCGGCACGGGATCTCCTCTCGGTGTCCGCCAATGGCCGGCTCGAGGCATGCGACTGCATTGATCCCCACGGCCCGCTTTCCAATCTCGGCAACCTCGCGCGGGTGTCGTTGGCGCAAGCCCGGCAGTCCGAGGTGGCCCGACGTATCCGCTCACGTGATGTCACGAAGGGCAAGTGCGGCCATTGTATCTGGCTGGCCGTCTGTGGCGGAACCTGCATGGCCCGCTCGCCCAACCTCCATGGCGTCGATGAGCTCGAGTGCCAGGTCTCGCTGAACGCCTTCGATCGTATCTCCGCCAGCCTGGCGGATTCCACACGTCTCCGTGACTACTGGAGCAGCCTCCATGCACGAGCGGACCGGGGCTCCCCGTAGCTGGAACGTCGAGCAGTTGCTGGAAACCATCTCGGAGAAGGATCTGCAAAACATCGCCCTCCCCCGGAATCCGCCCGCGGGTGCCGACCTGCCCCCCCTCCAGCTCCTGTCGATGACGATCCGGGCGGCGTGTCAGGCCCTTCCGCCCGGACTCGACGAGGAGGAGTTCGTCAAGCGCCACTTGGAGCACCTCTTGTGGATTCGGCAGCGCACCGCGGCATGGCGCGCCGTCGCCGCTGGCGCTCCCGTGCCACCCCGGCTGTCCATCTCCATGAGTGGCCAGCACCACGTGGGCCCGACAACTGGCGCGCCCACCATCCTGCTCACGCCCATGATCCTTCCCTACGAGGACGCCTTGTGGTTTGCCCGCGAGGCGTTCGTGGGGAGGCCCCTCGTCGTCTATGGCGAGGGGCTCACGCGGGAGGATGTCTTCAACCGGGTCCACAAAGCCTTTCAGCTCGACGAGCTCGTGCTGGCCCGGACCCCGAGAGACATCATCGGAGCGCTCGAGCGCGGCGGCATCCTCCTGACCTACCCCGACTTCGTCTACAAGGGTCACAAGGTGTGCTACGTCCAGTGTCTCGGGCGCCGCTGGCCGGTGTCCGCCGCGTTCATCGGACTGTGCGCGCGGCCTGGCACACTGCTGCTGCCCGTTCGCATCCAACGCGAGGGGACTCACGTCTTCAGCCATTTCGAAGCACCCGTCCGGCTGTCCCTGCCGGAAGGAAGCCGGCGGGCTCGCGGATGGGAGAGGCTCCTGACCGGCGCGGTCGTGGGGCGGCAGCTCGAGGCCCTGTTGCTAGCGAATCCCACCCAGTGGCAACTCCTGTCGACGCTCGTTGCCCACTGCGATCAGCGAGGTGAGTGATGCCGAAGGTCCTCTATGTGAGCATGCCGTTCGCCGCACCGTCATGGGGAAGTCTCGGCCTGGGAACGTTGAAGGCCATCGGGCAGCAGGCGGGAATCGCTTCGGACATCCAGTACCTCAACATCCCGTTCGCCGTCGCCATCGGCGAAGCGCACTACAACGCCTTGCGCGAGAAGGTCGAGGCGGAGCTGTGCTTCACCACGGCGCTCCGTCCCGAAGTGGATGCCCGGGAGCTCTGGCGGCAGTGCGTCGGTCGCGGCGGGGAGGGGAGTGACGGGACGTCCGAGGCGCTGAAGGAGGCGGAGCAGGGCTTCCTGCGGATCGCCACGGAGCACGTCCCCCGGTTCCTGGACAGCGCGATGGCGCGCATCCCCTGGGACGACTACGACATCGTCGGCTTCACGACCGGGTACCACCAGCTCACGGCGAGCCTGGCCCTGGCCGAGCGCATCCGCGGGCGTTTTCCCGAGATGATCATCCTCTTCGGTGGCGCCGGGTGTGACGGTGTCATGGGGCCGGCGCTCCTTCGCCACTTCGACGTCATCGACGTCGTCGTCTCCGGAGAGGCCGATTCACTCATCGTCCCACTCGTCCAGGCGTTGAGGAAGCGCAGCCCCGTCGATCGGCTCCCTCGCGTCCACGCCAGGGCCAGCTCGCGCGTCGCCGTGAGCTCGTCCCCACAGCGCTCCGCCATGACCGGGGGCCCCCCTCCCTGGCCCTGGATGAGCTGCCGGTGCCCGACTACGAGGACTTCTTCTCGCAGCATGAGAACACCGGCCTCCAGGAGGAAACACGGCTCCCCTTCGAGTCCTCGCGCGGCTGCTGGTGGGGACAGAAGCACCTGTGCTCCTTCTGCGGGCTGAATGGAACCAACCTGAGCTACCGGACCAAGTCACCCGAGCGGGTCATCGCGGAGTTGCGGTCCCAATTCCTCCGGCATGGCGTCCGCCAGTTCTCCGCGGCGGACAACATCCTCGACATGGCCTACCTCAAGACCTTCCTGCCCGGCCTCAAGCGCTTGCACGAGGAACTGGGCATCGAGCTGTTCTACGAGACCAAGTCCAACCTTCGAGGAGACCAGGTACGGGCCCTGGCGGAAGCCGGCGTGACGGCGGTCCAGCCCGGCATCGAGAGCTTCAGCGATCACATTCTCAAGCGGATGGACAAGGGGACGACAGGGCTGAACCAGGTCCGCTTCCTGCGCGACTGCACGTCGAATGGTGTCGAGCCGCATTACGGCATCCTGTGGGGCAACCCGGGGGAGACGCGCGAGGACTACGAGCGGATGACCGCTCTCGTTCCGCTCATCCAGCACCTCCCGCCCCCGAAGTATGTCGTCCCGGTCGTGCTGCAGCGCTTCAGCCCCTATTTCCTCTCGCCCGGGAAGTACGGAATCCGCAACGTCCGGCCAGCGCCCATCTACGAGGCCATCTTCGCGGGGTGTCCCATCGACACCACGGACATCGCCTATTTCTTCCAATACGAGCACGACTTCGATCAGGATGCCGGACTTCGCCGCGCGATCAACGACTTCATCCAGGCCACGTACGAGTGGAAGAAGACCTATCGGCCCTTCTCCCTGCTCTCGTGCGTGATGGACGGCATCCTGTATGTGTGCGATGGGCGCAACGGAGCGCCGCGCATGCTTCGGCTGGCGGGTCCGGAAATGGCGGTCTTCCAATTCTGCGAGGTGCCCCGCCCGGAAGGCAGCCTGCGAGAGGCATTTCCCGACCTGCCGGAACCGCGGCTGCGGGCGCTCCTGGAGCACCTCGTCTCCCGCGGCCTCCTGCTCCACTGGGTGGATGAGCGGAGCGGCAAGTACGTCTCGCTCCCCATCCAGGTCTCCACCGAGGTCTTCTACGAGCACGGTTTGAAGCCCCTGCTCGAGCTGGACGACGAGGAGGCGCGCGAACTGGCCTGAGGCTTGTGCCGCTGAGGGTTGTGCTCGGGGCCACCGCTGGAGTAACCCTCCCGTCCATGGCCAGTCCGTCCACCGCCGCCCCCCCCGCGACGTCCAGCGCCCGCTTCCCCCCCCAGATTCCCTTCATCATCGGGAACGAGGCCTGCGAGCGCTTCAGCTTCTACGGGATGCGGAACATCCTCACGGTGTTCCTCATCGACTACCTGCTGCGCAACGCCGTGCCCGACGAGGGCGCCCGCTCCGCCCAGGCCAAGAGCCTGATGCACCTCTTCATGGCGGGCGTGTACTTCTGCCCCCTGCTCGGCGGCTACCTCGCCGACCGCTGGCTGGGGAAGTACAAGGTCATCCTCTCGCTGAGCCTCGTGTACTGCCTGGGCCACGCCTGTCTGGCCATCTTCGAGAACAACGCCACCGGCTTCTACGCCGGCCTCGTCCTCATCTCCCTGGGCAGCGGCGGCATCAAGCCGTGCGTGAGCGCCATGGTGGGTGATCAGTTCAACGAGTCCAACAAGCACCTGGTGAAGAAGGTCTTCGCCATCTTCTACTGGACCATCAACTTCGGGTCCTTCTTCGCCTCGCTGACCATCCCCCTCACGCTCAAGCACTTCGGCCCCGCGGTGGCCTTCGGCATCCCCGGCATCCTGATGTTCATCGCCACCGCCATCTTCTGGGCCGGCCGCCATCACTACGTGAGGGTGCCCCCCACCGGCCCCAACCCCCACTCCTTCCTCAAGGTGGTCGGCTCCGCGCTGCGCCACCGCGGGCAGGGCTCGCACTGGCTCGACGGCGCCGCGAAGGAGCACCCCGCCGAGGCCGTCGAGGGCGCCAAGGCCGTCCTCCGCATCAGCGCCCTCCTGCTGCCCACCATCCCCTTCTTCTGGATGCTCTTCGACCAGAAGGCCTCCACCTGGGTCATCCAGGCCCGCGCCATGGATCCGCAGGTCGGCCCCGTCACCTTCCAGCCCAGCCAGATGCAGTTCGTCAACCCCGCCCTGGTGATGATCCTCATCCCCTTCCTCGTGGGCGTGGTGTACCCCGCCTTCCAGCGCGGCGGCTGGGAGCTCACCCCCCTGCGCCGCATGCCCCTGGGCCTCGCCGTGGGCGCCCTCTCGTACGCCATCGCCGGCTACTACCAGGTGGTCATCGAGCGGGGCACCACGCTCAACATCGCCTGGCAGTTGCTGCCCTACGTCGTCCTCACGCTCTCGGAGATCCTCGTCTCCACCACCGGCCTCGAGTTCGCCTACACCCAGGCCCCGCGTGAGATGAAGGGCATCATGCAGAGCATCTGGCTCCTGACCTCCTCGCTCGCCAACATCGCCGTGGCCATCGCCGCCGCCCTCAACGTCTTCACCGGCTCCGGCCAGTTCTTCTTCTATGGCGGCCTCGCGCTGCTGGCCGCCGTGGGCATGGCCCTCATGGCCCGGAAGTTCGAGGTCCGCGATTACTACCAGGTGGATACCTCCGGCCCCGTTCCAGACCGCGCCCAGCCTCCTCTCGCGAGCGTGAGCAAGTAGCAGGCTCCGAGGTCCACGGGGGGAGGCGCTCGGGGCAACCCGGGGCCTCGATACCCTCACCCCGTCCCTCTCCCGAGGGGAGAGGGGAAATCAAAAAGCAAAGGGCCCCGGGGGTGTTCACCGGGGCCCTTCTCTTTGAGGCGGGAATTCCCTCACCCCTGCCCTCTCCCAGAGGGAGAGGGTGTTACGCCATCTTCGGCTGCGGCTCCGAGCCCGGCTGCTCCTCCGCCACCGGCTTCATCTCGTCCGCCCCGTGCATCATCCGCTTCAGGAACGGAGAGATGGCCAGCAGCACCACGCCCGCCACCGCCGTCGCCACCGTGATCGCCATGAAGAGGTCGAACTCGCCCAGCTTCTCCGCGTAGCCACCAATCAGACCCGCCAGGTAGTTGGCCACCGCGTTCGCGATGAACCACACCCCCATCAGCAGCGAGGCGAACCGCGCCGGCGCCAGCTTCGTCACCATCGACAGGCCCACCGGCGACAGGCACAGCTCGCCCGCCGTGTGGAAGAAGTAGGCCGCCACCACCCACATCAGCGCCGCCTTGCCGCCCGCCGCCTCGCTCTGCTTGGACGCACCCAGCATGAACACGAAGCCGAAGGAGAGCAGCAGCAGGCCCATCGCCATCTTCGCCGGAATCGACGGATCCTTGTTCTTCCGGCCCAGCCCCGTCCACATCTCCGCGAAGATCGGTCCCAGCAGCATGATGAACAGCGGGTTCACCGCCTGCATCCACGTCGTGGGCACCTCGAAGCCGAACACGTTCCGGTCCACCTTCGCGTCCGTGTAGAGGTTCATCAGACCACCCGCCTGCTCGAACGCCGCCCAGAAGAAGACGACGAAGAGCGCCAGCACCAGGATCACGATCACGCGATCCCACTCCTGCCGGGTCAGCGCCTGCGCCGGAGCCGCAACCGCGCTCGCCTTGCGCTCCACCGGCTTCGGCGCCAGGCCCACGTCGCCCAGCAGCTTCTTGCCAAAGGCCAGGAACACCAGCACGCCCAGGCCCATGCCCACGCCCGCCGAGCCGAAGCCATACATCCAGCCGAACTTCTCACCCAGCGTGCCGCACACCGCCGACGCCAGGAACGCGCCCACGTTGATGCCGATGTAGAAGATGGTGAAGGCACCATCCCGGCGCGGATCTCCCGGCGCGTACAGCCCGCCCACCATCGTGGAGATGTTCGGCTTGAAGAAGCCGTTGCCCACCACCAGCAGGCCCAGGCCCGTGAAGAAGAGCGTCTCGGAGTTTCCAGGCATCGCCAGCACGAACTGGCCCAGCATCATCAGGATGCCGCCCAGCGTCACCGACAGCCGCTGCCCCAGGTACCGGTCCGCGAGGTACCCGCCCAGCACCGGCGTGGCGTACACCAGGCCCGTGTACAGACCGTAGATCCGCAGCGCGTCGCCCTGGCTCCAGCCAAAGCCGCCCTTGTCGGTGGCGCCCACCATGTAGAGCACCAGCAGGGCGCGCATGCCGTAATAGCTCATGCGCTCCCACATCTCGGTGGTGAACAGCAGATAGAGGCCCTTGGGGTGACCCCGGGCCGGGGCGGCCGTGCTCTGTGCCATGCGATGGTTTCCTGCGGTAGGGGAGAAAAAGAAAAAAGGCTCCTGGTTGTACCAGAAGCCCGCCCTACCCGTAAGAACGGTGACGCTCGCCAGCCGGGCCTACGTGCGCCAGTGCGGCTGCACGGCCTTCCCCTCGGCCATCAGCGGCGGGAGGATCCGATCCGGATTGGCCTCCAGCGGCAGCCGCACCTCCACGCGCGTCCCCTTGCCCAGCTCGCTGAAGACGCGGATGCGCCCGCCCTGACGCAGGACGATGCGCTGGCAGAGCGCCAGCCCGAGGCCCGTCCCCTCGCCCGCGTCCCGGGTGGAGAAGAAGGGCTGGAAGAGCCGCTCCATGTGCTCGGGCTTGATGCCCACGCCGTTGTCGATGATGGACACCACCGCGTCCTCACCATCGCGCGCCGTGGCCACCTTCACGACCCCGTCCGGCCCGATGGCACGCACCGCGTTATCCAACAGGTTCACCCACACCTGGTTGAGCGAGCCCGGATCACCCCACACCGGCTCGGGCAACTGGTAGTCGCGCTCCACCTTCATGCCGGGCGGCAGCCGCCACGAGAGCGCCTGCACGCTGGCGTCCAGCGACGCGCCCAGGTCCACCGCCACCGCCTTGCTGCCGGTGCGCACGAAGGACAGCAGGCCCTCGGCCAGGCCGCGGATGCGCTGCCCGCACTCCTCGATGAGGTCCAACATCGCCACGGCCATGGCGGTGTCGGGGCTTCCGCTGGTGAGGCTCTCGCGCAGCGGCAGCAGCGCGTTCATCAGGCCGTTGAGGGGGTTGCGCACCTCGTGGGCGAAGCCCGAGGTGAGCAGGCCCGTGGCCGCCAGCCGCTCGTTCTCCGCCGCGCGCACCGCCGCGTCCCGCAGACGCAGCTGCGCCTCGATGCGCGCCAGCATCTCCCTCGGCGAGAAGGGCTTGCCCAGGTAGTCGTTGGCGCCCATGGACAGGCCCTCCACCTTGGCGTCCACCTCCTGGCGCGCGGTGAGCATGATGATGGGCATGTCCACCGTCTCCGGCGAGCCGCGCAGCGCCGCGAGCATCTGGATGCCCGACATCACCGGCATCATCACGTCCGAGACGATCAGATCCGGCCGCTCCTTCTGCGCCGCCTTCAGGCCCTCCTCGCCGTTGGTGGCCTCCAGCAGCCGGTAGTAGGGCTTGAGCACCTGGCGCAGGAAGGCGCGGATCTCCGGCTCGTCCTCCACGATGAGCACGCGCGGCGCATCCGGGCCCGCCACGGCGTCCGGCGAGGGCAGCGGCAACGCCTCCACCGCCGGCGTGTCGATGGCGCCAGGACCCTCCGGCTCCACCAGGGCCGCCATGTCCGCCGAGCGGCGCGTGGGCCGGAACGTCGGCTCCCCGTTGCCCGCGCGCAGATCCTCGCTCACGTGCGCGGAGCCCTTGGGCAGCCGCACGTGGAAGTTGGAGCCCTTGCCCAGCTCGCTGGACACCTCGATGCCGCCCTTGTGCAGCTCCAGCGTCTCCTTCACCAGCGCCAGACCGATGCCCGTGCCGCCAAAGCGCCGCGTGCCGCTCGAGTCCGCCTGGGCGAAACGGTCGAAGATGACCGAGAGATCCTGCGTGGCGATGCCCACGCCCGTGTCGATCACCTCCACGTGCACCCACTGCTCGTCCTCGCGCAGGCGCACCGTCACCGTGCCCTGCGTGGTGAACTTGAGGGCGTTGGAGATGAGGTTCTGGAAGACGTTCTCCAGGTGCGCCACGTCCACGTGCACCGCGGTGGTCACGTTCCCTTCCAGCTCGAGCACCACGCCCTTCCTGTCCGCCAGCACCTCGAAGGGCACCAGCAGCGAGGAGAGGAAGCCCTGGAGGTCCAACGGCTCGTAGCGCAGCTTCGTCTTGCCCGCCTCCAGCTTCGTCAAGTCCAGCAGGTTGTTGATGAGGCGCAGCAGGCGCGCGGCGCTGCGGTTCATCGTCTGCAGGTGCTGGCGCACCGGCGGGGCGAACTCCTCCGGGCCCCGCTGCAGCAGCGAGTCCAGCGTGAGGAGGATGAGCGTGAGGGGCGTGCGCAGCTCGTGGCTGACGTTGTCGAAGAACTCGCTCTTGAGCCGGTCCAGCTCCCGCTGCTTGGCGAGCGCCGCCTCCAGCCGCACGTTCGTCTCGGTCAGCTCGCGCGTGCGCGCGGCCACCCGGTCCTCCAGTGCGACGTTGATGCGGAACATCTCGTCGTAGCGCTGCTGGAGCTCCTCGAGCGAGCCCATCATTCCCTGGGCCTGCTCGTTGAGGGCATCGTCCTTGCGGCGCATCTCCCGGCGCAGGTCCACCCAGCTGCCCAGCGACACGCCGGCCAGCGACATGGACGTCACGGTGAAGGCGGGATGGCCCAGGCCCAGCATGCTGGCCCCCACCCCGCTCAGCGCGCCCAGCGCCAGCCCCGAGTAGCGGCCCCACATGGGCAGCGGATCCATCCACCGCAGGTGGTAGCGGCAGCAGTCCGCCCCCTGCACCTGGCACTGGCTCTCGCTCACGTCCGCGGGCGGCTGCCCCCAGATGGTGGGAAACGAGGCGAACTGGCCCATGCGCAGCTCGCAGATGTGCCGGCGCGTCTCGGGCACGGCACTGCGGTAGGAGAGCACCAGCCGCTCGCGCTCGAGCTTCTCGATCTCGAACCGGCCCACCCGGTTGTAGCTGGAGCTGTGCTCCACCGTCTTGCGGAAGCAGATCTCCAACGAGCCGAAGGCGCGGATCATGTAGTACACGAATCCGAGCGCCTCGGGGCTGGCGGCCATGGAGATGCCCGCCTTGCGCATGAACTGCGGATCCCCCGACTCCTTCACCAGCACGTCCGCCAGACGCTCCAGGAAGCCCAGGGAGATGAAGTTGGTGGGGGTCCGCAGGTAGGCGAGAGAGAGACTGAAGGGATTGTCCCGGAAGACCTCCGCGAGCCGGGTGGCGCCATACTGCCGCTCGAAGTGGAGCAGCAGCGTGGACGTGACCCGGACGCTCACCTCCGGAGCATTGTCCGGACGGGGCTCCAGCCCACTCTCGGCTACCGATGGGTTCAAGGTCTCGTTCCTTCTGTCACCAACAGAGGCGAGTACTTCAAAGCGTCCGGATCCGCCAGTAACTCCAGGTACTTCTGGCACATGGCCCGGTAGGCCTCCAGGCCACCGAGCACGGGCGCCACCACGGGCTCCAGCGTGGAGAAGCGCGTCTGCCAGTCCAGGATCATCTCCGGGTTCGCCGTGCCCGCGATGATGTAGTAGGGCAGCAGGTGCACACGCACATTGCCCAGCCCCATCTGCCGCATCTCGGTGAAGATCTTCCGGCCGACGTTGATGTCGAAGCCCGTGACGCGCAGCACCGCGTCGACGAAGCGGTGGCACCACTCGCGCAGCTCCTCGGGGAAGGGCCAGTTCTGCAGGCCGAACGCATCGAACTCGGAGATGACCACCCGGCCGCCCGGACGCGTGACGCGCATGAACTCCTGGAGCGCCAGGTGCCGGTCCGGCAGGTACTGCACGACGAACTGGCACCAGGTGAAGTCGAACGAGGCGTCCGGCAGGCCCGTGCGGCGCACGTCCCCATGCTGGAAGCGCATGTTCGAGCGGCGGCGGTTGATCTGCCGCGCCTCCGCCAGCCGCTCCTCGCTGAGGTCCACCCCGGTGACATGGCCGGTGGGCCCCACCAGCTCGGCGATCATCTCCGAGATGCCACCCGGACCACACCCGGCATCGAGCACCCGGTCTCCGGGCTTGAGTCCCGATAGCAGCAACGCGTCGCGGGCGTTGCCCGTTCTTTCCTGGACGAGAAGCCGGCGCGTCTCGTCCGTAGACTCCATCAGGTATCTCACTCCCCGGTCTCCTCGGTTGTCCATTCGAGATTAACAGCTCCCCCCAGCCGCTCGAAGACGGAGCGCCACAGCTCACAGCCACGGCGGATCATCGAGCGGTGGAAGATCCATTCGGAAAAGCGGCCCAGGTGCTCGAACCCCGCCTGCTGGAGGAGCTCGGTGTCCTCCTCGTCCACCAGGGCGATGGCGGAGGGACGGCCCCGCTCCTGGGACTGCTCGATGCAGCGCTGGATGAGCGCCTGGACGGCGGCGCGTGCCTGGGGATGGTTGCGGTTGGGAACGAGGAGGGAGAAGGAGTTGGTCTTCTCGATGAGGCACAACCCCGGGGTGCCCTCCTCGGAGAGGGCGATGGCCAGCGGCCCATACTCCCCGTCGACGACGAAGACGCGGCGGCTGCGGTGGAGCCCCTGCGCCCGGAAGCGCTCGCTCACCACGCGCAGATCCACCTCGTCCGTGAGCAGATCCTCGCACAAGACGCGGACCAGCTCCCCGCGGTCGCGCAGGTGCAGCTCGATCCACACGTAGTCGGTGCGCACGCCCTCGCGCACGCGCGGCAACCCCTCGGGCGCGACACGGGGCTCGGAACCCAGCGGCAGGCGCATGTAGCAGAAGTGCTGCAACATGCTCAGGCCCGGCGTCTCCATGGCGCGCGCCAACCAGCCCATGCGGCGGCTCGGCCACCGGTTGTCCTTGCGCCAGCAGTAGCGGATGAACTCGACGTCGTGCTGCACCTCGCCCAGCTCGACGACGAGGTTGCTCAGCTCGTAGGAGATCTGCTCGTTGCGGCGCACCCCGGGCCGCACGGCGAGCTGCTGGACCATCCACGTGCGGGAGTGGACGCGCAGGGCGGCGATCTGCCCCTGCAGGCCCTGCGGGTTGGAATAGACGAGGCAGCGGCCCAGGTCTCCCTTGGAGTACACCTTCCGGTGGGTGTCCTGGAGCAGCGCCAACGCCGCTTCATCGCCGAAGGGGTAGTCCGGATGGAAGCGGTAGCGGGCCTCCTCCATCAGGCGCCAGATCTCCTGGAAGGAAACATCGCTGCCATCGGCGATGGCCGCGCAGCGCGAGTGCATGAAGGCCCGGAGGATGGCGTCCCGGGCGTTCTGGGCGAGCCCCGAGAAGCGGGCCCCGGCGCGGAAGGGCCGCAAGCCCCCATCCTGCCGGCCATCCGAGGGGAGCGCGTGAATGGAGCGCACCTCGAGCTGGCACTGGGTGGAGGAGCCGTCCGGCAGCAGCAGCGTGGCGTCGAGCCGCGAGCCCGCGGGGATGATCTCGCTGGAGGCGTCGAAGGGGAAGGAGAGCCCGCCAACGCTCAAATCCAACGGGGCCCGGGTGGTGGGCTGGCCGGTGATGGGGGCCAGGAAGGAGACGAGGAAGCGGTTGTCGGGCTCCGGCTTGAAGCGCGGCAGGCTGCGCCAGTTGCGGATGACGAGCGCGCGCGGCACCCGCACCGTCAGCCTGCCGTCGGCGTCCTGGGCGAGGAGCTGGGCCACCCCCGAGTAGCTCTGCCCGCCCATCTCGAAGAAGAGGTCCACCTCGTCGCCGCTGGAGCACTCCAGCATGCCGGCGGAGCGGCAGCGCAGCACGGCCACCCCGTCCAGCAGCTCCACGACGGGCTCCTCCAGGCGCAGTTGCACGGAGGAGTCGTTGGCGCGCTGCATCCAGAGCACGGCCTCGCGCCGCAACCCCTTGCGCAACGTGGCCACCACCTCGGACTGCTCCTCCATGGTCACGCCGGGCACCGGCGGAGGGGGGTGCATGGCCGTGGCCCAGGAGATGCCCAGGCGCAGGTGGGTGCCGAGCTCGTCCGTCGCGGGCTGCGCCCGCTGCACGTGCGCCCAGGTGGTCTTGAAGAGCAACCGCCCCTCGCGCTCGATGCGCACCGACTCGAGCGTGGTGCCCGGGGGGAAGCCGGCGGCGGGCACGTCCTCCGGCAGCAGCAGCGTGGCCCCGAAGTTGCCGATCTCCACGCACCGGGCCGAGTAGCTCTGCTCGTTGCACTCGAAGGCCACCGGATACAGGGCGGACGGCACCGCGGCGAAGGCGGAGCCCTGGTGCTGCAACAGGTGCGAGATGGTGCGGCCCAGCTCCGGGCCGGACAGCGCGTCATCGAGCACGCTGAAGACGTGGCCCTCGGCGGCGCTCTGCATCAGCTCCGCCAGGCCGGCGGGATCGGACTTGGAACAGATGAAGACGCGCAGCGCGTCAGGGGCCGCGTTGGCCACCTGGCGCAGGAAATGCCGGGCATCGTCCGGAGGGGCGATGATGAGGGCCGGCGCCGCATCCGCCATCTTGAAGGCCGCCTCCACCTTCGACTCCACCGCCACCACCCGGTACGAGGGAAGAGCCGAGGCCAGCGCGGCCCGCCTGCCTGCATTCGGATGTACCACCAGGACGTCTCGAATCGGGACACTCATGGACCCCTCCTCAGCAGGCAGGCTCAACCGTACCCGGCGCAAGTCGAACGCTCTTCCGGGTGCGGACCACGTGCCCGTGCCGCCCCTCCCCCTACCGCTCGTGCCACGAGAAAGCCTCTTCCAACGTCCAGCATCCAGGACACCAGGTGATCGGGCTTCATCCGCAGCCAATGCGGTCCCGGGAATATCTTAGCGGTTCCTGGGATGGTTGGCGTCAAGTGTCCATGGGGGATCGCTCCGGGCGGTGCCGTCCTGTGAACCAGGAGGTCGCTCGCCTGGCCGGACGTCACCGGAGCCGCCATGAGGCGCTCCCGGGGTATTCGTCCTTTGCCCCCATCCGGACCCCCGGTTAAATGAACCGGAAGGGAGACGCGATGGGCGCCGAAGTGGACTACGAGCGGGAAATCCAGGAACTGAAGCGGAACCTCAACGCCGTCATCCTCGCGCACTACTACCAGGAGAGCGAGATCCAGGATGTGGCGGATTTCGTCGGGGACAGCCTGGCGCTGGCCCAGGCGGCGGCGAAGACGAAGGCGGACGTCATCGTCTTCTGCGGCGTCCACTTCATGGCCGAGACGGCGAAGATCCTCAATCCCGGAAAGCTGGTGCTGCTGCCGGACCTGAAGGCCGGCTGCTCGTTGTCCGACCGCTGCCCCCCGGCGGCCTTCCGGGCCTTCAAGGAGAAGCACCCGGACCACTTCGTGGTGAGCTACGTCAACAGCTCCGCCGCCGTGAAGGCCATGAGCGACGTCATCTGTACGTCCTCCAACGCGGTGAAGATCGTCAACCAGGTGCCCAAGGATAGGCGCATCCTCTTCGCCCCGGACCAGCACCTGGGCCGCTACGTGATGAAGCAGACCGGCCGGGACATGGTCCTGTGGCCGGGCAGCTGCATCGTCCACGAGATCTTCAGCGAGAAGCGGCTGGTGCAGCTCAAGGTCCAGCACCCCGAAGCCGAGGTGGTGGCGCACCCCGAGTGCGAGGAGGCCGTGCTGCGGCACGCCGACTACATCGGCTCGACCAAGGGCCTGCTGGACCACGTCCTCAAGAGCCCCAAGCGCGAGTTCATCGTGGTGACCGAGGCCGGCATCCTCCACCAGATGAAGCGCGGCGCCCCGGAGAAGACCTTCATCCCCGCGCCCCCGGACAATGGTTGCTCCTGCAACGAATGCCCCTATATGCGGCTGAACACGATGGAGAAGCTCTACCGGTGCATGAAGGACAAGACGCCGGAGTTGACGCTGCCGGCGGACCTGCAGGCCGCGGCACTGGCACCGCTGCAGCGGATGCTCGAATGGTCACAGTGAGGGTTTGACGCGCCGCGCCGTCTGTCGCGGGCGTGGCAATTTCGGCATCGCCCCGTATTCGTGCCTTGCACCGGACGCGGCGCGGTGCGATCTGAGGCCCGTGGGTTTCCGATTCGTCGCCATCCCTGGCCACCGCTTGGTGGCGCATCCCCAGTCCCTGCCCTCGGACGAGCGGCTCGAGCCGGAGCTTCCGCCACTGCACGAGGCGGTGGAGCGAGCCTTCGCGAGCGCCGAGTTCCGGGACGTGAAGGCGAAGGACCGCCTGCGCGCCCTGCTCAAGGGGGACAAGCCTCCCAGCCTGGGCAGCCCCGGGTCGGGCTTCGGTCCGTCCGCCGTGTTCGCCCAGCCGCCGCAGGATCTGCCCGCGCTGCTGCGGCTGGCGGATGAGCTGGAGTCGCTGGCCCGGCGCGACGCGGGCGAGCGGGCACTCGTGTGGAAGTGCACCGAGTGCAACGCGCGCTACGCCGTGCCCGTGGCGCTGGCCCGCTCCGTCTCCATCCGCTGCGAGCGCTGCGGCCACCCGGTGGAGCTCAACCCCGGGCGCAGCCTGGGCGAGGAGTCCCTCATCGACCCGTTCCTCGGCGCGGTGAACAGCGCCCGGCACGAGCTGGCCGGTTTCTTCCGCGAGGCCATGGCCCGCGGCTGGCCCATCCTCGTCTCCACCGAGGAGATCAGCGGCTGAATCGCACCCTCTTCCAGTTGCTGCGCTGCCCCCGATGCCGGCGCGGCAAGCTGACGCCGGACCAGGACACTCCCCAGCTCGTCTTCGGGCCCCTGCACTGTCCCGAGTGCCAGGCGAGCTTCCCGGTGACCGAGGGCGTGGCGGACCTGGCACACCAACCGGCTTCCTCGGCGCTGGCCCAGCGCGGCATGGAGCAGCGGCTCATCGCCCGCTCCTACGAGCGCTACGTGCGCCCCGCCCTGCAGCGCGCCCTCGCGGCGCCGCCCCTGGATAGGGACAGCGAGTACCTGCTGTACCGCTCGCTGCTGGGCCATCCGGAGGCGCCCGTGTTGGACCTGGGCACGGGAACCGGACTCTTCGCCCGGCGCCTGGCGCGCGAGCCGGACCTGCCCGCCGTGGTGGGAATGGATCTGTCCCGGGCGATGCTCGAGGAGGCCGTGGCCCAGGGCCGCGAGGCCGGCATCCACGTGGACTTCCTCCGCGCCGAGGCGCCCTACCTGCCCTTCCAGGATGACTCGCTGGGAGCGGTGCTGCTGTCCCACTCGCTGCACTTCATCTCCGACGTGGGCCGGTTGCTGCTGGAGGTGGCGCGGGTGCTGCGTCCGGGCGGCCGCTTCGTGGCCAGCACCTGGTTGCCCCCGGGCAGGGCCTCCACCTTCGTCCAGCGCCGCGCCGGCCTCCACCCTCGCGAGGAGGACGAGCTCCGCGACGCCCTGTCCGCCGTGGGACTCGCGGGCTTCGCGCGGCTGCGGCTGCCTCCCCTGCTCGTGGTGAAGGCCGAGAAGCCCGTCAGATGAAGACGCCCGCCGAGGCGTCCAGGCGCACCTCGCGGACTTCCCGCGTGCCCCCGGCCTCCAGCGCCGGCACCACATCCTGACGGGGCTTCTTGCACTTGGGGCACTCGCACGAGCCCTTCTTGCACGTGCAGTCCGCCGCGCTCGAGCACCGGCACTTCGCGGCGTGCAGCTCGTCCGCCTTGTCCTTCTTCGCCGCGTCCTGCTTCACCGCGGCCGCCGTCTCCTGCTCGCCGGGCTCCACCGGCGCGGGCACGGGCACGGCCCTGGCGCGGTGACCCTCGCACGCCTCCGCCTGTCCCGCCGTGAGCAGCACGCCGCCCACCACCACCGCCGCCAGCGTCATCCCGATGTGCTTCATCTTCACGGTCCTCCCGGGTGACAGACCCGAATCCCTCCAGGCTATATCCCACCGGTTTCCCCCTGTCCAAACCCGGGGGAACGCGCCCCACACCCGTCTCCAGCAGGGCCGCCCCGCGAGCAGGCTCCTCGGGCCGCGCGGAGTGCTCGCGACACGCGGAGGCGCCACGTACAGTCCGGCCCACCCGTGTCCGCGCGAACCGATCGCCTCGTCTACACCGCCGCCCTCGTGCTGGGCGCCCTGCCCCTGTGGGTGTCCTCGCATCTGCCCATGGTGGACCTGCCGCAGCACCTCCACCTCATCTCCGTCCTCCACCGGCTGGACGACCCCACCACCCTCTACCCCCAGCTCTTCGCCGCGCGGCACGAGCTCACGCCCTACCTCGGCTACTACTACGCCGTCAGCCTCCTCAACTGGCTGCTCCCGCTCGACCTGGCCAACCGCCTCTTCCTCTCCGCCTACGTGGTGGGCCTGCCCCTGTCGCTCGCCTTCCTGCTGCGCGGACTCGGGCGCCCCCCGTGGCCCTCGCTGCTCGCCCTGCCGCTCGCCTATGGCGACAACTTCGGCTGGGGCTTCATCAACTACCTCGCCGCGCTGCCACTCGCCCTGCTCTGCTGCGGCTTCTTCGTCCACGCCCTCACCCGCGCGGGCCAGCGCCCCCTCTGGGCCTCCGGGCTCGCCGCGAGCCTCGTCGCCGTCCTCCTCTTCCACGTGCAGGCCTTCGCCTTCCTCGGGCTCGCCCTGCCCTGGTTGCTCCTCACCACGCCCGTCCCCGAGGACGCCGGCGCCCGCGGTTTCCAGGCCCGGCTGCGGCCCCGGCTTCCCGCGCTCCTCGGCGTGACGCCCGGTGTCGTGCTCTTCCTGTCGTGGGTGGTGCTGCGCCTGGGCCAGCCCTCCGAGGTGCAGACGGGAGCGCCCTGGAAGGCCTGGGGCCCCATGCTGTCGCCGCGGAACCTCGCCTGGAAGAGCTTCACGCAGAACCGCGCCGAGCTCCTCGAGGTGCTCGCCAACCTGCTCCGGGATGGTTCGGATCGCCTGCCGCTGTACGCCGTGGGCGTCGTGGCCGCGTGCGCCCTCGTGCTCGGCGTGGTGCGCGGTGACTCCAGCGGCGAGGGCCCCGTGGCCCGCTGGCGCCTGCCAGGGCTCGTGCTGATCGCGCTCGGCTTCTACTTCCTGCTCCCCTTCGACATCCGTGGCTACATCTACTACCTGAACACCCGTTACGCGCAGCTCGCCGCCGTGCTCGCCGTGGCGAGCCTCCCCGTGACGCAACCCGCGCTCCGCCGCCCGCTGCTCTGGGCCAGCGCCGCCTGCGCCCTGGTGCTGGCGCTCGTGCTGGGCCAGGGCTTCCGCGCCTTCTCCCGCGAGGCCGCCGAGTGGGATGTGCTCGCGGAGGCCACCGCGCCCAGGCCCCGTGTGATGGGGCTCATCTTCGACAGCGGCTCGCGCGTGGTGCGCCACCCCGTCTTCCTCCACGGCGCCGCCGAGCTGGCCCGCGCGCGCGGCGGCAGCACCAACTTCAGCTTCGCCCTCACCCCCCACTCCCCCCTGCGCTACCGCGGCACGCCTCCTCCCACCTTCCCCTCCGAGTGGCGGCCCCAGGACTTCGACTACGCCACCCAGGGCCCCGCGTACGACCACTTCCTCGTGCGCGGCGTCCACCCCTCGCGCATCTTCGGCGAGCGGCTCCGTCAGGAGCTCGCCGTGGCCGCCGAGTCGGGCAACAGCTGGCTGGTGCGCCGCCGCTGAACGCTCGGGCCAGGCAAGTGTGGGCCAGTGGTCGTCACCCGGCACGCCCGGCCCCCGCCCACCTCACCGCGCCGCGGACGGTGCCTTACCTGTCCGTGCATGCCCACCAAGAGCCCTCTGGCCGATCCGCGTCCGCTGCTGGACGCTCTGCGCGCCGGCACGCCGGTGCCCGGCCTCCCCTCCGACGCGGTGGAGCGCGCCCGCTCGTTCGCGGCCGAGCCCGCCTCCGCCCCGCCCGCCGACGTCGAGGCCCTCCCCGAGCCCCTCGCGCTCGCCCTGCTCGAGGGCTCCGTGCTCGCCGGTCAGCCCGCACTCGCCGAGGCGCTCGCGGCCTCTGGAAACAAGGGGCTCGCCAAGGCGGCCCGCAAGGCGCTCTACCGGCTGCGCTCCCGTGGCATCGACGTCGCTGAAGCGCCCCGCCCCTCCACCTCCGACGCCTCACACCCCGGGGTGGCGGCGGGCCCGGAGCCGCTGCCCGCGCTCCTCACCAGCATCGACGGCACCGGGGAGCGCGTGCTGGAGATCGCCCGTCCCCTGCGCGGTGGGGGTGTGGAGGCCACCCAGTTCCTCTCCTCGGACGAGCAGGGCGTGCTGCGCCTCCAGGTGACGGAGCTCAGCCGCGGCGACTACCGGCGCGTGGTGAAGCAGGCGACCCGCCCCGGGGACGACGCCGCCGTGGAGCTCTCCCACGCCGAGGCCCTGGAGCGCCTCGGCGCCGCCGCGGGGCTCAACCTGCGCACGCACACCCCCTTCCCCCAGGGGCTCGACACGGTGCTGCGGCACCTGGGCGTGCAGGCGCGGGACGTGCCCCTGGAGATTCCTCCGCCGGAGCCGGAGGACGAGCGGCTCGCCTACGAGGGCCACAAGCTCCACGAGGAGCCGGAGATGCGTGGCTGGCTGCCCCCCGTGGCCGAGCTGGAGCGGCTGGCCCGCACGGTGGACGAGCTCGAGGCGAGCCCACTCGCGCTCACCATGGCCCAGCGCAACGAGGAGATCATCCAGGCGGCCCATACCCAGGCCCATGCCTTCTTCGCCACCCCGGCCATGCGACGGCTCTACTCGGGCCGGCTGTGGGAGATGGCGCTCCACTTCGAGCGCATCGGCAAGGAGCAAGCGGCCCGCCTCGCCCGCGCCGAGGCCCGCAGGCTCGCGCATGGCGTCACCGAACCGCCCTCGCGCTACGCCGAGCGCCTCTTCGAGAAGGCCCTGCTCGTCACCATGGCGCAGCGCGCCGCGCCGGAGGCGAGAGACCCCGCCGAGGTCCGGGCGAGGGCCCGTGCCGCCGAGCAGCAGCGGGCCCCGTCAGCCGACACGGAGCGGCGCAGCCCCGGTGGCATCATCCTCCCCTGAGCCTCCCCTGTGACTCCGGGGAGGCCCCGCTCACGCCGACACCCGCGCCCGCAGCAACAGATCCAGGTTCTCCATCTCCCAGGCCTGGGCGCGCGAGTAGTCGTGGAAGCGCTTCTCGTGCTCGAGGAACTCGGGCGGGTGGATGCAGCGCCGCCCGTCCTCGCCCCGGCGCGTCCGGTACACGTGGTGCAGCATCTCGTGGAAGACGATCCACTCCACGAAGTAGCGCGGCACCACCGGCTGATCCAACGCCGGGTGGATGCGGATGACGCGCGAGTCCGCCGAGTAGGAGCCCATCTTGATGCTCTTGCGCGGCCGGGTGACGCGCGGCGCCGGCCCGAAGGTGATGGCCGCGTCGATGCGGCCCCGGAAGTAGCGCTCGTTGAGCCGCTCGAAGATGCGGCCCAAGTCGTGGTGCTGCCCCACCGGCTCCATGCGCAGGCGCTTGCGCATCTGCGCCGGAGACACGCGGCGGATGTAGGCCTTGTTGCGCTCGATGAACTTGTCGAGCAGCACGCTCGCTTCCGCGTCGCCGGTGCGCACGTAGCCCGCCAGCGCGTGGATGACCTCGTCCGGCGCCGCCAGGAACATGTGGTGCAGCCTCAGCCGCCACAGCGCCCGGTGTCGCTGGAACGTGAGCATCGTGTGTGTGTTGTCGTGGACCTCCACCGCCACCGGGGCCCGCAGCCGCGTGCGCAGCCGCCGCTCCAGCACTCGCCGCCATACCTTCAGCAGTCGGTTGGGCTCGGGTGCAAGGGACTGCTGCTCACGGGCGATCCGCCCCGCCGGCGAGCTTCGCTTCTTCGCCAGGTTCTTCTTCTTCGCGCGCGCCATAGACGGGCCGGATTCTAAAGACCCGTCTGACACGTGTAAACGAGATGAGCGGAGCAAATCCCCTGGAATTCCAACGGCTTATATCCACTCCCGCGTACCCTCGCCCACTTGTCCGCTGGAGGGGGAGCCCACCGCATATGTCCCCCCCGAGGACCCTTACCGTCGGGTCTTCTGGGGGCTGCAATCCCGCTTGCTCAGGCTGAAGACGACCGGCTTGTCCGAATCCCCGGGAACCTCGAATTCCTTGCTCTTCCAAGGACCTCGATTCGCGCACTTATAGGTGACCTCGATGGTTCCGGGAGGCAGGGGCAGGACGCCATTGGGACGCACGGTTCTCTCCGCCACCCGCATCACCGTCCGTGCGGGTGCCTTGAACTGTACGCGAACCTCTGCGGGGGACTCGGGGGTCGGAGTCTCGGCGGGCTCCTCGGTCGGCGTCCCACCCGCCGCCAACGCGGAGGGCTCCGGAGTCTCGCTCCCCTGTTCGGTGCCGGAGGTAGTTGAACCTGCTCCCGTGGAAGTCCCGGTCGCACCCAGGTCGGCCGCGGTGGCGCCCGTGCCCGTGCCCGTCTCGGGAGTGGCGGAAGTGGCGCCCGTCCCCGTGCCCGTCCCGGTGGCGGCGGAGTCAGCGGTGTCCGAAGCGGTTCCGGTCCCGGTGGAGGGGGCGGCCCCGGTCTCCGGAGGAACCTCATCCCGGGTGGAGGTGACGGGCCTGCGCGGCGCGGGCGCGGGCTCTGGCTTGGACCCCGTCAGGAACAACCACGCGATTCCACCCGCGCTCACCACGAGCAGGGTCACCAGCGCGGCCACCACCAGGCGCAGGCCGCGCTGCTTGCCGGCGGGCTTGGGACGGGAGGTCTCGGACTGGGTGACGAAGCTGTGATCGTACCCGGCGGTGGACTCGGCATCGTCGTCGTCGTCGTCCTGGACCCGGACGGGGCGGCGCACGGGGGGGCTCGGCAGATCATGCGTCTGCGAGAGCTCGTCGGCGAGGGAGTCGGGCTGGGAGTCGTCGTCGTCGTACGCGCCCCCGCGCTCATTCACCGTGGAGGACGTGACGGAGACGGAGCTGGCGCCCTCGTCCTCGTCGGGCACGGGCGGAGCGCGGCGGCGATCCAACGCGGCCACGGAGCCGGAGACGGCGGGCTTGCGCACGGGCGTGGGACGCCGGGCCGCGGAGGCGGGCGTGCGCGCTGGCCGATCCTGCAACGTGGACTCGCCCGTGACGGCGCGCGGCGTCCCGGGAAGGGAGGAGGTGCGTCCGGGCACCGTGCCCAGGGCGGTGGGCTCGTCGTCGTCGTCCTCGTCACCCAGGGCCACGGCGGCGAGCATGTCGCGCGGGCGGGCCATCTCCGTGGCGAGCTCGGCCTCGTTGGGATCCACCGCCGAGGGCACGTTCTGCGCGCTGGGCCGGCGCGTGGGGCGCGCGGCGAGGCCCGCGGCGTGCTGCACCGAGGAGTCCTTGCGCCCGCCCGGCTTGGGGATGGGGACGTGGAGCATGGTGCGCTCCTCCTCCTCCCCGAGCAGCCGCGCGATGTAGGCCGCCACGTCGTCGCTCTGCCGCAGCAGCCCCGACTCGAGCAGCTCCTCCAGGTCCGCCTGCACCTGCGCCGCCCGCTGGTAGCGCTGGTTGCGGTCCTTCACCAGGCACTTCATCACGATGCGCGACAGCTCCTCCGGGTAGTCGTCGCGGATGAGGTGCGGCGGGGACGGATTCTCGAAGCGGATGGCGTAGAGGATGCCCTCCGTCGTGGGCCGCGCGTAGGGCGAGCGCCCGGTGGTGATTTCATAGAGCATCACCCCCAGCGCGAAGATGTCCGAGCGGTGATCCAACCGCTCCTGCATCACCTGCTCGGGCGAGAGGTAGAGGAACTTGCCCTTGATGACGCCCGGCTTGCTGCGCTCGGCGAGGGCCTCGGCCTTGGCGATGCCGAAGTCCACCAGCTTCACCGCGCCGTTGTACGTCACCATCACGTTCTGCGGGCTCACGTCCCGGTGGATGAGCCCCAGGGGACGTCCATCCACGCCCTTGGAGTTGTGGGCGTACTCGAGCCCCGAGGCCACCTGGGCGCAGATGCGCGCGGCCACCGCGTACGGCACCGAGGCGGTGAACTTCGCCTCCTCCGCGAGGATGCGCCGGAGGTCCACGCCCTCCAGGTACTCCATGGCGATGAAGATGCTCTCGCCAATCTTCCCCAGCCCGAAGAGCTGGACGATGTTGGGGTGATGCAGCTGCGCGGCGATGCGCGCCTCGTCCAGGAACATCTGGACGAACTCCGGCTCCTCCGACAGGTACGGGAGGATCCTTTTGATTACCAACAGCTCGGGACTGGGGGGCTCCTGCGCGAGGAAGAGCTCCGCCATTCCCCCCATCGCGAGCCGCTTGATGAGGAGGTACTTGCCAAAGGGGGTGGCGGTCTGTGGCGCGTTCTCGGGAATGGGAGCCCCCAGGAGTCGTCGACGTGAAACGCTGAGCTTGTTTCCGAGCTTACCCGCAATCCCCACCTCCGTGGTGGGGCGCGAACCGGATGTGGGATAGCAGACCTGACGCCCGTTCGGCTACCCGCCCGAGCCCGCACTCCCCGCGTCCCACCCACTCCCCAGGTCCCAGCCGCAACTCCAGGGATGGAGGACATGGGTGAACCGGTTGCCGGGCCCACCGTCCGGCGATTCCGTCCCGGGCACCCGGCCCCCCTCGGGGTCCGGCACACACGTCCCGCCAGGGCCCTCGTCCTCGCAAGGCACATGGGTGTAGGTATCCCACACCCCCCGGAGGCCCAGGGGGAAGAGAACCCCGGTGCCCCCATCCGCGAGGAGGAGGGGCAGCCCCTCGCACCCTCCCGGGCCGCCGTCCGGAGCGCCGGCTCCGGAGAGGTACCGGGTACTCACCAGGATTCCGCCCGAGACCTCGAAGCCGGAGGAGAAGCGGAAGGCCGGGGGCGAGGGGTGGGTCACGACGAGAGGCCCGGGCACGAACACCCGCGTGCCGAGGAGCTCCGGATTGGGACGGGCGGCCCCGCCCTCCGCGTCGCCGAAGCCCGGGAACACGAAGTTGTCGGCGGGCACCACGGACCTGCCGAGCAGCCGGAGCTCCACCCGGGCGAGGCCCGTCCGGTAGCCATGGAACTGTTCGAAAGCGGACTCCCTCTGGATCGAGCCCATGAGGTCCACGCGCTGCCCCACCTGGGGAACGAAGTCCACGGGCGGGTCCGTCCAGTCCTTGTGGACCCAGAGCCCCTGGGTGGGACGCGCGGGATCCACCACCCAGAACCAGGCCCGCACCTGCTCCTGAGTCCCCTCGGTGCGGCGCTCCACGCGGTCGAGCGTGTGGATGACGACGCGCTCGAGGAGGACCCGCGTCTGGCTGTCGGTGTCGGAGAGCGCGCGGGCCTCGGAAATGGTCATCACCACGGGAGCGGACTCCGTGCCCGCGTCGGCCTGGGAGCCACCATCGGCCGGGGAGCCCGCATCCCACGGGAAACCTCCGTCCTCGCTGCACACGCCGGTGCAGCCGGGCGTGCCGCCCGCGCCCCACCTGAATGGGTTCGGCCCCTCTCCGCAGCCGGGAACCAACACCGCCGCGGCCGCGACCAGGGCCGCCGCGCCGAAGTTCTTGCGCAGGGGAATCATGGTGGCGTCTCCTGTGGATGGGCCCGCGCGGGAGTTCCAGGAATCCCGCGCTTCCGGCCTCTTCTGCCGGCCTTATAGCGGCGGGCCATGAACCCCGGCAAGGAACCATGCCCCGCCCGGAGACTCCCTCCCATGCCGCCCCCCAGACACCCCTACTTCCGTGGCCTCACCCCCACCCTGCACATCTCCCACCGGGGAGGCTCGCTGCTGGCGCCGGAGAACACCCTGCCCGCCTTCCGCATGGCGGTGGAGCGCTACCACACGCAGATGCTGGAGACGGACGTCCACCTCACCCGCGACGGCGAGCTGGTGGTGTTCCACGACGACACCCTGGAGCGGTGCACCAACGGCGAGGGCCCCCTCGCGGCGCACACGCTGGCCGAGCTGCGGCGGCTGGACGCGGGCTACCACTTCACCCCGGACGGGGGCCGCACCTTCCCCTTCCGGGGCCAGGGCGTGCAGCTGTCCACCCTGCGCGAGCTGCTGCGCGCCTTCCGGGGCCTGCGCATCAACATCGAGGTGAAGCCGGACGTGCCGGGCATCGAGGACGTCTTCTTCCAGGTGCTGCGCGAGGAAGGCGCGCTGGAACATGTCTGTATCGGCAGCGAGCAGGACGCGGTGGGCGAGCGGCTGGCGCGGGTGATGCCGGACGCCTGCCACTTCTACCCGCGTGAGGCGCTGACGGCCTTCGTGCTCTCGGTGCGGGCGGGCGAGCAGCCACCGGACGAGCGGCGCTACACGGTGCTGGACATGCCCCTCTACTTCGGAGACGTCCGCCTGGTGGACGAGGCCCTGCTGCGCGCGGTGGACGCGCACGAGAAGTGGTGCAACGTGTGGACGGTGGATGACCCGGAGGAGATGCGCCGGCTCGTGGCCGAGGGCATCGGGGGTATCATGACGGACAGACCGGACCTTCTGCGCCGAGTCTTGGACGAGCAGCCAAAGCCGCGTTAAGCCCATGGCCCGTATGCCCCGCTCCCCCACGCGCAAGCGCGCTCCGAAGGCCGCGACAGCCCCCAACACCGTCCTGCCCCAGGCCGCGCCCGAGGATTCATCGCCCGAGTCCCCTCCCGAGGCCCCGGCGCGCAACACGGTGCGCCGCGTGCGTGCGCCGCGCGCCAAGCGCTTCGTGGCGCTGGCCGGCAACATCGGCGCGGGCAAGACGACGGCCGCGAAGATCATCAGCCAGACCTTCGGCTTCGAGCTCTTCGACGAGCCCGTCATCGACAACCGCTTCCTCAAGGACTACTACGCCAACATGGGGCGGTGGTCCTTCACCCTGCAGCTGGAGTTCCTCATCCGGCGCGTCGAGCACCACGAGCTCATCCACTCGGTGAAGAAGAGCTGCGTGCAGGACCGCACGCTGTACGAGGATCCGGAAATCTTCGCCAAGTACCTGCACGGGCTGGGGCACATGACGAACGCGGAGCTGGACCTGTACTTCGAGTACTTCCAGCGGCTGACGCGCAACATCGTGCACCCGGACCGGATCATCTGCTTCGACGTGCCCACGGTGGACGTGCTGCTGGGACGCATCCGCCAGCGGGGCCGCGAGGAGGAGAAGGGCATCCAGAAGGGCTTCCTGCGCGGGCTCAACGGGTACTACGCCACGTTCCCCATGGTGCTGCAGAACAAGTACGGCGTGGACTGCCTGGTGCTGGACGTGACGAACCAGGACATCCGCACCGGCCGGGGACGCGAGGAGTTCCTCGACCGGGTCTCCACCTTCCTCGCCTGAGGTTTCCGCCGTGTCCGAGCCGTCCGAGCTCCCCGCCAAGAGCGCCCGCGAGTCCGAAGTGGTGATGACGCAGATGATCCTCCCCTCGGACGCCAACGCGGTGAACAGCGCGTTCGGCGGCAAGGTGATGGAGTGGATCGACATCTGCTGCGCCGTGGCCGCCCAGCGCCACTGCCGGCAGGTGGTGGTCACCGCCTCCATGGATGACCTGCACTTCCACGCCCCCATCAAGGTGGGCTGGACGGTGACGCTGCACTCGCGAGTCATCGCCACGTTCCGCACGTCGATGGAGGTGGGCGTGACGGTGACGGCGGAGAATCCGCTCACCGGCGAGAAGCACATGGCCACGAGCGCCCTGCTCACCTTCGTGGCCGTCTCGGCCACCGGGCAGCGGATTGCGGTGCCGCCACTCGAGCTGGAGACGGACGCGGAGCGCGCGGCCTTCCGCGAGGCCGAGGAGCGGCGCAAGGAGCGGCTCGCGCGCAAGCAGACGAGCCTCGCCTGGCAGAAGGTCATCCGGCCCGGCGCCGGGGGCTGAAACACACTGGAACAAGACAGGAACGAAACAGCTCCCGCGAACCCCGTGCCTCTCCCAAAGCACGGGGCCCGCGGGCCCTTCGGACGACCGTTACGCTCCGCTGACGCGAAGGGGTCAACACTCCTCGAGCACCGGTGGTCCGCCGAACACCGCGACCGGGGATGCGCCTGTCGACCGAGGGTGCCTCCGGTATACCCGCCACCTCTGACATGCCCCCGGCCCTCCGCCCCTCCGTGGGGCCGCCCTCCACCTCGCTCCCGTCGTCGCCCTGAAGCACCGGAGGCGTCCGGAAGCAGGCGGGTGCATGTGGACGAGCGCTCGGGCGTTGGCCTCTCGTCAGGTGGGTCCCCGGAGCTGTTCAGAACCGGCTCCAGGTCCACGACTCCAGTGCGGTTGACTCCCCGGTCTGTTACGCAGCGGGGTGTGATGGAAGGAGAAGTGCCACTGGAGTCGCGACACCGGGCGGACACGACGGGTGAGTCGCGTCTGGGCGGCGGGAGGAACAACTCCTCGCTGATGAGCCATGGCTTCGCCCTCCTGGTGACGGCCGCGGCCCTGCTGGTCCAGTTCACGCTGTACCCCTACGTCAGGGCCACGCCGTTCCTCCTCTTCTTCGGCGCGGTGATTCTCTCGGCGTGGAACGGCGGGTGGGGGCCTGGCCTCTTGAGCGCTGGCCTCTCCGCCCTGGCGGCCAGCTACTTCTTCCTGCTCCCACGGTTCGCGTTCTCCGTGCGCCCGGAGGACCTGCTGTCGATCTCCCTCTTCCTCGCCATCTCCACCCTCATCATCCGGCTGAACGTGCACACGCGGACCGCCCAGGCCGATGCCGAGGCCCAGCGCGAACGGCTCCACACCCTCTTCATGCGGGCTCCGGCCATCATCGCCATCCACCGCGGACCCGAGCACGTCTTCGAGTTCAGCAACCCCGTCCATGCGCAGCTGCTCGGCGGCCGGGAGCTGCTGGGCAGGAGCGTGAGGCAGGCCCAGCCCGAGCTGGAGGGCCAGGGCTTCTTCGAGCTGCTGGACCGGGTGTACCAGACGGGAGAGCCCGTCTACGGCAAGGAGGCCCTCGCCCACGTGGGCGACCCCTCTCATCCGCGCACCGGCTACTTCAACTTCGTCTACCAGCCCATGCCCGGGCGGGACGGAAGGCCGGACGGGGTGATGGTCTTCGGCTTCGAGGTGACCGAGCAGGTGCTGGCACGGCGCGGCCTCGAGCGCACCGAGCGGCGCCTCGCGACCATCACCCACAACGCCACGCTGGGTCTCTTCATGATGGACGACCGGCAACACTGCGTCTTCATGAACCCCGCGGCCGAGCAGCTCACCGGCTTCACCCTGGAGGAGCTGCGGGGCAGACCGCTCCATGACTGCATCCACCACACCCGGCCGGATGGGACGCCCTACCCCCTCTCGGAGTGCCCCATCGACCGGGCGCTGGCGACCCGGAGCCAGGAGCGGGGACACGACGTCTTCGTCCACAAGGATGGCGGCTTCTACCCCGTCGCCTTCACCGCGAGCCCCATCCTCGAGGGGGACGGGGCAACGGGGCTCGTCATCGAGCTGAGGGACACCACCGAGGACCAGCGCACGCAGGCCGAGCGCGAGCGCCTCCTGGTCGAGCTTCAAGATGCGGTGCGCCTCCGCGACGAGTTCCTCTCCGTCGCCAGCCATGAGCTGAAGACGCCGCTGACCCCGCTGAGCCTCCGGCTCCAGGGACTCGAGCGGAGCATCCGGGCCGAGCCGGGCTCCCCCCTGGCGGTGCGCCTGGGCAAGGAGGTGGAGATGATGCGCCGGCAGGTGAAGCGCCTGTCGGACCTGGTGAACGGGTTCCTGGATGTGTCGCGCATCACCACCGGCCGCATGAAGCTGCTGCTCGAGGAGGTGGACCTCACGGAGGTGACACGCGAGGTCCTGGCCCGCTTCCAACCCGAGGCGCAACACGCCAGGTGCGCGCTCGTCCTCGACACGGAGGGGCCGGTGTCCGGCCAGTGGGACCGGCTCCGGCTGGAGCAGGTGCTGACGAACCTGCTGTCCAATGCCCTCAAGTACGGAGCCGGCAAGCCCGTCCACCTCCACGTCGAACAGCGCGAGGACCGGGCCCGGCTCGTGGTCCGGGACGAGGGCATCGGCATCCACCCCGAGGCCATGGGGCGCATCTTCAACCGCTTCGAGCGCGGCGTGTCGGAGCGGCACTACGGCGGGCTCGGCCTGGGCCTGTACGTGACGCGGCAGATCATCTCCGCGATGGGCGGCACGGTGACGGCCGAGAGCACGCCCGCCCAGGGCGCCACCTTCACCGTGGAACTGCCCCTCCAGGCCGTTCCGCGGCCATGAAAAAAGGTGAGGGGCGCTCGGTGGAGCGGCTTCCCTCACCCCGACCCTCTCCCA
>NZ_JPMI01000219.1 GCF_000733295.1 Archangium violaceum Cb vi76 | reverse complement strand
GTGGAGNGCCAGGGTGAGGGTCTACACCGCGTCTCAGGTCGAGAACGACGTCCCGCAGCCGCAGGAGGACTTCGCGTTCGGGTTGTTGAACTTGAAGCCCGCGCCCGTCACGCTCGACACGAAGTCGATCTCCGTGCCCGACAGGTACTTGTTGCTCAGCGCGTCCGTCGCGATCTTCACCCCGTCCTGATCCCAGGTCAGATCGCCCGCCTTCATCTCGCGCACCAGGTTCAGGTCGTAGCCCAGCCCGCTGCACCCGGCCGGCACCACCCGGATGGAGAAGAAGTAGTCCTGGAAGCCCTGATCCTGGATGACCTTCTTCACCTGGGCCACGGCGGCCGCGGTGAGCCGCACCGGGCTCGAGGGCTCACCCTGGGGGGCGACAGAGGTGTTGGAAGCGGGGGTGGTGGTCGTGTCCATGTAGGTTGCTCTCCTTACAAGCGCCTTATAACGCCCGGCGCCAGAATTTCCATCTGCTCCACGGGTATGGCTCCCCTCCACTGTCTGAATCTGCCCCCTCGTGGATGCGGGTGCCAGCCCCTCCGCCCGCCCCCACGCCAGGAATGCGAGCGCCCGCCCCCGGATGCCCCCACCCGGGTTATACGTGCCCCATGTCCGCCACCTTCCGCGAGCTGCTGTCCGCCACGAAGAAGGAGATCCGCGAGGTCTCCACCGAGGACGTCAAGCGCCTGCTGGACGCGCGCTCCCCCGTGAAGCTCATCGACGTGCGCGAGGGCGACGAGTACGCGGGTGGCCGCCTGCCCGGCGCGGTGCACATCCCCCGGGGCTACCTCGAGCTGCGCATCGAGGAGAAAGCCTCCCGGGATGAAGAGCTCGTCCTCTACTGCGCGGGCGGCACCCGCTCGGCCCTGGCGGCCCGCACCCTTCAACACATGGGCTACACGCGCGTGGCCTCGCTGGCCGGTGGCTTCAACCGCTGGAGCGACGCCCACTACCCGGTGGAAAAGCCCGTGGTGCTCACCCCCGCCCAGAAGGAGCGCTACCGCCGCCACCTCATCCTCCCCGAGGTCGGCGAGGAGGGGCAGGCGAAGCTCCTCGCCTCCCGGGTGCTGCTGCTGGGCGCGGGCGGGCTGGGCTCTCCGGCCGCGCTCTACCTCGCCGCCGCGGGCGTGGGCACCCTGGGCATTGTCGACGCGGACGTGGTGGACCTCAGCAACCTCCAGCGCCAGGTGCTCCACACCCAGGAGCGCGCCGGCCAGCCCAAGGTCCAGAGCGCCCGTGCCGCCCTCGAGGCCCTCAACCCCGACGTGAAAGTGGTGCCCTTCCAGGAGCGCCTCACCTCGGACAATGTCCTGCGCATCCTCGAGGGCTTCGATCTGGTGCTCGACGGCGGGGACAACTTCCCCACCCGCTACCTGCTCAACGACGCGTGCCTCCTCCAGGGCAAGCCCAACCTCCACGGCTCCATCTTCCGCTTCGAGGGCCAGGTCACCACCTTCGTCCCCGGCCAGGGCCCCTGCTACCGCTGCCTCTACCCCGCCCCGCCTCCTCCCGAGCTCGCGCCCTCGTGCGCCGAGGCCGGAGTGCTCGGCGTGCTCCCCGGCATCATCGGCCTCTTCCAGGCCAATGAGGCCCTCAAGCTCCTGCTCGGCGTGGGCGAGCCGCTCGTGGGCCGCCTGCTCACCTTCGACGCGCTCGGCACCCGCTTCCAGGAGCTCAAGCTGCGCAAGGATCCCCAGTGCCCCGTGTGCGCGCCCGGCGCCCGCGTGGAGCTCATCGACTACGAGCAGTTCTGCGCCTCGTCCGCCTGAAGGAGTCCCCTCGTGCCCATCCCGGAGATCGACCCCGCCACCCTCGCCCAGCAGCTCTCCGGCCCGCCCGAGGCGCGGCCCGTGCTGCTCGACGTGCGCTTCCCCCAGGAGAACGCCTGGGTGGCGCTCCCAGACTCGGTGCTCATCCCCCTGCCCGAGCTGGACGAGCGCCACGAGGAGCTGGAGGCCTTCCGCGGCAAGCGCGTCATCGTCTACTGCCACCACGGCGTGCGCAGCATGGACGGTGCCGCATACCTGCTCGCGCGCGGCTTCGACGCGGTGTCCCTGCGCGGGGGGATCGACCTCTACTCCCGCGCCGTGGACCCGAGCCTGCCGCGCTACTGACGCGCGTTACGGAGGTAGGGCGTCAGGTCCACCGGCATGTTGGTGATGTCCCGGCCCTTCACCTCGACATCCACCGGGACCGGCTCCAGGAGCGCCGTGCCCTGCAGCACCAGGTGATGCTTGCCCTCCACCAGCTCCAGGCTCAGCCCGGGCTGGTAGGTGCCGAGCGTCTGGCCATCCCGGTAGATCTCGATGCCGAGGATGTTCTTGGGCTTCAGCGCGAGCCGGACGGTGCCCGACTTGAACTCCACCGGAGGCAGCGTCTTGTGCTCATTGGGCTCGCCAAAGGGCACTTCGATCTCCCGGTAGATGCCGAGCTGCTTGTTCTCCAGGACGAGCGTGTCCTGCAGGTGGGCACCCGAGACCTTCCTCAAGGGCGTCGAGCCGAGCACGGTGACGGGCTCCGAGCTCCGGCAGCGCATCGGGTTGTGCTTCACGGAGACTTCGACGGGCTGGTTGGAGTCCAGGGAGATGGAGATGCCCTGCCCATCCATGGCCGTGCTGCCGAGCATCTGCAGCAGCGGCTTGTGGAAGATGACGGCCAGGCCCACCACGGACAGCGCCACGAACACCCCGAGCAGGTTCTTCAGCGGGGGAGTGACAGGGTCCGTGCGGCGGGCTTCTTCGCGCTCGGGAGGCTGGCCTCGTCTTCCTCCACCGCATGCAGGGCGGAGCGCCGGCGAGGCGCCTCGGGCGCGTTGGACGTCTCCACGCGGCTGTTGGTGCGGCGCGGCCTGGGCGTCGGCTCGGGCTGCTGCTGTGAGGACGGACCCATCCCCGTGCGCCGGCGCACGGGCTCCGGCGCGCGCACCGGCTCCGGCGGCGGAGGCAACATCGTGCGCTCGGGATCCTCGTCGTCGTCGTACTGCGGGGCCCGCGGGTTGATGGCCACGGAGCTGCGCGAGGGGCGCGGCTGCGGCACGTCCTCGTCCTCCACCGGCTCGGGCGCGCGCATGACACCCGAGCGGCGAACGGCGGAGGACTCGGTGCCCCGCCTCGGAGAGGGCGTCTCGACGCTGGCCCGGGTCATGTCCTGACGGCTGGGCATGCGCCCCACGGACGTGGAGCCCATCTGGGTGTTGCGGCGCGGGGCCTCGTTGCTCGTGCGGCGGCGGGGCACTTCCGTGGCCGGAGGCGCCTCCCACTCCTGCACTTCCGGCACGTCCCCCATGGGCTGGGTGCTGGACTCCGTGCGCTTGTTGACCACCCCCGCGCGCGTCCCCGTGCGCCGCTGCTGCATCTCGCCCGGCGGCGCCTCCCAGTTCATCTCGGCGGCGTTCGTCTGGGTGCCGGTGCGCGACTCCATCCGCGAGCTGCTCCGCGGCGGCGGCGGCTCCTCGGGCGGAGGCTCCGGCGGCACGGGCATCGCGGACATCGACTCGTCGCTGCGAGGCTCCGGATTGCCGCTGCGCTTCTCCTCGTCCAGCCGGTCCGCGAAGAGCGTCTCCATCAGCTCGGAGATCTGCACCGAGCCGGCCACCCACCGCTGGCCAACGAGGAACTCCTCCAGCGCGAGCTGCAACTGGCGCGCGTCCCGGTAGCGGTCATCCGCGGCCTTGGCCAGCGCGCGCATCACCACTTCATCCAGCTCCGGCGGCACATCCGCCACCTGCGAGGGCGGCAGGATGTTGCACTCCATGGCGGCCTGCAGCGTGCCCAGCTCCGACTCCCGCTTGAGCGGGCGCGTGCCGGTGAGCAACTCGTAGAGCACCAGGCCGATGGCGAAGATGTCCGCGCGGTGATCCAACGGCTTGCCCGCGGCCTGCTCCGGCGCCATGTACGCGAACTTGCCCTTGATGGCGCCCGACTTCGTCGCCGTGGCCTGGTCCGCCGCCTTGGCGATGCCGAAGTCCACCAGCTTCACCGAGCCGTCGAAGCTGATGAGGATGTTCTGCGGCGAGATGTCGCGGTGCACCACCTTGAGGGGCTTGCCGTTGTCGTCCGTGCGCGTGTGGGCGTAGTAGAGGCCCTCGCACGCCGAGGCGATGATGCGGATGGCCAGCGGCCGGGCGATCCACCCGCCCGCGTTGTACGCCTTGCGCATCACCCGGCCCAGGTCCTCGCCGTGGATGAACTCCATGGCGATGAAGTAGGTGCCGTTGGCCTCGCCGAATTCGTACACCTGGGCGATGTTCGGGTGGTTGAAGCGCGCGGCGATGCGCGCCTCGTTGCCGAACATGCCCACGAACTCCTGATCCTCCGCCAGGTGCGGGAGGATCCGCTTCACCACGACGTTCTTGGCGAAACCCTCAATGCCCTTCTGGCGCGCAAGCCACACCTCGGCCATGCCGCCGGTGGCGAGCTTCTTGAGGAGCTGATATTTCCCGAAGAGTTGAGGGTTCATCCCGGGTTGCTCGCCGGGGGGAGCAAGCGCGAAGTGGAAGACATCAGAGCGGCTCATCTTAGGCGACGGGCCGGGGCGAGGCAAAGACGGCCCGCAGGAAACCGCTGGCTCCCTCTGATGGCCGGCCTGTGGCTGGCCTCGGCCGCCGGGGCCGCCCCCCCTCCCCTGGACCTGGGCCCCCCGGATCGGATCGGCGTGGAGACGCGGGAGGACATGCTGACGCTCTCCTGGTCGGACACCGAGGAGCGGCTCCGGGGCAGCATCCGCCCCGCCGCCCCCCGCGCGGGCGAGCCCCTTCAAATCAACCTCCAGGTGGGCAGCTTCGAGGGGGACGACTTCGAGGGTCCACTCATTCTCACCCTGCGAGAGGAGGGGGCCACCCACGGGCAGAGCGTCACCGTGAAGAAGGACGCGCTGCACTGGCAGGCCACCTTCACTCCCGAGAACGACGGCCCCCACCTGGTCGATGTGAGCTTCCGGACCACCCGGCACAAGGTGCTCCATGCGTCCTTCCAGGTGCGAGAGTCCCGGCTGCCCCTGAGGCTCGGGTGGGCCGTGCTCGGCCTCGGGTGCCTGGCGCTGCTCGGCTACACGGTGCGCGGCATCCTGAAGGGCGAGCGAGCGGAGGAGCGTCCCCTGCCCCCGGACGTGTCTCCAACCCCGGCCGTGGAGACCGCCCCGGTTCCCACAGCGGACACGTCTACGGCCCCAGCCGCGGAGATGCCTCCGGCGCTCACAACGGAGACGCCTCCGGCGCCCACAACGGAGAGCGCCCCGGCCGTGGAAACGGTCCTGGACCCAGCCGTGGAGACTCCCGTCACGGAACGGTCCGCCCGCCCCGGGGACGATGCACCGCCAGCCGGAGAACGTCCGGCCACGCCGGTGGAGACCGGGGCGCAACCTCCGGACTCCGCTGCGCCGTCGTCCACGGGAGAACCACCGTCCTCGACGTGATGGAGAGGTGTCATCAGGGAGTTGCCGCCCTTCCCGACACGTTGGCTTCTGGTATTTGTCCTCCGGAGTAGGTGCCAGCCCCGGGTGAGCCCTGGAACCGCCAGGTCGCGCCCGCCGCCTGGAGGACCGAGAGGGCCACACGATGTTCACGAATCATGAGGGAGTGACCGTCCACCCCGATGCGCTGGCACCGGGGACGGAGGTGGGCAACTGGCGCGTGGTGGAGCGGCTGGGCGTGGGCGGTTACGGCGCCGTCTACCGCGTGGAGGACATGGCCCGCGTGGGCGACTTCTACGCCCTCAAGGTGGCGCTGTACGCCGGAGACGAGCGGGCCGAGCGCGAGGTGGCCCTGCTGTTGACCAAGGGGGAGCACCCCAACGTGGTGCGCTTCCACGGCTGCGCCCGCTGGCCCCACCCCAAGGATGGTCTGCTCGTCTTCGTCATGGATCTCGTGCCCGGCCTGCCCCTGCACCTGTGGGCCGAGACGCTCAACGGCAGCTTCCGGCAGCTCGCGGAGGCGGGGGGAAAGATGGCCCTGGCCGTGGGAACCCTGCACGAGCGGGGCGTCTTCCACCGAGACCTCAAGCCCGAGCACATCATCATCCGCGAGTCGGACGGGGAGCCCGTGCTGCTCGACTTCGGCGCGGGCTGGTTCGAGGGGGCCGATCCGCTCACCACGGGCACCCTCCCGCCGGGCACCTTGCTGATGCGCAGTCCCGAGTCCATCCGCTTCCTGTGGAACCACTACAAGAAGCGCGAGGCCCGCTACCCCTTCCAGCGCACCGATGACCTCTACGCGCTGGGCGTGTGCCTGTACCGGGCCGCCACCGGGCACTACCCCTTTCCCGAGGGGATGGCGGACCTGACCCAGTACGCCATCGTGCATCAGCAACCGCCCTCGCCCCGGGACTTCAACCGCCGGGTGCCCCGGGCGTTGAGCGACCTCATCATGCGCCTGCTGGCGAAGAAGCCGGAGGAGCGCTACCAGCGTGGCGTGGAGGTGCATGAGGCGTTGATGGCGGCGGTGGCCTTCGGAGACCCGAAGCAGTGGGAGGCCAGCATCTTCGAGTGGGAAGAGGTGGCGCCGGAGAAGGACGGGGACGAACCCCGGCGGCGTATCCGTCGTCCGGCATGTCCCACGCAGTCCATGACACCTCCGCCGCCCAGGCTCGTCATTCCTCCGCCCCTGCCTCCGCTGCATCCACCCCGGAGGGGAAGAGGCAGGCGGGGACGGGGCGCCCCGGAGCCGGAGCCGTCCGGTCGAGCCGGACCCGGGTGGACGGACGCGCGGCGACGCCTGGCGCGCGGGGTGGGGTCCTCCGTGCTGGGAGGGCTGCTGGTCATCGGTGGCGCGCTCCTGCTGATGACGGTGCTGGGTGTGGGGCCACTCGCCCATGTGGAGCCGCTCCCACCCGATGCGTCATCCCCTTCCCTCCCGACGCGCGGGCTCGTCCACGGTCAGGAAGTGGCGCCCTCGTGGCCACCGCCGGAAGCTGAATGGGCCGCAGCCCCGCCCCTGGCGAAGGCAACCCCTGCGGTCGTCGCCTCGCAGGTGACGCGACCCGAGGATGACGCCTTGAAGAAGCAGCAGGCCCCCCAGGGGGACACGAAGCAGAAGCGGGCCCTTTCTCCCGTGGCGAAGTGGTGTGTCGGCGCCGCCGCCGCCGCCAACCTGGCCTGTCCCGGTGCTCAGGTGCGCACCGCGCCCGAGGCCCAGGTGCGCACCGCCCCCGAGCCCCAGCCGTGCCCAGCGGGTGCCGTCGAGACCATGACCGACACGCTGGACATCAAAGTCGAGCAGCAGGGTGTCGTCGTCTTCCCTCACGTCTTCCAACACAAGCCAGTCCCCGTTCGCGAGGGCTCCACGTCGATGAAACTGAACGAGCCATGGGGGAAGCTGCCAGCGGGCACCGTTCTCCAAGGCCGTCTCTCCTTCGGGGAGGGTCACATCTATGGCCGGTTCACCGAGGCCCGGACGCCCACCGGAGACACATTCAAGGTCTGCATGCAGATCTTCACCGGGCCGAGTTTGGTAAAGCGAGGCGGTGGGTACTACAAGCCTGGTCCCGGTACTGAGATGGAACCAGGGAGTACGCCAGACAATGCCCTGATGTTCACCCTCCAAAACGTGGAGGCGGTGGAGCGCTTCGACTAAGTCCCCCAGACATCGATGATTCGCCAAGGGCCGCGGCGTAGGTGATCAACATCCATGTCCGGGGGCTCAAGACCGTGCTGGCAGTTGACGGATCGCAAGCTGGACACGACCCACACCCTACCGGAGGGGAAGGTGTGGTAGAGGCCACGTCTCCGGTCTCTTCCCCTTGCGTGAGGTCCCCGCTCCGTGTCCGTCTCCTCCCCCGCCGCCCTCCTGGCGCTGGTGCTCCTCGTGGAGGCCAGCGCCACCGCCCAATCGCCGCTCCCGGACTGTGAGGC
>NZ_JPMI01000218.1 GCF_000733295.1 Archangium violaceum Cb vi76 | reverse complement strand
GTCACCCTCCAGCGTGGAACTGCCAGCGGAGCCCACCGGCAGCGTGCGGGAAGTGTGCATCAGCCCGGAGCTGCCCATCACCTTCCGCTTCGATTCGCCGCTGGTGCCGGGCTCGCTGGAGCTGCAAGACCGCGAGCGTTTCGAGGACGTGTCCACGGGCACGCGCAGCTTCAACATCCTCCCCCCCTCGGATCTCCAGCCCGGAGAGCGGTTCAAGGTGGTGGTGCGCTTCGCGGATGGGGCGGCCCCGACGAGCGCCGCCTTCATGCTGGTGGGCCACCCCGCGCTTGGGACACGACAGGTGGACGTGTTCCGCCTCAAGCGCACCGTGGAGGACTACCAGCGGGAGAACCAGGAGGAGCGCAAGAAGTCCCAGCGGCTCGGCCAGGAGTTGGAGCGGATGCGGCTGGAGAAGGGACCGGGCGGAATCACGGGGCTGATCGCCAGCGGGTTGATGGCGATGAAAGACCAGAGCGTGAAGGCCGAGGACATCACGAGAGGTCTCACCCAGCCCGCGAGCAACGCCCTAGGCACCGACACGGTCATCAGCTATCGCTCGACGACACGCGCGGCGAACGTGGTGCGAGTGGCCGTGGCCGTGAGGCTGAAGAACCCAGGCACGCAGCCCTGGACGGTCAGGGATGCGGCGCTCATGGGCAAGGGGCAGCAGGTAACACCAGTGACGATGCTCTGGCAGCCCTCGCCCATCCTGCCGGACACAGAGAAGCCGGAAGTGGTCGTGGTGGAGTGGGAGCTGACGGACCGGGAGGCCCGAGGCACCTTCACCTTGAAGCTGTGGGACGAGAGCGGGAAGCGCCTTGTCACCCTCGGCAACGTGACCTTCCCCTGACGCCTGGTGCTCCAGCGTGTGTCACACTCACTCGGAGCGCACCGAACCGGGGAAGGCCCACGCCGCTCAGCCGGGGTCCAGGTGAAGCGGCCCGGACATCCATCATTCATTCCGGAACCACTCCGCCGGGATGCCCAGCGCCGCGAGAATCCGCTCGGGCGAGCGCTCGCCCTTTATTTCGCTGACAACTGGCAGCCGCGGAAACTCAGCGGGCGGCTGGGCGAACTCTTCGACGCCCTCACCCCCTCGCCTTACGGTAACATAAAACTCGTCCAGGTCTGGCGAGGCAATCACCGCATATGCGGTCGCATGAGGAAACCGTTCCGACACAGTGATGTCGGCGTACCCGATGTCGCCAGTTCCACTGGCAATGAGGAGCCCTCGTGGCGTGTCCTCGAGGCGATAGCGTCCTGAAGTGAATGACTCGCCAGCATCCTCCTCCAACACCCGAATCGCCTCCTGTGCCAGGACTCCTTCCACCACTGCAACCTTCCGCAAGGGCCTTCTCGCTGCTCGGCTAGACGCTTTCTCGCTTCCTGGCAGCGGACAACCGAGAGATTTCGCCAAGCCGTCTGGGCTCACCTCCAAGACCTCTAGCGTACCGTTTCGCCACGACGTGACAGCCCATGGGTCGTTGGCGCGTTCAATCGCGTACACGGGCTCAGCGACTTCGAGTGACAAATCCTTGGCGATTTGGAACTCGGCGCCCACATCGCCGGGATCCGTACCCACGATGGCATGGTAACGACCACTGCCTGGGATGATCTCGAAGGATGGTTCCTTCCCGTCCTCTTCGTCCTCCTCCAACATCAGCGCGGCACGGATACGGCGCTCAAGCCGCGCGGGCTCGCCAGGAGTCAGGACTGCCCAAAGAGGCCACCGGTTCATGGAGCGCCTCCAGACAAGTTCTCCGGCAGGCTCAGTGCCGCACGCAATTGCTTCGTCTTCTCCAATATTTGAGCTTCCTCCATCTCAATGACCTGTGTGCCCCGCGCATTTCTGCTTAGGAATTCTGCGAGCTTCTCCTTGGTCGGCCCACTTAGCTTGTCAGTGATAACGAGAAAGGGCTTCCCTCGAGGTGCCGTCCCCGCATCGGCGAGTTGTTCGAGCAGGTGCTGCAGTTGATCTGCTAGTGCAGCCTGCTGTTCGCTGACCGTTTGTGCTCCTTGCTTGGCATCCCACGCATTGAGCGCAATGCGCCACCTGTCTTTGTTCCAGCCCTTTACCTCTACCCCATGTTGAAGCTTCGACCCCGTTATCGCCGTAAGCACGTCGTCAATGACATGGCCCCCTTCCATTTTTTCCTGCCGCCCAGTCAGCCGGAAGCCCGGGAAGAGCCTCTGCGCATTGTCCTCGGTCAGCATCTCCGCCGCGATGCCGCGGAGTCGCTCACGCCCCCTACGCTGTAGCCTTGAATTCCACGGTTCCGCCGCCGCCTGCTGGAAATCTTTCCAAGGCGTCATCTTGTTCCTACCCATGAAGTTGAGGTGCTTCATGGCCAGCTTTGTCGAGCGAAGCCAGCCCAGGTCGATGCTGTCCTTGCAAGCCTTCCTCGCCAGCTCAACGACTGCCTCGGTTTCCAATTCCGGGTGACCGACGAGCCACTCTGCATCCTTCAGGAAGGCAAACGGGTCCTTCAGGCTCGGTGCTCCTGAGCGCCTCAGCAATTGCGCCAGCGCCGGCTTCACGTTGCTGCGCGCCGAGGAGCGCAGCGACTCCACGGCGGCGAGGTACGCCTGGGCCTTGTTGGCTGGCAGCGCCGCCGCGCGCCGCGCCACCGCACCGTAGGCGAGCGCCAGCTCCTGGCTCTCCGCCGCCAGCAGCTTCAACGCTTCCAGCGTCTTCTCGGCCTCCTCGGCCGCGAGCCCCGCGCCGCGAATGCCCCCGAGGGCCCGCGCAGCGGCCAGCTCCCCCCGGATGGCGAAGAAGGCCTGCTTGAAGGCCTCGGCGCCGCCAGGAAGGGAAAACCGCAGTCCGTCCGGTGTCGCAACGGCTTTGCCCTCGGCGAGCATCCGCTCCAGCGTTTTCACCAGGGCCTGGACGGACTCCACCGACTCACGCAGTCCGGACGAGGCCCGGGCGCCAGCCGCGCTCGACGCCAACCTGCGCCGGTGTACCAGCTCGCGCCCTATGCCCGACGTGGCGAGCTTGTAGATGTCCCTGCCGGCCAGCGCCACCATGGCCAGGTCATGCACCGCGAGAAAGTCCCGTCCCTCGGGCGTCCGCGACAGCTCGTCCCTGTACGTGTCCACCACCGCCAGCGTCGCCACCAGCGAGATACGGCCCACGAACAAGCGCGCCGCCGCTCCGCGCGTTACCACCACGGTGCCGCCTCGAGCGGCCGTGGCTGGCACTCCTGACAACAGCGGCGCCCGCGCCAGCGCCGACACGGCGCCGTACAACATCTGCATCTCGCTGATGCGGCTGATCGCCGACCAGATGAGCGACGTGTCCGGCGTGGAGGCGAGCAGGGCCAGCTCCATCGCCGTCATCAGGTGCGTGCGAGGCCGTGGCCCGGCTACTTTCACCCGCACCCAGTCCAGCGGGTGCAGGGCCCGGCTGCGCGGCAGCTCGTCCACGGAGGGGAAGTAGCGCGCCTTGAATTCCTGCTGCACCGGCTGGAAGTACAGGGCCATGCGCCTGGCGGGCCCCACCGCTTCTCCGGGCAGCGCGGGTTCGGCTCCAAGGTGCACCCCCTGCCGCGCCTCCCAGGCCTCCGGTGCCACCAACACCGTGGACACCCGCCCATGGGGCACGTTGAGCAGGTATGTCTTCTCGCCCTCACGCCCCAGGTGGAAGGTGGGCAGGGACTCGAGGACGTCCAGCGTCAGGGGAAACGAGGCGAGCGCCTTCTGGGTGAAGGCCTGTCCCAGCAACACCTTGCTGTCCAGCGCGTTGCTGCCCAGCAGCGTCTCCAGCGCTCCGCTCGAAGTGAGCTTGCGCTCCAGAGGGGGGAACTCCAGGTCGGGTGTGGACAGCAGCACCCGCGTCAGCAGGTGCACCGCGTCCTCCCTCAGGTCGGAGGTGAGCGCGGGGCCCCCGAGGAGGGTGTTGAAGACGGCGAGTCGCTCGTCCGGAGTGAGAAGGGAAAGTACGTCATGGTCCAGGGCGAGCAGAGGCTGGGGCTCTCGCGGTGTCGCCGTGGCCAGGGCTGTCTGGAGAAGCTCCCGCCGCGGGGACGCCAGCTCCCCCGTACCGGAGAGCCCCGGCCGCCAGTCTCCCGGGCGGATGAGGAGCGTCCCCGGGTAGTACCAGTAGGCATTGCCCTCGGGGTCGTCGAGCGGCTGGGGTGCTCCGGGGGTGGTGTTGAATTCGGCGCTGTAGCCGCGCCAGCGTCCGTCCTTCCCGGGGATGATGACGCGCGGTGTGCTTCGGGGAGCGTTGCGCACCCGCAGCTCCGCCCGCTCCAGGGACGCCTCCTCGGTGAGCAGCAGTTGGGTACGGACCTGCACGCTGGAGCCGTCGGGAAAATAGAAGCGGCCCACCACACTGCCCGGAGCGAGGACGGGCGAGCCATCCGTGACGATGTAGCGCGTCTTGAAGCGCTTGGAGCGCAGGGCGACGGCCTTGCGCAGGGGCTCGGCGGCGTCGCCGAGGGAGGACCCGTCCTCGTCCCGCCAGGGGCCGAGCACCTGGAGGTAGCGGTCGAAGTAGCTCTGCCCGGCCCCGTCCAGAATGTTGGAGCGTTGAGCCCAGCGCAGGCCGCGTTCCACCAGCGCGGCGGCTCCAGGTCCATTGACATCCTCCTCCAATCGCGCATCCAGGGCGCGGCGCATGGGGGCGAGCAACTCCGGCACGAGCGCTGGCGGGTGGCGCACGCGCACGCAGACCTGGAGGCCTTCAGCGGCGCTGGAGGGAGGTGCGCGGGGCTCGATGTCGAAAGCACCCGCCGCCGCGGCATCCCCGAAGAGTCGTGAGGCAATCTCCTCCCGCGAGGCGTACCCAGGCACCCAGAGCAGCTCGGGCCGCTCCGGGTCCACCCGCACGGGGAAGGAAGCCTCCGGGGCCGAGAGGAAGGTGAGCGCGCTGTCCTCCCCGTCCTCGGGCGTGTCCTCCCGCTCCGATTCAGCCTGCTCGTCCTCCAGCCACTCGGGTGGGATGTCCTCCATGGGCGGAAGGCGCCAGGTGCGCTCCAGGGCGGGCGCGTCCCGGTAGTCCCAGCCCCACTCATAGGTGAGGGTGAGCAGGGTACCAGCGCCCATCCCCTCCGGGACATCTACTTCCACCTCCTCCCGGCCTGGCTCGCGGCTCACCACCCGGGGCAGCGCCGCTGGCGGGTGGGCCGTGCTCGGGTCCACCCGCAGCCGCTTGTCCTCCCCCCAATTCAAATCGCCCGCGGCGATGATGTCATCGCCTGCCTTCACCACGAGGCGGCCGGGGTCCACCACCCGAAGGGCGAGCGAGCCCTCCTTCCACTCTTCCGGACGGGGGCTGGCGGCTCTGGCTCGCGAATGCGCTTCGGCCGAGAGCGTCACCCTCACGCGTCCCAACTCCTCGCCGGCCGCGCTCATGCTGGCCACGAGGCAACTGGCGAGTAGGAGGGCCTGGAGCCCCCTGGCCCGCGGCTGACCGGAGGCACGCCGTGACGGCGCAAGCGCCAACAGGAATGTGCCGAGACCGGCCCCAGCAGGGCGCCTCCGGGCGACGCTCGCGAAGTCCTTCGCCATGCGGGGTGCCTCTTGAAGTGACAACCGCCGGGGACGATAGCCCGGGGTGCGCGCGTCGGCCCATCGTGATCACCAACCTCTGGCCGTGAGCATCTCCGGAGAGGGCCGTTCGAGCACGGACTCCAGGAGGGAGGACACCTGCCTCACGACCTCTGCTCCCGCTCCCACTTCTCGAGCCTCTCGACGATGGAGATGGGATGGATGGCGCGGTGGTGGAGGTTCTCGTGGAAGACCGCGAGGTGGTACTCCCCGCCAATCGAGATGAAGGCATGGCTCGGTGGCGCGAGCTGCTTCGCCAGCCAGTCCTCTGCCTCCTCATGAGAGACAAAGGAGGCCACGGTGGCGGGAGGCCCCTCCTCCATCAATAGCCGGATGAGCATCTCCACGGTGAACTGTGGCAGGAGCCCCCGGCGGTTCAGCTCGCGGAAATAATAGAACTGATAGTACTCACCGGCGACCAACACCTGTCCTTGAGCCGGCGGCTCGGGCTGCTGGTCGAGCCAGGCCTTCGCCTCCTCGCGCGTCCTGAACGAGGCGAAGACGTGCGGCGGGCGGGGGGCAAGCGCATCGCGGCGAAACGCCTCGAACGCCGTCTGCTGGCCAGTCGAGGCGATGAAGTGGAGTGCGTCGATGACGACCGACGCCAGCTCCTTCTCCTCCGGCAGGTGGAGCTCTCCTCGGATCCGGACCATGAGCCCCGCCGCTTCACCCAGGAGCGTCCCGATGGAAGTCTTTCCCTCGGAGGGCGGAAGAGAGGCGCCGGGGCTCCGGCGATAGTCCTCGAAGCGGTAGTCCTGCCCCAACTCGGAGATGAACAACAAGGCATCCCTGGCCACCAGGAGCAGCTCGCTCTCCTCGGGAGAGGTCTGCTCCGTCCGGTACCTTCCGATGATCCGTGGCGCCTCGAAGCTGATGATTTCCCCTATCGTCATTGTGGCACCTCGGCGAAGAGCAGGACGGGAGCGAGCAGCATGATGCCTCCAGCGCAGACGGCAACATGGAAAGCCACTCCCGCGATGACGACAACGGCTCCGAGCGCGAGCTCATCCTGGTGGCGCTTGAGCCAATCGACCGCGGTGTCGATGGCTTCGAATTTAACAGGCTCACGGCCCGCCTCTCTCTGGCAGTTGGCGAGCTGTTTCATGCAAGCGCTCACGCAGTAACTCTTCTTCCCGGTCCGCCACGGACCGTACTGCTGGGAATCGTAGATGTATTTGTCGACCTGATGGATTCGCGTGCTGGCCTGGCATTCCGGAACGCAAATTTCATACTGGCGTTCGCATTCCGCCGCATTGAGTGACACCCGGACGATACGGCCCTCGTCGGCCGGGACGCTCGCCAGACTCCGGGACTCCATCAGGTCGAAGTCCTTGGCGGGTTTCCAGGTGTGGGTCGCCTGCCCATCTGCCGTCTTCTCGATGACGAGCACATACCTGGACAGGTCCCGCGGCCCGGATGGGCCCGCGACCATCGGCCCGGTGGCGCTACAGGAGCCAAGGAGAAGCCCCAAGCTCAACGCCATGAGCTTCCGCACCATCGCTTTGATGTTCATGAAGAAGTACTAGCTGAAAGCCCCGCCCACGGCGATCTCGAAACTTCCAGCACTCCGGGCGCCCGGACAGAGGCGCCGACTTTCCGGGCGCGAGGGGGCAATCAGCCGTCACTCGTAGTCGACTACGAGTGAAGCCCATGTTGTCCCACATATTTTGTATTCTACACTCGTAGTCGACTACGAGTGACGAGCGCCGCGGACCTTCCACCCGCTTCGTTGAGTTCCCACAAGCCACGGTCCGCTCGGCCAGCGAATCACTCGAAGCCGACAACAAGAGGTCCCCGGGCTCGAAGCGTTCAGCTCCTTCCCGGCATCGGAAAGCGCGGGTGCGCCCTGCCCTGATCGCGCGTCCTCGCCGGTGAAGACTGAAAACAAGCCTCCCCCGGAGCGGTAACTTCGACAGGCGCTCCGTCTCCCTCGGGTGGAAGTTTCCTTCCCTGTCACGGCCTCGTGACGCCCTTGTGCCGGTGGCTTTCGCACGCCGAGGCCCAGCGGCTGTCGGCCCCCGGACAACCTCCTGCCGGGCACTCCGGTTGCAAGCCACCCTCCCGGACCGGGCGGGGAGGAGTGCATGGGCGAGCGGCGAGGGTTCGGGAAGGAAAGGCGAGGGCTTCTCGCCTCGGTCCTCCTTTTGGGCGTGCCAGCGTTGGCCGCGGAGCCCGCACCAGAGGCGGAGGCGTGGCAGCCCGAGGTGGACGCGGCCCAGCCCGAGGCGATCGCGGCGGCCCAGCCCGAGCCCGAGGAGGTGGCCGCGCTGACCCCCGAGCTGGACACGCCCACGCCCGCGCAGGTGGAGGTCCCCAAGCCGGAGAAGAAGAAGGAGCCGAAGCCGAAGCTGGAGGAGCCGCTCTCGGAGGGCGGTGAGGGCACCGCGGCCAACCGCGAGGGGAAGGGAGGACTGCGGGTCGTTCCCTTCGGGCGCGTCTTCGCCCGGGTGAGCGCGGATGAGCGCGAGAAGTACGCCCGCTCGCTGTCCATTGAATCGGCGCGCGTGGGCCTGGCCGCGTCGCTGCCTCATGTGGAAGCGGAGGTGACGGCGGACCTGTCGTCCAAATCGCTGCTCAAGGACGCCTTCGTGCGGGTGGCCGATGAGCAGAAGCGGCTGCGCCTCTACGGCGGCCAGTTCAAGGCGCCCTTCCTGGCGCGCGAGCTCGAGTCCGCCTGGCGGCTGCCGGTCATCCACCGCGGGCTGGTGGCGGACTACCTGGAGGACACGCACAACCTGGGCGGCCGGCGGCTGGGGCTCATGGGCGAGGTGAGCCTCAAGGAGGCGTGGAAGCTGAAGGTGTCCGGAGGCGTCTTCCAGGGCACCAAGGACGACGACACGGGCATCCGCGCCAGCGAGGACGCCGCGCTGCGGGCCACCGTGCGTCCCATCAAGATGCTCACCCTCGGGGCGAGCACCTACTTCGCGCAGGCCTTCGAGGGCGCGCGCACCTACGCGCTGGCCGCGGACGCGGCGCTGAAGCTGGGAGGGCTGCAGGTAACGGGCGAGTACGTCAACGGGCACCTGCCCACGGGGCCCTTCGCCGCGCAGATGGGGCTGGCCAGCTATACGGTGCCGCTGCTCCTGGAGGGCCTCGCGGTGCAGCCGGTGGCGGGCGCCGAGATGATGCAGTTGCTCGGCCCGCTGAAGGCCCGTGGCTACGCCTTCGTGGGCGGCATCAACGTCCTCTACTCCGAGCACTTCAAGGCCCAGCTGCAGGCCGAGCACGCGCTGCGTCCCGGCGATCTGGCGGCGGGCTTCGAGTACTCGCTGCAGCTCGCCACCCGCTTCTAGGAACGGAGAGAGACCATGCTCCAGTTCGCGGAAGGAGAAGTCACCAGGCTGCGCCGGGAGTTCAAGCTGGTGCTGGGCAGGGACGGGGCGCTCGCGCTGTGCGCGCGGCTGTCCGCGTCACTGGGCGGATGCCTGTCGCCCCCCACGAGCATCACCTCCGTCTACTTCGACAAGCCGGGCTACCCGCTGGCGCGGCGCTCGCTGGACACACCGCGGGACTGCCTCAAGGTGCGTACCAAGGAGTACTCGCCGGACGTGGGCGCCGGGGGCGTGCAGCGCGTGGTGCTGGAGGTGAAGCGCGAGCGCAACGGCCTCACCCAGAAGCGCCGGGTGTGGGTGCCACGCACGCAGCTGCGCAACGTGCTGGGGGGCGGCGTGCGGCTGCTGCCGCTCATCGCCGGGGGAAGCCTCATGCCGGTGCTGGCGGTGACGTACCGGCGGCATGTGTACCAGTGCTCGCGGGCGTGGCGGGTGACGGTGGACCGGGACATCGGCTTCCACGGGATTACGCCGGAGCTGGCGCTCTCCGAGACGACGCTGAGCGCGGAGCGGCTGGGTGAGCCGCTGGCGATGGACGAGCGGGTGGTGGTGGAGGTGAAGCACCTGGGGGAGGCGCTGCCCGAGTGGCTGGCGGCGCTCAACCCCGGGAGGAAGCCGGCGTACAGCAAGTTCGCCGAGGGGATGGCGAGGGTCCACGACTTCGTCGCGGACGGGATTCTGGGGGGCTGAGCAACCGTGTTCATCGACTTCGAAGGCATCGACGGCAGCGGCAAGACGACCCTGTCCAACCTCCTGGCCGAGCGCCTGAGGCGGCTGGGCTACCGGGTGGCGCACGCGCGCGAGGGAGGAGAGCTGCGCTCGCCCATCGCCCGGCGCATCCGCGAGCTCACCCGCGACTCGAAGCTGCTGGAGATGTCGCCGCGCACCGAGTTCTTCCTCAACCTCGCCCGCGACGCGCAGCAGCTCGAGGAGGTCATCGCCCCCGCGCTCGCCCGGGGCGAGGTGTGCATCAGCGATCGCTACCTGTACTCGCAGCTGGCGCTGAGCGGCGGCGGGCGCGGGCTGCCCGGGTCCGCGCTCGAGCCGGCGTGCGAGCTGGCCTCGCAGGGGCTGTGGCCGGACCTGGTCATCCTGGTGGACGTGGAGCCGGAGCTGGCCCGGCTGCGCAAGCGGCTCGGGAAGAGCAAGGGCGAGCGGGCGCCGGACTCGGACAGCCGCAAGGGACTGGCTGGCGCGGGCCTGGCGGTACGGATGCGGGAGGCCTTCCTCACCCTGGCGCGGAAGGATCCCTCGCGCTGGCTCGTCATCGAGAACAATGATCAACCGCTGCACGTGCTGGAGCAGCGCCTGGTGGAGGCGGTGGTGGCGCGGCTGGAGGGCCGCGAACTGCCGGCGCAGCGGATGACGCCGCCGAGCCCCACACCGGTGCAGGTGCCGTCAACGGTGGACGAGGTGGAGGAGCACTTCTTCCGCGTGCTGGACGGGCTGGAGGTGCGCGAGCCGCAGTTGGCGGTGTGGCTGCTGGGCGGCATTCCCGGCTTCCCCGCGCACCAGCGGCGGCTGGGGTTCGTGGAGCGATTCCCGGGGCTGACGGTGCGCAGCCTCACGGGACTGGACGACGAGCCGGCCCGGGCCCTGCGCGAGCTGCTGGCGGAGGTGGTGCCCCAGGACGTGGCCATGAGCCTCGGCATCAACCCGTCCCCCCAGGCCATGGCCCTGCGCGAGCGCCTCTATGGCCACGCGCCAGCGGACGTGCTCGCCGGCCTCAAGCACAATGGCTCACCCGAGGCATGGGCCCTGCGCGAGCACGCCCTGCGCGAGGGGCGATTGAGCGAGGTGCTCCGCGGGCTGGCCGGGGTGGACGACGAGCCGGCCTGGGCGGCGCGGGAGCAGGGCGTGCGCCAGGGGCTGTACGCGGACGTGGCGCGCAGCCTCACCGGCCTGGACTCGGCCCGGGCGGACGCCCTGCGCGAGAGCCTGCTCGGCCATGACCGGCTGGCGGTGTTGCGCAGTGTGAATGGACTGGACACGCCCTTCGCCCGGCGACTTCGCGTGGCGCTGGAGGACAAGGCCCTGAAGCTGGTGCTGCGCTCGCTCTCCGGGCTGTCCAACGACGAGGCCTTCGCCCTGCGCGAGCGCGGCGCTCCGTTGACGAAGGAGGCGCTCGACTCGCTGGACGGAATGGATGATCCGCGGGCCTGGAGGCTGCGCGAGGCCTTCGTGTCGCGCTGGCCGGCCACGGTGGTGTCCTCGATGGAGGGACTGCCCCTGACGGAGCGGGCCGAGGCCCTCATGCTGCGCGCACTGGAGCTGACCGCCGGCCGCCTGCCGGTGCTGCGCAACGCCTACCGCCTCGTGGCCGCCTCGCACCTGGCCGCGCTCCCCTCGGAGCGCACCTCGCAATGGATGGCCGGGGACGAAGCCTCGCGGCCGGCGCTCTGAACGGAAAGGATGGGCCATGGACGGGCTGTTCTCGGGACTCTTCCATCAAGATTCGGTGTCCAGCGTGTCCCATCCCGGGGCGGGGGAGATGTTGCCCCGCCTGATGGCGGCGGTGCTCATCGGCACGGTGCTCGCGCTGCGGCCGTGGCGCCTGGTGACACGCAGGCCGCTGCCCAAGGCGGAGATGATGCAGGCGCAGGTGCTGCTGTGCACCGCGGCCGCCGTCATCACCGCCGTCATCGGCGACAGCACGGCCAAGGCCTTCGGGCTGGTGGGCCTGGGCAGCTTCGTGCGCTTCCGCTCGGGGCTGAAGGATCCGCGTGACGCGGCCATCCTCTTCCTGATGATCGGCCTGGGCATGGCGTGCGGACACGGCAGCCTGGAGCTGGCCGGAGTGGGCACCGCGTTCGTCGCCGCGCTGCTGCTGGTGCTGGACTTCTTCGAGAAGAAGGAGCCCGTGACCACGAAACAGCGGGTGCTGGTGTCGGCCCAGGCGGATGACCTGGCGGGCGCGGAGGCGTGGCTGAGGCAGCGGCTCGGCGAGCGGAACGTGCTGGTGCGCAGCTGCGCGCTGGACTTCGACGGACGGAGGCTGGAGCTCGAGGTGGAGGAGAAGGAGCCGGGGATGATCGCGACGGTGCTGAGCCGCTCGGCGGGAGGCCCGCTCCGGGGACTGAGGTGGTCGGAGATGCCCTCGAACAAGGGCGCCTGGGAGGAGCGGGGATGAGGCGTTGGGGATGGGCCGCACTGATGGCGGCGCTGTGTTGGACGGGGTGCGGTGAGGGCGGGAGCCTGCCCACGGGAGGCCAGGGGCCATCCACGAACCAGGATGGGACGGTGGACCTGCCGGACATTCCTCCTGGCACGGGGGAGACACCCTCGGACCCCGAGCAACCGGCCCCGTTCACGAGCCTCTGGCCACTCACGGTGGGCTCCACGTGGACGTACCGCATCACGGATCCGGTGAAGGGCACCTTCGAGAAGCGGGTGGAGGTGCTGGGCGAGCAGGCGGTGCCGGAGACGAGCATGAGGGCCATCGCGGTGCGCAGCACGCAGCCACACCTGGAGGAGCTGTCCTGGCAGCTCGAGGTGAACGGGGTGGTGGTGCGCCTGCGCGAGGAGGACCGCAAGGGAACAACGCTCGCGCGAGTGACGACCTGGAGTCCCGCGACGGTGAAGTCCATCGCGACGGAGCGGCCGGTGGGTTGGCGCTACGACTCGGACATCCGTGAGCTGACGCGCCTGGGGGATGGCTCGACGGAGGACAAGGACAAGACATACATCTGGCGCGTGGAGGCGGTGAACGAGACCGTCGTCACGCCCGCGGGCACCTTCACGAATGTCCTCCGCGTCAAGCGCGAGCGCGGGGACAAGGAGAATCAGGAGCGCACGTACTGGCTGGCTCCCGGCATCGGCAAGGTGAAGGAGGACGGCGAGCGGCTGGAGGAGCTCGTCTCCTACGATGTGAAGAAGCCCTGAGGAATGAGAACAGTCGTGGGCGGAAGATGAAGGGGGCTGTTTCCCCTTCGACATCCTCCGCCCATTTTGGGCCTGCCCTGGTTTTGTGGGGCAGGCTCATCCTGCGGCGAGGCGCTGCACCTCGCTGGCGAGCGCGTTTCGCAGGTCGTTGCGCGCTCGCTGGGCGCTCTCGAGGAAACCTCCCGGCCATGCCGTGTGATGCGGGTCGGTGTTGCCGGTGCGGAGGTAGCGCTCAACCAATCGAATACACGGACTCATCTTCCCCTCACTCGTTCAAGAACCACTCCGCAGGGATGCCCAGCGCCGAGAGAATCCGCTCGGGCGTACTCTCTCCCTTGATTTCGCTGACCTCGGGTACGCACGGATCCGGACGGAGCGGTCGCGTGAACCGTTCAATGCCGTCTCCTCCTCGCAATACGGTTACGGAGAACATGTCAAGGCGCGGCGAAGCAGTCACCCCATACACCTTGACATGAGGAAGCCGTTCCGACGCGGTAATGTCAGCGAAGCTTATACCCCCTGTTGTTCCAGCGAGAAGGGCTCCTCGCGGAGTGTCCTCGAGGTGGAACCGCCCCTGACGTAGTGGTTCTCCATAATCTTTCTCTAGCGCGCGTCGCGCCTCCTCTGCCTGAACACCTTCAATCAGCGCGACTGTCCGTAGCGGCTTCCTTGCGGTTCGGCTCGAGGTCTTCGTGCTACCTGGTAGTGGGCAGCCGAGCGACTTCGCCAGAGCTTCTGGGTTTGCTTCCTCGACTTCTAGCGCACCGTTGCGCCAAGACGTGACGGCCCACGGCTCCTTGGCACGTTCAACCGAGTACACGGGCTCATCGAGTTCGAGTGATAGAGCCTTGGCGATTCGCAACTCCGCACCCAAGTCGAGGGGATCCGTGCCCACGATGGCATGGTAGCGACCACTGCCCCTGATGAGCTCGAAGGATGGTTCCTTCCCGTCCTCTTTGTCCTCCTCAAAGCTCAGCGCGGCTCGGGCCCGGCTCTCCATCTGGGCGGGCTCGACTGGAGCCAGGACCGCCCACAGAGGCCAGCGATTCATGGCGCACCTCCGGACAAGCCCTCTGGCAACATGAGAGCCGCGCGCAACTTTTTCGTCATCTCCAGAATCTGCACCTCTTCTATGTGTATGAGCACCGCCTCTGGTGCGTTCGCATCAAGAAATCTGAGCAGCTTGATCTTGGTCGGCCTGCTCAGTTTGTCTGTAATGACGAGGAACGGTGACCCTCGAGGAGCCGTTACCGCATCCGCGAGCTGGTCGAGCAGGCGTCGTAGCTGCGTTACCAGTGCATCCTGCTTGCTGTCGAGCTTGGCGCCGCCCTCCCTGGCTATCCAAGCGTCGAGTGCCTTGCGCCACCTTGCTTCGTTCCAGCCCTTTACCTCCACCCCATGTTGAAGCCGCGAGCCATCCATTGCCGTAAGCACGTTGTCGATCACGTGCCCCTCTTTCATTTTCACCTGCCGTCCTGTCAGCCGGAATCCCGGGAAGAGTTTCTGTGCATTGCGCTCTGTCAGCAGTTCCGCCGCGATGCCACGGAGTCGCTCGCGCATCCGCCGTTGCAGTTTCAGATCCCCCGGATTGGCCGCTGCTTTTTGGAGGTCTTTCCACGGCATCATGCTGTCCTTGGCCATGGTGTTGAGGTCCTCCATCGTCAGCCCCGACAAGCGCAGCCAGCGCAAGTCGACGCTGTCCCTGCAGGCCTTTCTTGCCAGCTCAGCCACGGCCTCGGCTTCCAGTTCTGGGTGACGGACGAGCCACTCGGCGTCCTTGATGAAGGCGCGCGGGTCCGCCACGCTCGATGCCCCGGAGCGCCTTAGCAACTGCGCCAGCGCAGGACTCGCCGAACCGCGAGCGGAGGCGCGAAGCGATTCCACCGCAGCGAGGTACTCCCGCGCCTTGTCCGCCGGGAGTGCCGCCGCGCGCCTTGCCACGGCGCTGTAGGCGCTCGCCATCTCCTGGCTCTCTGTCGCCAGCGACTTGAGCGCCGCCAGCGTCTTCTCGGCTTCCTCCGCCGCGAGCCCCGCGCCGCGAATGCCGCCGAGGGCCCGTGCAGCGGCAATTTCCCCCCGTATGGCGAAGAAAGCCTGCTTGAAGGCCTCGGCCCCACCAGGAAGGGAAAACCGCAGTCCGTCCGGTGTCGCAACGGCCTTGCCTTCGGCGAGCATCCGCTCCAACGTCTTGGCCAGGGCCTGTATGGACTCGACGGACTCGCGCAGTCCCGCCGAGGCCCGTGCGCCAGACTGACTCAGCAGCAGCCCGCCCCGGTACGCCATCTCGCGCCATATGCCCGAGCTGACGAGCTTGGAAATGTCGCGCGCGGCCAGTGCGAGCAGTGCCAGGTCATGCACCGCGAGGAAGTACCGTCCCTCCGCCGTCCGCGACAGCTCCGCGCGCCAGGTGTCTACCACTGCCAGAGTCGTCAGCAGGGCCATGCGGCCTACGAACTGACGTACCGCCGCCCTCTGCGCCGCCGCGAGGGCGCCACCTTCCACGGCGGTGGCCGGCACACCTGGGAGCAGCGGTGCCTTCGCCAATGCAGACACGGCGTGGTAGAACATGTGCATCTCGATGATGCGGCTCACCGCCTCCCAGATAAGCGCTTCATCCGGCAGGGAGGCGTGCAGGGCCAGCTCCATGGCCGTCATGAGCTGGGTGCGTGGCTCGGGCCCGTGGACTTCCACGCGCACCCACTCCAGCGGGTGAAAGGCGCGGCTACGGGTGCCTGGTTCCGTCGAAGAGCCATAACGGGCCTGGAAATTGTGCTTCACCGGCTCGAAGTACAGGGCCATGCGCTGGGAGGCCCCTGCTGCCTCCTGGGGTAGCGCGGGCTCTGCTTCCAGGCTCACTCCCTTCTTCACGTCCCACGTCTCCGCTGCCACCGGCTTCGTGGGCACCAGCCCGGAGGACACGTTCACCAGGTATGCCGCCCCGCCTTCGTGCCCCAGTTCGAAGGAGGGCAGGTCGTCGAGCGAGCCGAGCAGCAGTGGAAGCGAGGCCAGCGCTTTCTGGGTGAAGGCCTGCCCCAGCAGCACTTTTTGCGGCGCGTTGCTGCCAAGCAGCTTTTCCAGCGCTTCGCCCGAAGTGAGCCTGCGCTCCAGGGAGGGAAACTCCTCGGCGGGCATGGATAGCACCACCCGCCCGAGCAACTGGGCAGCGTCCTCCTCGAGGTCGTCGGATGTGAGCGCTGAGCTCTCGAGGACGGTGTCGAAGATGCCCATGCGCTCTTCCGGTGTGAGGAGGGAGAGCACGTCGTAGTCCAGGCCGAGGGAGCCGTTCGGGAAGTAGAAGCGCCCCACCACGTCTCCAGGTGAGAGGACGGGTGAGCCATCCGTGACGGTGTAGCTCGTCTTCCAGCGCTGAGAGCGCAGGGCGATGGCCTTCTGCAGGGGCTCGGAGGCCTCTCCGAGGAAGTGCCAGTCCTGGGCGAGCGTGTCCCCCAGCAGCCCGCGTGGCTTCGCGTCCCGCCAGGGCGCCAGCGTCTGGAGGTAGCTGTCGAAGTAGCTCTGGCCGGAGCCGTCTGGAATCTCCGAGCGCTGAGACCAGCGCAGGCCGCGCTCCACGAGCGCTTCGGCCCCGGGCTTGTCAAGGGACTCCGCCGAGAGCCAGGCGCGGCTCCACGTGTCATCCGTTTTCAGTCGTTCGTCCAGGGCGCCGCGCACCTGCGCGAGGAACTCGGGCCGCAAAGCGGGTGGCTGGCGCACGCGAACACACTGGCGTGGCTCCCCTTCCACGTTGGGGGGCACCGTGCGGGGCTCGAAGTCGAAGGCGCCCACTGCGGACGCATCCCCGAAGAGTCGCGAGGCGAGCTCCTCCCGAGAGGCGTACGCGGGAACCCAGAGCAACTCCGGACGCTCTGGGTCCACCTGGACGGGGAGCGAGGCCTGCCGTGGCGAGAGGAAGGCTAGCGCGCTATCTCCCTCGTCCTCCGGCGTGCCCTCCTGCTCTGTCTCAACCAGTTCGTCCTCGAGCCACTCGGGTGGAAACTCCGCCATGGGTGGGAGGCGCCAGGTGCGCTCCAGGGCAGGCGTGTCCTGATGGCCCCAATCATAGGTGAGGGTGAGCACCCCTCCAGCGCCCACTCCCTCCGGGACGTCCACCTCCACCTCTTCCCGACCCGGCTCGGGACTCACCAGCCGGGGCAGCGGCGCGGGCGGATAGCCCCCGCGTGGCTCCACCCGCAGCCGCGTGCCCTCGCCCCAGAGGAGCTCGCCGGCAGCGATGACCTCATCACCCGCCTCCACCACGAGGGTGCCCGGGTCCATCACCCGGAGGGAGAGCACGGCCCCCTTCCAGTCTTCCACGCGGGGGCCAGGGGCTTTGGCTCGCGCATGAGCTTTGAACGAGAGCGTTACCCGCTCCCGTCTCAGCTCTTCGCCGGCCACGCTGGTGCTGGCGACGAGGCAGCTTGCGAGCACGAGGGCCTGTAGGCCCCTGACCCAAGGGGACAGGCCCATATTCCCTCCCCCTCCCGCCTTCGACTCCTGTGGGGTGAGGGCCGAAACCTCCCGCCCCGTGCCAGTACGTGCCTGCCGCGACGCCGGTGCTCTGGGGCTCGATTCGACCGCGTGCATGCACGCACGCGCCGGAAGGAAAGCCGCCAGTGCTGAGGGCGGCCGTGCGCACGAGGTGGACGCATCACCACGGCGAGTGGACATACCGCACCTCCGCACCTGTAGGAGATGGAAAGGGACACGTGCTGCGTGAGCCCAGGCCCGGACCGCTCAGGGCACGCACGTGTTGCGGCGTCGCCGTGGCCGACGGCTGCTGGCTGGAGGTGCGCCGCGACAAGGCCCTCGCCCGGCCGGTGGTGCTCGTGCCTGGGAGCGCCAGCGCCACGAGGAATGTGCCGGGGCTGTCGCCATCAGGGCGCTCCGCGGCGACGAGTGCGTAGTCCTTCGCCATGCGGGCTGCCCCTTGAAGCGACAACCGCCCAAGAAGATTACCCGGGCGACTGATTACTCAGAAAGGCGGGTGGGACACCTTCCGTGAGGAGTGCTGTCCTGTCAACTCCGTCGGACTGAGCGGGTAGTTGGGTGGTGCGGTGGGACTGCGCTCCCAGCTCTCCTCACCCGGAACACCGTACGGGAGATGGAGAGCGAGCGGGCCGTCATCACCCTGGGCCGCTGGCCGGGAGCCGGTGACACGGAACAGGGCGACACTCTGCCCGCCTACCGGGAACTCGCGCGTGTGCTGGGGCAGTGGCTCTACCAGAACACAGCTCCCCGCACCTCCGAGGAGACATGCCGCTGGGAGCGGCGCTTCCTCGACTGACACGGGCAAGGCCTGACGACCCCTCGCCCGCTCGCCGTGGGACAGGCGGGCGGGCCTCGAAAATTGGATGGATGTCCAAAGGTGGACGGTTGCACTCCCGGTCCGAATGGCTCGGACAGGAGACACCATGCACCGACTGTATTCCCTGGCGTTCGGCGCGGTGGCCGCGGCGCTCACCTTCACCGCGAGCAGCGCCAGCGCCGCGAGCCTGACCCGTCAGCCCTACCTCCAGCGCGTGGGCCCGGACACCGCCACCATCGCCTTCCGGCTCGATGGCAACTGTGTCCCCGCCGTGCGCTACGGCACCCAAGGCTCCACCCACCAATCCGCCCAGTCCGCGGACGCCGGCCGCAACCACGCCATCGTCCTCTCCGGCCTCCAGCCCGGCACCGAGTACACCTATCTCGTCGAGGCCTGTGGTGCGCGCACCAACCCCGTGCGCTTCTCCACCGCTCCCGTCCCCGGCACCCGCAGCGTCCACTTCACCGCCGTGGGCGACTTCGGGATGAACAACGCCGATCAGCGCTCCGTGGCCAATGCCATGCTCGCCCGCGAGCCGGAGCTCTTCCTGATGCTCGGCGACAACGCCTACGATTCGGGCACCGAGGCCGAGTTCCAGAACAACCTCTTCGGCCCCATGGCCCCGCTGCTCGCGCAGGTGCCCTCCGTCGCCGTTCCCGGCAACCACGAGTACGTCACCAACCGCGCCCAGCCCTACTTCGACAACCTCTACCTGCCCACCAGCTCCACCGGCGGCGAGCACTACTACTCCTTCGACTGGGGCCACGTGCACTTCGTCGGGCTGGACGCCAACTGCGCCATGGGCATGGCCTCGCAGGACCGCTGCTCGCTGGCCTCGCAGCGCAAGTGGCTGGAGCAGGATCTCTCCGCCAGCGACGCGCCCTGGAAGGTCGTCTTCCTCCACTACCCGCCCTGGAGCAGCGGCGAGCACGGCTCCCAGCCCCTCATCCGCCGCGAGTTCACCCCCCTCTTCGAGAAGTACGGCGTGGACCTCGTCCTCACCGGGCACGACCACCACTACGAGCGCAGCCAACCCATGAAGGGCAACGCCGTGGGGCCCTCGAGCGAGCGCAACCCCACCTACCTCGTGGTGGGCGGCGGCGGCGCGTCCCTGCGCCCCTTCGAGACCAGCAAGCCCTCGTGGACCGTGGTGCGCAATGACCAGGACCACGGCTACCTCGACGTGAAGGTGGAGGAGGGCACCCTCTCCGCCCAGGTGCTGACGCCCTCGGGCAAGCTGATCGACAGCTTCACCCTCACCAAGGACCTCCCTCCCGCCCCCCAGGAGGAGCCCCCCGTGACGGCCGACCCCGGGTCGCCCCCGACCGTCGAGCAGCCAGGCCCCACACAGCCCGAGACCCCCGCGCCGGGGACCGTCACCGGAAACCCCGGACTGCCCGGCGGCCCGGAGGACGAGGAGGACGTGGACGGCCTGGGCCCCAACGCCCCGGGCTGCTCGACGGGCCCGGCGATGGCGCTGCTCCCCGCGGGCGCGCTGGTGCTCGCCGGGGTCCTGCGCCGCCGTCGCCGCCGCTAGCTGGCAGGCCGGGAGAGGGGGCGGAGGCGCCCTGGAAACGAAACGGAGCGCCTCCACCCTTGTCATTGAGCGCCCGGGATGCGATTCGCTCGCCTGCCGATAGAGCAGGCCCACCTCCCGGGCCCCCCGGAGCTTTTCATGAAGAAGAACCCTCGACCGCCCGCCCGGGCGCCCAAGTCCCGCCGTGAGCCGCCCTCCTCCGAGTCCGAGGCGTCGCGCATGGCCCGCCCGCTGCGAGAGGACCTCGTCCTCCAGGCCAGCCTCGAGGCCTACGGCTTCATCCGCCACGAGGGCCGCCTCGCCGACCGGGCCCTGGACTTCACCCTCCGCCACAAGCGCAACCTCTACTCCAACGAGCGCCGCGCCGTGGCCGAGCGGGTGTACGCCCTGCTGCGCCGCCAGCTCACGGTGGACTTCCTCCTCGAGCGCGCCCACCGCGGCTTCCCGCGCCTCGACAAGACGCGTCAGGACGTGCTGCGTCTGGCCGCTTCGCGCATCCTCCACGGCGAGCCCATCGACGCGGTGGCCCGCACCTCGGTGCTGACGGGCACGGACGCCGACGCGCTCGCCGCCCTCCCCGAGGCCGCCCGGGCGCTGGAGGCCCTCCCCCGCGACAAGCGCTTCCCCATCGCCGCCTCGCTGCCGGACTTCCTCGCCGCGCACTTCCGCGCCGTCTTCGGCGACGACGCCGAGCGCGCCGCCGAGGCCATGAACGAGCGCGCCCCCCTCGCCGCCCGCGTCAACGGCTTCAAGGGCTCCCGCGAGCAGCTGCGCACGCTCCTGGAGCAGCAGGACGTGCAGTCCTCCCCCACTCCGCTGTCGCCGCTCGGCCTCATCCTGGACACGCGCACCAACGCCTTCTCGCTGGACGCCTTCCGCGACGGCTGGTTCGAGCTGCAGGACGAGGGCAGCCAGTTGCTCGGCATGTTGGTGGACGCGCCGCCCACGAAGGTGGTGGACGCGTGCGCGGGTGCTGGCGGCAAGACGCTTCAGCTCGCCGTGCAGATGAAGAACCGGGGCGATCTGCACGCGCTGGACATAGAGGCGTGGCGGATTGAAGAGCTGCGCAAGCGCGCCCGCCGGGCAGGGGTGCACAACGTGCGCACCCTGGTCATCCCCCCCGAGGGCTCCGAGGCCGACGAGGCCATCGCCCCCCTCGAGGGCAAGGCGGACCGGGTGCTGGTGGACGCGCCGTGCAGTGGCACGGGCACCTTCCGCCGCAAGCCGGACGCGCGCTACCGCCTCACGCCCGAGATGCTCGCGGACCATGTGGCGCGGCAGAAGCGGCTGCTGGAGCGCTTCTCCCAGATGGTGAAGCCGGGAGGCCGGCTCATCTACGGCACGTGCAGCGTGCTGCGCGAGGAGAACGAGCAGGTGGTGGAGGACTTCCTCGCCAGGCATCCGGACTACTCGGTACGTCCGGTGGCCGAGGAACTCGGACCGGAGCTGGGCGCCAAGGTGGGCCCGGGGCCCTTCCTGCGGCTCGCCCCGCACCTGCACGGCACGGATGGATTCTTCGGAGCCATCCTCGTGCGCGCGAAGTAGCCTGTGTGCCGGGGGCGGACCCGGTCCGTCCCCTGGCGATGCTGTCCCCCTCTCGCCCCCTGGAGGGCTCGGAATGCCGGAAGCGGTCCACTATCGCGTCTCGATGCTCCGCCCGCACTCGCACCTCTTCGAGGTCGAGGCCACCTTCCCCGCGGGCCCGGACGTGCTCGATGCCCTGCTTCCGGTGTGGACGCCCGGCAGCTACCTCGTGCGCGAGTTCGCCCGGCACGTGCAGGACCTGAGCGCCATGGGCCCGGGAGGCGAGCCCCTCGCGGTGCGGCGCGTGGACAAGCGCGCCTGGCGCGTCCAGGCGAAGGGGCGCGCGGTGACGCTGCGCTACCGCGTCTACGCCAACGAGCTCACCGTGCGCACCAGCCACCTGGATGGCAGCCACGGCTACTTCAACGGCGCCACCCTCTTCCTCTACACCGAGGCCACGCGCGGCCAGGAGCACCTCGTCACCGTGGATGCGCCCGCGGGTTGGAGGGCCTTCGCGGCGCTGGAGCGCCGGGGCGAGTCCTTCGTCGCGAAGGACTACGACGAGCTGGTGGACAGCCCCTTCGAGGTGGGGCCCCACACGCCGCACACCTTCACCGCCGCGGGCGTGCTGCACGAGGTGGTGGTCTGGGGCGACTCGGTTCCGGACGCGAGCCGGCTGTGCTCGGACCTGCAGCGCATCGTCGAGGCGCAGGCGAGGATGTATGGCGGCCTGCCGATGCGGCGCTACCTCTTCCTCGTCTACCTCACGGACAAGGGCCGCGGAGGGCTGGAGCACAAGGCGTCCACGGCGCTCCTCTTCCCGCGCGTGGGGCTGCAGAACGCGCGGGGCTGGGAGGACTTCCTCACGCTGGCCGCCCACGAGTACTTCCACCTGTGGAACATCAAGCGGGTGAAGCCGAAGGCGCTCGTGCCCTTCGACTACTCGCAGGAGAACTACACCTCGCTGCTGTGGGCCTTCGAGGGGGGCACGTCCTACTACGACAACCTCTTCGTGCTGCGCGCGGGGCTGATGAGCGACAACCGCTACCTCACGCGCCTGGGCGAGACGCTCTCCACGCTGCACGCCACGCCGGGCCGCAAGACGCAGACGCTGGCCGAGGCCTCGCTGGTGAGCTGGGTGAAGCACTACCGCCCGGACGAGCACTCGCCCAACAGCGCCATCTCCTACTACCTCAAGGGCGAGGTGGTCGCCGCGCTGCTGGACCTGGAGCTGCGCCGCGCCACGGACGACGCGCGGAGCCTGGATGACCTGATGCGCCTGCTGTGGCAGCGCTACGGCGACGAGTCCGGAGTGCCCGAGGACGGCGTGGAGGCGGCGGCCTCGGAGGTGGCGGGCAAGGACCTCGGCGCCTTCTTCGACAGAGCGCTGCGCGGCACGGAGGAGCTGGACTACTCCGTCTTCTGGCACGTGGGCCTGGAGGTGCGCTTCCGTCCGCGCGAGTCCCCGGGTGACAAGGGCGGCACGCCCCCTCCGCGGGTGAAGGGCGAGCCCAAACCGAAGGGCTGGCTGGGCGTCACCACCAAGGGGAGCGCCACCATCGCCACGGTGCTGGACGGCTCGCCCGCGCAGGAGGCGGGGCTGTACGTGGATGACGAGCTCGTGGCGCTCGACGGCTGGCGGGTGGATGCGGCGGGGCTGCTGTCGCGCACCGAGGACAAGTCCCCGGGGGACACGGTGCGCCTCACGGTGTTCCGCCGGGACAGGCTGGTGGAGGTGCCGGTGATGCTGGGCCAGAAGCCCGCGGACGCGGTGTGGCTGGCCCGGGTGGACAAGCCCACCGACGCGCAGAAGGCCGCCTATCAGGCCTGGCTCGGCGCCCCCTGGGAGGAGCCCGGGTAGACCGAGCACACGACAGCAGCGCCCACCTCAAGGCCAGCTTGCTGCCCATGGGTCGCTCGGAATGGGCGGCTCACAACTCCACTTGCGTAGCGGTGATTGCTCGCCATCTCCCTCGCACTGCGCTCATCGCTCAGGGTGCATACCTTGAGATGAGAGGATCTCCGCGGACGAGCAGCCTGGCAACCGATTGCACTCCTGGAACAACCCCAGACTCCTTCCGCGCTCGGAAACAGCACCCTTCTCTTGCTCGGTGCCCGGTGAGGAGGAGAAATGTCAGGGCAACAATTCGTGGGCCGGGAGAAAGAACTCTCCACTCTTGAAGGGGTACTGGCCAAAGCACTCCATGAGCATGCCCAACTCCTCTTCGTGACGGGAGAGGCAGGCTCGGGCAAGACGGCACTGATGCAGGAATTCGCCAGACGTGCCCAGGACGCCGATCCGGACCTGGTGGTCGCCCTGGGAGGCTGCAATGCCCAGTTGGGCCTGGGTGATCCCTACCTCCCCTTCAGGGAAATCCTCGCGCTACTCACAGGAGACATCGAGACCCAACGGAAGCGCGGATTCCTCACACCGCAGAATGTGTCTCGATTACACCGAATCCTCCTCCGTGTCGCCAAGCTCCTCGTGGAGGTTGCTCCCGAGTTGGCGAGCAACTTCCTGCCCGAGGCCGCGCTCACCGCAATGATCGGCAAAGCCGTCATCACCAAGGCTGGCTGGCTTGAGGATCTGGAGCGACTAGCCCGCCGCAAGAGGGAGCAGGCTCTCGTTTTCGAAGGCAACCCGGACCAAGCATTCGTCTTCGACCAATACACCCGGATGCTCAAGATGCTGGCGGAACAGGCTCCGCTGCTGTTGATTATCGAGGATCTCCACTGGTCGGACGCTGCCTCGCTCGCCCTGCTGTTCCACCTCGTCCGGCGGCTAGACTCCGATCGCATTCTGCTCGTGGGCACGTACCGTGCGGACGCGCTCGCCACAGACCAGAATGGCAAGCACCACCCTTTAGAGACCCTTCTCAACGAACTGAAGCGCCATCACGGCAGGGCTACAGTGGATCTGGACCTGACCCCAACCCGTGAAAAATGGCTCTTCACGAATGCGCTGTTGGATCGCGAGGCCAATCTCCTGGATGGAGAGTTCCGCCAGAAGTTGTTCGAACACACAGGCGGCCAGCCTCTCTTCACCCTGGAGATCCTCCAGGCCTTGAATGAACGGGGGATGATCCAAAGGGATGAACAGGGACGCTGGATAGCGAAGGGCGTTCTGGACTGGGGAGTGCTACCCGTGCGCGTGGAGGGAGTGATCGCGGAGCGAATCGCTCGACTTGAGGAGGCACCGCTGGCAATGCTGCGTGTGGCCAGCGTACAAGGGGTGCAGTTCACCGCTCAGGTCATCGCACAGGTGGAGCGGCAGAGCGAGCGACAGATCTTCCAGGAACTCCAACGGCTAGCGGTGCGGCACCGGCTGATTGAAGAACTGGGAGAAATCCGCGTCGGAAGCAACATCCTCTCGCGCTATCAATTCATTCACGTCCTCTTCCAGCAATACTTCATGGATACCCTGGGAAAGGCCGAGCGGCGATTGCTCCATGGCGAGGTCGCCCAAGCGCTGGAGTCGCTGTACGGGAGCCGAACGGGGGAGATTGCCCTGCCGCTCGCGCGGCATTTCCATCAGGCGGGGATCCCAGAAAAGGCCGTCCCCTACCTGATTCAGGCGGCCAACAAGGCCATCATCCTGTCCGCCAATGAAGAAGCCATCACGCACCTGACCTTGGGTCTGGAACTCCTGGAGCAACTGCCGGAGGGTGCTGACCGCACGCGGATGGAGATCGGGCTCCAGATGCTCCTGGGGATCGCCCGCGTCTACACCCTTGGCTTCGCCGCTCCGGAAGTCGAACATGCGTACGGGCGCGCCCTCGCTTTGTGCCAGGAAATACCCGACACGCCCGAAGTCATACCAGTGCTGGTGGGGCTGTACGGCTTCTACCTGCTGCGGGGCCGGATCTACACCACGGCAGAGATCGCCGATCAGGTCCAGCTCCGTCGGCTTGCCAGCCAATCGCATGCGCCTCTCATCCAGCTCCTGGAGCATTGGATGTCGGGAGTGGGCCATTTCTGGCAGGGACAGCTCGCCTCCGCATGCCAGCAATTGGATCAAGTCCTCGCTATCTATCCATCACTCCCGCCCATCCAGAACAGCCTCTATCTGACGGACCCGGGAATCGCCACCCACTGCCACGAAGCATGGGCGTTCTGGCTGCTCGGCCATATGGACCAGGGGCTGGAGCGGATCCACCAAACGCTGCTCCTCGCTCGGAAGCTGAACCATGATTGGACCCTGACGTACGCCCTCTCCTTCTGCTGTGCCATTCTCGGGTGCCGAAGGGAGGGAGCCCCCATGCTGGAGAAGGCACGAGAAGCCAGGACCCTCGCGAGCAAACAGGGTTTCACCTTCTGGGCTCCGATCAGCCAGATCTACGAGGGGTGGGCACTGGCCCTGCTCGGTCGGTACCAGGAAGGGCTGACCACGATGCGGGCCGCTGTGGCCGACTACCAAGCCACTGGAGCATGGCTGGTCCAGACCGTGTTCCTCGGCGCACTCTCTGAGGTCTGCGCGAGGGCCGGAAAGCCACACGAGGGACTGCAGCACGTGGAAGCAGCGCTGGCCGCCGCGAGTACAACCGGAGAGCGCGTCTATGAGGCGGAGCTGCTCAGGCTGAAGGGAGAGATCCTCTGGATGCTGGCGGGCCCGGAGAATCAGGTGGAGGAGTCCTTCCAGCAGGCGCTGTGGGTCGCTCGGCAACAACGGG
>NZ_JPMI01000217.1 GCF_000733295.1 Archangium violaceum Cb vi76 | reverse complement strand
CCGTGTGAGTCGAACCCGCCGCCGGGTCCTCCACGGTGAGGGCCTGGCGGCCGCAGGGGAACGTGGCTCTCCACGCCCACCTTTCATGAGATCACGGCCCTGGTACGCCCTCGGGAACCAACTCCGTGAGCCATGGTTCCCCACGCTTCCACCGGAAACAATGCGGCTCCCCCTCTCGCCCCCGAAGAGCGCAAGGAGCCTCACATGCCCCCCCCGTGGGAACCCCGGAGCGACATCGAGAAGAAGGAGAAGACGGGCGACCTCGAGCAGATTCGCATCCTCCGAGCCGCCCATCTGTCCGTGTCCGAGTCAGCCAAGAACCTGCTGACCTCCCATCAGGCCATCAAGGACACGTCCTCACAGATCGTCGCGTCCCTCAAGAAGCTCGAGGAGATCGACATCGAGCTCGAGGACATCGGGAAGATCCAATCGAAAGCCCAGAAGCTCCAGGGCATGCAGGACCTCCAGAAGATGCTGGAGGACATCAGCAAGAAGCTGGGAGTCGGACACAACCAGTTCGTGGTCAACCTGGCGCTGTTCGACTTCAGGACCACGGGGGGTGGCCGGGCGCGCAAATCCACCACGCTCCTGAAAACAGGAGCCGACACCCATTATGCGCGCCCCTTCTCCGGCAGCCTCCCCGCGCCCGTCAGCGTGCTGTTGAAGGCCATCAAGCAACCACGAACACCGTCCCAGGGCACGGCCCAGGCCGTCATCACTCCCCGGAAGGATCTCAAGTATCTTCCCCCCACCCGCTTCACGGCGACCTTCCCCCTGCTCCTGAGAGGAGAGAAGAACGCCCGCGAGACCCTCCGCGCGCCGCGGATGCCTGGTTCCACGAGCACCCCCTCCTCTCCGCTGTCCCGCGTCCAATACGCGAGCCTGGGCTCGTTTGGATTCGCCGAGCCGGGCTATTGCACCTGGGAGAAGAACGAGAGCACCGAGACCGAGGGCACGCGGCTGTCCCTGGGCGCCTACGTCCTGGATACGGACTATCTGGATGCGCTGCTCTCCCTGATGAAGTCGATGTCGCCGACCGACAAGCAGAACTACCTGAAATACGGCGGCGTCGGGGCGGAGCACGTGAAGGTGTTGCGTGATCTCTTCATGGGGAGCAACGGCCCCACGCTCGCCTTCAACTGGCTCTTCCAACTGGTGGACGCGGCCCTGGCGCTCTGCCAGGAGGCAGACAAGCACAACCCCCTCCTGCGGACGTTCTTCCTGCACATCCGGGAGAAGATCGATGCCCGGACCATGAAGCTCCAGGAGCTACGGCGCAAGGGGCTCAGCAAGAACGACGCCGCCTTCGACTACCTCTGGGTGTTCGAGTCCACGCTCTGGGAGTTCCTCTTCCTCGGCGCTACCTGCCTGTCCATGCGGAAGATCGTCGACACCCTCAAGACCCAGCAACGGCTCAAGCCCTTCCTCGACACGTGGGAGCCCTCGGTCGGCCTGTCCGAAGGCCTGCTCGTGGAACCCGTCAAGATTGGAAACAGCACCTTCGACAGGTTCTATTTTCCCTCGGGTACCGCCGCGGCGGACCAGCTTTACGAGGCGCTCTGGGCGAAAACCATCGGCCCGTTCGCCATGGGGACCAACCTCCAACGACTCACCACCTTCACCCCCTACTTCGAGTTCTATCAGGGCAACGGCATGCTCAACCCCAAGGAGCTCGCCGAGAAGGTGAAAACCAATGACACCCGCCCGAAGAAGTGCACGGCGACCCAGATCTGGTTGAACCTCTCCGATGACCTTCACAGCCGGTTCCTGAATAAACCCGACGCCACCACGGTCGGAGTCCAGATCGCCAAAGAGATCCTGGCTCATGTCCAGACACTCCTCCAGAACAAGCCAGCGTCCATCAAGGACTTCACCGTCGACTACTCCAAGGTGTACCTCGTCATCGACTACACGAAGTTCGCCTCGGACATCCCCAATGGATACCTGTATCCCATCCTCGCGCAGCTGCGCGACACGCTGAAGCAGTCCGGCACCGCCCAGGGAATCAAGGAAGTCATCTTCCTGCGCTCGAACCTGAAATACAACACGGGCTCCCTCGACCGGTATCAATCGGGAGAGCTGTTGATGCACAACAACCAAGACACCAGGGAGTTCGCGACCAGCCTGACCGAGCGCTCGCGGGATTCATTCAATAAAGACAAGGACGGATGGACTCTCATGAACGAGTACATCCCCATGATGAAGAAGGTCTACCTCCTGTCAGACGCCATTGGTTTCGCGCGTTGGGGGGCCTATACCCAGCTCTGGCAGGGCTATAGCGGCGCGCGTCCCCAGGTGGCCCGCGAACTCTCCGTCTTGACGGACATGGTCCTGGGGTTCATCACACACCCCCTCGAACCCATCTTCACGAACCTCGTCCATGACTTGAGGTCGAACTCCTTCAAGGCCGTGGTGCCCGCGGGGACGCGGCAGAAGATCTCCACCTTCTGGACCCGGCTCAACAATGACAGGACGGCCCTCAAGAGGCTGGGCGAGAGCGTGAAGAGGGTCGGCGATGTCGAGCGGAAGCTCCAGGAAGTCATCGGCTACCTCGACACGGGCCTCCAGGACATCATCGACGCATTGCTCCAGGCCAAGAACAACCTTCCGGTCTACGTCTCCAAGCAAAGCAAACAACCGTTCCTGGCGTACCTGTCCCGCTTGCAGGCCGCGAAGAAGAAGCTGGAAGAATCCGGGCTCCACGTCCCACCGGACATGGCCATGCGCACGCAGGATGAGCCTCTCGCCGAGGACCGCCCGAACATGAGCGAACCCGCGTTCTTCACGTTGAAGAACAAGATCGTGAGGCTCGTCATGCATCCCCTCGAGTCCCTCTTCACGAACCTCGTCCATGACTTGAGGTCGAACTCCTTCAAGGCCGTGGTGCCCGCGGGGACGCGGCAGAAGATCTCCACCTACTGGACCCGGCTCGACCATGACAGGACGGCCCTCGAGAAGCTGGGCGAGAACATGAAGGAGGTCGGCGAAGCCGGGCGGAAGGTCCAGGAGGTCATCGGCTATCTCGAGCCCGGCCTCCAGGACATCATCGACGCATTGCTCCAGGCCAGGAAGACCCTTCCGGTCTCCATCTCCAAGCAAACCAAACAACAGTTCCTGGCGTACCTGTCCCGCTTGCAAGCCGCGAAGAAGAGCCTGGAAGAGGCAGAGCTCCAACTGCCACAGGATACGCTCAAGAAGGCGGGTTGACGTGCCGGGATGGACCCAGGTGCGGTAAGACAGCCCTGGGACTTCCCCATACGCGCGAGGAGAAACGCCATGCGTTACATCGATGGATTCGTTGCCGCGGTGCCCGCCTCCAACAAGGAGGCCTACCGCAAGGTGGCCGCCGATGCCGCGCAGGTGTTCAAGGAGTACGGTGCGCTCCGGGTCATCGAGTGCTGGGGCGACGATGTGCCGGATGGCAAGGTCACCGACTTCAAGGGCGCGGTGAAGGCCGAGCCGGGGGAGATCGTGGTCTTCTCGTGGATCGAATGGCCCTCGAAGGCCGCGCGTGACGCGGGCAACCAGAAGATGATGGAAGACCCGCGCATGAAGGTGAACACGGGCACCATCTTCGACGGCAAGCGCATGATCTACGGCGGGTTCGAGGTGCTGATCGACACGTGACGCCCGAGCGGGTGTCATCCTGGTGGAGGCGCCGCGCGCGCCTCTCCATACGGAAGCACCACCGTGAAGGTCGAGCCCGCTCCGGGAGAACTCTCGACCAGGATGGTGCCGCCGTGGGCCTCGACGATCTGCCGGGCAATGAAGAGCCCGAGCCCCAGCCCTCCGTAATGCCTCTCCGAGACCGCCCGTTCGAACTTCTCGAAGATACGGGCCCTGGCCTCACTCGGAAATCCGATGCCCTGGTCCCGGACGCTGAGCCGCACCGCGTCCGGTCCGGGCTCGACCCTGACCTCCAGCGGCTTTCCCGCTCCGAACTTGATGGCGTTCTCGAGCAGGTTGGTGACGACCTGCTCCATTCGAAACCGGTCCCACCTCCCGATGGCGGGGCCCCCGGTCCGGAGCTCCAACGGGGAACCGCTGCGTGCCAGTTGCTCGCCCAGGTCCTCCACCACGTCACGGACCACCTGGCGGAGGTCCACCTCCTCCCGCATCAACTCGAAACGCCCCGCGCCGATGCACGAGACATCCAGGAGCTGCTCGATGAGGGTGTGGAGCCGCTCGGCCTGCGCTTCGATGCGGGGCAGCTCGCGCAGGAGGGTGTCGGTGCGGACCGGTTGCTCCGGAGCACCCTGGACCGCCCGGTGAAGAATCGACAGGCGGAGCTTCAGGGACGTCAGGGGCGTGCGGAGCTCATGGGCGGCGACCATGAGGAAGGCATCCCGTATGCGGATGGCATCCTGGGCTTGCTGATACAGCCGCGCATTGTCATACGCGAGGGTGGCGTGCCGGGCCACCTCCTGGGCCAGCTCGAGCTCCTTGCTCCCGTAGCGCCGTCCCAACGGGCCCGAGCCCAGGGTGAGCACCCCGAGCATGTTTCCTCGCGAGATGAGGGGCACCGAGATGGCACTCCGGGTTCCGAGCGCGACGATGAGCTGCGTATGTTCCTCGCTCTCACACGTGGCCCGGATCTCCTCCTCCGACAGCTCGGGGTAGAGCCCGGGCTGACGGGTCCGGAGCACCTCGCTGGCCGGACTGCGGCTTCCCTCCCGGGCCGGGTAGCGTTCGGCGAGCGTGTCGAGCAGGGGGCGCTTCGTGGGACTGACATGAGCCCCCGCCAGCCGACGGATCCGCCCCTCGACCATCACGTCGATCACGCACCAGTCCGCGAAGTGGCGCACGCATAACTCACCCAGGCGCGAGAGGGTCTCACTGTAATCGAGCGTCTCGGAGAGGATGAGGCTGGCCTCCGCGAGGAACGAGACGTTCCGGTGTGCCTCCGCGAGCTCGTGGGTCCGCGCTCGCACCTGCCGCTTCAGCGCCGTGTTCCAGGTGATGACCGTCCCCACCACCACCGCCACGCCCACCAGCAGAATCACCACGACCCGCCAGAAGAGGGGATCCCGGTAGAACGGTGACGCCCTCGCGTAGACCCATCGCCTCCAGATGGTCTCCTTCTCCTTCTCCGTGATTCGATCCAACCCCTTCTGGATGATGCGAAGCAGGATCGGCTCGTCCTTCCGGACCCCCATCGCCAGCTCATATTCATAGGGGAGCCTTCCCGCCACATGGAGGTTCGTCAGGTTCTCCTGGGTGACGTGGAAGGACAGGGCCGTGACATGCAAGACCATCACGTCGACTTCGCCGGTCGACAGGCGCAACAGTCCCTCGAGATCATTGGGAACGGGGACGAGCTGGAGCTCGGGATGGGTGCGCTTCAGATACTCATGGGCTCCGAAGTTCTCGCCGACCGAGATCCTCAACCCCTCCATCTCATCGAGGGTGAGCCTCTCCCACGTCCCCTGGCGCACGACGATGAGGATGGGGATGCGGACGTACGGCTCGGAGAAGACGAGGTATTCCATGCGCTCGGGGGTCCTGGTCAACCCGCTCGCCAGATCCACCCTTCCCGCGCGCATGTTCTGGAGCACCTCGCTGACGGTGGTGGGAGGAGCCTCGCGAAACTCGACGCCCAACTTCTCCTCCAACAACCGCGCATAGTCCGCGGTGATGCCACTGAACTCCCCCTTGTCATTGATGAACGACAGGGGAGCGTTGAGGTAGGGGCCGAGCACGATGCTGTCGGCATGGCGCTCGAACCACTCCCGTTCCTCCGGGGTGAACGCATCCCGGGCATTCTCCTCGAAGAGCCCGCGCCCGAACACGAAGGCCGCTCCGGCCAGGACAATCAAGCCGGTGAGGACAAGCCAGCGGTGTACCCGTACTTGTTCCCGGAGCATCGGAGAGCACGCCTCCCGTCCCCGGTCACGAGAGCGGAATCCGAAGAGCCTGGATAGGGGGAACCCTCGGAAGTGGTTCGAAACGAACGAGGAGTGTCAGGCAAACGGCCCGAGGCTGAAGTATCCATGCGCCGGAAGGGCGATGAATCACCTCGCGAGGGGCCTGCGACCGCCGGCCAGCGTGTCCGCGACTCCTCGCGATGCTACCTTCGCCGCTTTCCTGAACCCCACGCCGGGAGTATCACCGCATGACAAAAGGTTCCTCGCGCGCATCACGGTATGTGCTCGCCGCGCTCCTGCTGAGCACCGGGTTGTCCGCCGCGCCAGCACGAGCCGATGACGGCAACACCCCCCTGGAGGACAACCGCCACATCACCGGGTTCTATATCCAGATATCCCCCACGTTCCAGGCGCTGCTGGATCCAGACTTCCAGCCCGGAGGCACGAGCAGTGTCCGCCCCAGCTGGTTCCTCTTCGCGCCCCACGCGTCACAATCCGCGGGCAAGGGAATGCTCGGCGCCGCCCTGGCCAGACACATCCTCGACGCGGCCCGGGGAGGGCCCTCGTTCTCCGCCCCGGAAGCACTCGGGCGGGTGGGCCTCACGGGTGTCCCGCGCCTGGCCCTGGAGCAGCTCTCCCTGGAGCTCATGTTCCAGGGTCTGCCCACGGATGCGGCCGCCGCGCTCGCCGCCCTCACCACCGCGATGAACGTCGAGGCGCTCGCGGATCCCCGTACCCTCACCCTCACCGCCGCACGTCTGGCCTTGCTCTACTGGAGCGCTCCGGCGTGGCACCCGCTCGACAAGGCGGAGTCCGTGGTGCTCACGCTGGAGCGCACGCTGCACGAGGGCAACGTGGCCATCTTCACGGACATCGGCGGCACGGCGACCGCGTACCTGACGTGGCGCCAGTCCGCCGGCACGGTGACTCCGGAGCGCGTGCTCACGGAGTTCTCCCTGCCGGGCACGAGTCCCGCCCAAGCCCGGCTCGCCTACGACTACGCGCTCGCCCATGCGTTCGACACCCCGAGACCCCACGCCTTCGACGTCATCTTCCCGGGAATGAACAGCCAGAACCTGATGGTGGCGGGCCTCGCGCTCTACGAGAAGGCCCGGCTCACTCCCGGGCTCCAGGCGCGCGAGGCGATCATCGCCATGGCCAACAACTACCTGGCCTGGCGCGAGCAGCACGACATCGTGCAGAAGGTCTTCACGCCGGCCCGGCCCCGTTGGGACGAGGTGTCACGCTCCGCGCTGATGCGGGCGATGACGCCGATGCTCGTGGTGCACTTCGGCCCGCTCGAGTGGACGTTGGCGGATTACGCGTATGCCCGGCCGGACCGGGATGGCAATCCCCTCACCTCCCAGCCCACGGAGTACAACTGGGCGATGTTCAGGGATCGCTGGCCGCCGATCCTCGACTCGTTCGAGCTGGGCTACAGCAACCCCGAGGCCCTCTGGGAGATGCCGGAGCCCCTCGAGGATCCCCTGGCCGACTGACCGTTCAGAAATGAGACAGCAGCGGACAGGCGCCCGCTCGAAATGCCGCCCGCGAACGGAAACGGCGCGGGGGACCGATGATTTCCAGCCGGTCCCGCCGTCCATGGGTTGAAGTTCGCATCTGGAGCCATTTTCCCAGCCACAAGGAGCCACCATGACGATCCAGGCAGCGACCCCCTACCTCATCCTCAACGGCAGGGCCGAGCAGGCGATTGCCTTCTACCAGCGTGCCCTCGGCGCGAAGGTCGAGGCGATGCAGCGCTTCGGAGACGTCGACCAGAGCTGTCCCACGGCGATGAAGAGCCGCGTCATGCACGCGCAACTGCGCGTGGGCGACGCCATCCTGATGTTGAGCGACAGCAACGAGGACACCCCCCTGAAGGGCGGGAGCGTGAACATCGCCCTCCAGCTCGATGATGCCGAGCAGGCCAGGCAGTGCTTCGAGGCGCTGGCGGCGAAGGGCACCGTGGTCCAGCCGCTCATCGACGCCCCGTGGGGCGGGATGTTCGGCGCCCTGAGCGACGAGTTCGGCATCAACTGGATGTTCAACAGCGCCCGGGCGAAGAAGGCCTGAAGAACAACGGGCCCCGGATTCAGAAGAACCCGGGGCCCGGACCTGGGGAGCGCGGAGCTCAGGGCAGGAGGATGGGGGGGTCGTACGGGAAGGGCGGCCACGGGAACGGCGGGTAGATGATGATGATGATGAGCCCCTGCACACTCTCGGGCGTGGAGTGGTTGGTGGTCGTGTCGTCACCGAGCTGGCCGTAGCTGTTCTGGCCCCAGGCCCACACGGAGCCATTCTGCTTGCGCGCCGCCGAGAAGTAGCCGCCCGCCTCGACCTCCGTGCTGTTGTCGATGCCCGAGAGCGCCGCGGGCGTGGAGCGGGAGGTGGTCGTCCCATCCCCGAGCTGGCCATAATAGTTGTAGCCCCAGCTCCACACGGTGCCGTCCTGCTTCTGCG
>NZ_JPMI01000216.1 GCF_000733295.1 Archangium violaceum Cb vi76 | reverse complement strand
CCCTACTCCGCGGGCTCCTGGGCCTCGAGCAGCTTGTAGAGCGTCTTGCGGTCCACGCCGAGCAACCGCGCCGCCTCGCTCTTGTTGCCCCCGACATGCTGGAGCACATGGGCCGCGTACCGCCGTGACAGCTCCGCCAGGCTGGGCATGTCCCCGGCCAGGCCACTGAGCTTCTTCGGCGCATCCCCAATGGGCTCGGGGAAGTCCTGCGGCCCCAACACCCCCGTGACGTTGAGCGCGAGCGCCCGGGCCACCACGTTCTCCAACTGCCGCACGTTGCCGGGCCAGTCGTACGCGGTGAGCCGCGTCATCACCTCGGCCGTGACCACGGGTGCCGCGCCTCCCCGCGCATGCAGCGCGGCGAAGTGCTCCACCAGCGAGGGGATGTCCTCCCGCCGCTCGCGCAGGGGTGGCAGGTGCAGGTGCACCACGTCCAACCGATACAACAGGTCCTCGCGGAACAGGCCCTCGGCCACGCGCTCCTTCAAATCCTTGTTCGTCGCGGCCACCACGCGGACGTCCACCTTCACCGGCGCGCTCTCTCCGACGCGGCGGATCTCCCCCTCCTGCAGCGCGCGCAACAACTGCGCCTGCACCTTGGGCCCCACATCTCCAATCTCGTCGAGGAACAACGTGCCGCCGTGGGCCTCCTCGAACAGACCCCGCCGGGCTCCCGAGGCGCCGGTGAACGAGCCTCTCGCATGGCCGAACAGCTCGCTCTCCATGAGGGACTCGGCGATGGCGCCACAGTCCACGGGGATGAAGGCCCCATTGGAGCGCGGCGAGCGCCGGTGCAGCGCGCGGGCCACCATCTCCTTGCCCGTGCCCGTCTCGCCGGTGATCAGCACCGGCACCGACGTGGCCGCCGCCCGGGCCACCTGCTTGTAGACCTCGAGCAGCGCCGGGCTGCGCCCCACCATGGAGCCGCGCTCCACCTGCTTGCGCAGCGAGCGGTTCTCCTCCACCAGCCGCTTCTGCTCCAACGCGCGCTTCGCCACGCGGACGATGGCGTCCACGTCGAAGGGCTTGGCCAGGTAGTCGAAGGCGCCCTGCTGGATGCTGTCCAGCGCGCCCTCGATGTTGCCGAAGGCCGTCACCACGATGACGGGCGTGTCCGGCATCTGCGCACGCACCTCGTTCAACACCGTGAGCCCATCCCCCGCGTTGGGCATGGCCATGTCGGTGAGCACCAGGTCGAACGGCCCCTCCTCCGCGAGCCGCGTGCTGGCCTCCTTGGGGTGCGAGGCCTGGGACACCTCGCCGAGCATGCCGAGCAGGCGCTTGAGCAAGTCCCGCGCGTGGGGATCATCATCGACGACGAGGATACGGGCGGGACTCATGTACCGACTCCGCGAACAGGGGGGGCAGCCTCGGCCGCGAGGGGAAAGCGGACCGTCACCCGGGTGCCCCTACCCAATTCCGAGCGCACCAGCAACACGCCGCCATGGGCCTCCACCAACCGCTTCGTGGTGGCCAGACCAAGCCCGTGCCCGGGAATCCCCAGGGTCTCCGGGCCCCGGAAGAAGGGCTGGAAGAGCTTCGCCTGCGTCTCCGGGCTCATGCCGGCGCCATTGTCGGCCACCTCCAGCACCGCCTCGCCGCCCTCGCGCACCACCTTCACGGAGACATGTGCCTCGGGCCGGCCCGCCGTGTACTTCACCGCGTTGGACAGCAGGTTCTGAGCGATCAGCTGCAACAACTGCGAGGGGCAGGACACCTTCACCCCGGACTCCAGCGAGCGCTCCAGCGCCACGCGCTGCGCGGCGGCCGTCTGGCTCACCTCCAGCAGCAGCGTGCTCACGGCCGTGTCCAGCTCGCCCACCGCGGGCTCGCCCCGGGTGCCCGCGCGGCAGAAGCGCAGCAGCGCCTCGATGAGCTCCCCCATGCGCACCGCGCTGGACTCGGAGAGCGACACCAGCTCCAGCGCCTGCGCGTCCTTCACCGCCCCCGAGCGGCGCAGCAGCGTGAGGTACCCCTTCAGGGGCGACAACGGCCCCATCAGGTCGTGCGCCACGCGCCGGGTGAAGGCATCCAACTCCTGGTTGCGCCGGTCCAGCTCCTCCATCTGCGCCTGGATGGTGGCCTCCTGCCGCTTCAGCACCGAGGTGATGCGCCAGCCCACCCCGAGCGACACCAGCACCGCCAGCAACGTCACCCCACCGCCGAACGCGAGGTTGCGCACGCGCAAGGACGCCAGGTGCTCCAACAGCAGCCGGGCCTCGTCCGCGTTCTCCCGCGCGAGCTGCCCCGCCAGACCGTCGATCTCCTCGGCCAGCGGGCGCACCTGCTCCACCAGGTGGTGCCGCGCCTGCTCCGCCTCCTGACGGTGAGAGAAGACCGCCGCGGCACGCACCTGCTCGGCCAGCCGGGTACACGCCATGTTGAAGCGCTGCCACACCACCAGCGTGCCGCCGTGGGGCAGCTCCCGCGTGTACTCCTGCGTGGCCTGGCGGATGTCGGCGAGGATGTCCTCCATCACCTCGTCGGCGGCCTCGCGCTGGGGGTCATCGGTGGCGCGGATGTGGGCCTCGATGGCGGACTCCAACGAGAGCGCGTCCACCCGGATGCGGCCGATCAGCCCGGCCCGGTCGAGCGCCTCCTGGACGCGTTCCGCCACCTGGCGGCCGGTGCGCACCTCCGTCCACAGCGTGAAGCCGGCCACCGCCGACAGCAGCATCACCGCGAACAGGAAGCCGGCGCGGTAGCCACGAATGGAGGCCCGTTCGCTCACGGACTACCAGCGGGCATCGGCGGAGCAGCCGGCGCCTGCGAGGGCTCCTGCGTGGGCTGGGGCTGGCTGCGCCGCCGGGCCCGCGAAAGCGCCGCCTGGTACCACACGTCCTCCAGCTCCTCCTGCAGCGCCGTCATCTCCCGCTGCCGCGTCACCAGCTGCGCGTTGTACTCCACCAACGAGTGCCTCACCGCCGCCGCCCGGCCCAGCTCGTCCTCCAACAACCGGGTGAGCTGCGCCGTCTCCGCCCGCTCCTGGGCCGCCGCCTCGAGCGCACTCTCGGCTTGCGCGAGCCTCATGGCGAGTGCTTCCGCACGTTCGCGCTCCTCCTGATACCGCCCCTGCCACCGCGCCACCTCCACCGACATCTGGGGCTCAGAGGATACCCGGGGGGTTGCACATCCCACTCCCAACCCACTCGCTGCCAACGCGATGAAGAGGTACCGCATGCCTTGGCTCCCGTCCTCCGGACACGCGGCATGCGCATCCGGGCTAGACCGGGCTGTACTGTCTCCGGCTGACATGAACAGCATCCCCAAGACGCGGCGTGTCGTCAAAGACCTCCAGCGCTTTCTGGGGAGGGTGCCCCCAGGCCGGGCAGGCGGAATGGGGAGAATCTCCGCAGCTCCGCGAGGCCTTCCCTCGGGAGGGGCCCTGGCACGGCGGGTGCTCTGTCTCCATCACGCAACGCCGCAATGCCGCGACGTTTCGTTGCTGCTCGGAGAATCCACATGAAGAACATCATCGCCGCCATCGCCCTGACCGCCTCCATGTCCGCGTTTGCCTCTGAGCCCGCGAAGGCCGAGGCCGCCCCGGCCGCCGCCCCCGCCGCTGCTCCTGCCGCTGCCCCCGCCGAGGCTCCGGCCGCCGAGGCCAAGGCCGAGGCCAAGCCGGAGGCCGCCAAGGCCGAGGCCAAGCCCGAGGCGAAGAAGCCGGGCAAGAAGGCGCCCAAGGCGACGACGGCCGCGGAGACCAAGTAGTCCTTCCGCTTCGTCTCGATGCACCGGTGAGGGCGCTTCCCTTCGTGGGGGGGCGCCCTCGCCGTTTTCGGGGACCTCCGGGCCACGGGCTGAAGCAGGGGGACAGGCACCCTCACCCCGTCCCTCTCCCGGAGGGCGAGGGGAGATTTGGTAACCTGTGGGCCACCGGCGCTCTCCGGCTCGCGGATGCTCTTCAACTCGCACGTCTTCCTCTTCGTCTTCCTGCCCGCGGCCCTCCTCGTCTACTTCGGGCTGGGACACCGCGGCCGCACGCGCGAGGCGCTGTTCTCCCTCCTCGCCGCCTCCCTCGTCTTCTACGGCTGGTGGTCCGCCGGCTACGTGCTGCTGCTCGTCGCCTCGCTGTCCTTCGACTACCTGCTCGGCGCCCGCATCGCCTCGCTGGCCTCCGTGGACAGGCCGCGCGCCCGCCGGCTCCTCATCGCGGGACTCATCATCGACCTCGGACTGCTCGCGTACTTCAAGTACTCGGGCTTCCTCGTGGAGAACCTCCAGGCGCTGCTCGGGACACACTGGGACTACGTGGCGCCCCGGCTGCCGCTGGCCATCTCCTTCTATACCTTCCAGCAGGTGGCCTACCTCGTCGACTGCTACCGCACCGGCCACCGCGAGCCGAGCGTGCTGCGCTACGGCCTCTTCGTCACCTTCTTCCCGCATGAGATCGCCGGGCCCCTGGTGAACCACCGGGAGATGCTCCCGCAGTTCGCCGAGCCGGACGTGGCGCGCCCGCGCTCCGAGCGCCTCACCGTGGGCCTCACCTGCATCTTCCGCGGCCTGTTCAAGAAGGTGGCCGTGGCGGATGTCGTCGCGCAGTTCGCCAACCCCGTCTTCGCCGCCGCGGCCCAGGGCGTGCCGGTGGGCCTCGTGGATGGGTGGGTGGGCGCCATCGCCTTCTCGCTGCAGCTCTACTTCGACTTCTCCGGCTACTCGGACATGGCCATCGGGCTGGCGTGGATGTTCAACATCCGCCTGCCGCTCAACTTCGACACGCCCTACCGCTCGGCGAGCATCGTCGAGTTCTGGCGCCGCTGGCACATCTCGCTCTCGCGCTTCCTGCGCGACTACCTCTACGTGGCGCTGGGCGGCAACCGGAAGGGCCGCGTCCGCCGCTACGTCAACCTGATGCTCACCATGCTGCTCGGCGGGCTGTGGCACGGTGCCGGGTGGAACTTCATCCTCTGGGGCGGGCTGCATGGGGCCCTGCTCGTCGTCACGCACATGTGGACCGCGCTGCGCGAGCGGTGGGGACTGGCGCCGCTCGGGCAGGAGGGCCGGTGGACACGGCCCCTGGCCATCGCCGCCACCTATGTGGCCGTGGTGGTGGCCTGGGTCTTCTTCCGCGCCGAGACACTCGAGGGCGCGCTCGGCGTGCTCCGGGGCATGGCGGGGCTGGCGGACGGCGCGAAGACGGGGCTGGCCTTCCGCGCCGTGTGGAACGACGACCTCTCCGGCTTCTTCCGGGCGGCGACGAAGACGGGCGTGCTGCTCGCGGCGCTCCCGGTGGTGTTCCTCTCCGGCGGCCTGCACCGCTGGATGGGGCCGCACAACCCCGCGCTGGTGGACGACGCGCCCCAGGCATTTCCGGCATCACGCTGGGGCTGGCAGCCCACGCCGGGCCAGGTGCTCGCCTGCGCCGCGATGGCCGCCGTGGCCATCCTCCGCCTCAGCGAGGTGAGCGAGTTCATCTATTACAACTTCTAGCCCGGAGGAGGAGCCGGCTCCTCCCCCAGTTGGCACCTGTGCGGCGTTCTATCCTGGTGGGCGGCCCTGGCCCGCGGGTCAGTCCCAGCCTGGATGCCGGGCAGGCAAGGTGACGGGGGCCCTTCCGCTCCTTCCGTCTGCGTCCCGAAGCGGCGATGCTCTCCCCCTCGGACGAGCCCGTGAGCATGGACAGGTACCTCAAGCATTGGGCGGTGGCCACGGCGGTGCTCGTGCTGGGGGCGCTCGCGCTCAACCTGCTCGTGGATCCGCTCTGGTACGGCCGGGGCAACCGCCTCACGGGGCGCAACTACGAGTTCAACGAGCGCGTCTCCAAGGCCAACCTCTTCCTCCAGGACCCCGCCCGCTACGACTGCCTCATCCTGGGCAGCTCCACCTCCACCATCGTGCGCCCCTCGCTGCTGGCACCGCACCGCTGCCTCAACCTCGCGTTCAGCGCGGGCGTGGTGGGTGAGTTCCTCGCCTATGCCCGGTGGCTGCGCGCGCATGGGGCGAGGCCTTCGCTCGTCATCGTGGGGACGGACTTCGTGAACTTCGACCCCCGCGTGGACGCGCAGGTGGACGTGCCGGACTTCGTCGCCCGGAGCGAGGCCCCCCCGCCACGCTGGAAGAGCTACCTGTCCCTGGACGCGCTCCTCTGGTCGGTGCTGGCGGTGCTGGACCAGTCGCCCTACCCCAAGTTCTACGACGAGCGCTTCGAGGTGGTGATCCGCCCCGACGCCGGCACCTTCGACCCCGAGGGCGTGTGGCTCCCGCCGCGGGTGCTGGACCCGGCCCGGGTGGCGCGCTTCGGCGAGCTGCGCGGCCTCTTCCCCGAGGCCCGCTTCATCGGGTGGATGCCGCCGCTGTCCGCGTGGCACGTGGCCGAGCTGGAGCGCGCGGGCATGCTGCCGGACTACCTGCGCGGCCTGCACGCGCTCACGTCCGTGCTCGACGAGGTCTACGACTTCGCCGTGCCCTCGGATGTCACCGCGCGGACCGACAACACCTACGACGGGCGCCACTACGGCAACGAGGTCAACGCCCGCGTCACCCACAGGCTCGCGGGACACGAGGACACGTTCGGCGTCCGGGTGGGCGGATTGCCGCTGGAGGCCTACCGCGCGCTGTACACCGAAGGTCTACGGGTCTTCCGAAGCGGTGGGCAGGCGAACCCTTCCGCTCCGGTGAGCGGTCCTCCCATGCCGTAAGCACGTTCACCCACACGCATCGCCACCTCCCGCCCCGCCGCGAGTACGGGCAGTGCGGTGTAGGTGGAAAACGGTAGCATTTTCACATGCGCGCGCCTGTAGCGTCATGGATCATCGTGTACGCCCGGAAGCAGAAGGTTCTGCTACCCTGCGAGCCGTCTTCCCAAGCCCTCCATGCCATCGCTCGACGCTACTTCGACCGCCATCAGCCGGACGCACGCGCCGGATCTCATCCCTGGCTACCGCTTGGAGAGCCTCGTCGGCGCCGGCGGCATGGGAGAGGTGCACAAGGCCACCCAGCTGTCCTTGAACCGCATCGTCGCCGTCAAGCTGCTCAACCAGCAGCTCGCCCAGGAGGAGAGCTTCGTCGCCCGCTTCCAGAAGGAGGCCGCGGCGCTCGCCACCCTGCACCACCCGAACATCGTCTCCATCGTCGACAAGGGCAGCAACGCGTCGACGTACTACCTGGTGATGGAGTTCGTGGACGGGCCCTCGCTGCGCGAGCGGATGCGTGCCCCCCCGGAGGACCCGCAGGAAACGCTGCGGGTGATGCTGCAGATCTGCCGGGCCATCGAGTACGCGCACGGCCGCAACGTCATCCACCGGGACCTGAAGCCGGAGAACATCCTCTTCGACGAGCAGGCCGGTGACATCCCCAAGGTGACGGACTTCGGGCTGGCCTCGTTCCTCGAGGACACCAGCACGCGCTTCGCCCTCACCGGCACCCATATGGCCATGGGGACGCTGTCCTATATGGCGCCCGAGCAGCGGGTGGACGCCAAGAACGCGGACGGGCGCGCGGACATCTTCGCGCTGGGCCTCATCCTCTACGAGATGCTGGTGGGCGAGCTGCCCGCGGGCAGCTTCGAGCCCCCCTCACGCCGCAAGCCGAAGCTGGACTCGCGGCTGGACGGCATCATCGAGCGCTGCCTCAAGCAGCAGCCCTCGGAGCGCTACGCGACCGTCACCGACCTCATCCGGGACCTGGAGCCGCTCGCCCCGCACTACACCACCATGCGGCCGGCGAAGCTCAACCGGATGCAGCGCCTGAACCGGGCCGTGAAGAAGGCGGTGCGCGTCACGCTCCAGGGTGTGGCCACGCTGCTGGTGCTGTCCGCGCTGGGCATGTGGGGCGTCAGGTACTGGCACGTCACGAACAAGCGCGTGCCCAAGACGCCGGGCGAGGCGCTCACCGGGGAGATCGGCCCCCCCTCGGCGAAGGAGTTCGCGGGACGGTTGACGGCCGTGGAGGGCGAGCCACGCAAGGTGACCCTGGGTGACGGGAACGACAAGCCCTCCCTCCTGGTGTCGGGCCGCCCGCTCGACATGGAGGAGAAGAAGTTCGTCTTCCCGGCGGTGGGAGGCCAGTCGCGCGAGGGACTCGTGCGGGTGGACGTGCCAGGGATGAGGGGCGACACCGCCCGCCTCGTGGCCCAGGTGAACGCCCAGTACAACGATCCCGGCCTCTTCGAGACGCTCGCGCAGGTGGTGCTCGACGCCCCCCTGCCGGATGCGCAGGTCGCGCTGATGTTGGTGAAGAACGAGCAGACTCCGACGCGGTATATCGCCCTGGTGTATAGCGGCTCCGGTGCACCCATCCGGCTCGAGTGGAACCTGGGAGAGAAGCACGGCACCATGCTGGGCCCCGATTCTCCCGAAGGCCCCGTGGAGCTCGAGTTGACGGTGGACGAGGAAGGGAGCCTGGTCGCCTCGATGGGGACCAAGGGAGACAAGCGTCCCATCTTCGAGCCGCTCCAACTGGGAATGAACTGGCAGGAGCTGCGTTTCGGCCGAGCCCCCGTCCCCGCCTTCGGCTGCATCGAGGGCATGTGCCAGGTCGACAAGTTCAGCTACCAGGTCAAGCCGGTGCCCCCCAAGCCCGCCGGGGTCGTCCAGGCGTCGGCGCCCGTCCGGGTGGAGACCCAGAGAGCCGCTCCGGCTCCCGCCAGACGGCCCGCGCCCAAGCCCGCGCCCAAGGGCAAACGTTCGAAGTGAGCAGGAGAGAGGCCAACCGCTACACGTGGATGTGGCCTCACCCGGGGGATTGAATTATCCCTGTGCGCTCCATGCGCACGCCCACTCCCCGTTTCTCCGTGCTGCTGCTCGTCGCCGGCCTCGCCCTGGCCGGTTGTGCCCACTCCACCTCGCCCACCGAGGTGCTCGAAAATGCCGCCAACGCGGCGAAGAAGGGCACCACCGAGGCGCGCACGCTCGCGCTCGCCGGCTTCCACGCCTGGTTGATGGCGGGAGACCCGGCCGTGGCCCAGGCCCGCTTCGACGAGGCGGGCGCCAAGGACCCGGCCGACCCCTACGCCCTCTATGGACAGCACCTGCTCGCGCGCCGCGCCGCCAACCCGCGCCGCGCGCTCGATGCGGCGCTGGCCGTCACCACCCGCGCGCCCCGCCATCCGCTCGCGGTGCCCTCCGCCCGCTACGTGCTGGACCTGGTGGGCTCCTCCCCCGCCCTGGATGACGTCATCCTCACGGGCCTCCAGGCGGCGCTCGATGCCGGCGCCTCGGGCGAGGCCGCTCAACTGCTGCGCGCCAGCCAGGTGGCCATCCTCGGCCTGCGGGATGACCGGGCCGCCCAGGCCCGCGCCCTCAAGGACATGGGCTCGGTGGACACGGCCACCCTGTTGGGGCCCTTCTCCCCCTGGCACCTGCTCGCCTTCGACGAGACCACCCCGCCGGAGAAGGACGGCTCCCTGGCGGGCCCCTTCACCGGCCCCTTCGGCCAGCTCGTGCCGCGCACCCTGCGCGCCCCGGACAGCCGCCTGGACGTGGCGGGCGAGCCGGCCAGCGGCGACATCTACCTCATGGCCGTGGACGCGGAGGTGCCCGAGGCCGGTGTCTACCTGGTGCGCGCCGTCTCCGCCTCCTCCTTCAAGGTGATGGTGGATGGAGCGCCCCTGCTGGAGCGCCGCGACTTCACCCGCGCCGCGTCCACCGTGGCCGCGCGTGCCGTGCAGCTCGCGGCGGGCCGGCACCGCATCCTCATCAAGCTGCTGAAGGACCAGCAGCGCGGAGCCAACGTGTCCTTCGCCCTGGCGCGCGCGGACGGGAGCCCGTCGAACATCCGCTACAGCCCGGCCAGCGGGCCCGCGCCCTCCTCGTGGGGCTCGGCGCCCCGGGAGGCGAAGGCGGAGCTGGTGTACCCGCGCGCCGAGGACCTGGCCGCCGCGCTCGCCGGTGAGGCGGGCCCGCTGCTGGCGGACTTCGCCGCCGTGCGCGACGGAATGGGCCGGGACTCGGACGGGGCGTGGCGGCTGATGACGCGCCTGCAGAAGAGCGCCCAGACGGCCGCCGTGCTCTCGCTGCGCGCCGAGCTGGCCGCGCTGGACCGGAGCATCCCCACCAAGGTGTCGCGCGGGCGCTCGACGAGGGACCTGGAGTCGGCGCTGGCGAAGGACCCGGGCGACGTGACGGCGCTGCTGCTGCGCGCCGAGCTGTCGCTCAACGACGGGCAGTACGCCGCGGCCATGGAGACGATCAAGACGGCGCGGGCCGCGGCGAAGCAGCCGGGCTGGCCCGTGTACCTGCTGGAGGCACGCGCGGCCATGGCCCTGGAGGTGGAGAGCGCGGCCGAGGAGAGCGCGGAAGCGGCGCTCCAGGCCCAGCCGGGGCTGTGTGATGCGATGGGACTGCGCTACGGACTGGCCCGGCGCCGCGACGCGGTGGCTCGCGCGGACGAGCTGATGGCCTCGCTGGTGGGCTGTCCGGGCGCGCTCCCCCGTGCCGCGGATCACGCGCGGATGAGGGGAGACCTGGAGCGCTCGGCCGCCCTCTACCAGCAGCAGCTCGTGCGCAACCCGGGCGACATCACCACGGGCATGTCGCTGGCGGCCGCGTACGTGGCGCTGCGCCGCTTCGACGAGGCCTCGGCCACGCTGAAGACGCTGACCGCGCTCTGGCCGCGCAACCCGCGGGTGCTGGAGAAGCTGGCGGACGTGCGGGAGCTGGCCGGAGACGCGGCCGGGGCGCTGGCGCTGCGCGAGCAGTCGCTGCTGCTGGACGGGAGCAATCTGGCCCTGCGCCGCGCCGTGGTGCGCGCGAAGACGGGGCAGGAGCTCCTGCAGGCGCACGCCATCGACGGCCGGCAGGCCATCAAGGACTACGAGGCCAACCCGGGCCCCCAGGAGAGCGCCGCGGTGTACGTGCTGGACGCGGCGGCCACGCAGGTGTGGCAGGACGGCTCGCAGGTCACCCGCATCCACGGCATCCAGAAGGCGCTGGAGCAGAGCGGCGTGCAGGAGATCGCCGAGATGAACCTGCCCTCGGGCGCGCAGGTGCTGGCGCTGCGCACCATCAAGGCGGACGGCACGGTGCTGGAGCCGGAGAACATCGAGGGCAAGGACACCATCAGCCTGCCGGGCGTGCAGGTGGGGGACTACGTGGAGGTGGAGTACCTGGTGGCCGAGTCCTCGCGTGGGCCGGCGCAGCCGGGCTTCAAGGCGTCGGACTTCTACTTCCGCGTGGCCGACATGCCAGACCACCGCGCCACGTACACGGTGGTGGCGCCCAAGGGCACGGGCATGAAGGTGGACGCGCACAACATGAAGGCGCCGCCGCCGGTGGTGAAGGGGGACGAGGAGCTCTTCACCTTCGAGGCCCGCAACGTGCCGCCCTTCATCCCCGAGCCGGACGGCCCTCCGTCGAGCAAGGAGTACCTGCCCTTCGTGGTGGTGGGCGCGGGCACCACGGGCAACGACAAGCTGGTGGCGGTGTACTCGGACGCCTTCCTGGACAGGGGCGCGCTCAACTGGGAGCTGGAGGCATTCGCGCGAGAGACGGCCGGAGACAAGCGTGGACTGGAGGCGGTGAAGGCGCTGTACACGGCGGTGATGAAGCGCTTCACCGGCCGGGACGCGGGGCTGACGCAGTCGGCGGCGGGCTCGATCGCGCAGGACCGGGGCAGCCGGCTGTGGGTGATGAAGGCGGGGCTGGAGGCGCTGGGGATTCCGGCGCGGCTCGTGGCGGTGCGCACCTTCTCGGCGGACCCGGCGGAGTACCTCTTCCCGGAGGAGTCGCTGCTGCCGTACGTGGCACTGCGGGCGGAGGTGCCGGGCGAGGGGCCGGTGTGGCTGGACACCACCACGCGCTTCGCTCCCTTCGGCGAGCTGCCCGAGTCGGCGATGGGCGAGCGGGACGCGTACCTGCTGCCCGAGCCCGGCCGCCCGATGGAGAAGGTGAAGACGCCGCCCGCGAAGCAGCAGCCCGGCAAGCTGGTGAAGCTGACGCTGGAGGTGGATGGGAACGGCCACCTGACGGGCAAGGGCGAGGAGCAGTACACGGGCTTCGACGCGGCGCAGTTGGCGGAGGCCTTCGAGGCCATTTCCGGCGAGCGCCGGCGCCAGGCGCTGCAGAGCGCGGTGGCCCGCTACTTCGGCGGGGCGGAGCTGACGGACCTGAAGCTGGAGCGCACGGAGGAGGTGGGGGCGCCCTTCACGGTGCGCTATGCCTTCAAGGCGGCCGGCTTCGCCCGGGCGGACAAGGACAGGCTGTTGCTGCCGCCCGTCACCATGCCGGCGAGCCTGGGCCGCCAGTACGTGCAGCTCAGCACGCGCACCACGCCGCTCTACATCGACGACACGGAGACGAGCCGCACGGTGGTGGCGCTGACGATGCCGCAGGGCTTCCGGCTGTCGGATCCCCAGGCCCAGTTGAAGGTGGACGGCCCCTTCGGGCGCCTGGTGCGCACGGAGAAGCAGGAGGGGCGCACGCTCACCATCGACGAGACGCTGCGCCTGGAGCGCGCCCGCGTCCCCGTGAAGCAGTACGAGGACTTCGCGCACTTCGCCGGTGAGGTGGACCTCGTCCAGTCGAGGGACCTGGTGCTGGTGAAGTAGCGGAATTCCTTGGGAACCCAGTACCAGGTAGTCGTGGACGTGCTAACCTCCCCCGAGCTTCGACACCGGGGGAGTCCATGCCACTGCTGCGATTCGTTCTGTCCGGGACGAGGGCGTCGCCTTGAGCGCGGGTGGCCCCGTCCTGGTCTCGTGGGTGGCGCAGAAGAACGATCCTTACGAGCGTAAGGATCGAAGTGATGAGTACCTGAGAGAGCCGGACGGCCAGCCCATCCTCGGACCCACGCTCGCGCTGTTCTGCGACGATGACTCTCCCTTCAAGGGCAAGATCCACGAAGTCGTCCTGCTCCACCGCGAGGGCTCGGACGAGAAGATCGCCCTGGAGCGCAGGGCACTGGATGAAACGCGCCAGGCTCTCCTAGAGAGACGCCCCGGCCTGCGCATCTCTCTCGAGCCCTGGCGGGCGGAGGATCCCACCGACCACAAGGCCATCTTCGAGTTCCTGCGCGGGAAGGTGCCGGAACTGCGGCAACGCTTCAGGGACCGAGAGCTCGTCATCCACGCCACCCCGGGCACTCCATCCATGCAGACCATCTGGGTGCTCATGGCGGAGACGGGCTTCATCGATCAGCCGTTCCAGCTCGTGAAGTCCTACCGGAAGCATGAGCGCAACGGACAGCCGACGGTCGTCCCACTGCAGGTGGGCATCGAGAGCTTCTACAAGGTCTACATGACCTCGCGGCCCGCCGAGGTGACTTCGGATGAGGGGAGCATCCCCTGGGACCTGAAACAATTCCGCTCCGAGCAATTCCGCAAGCTGTTCACCGAGGCCCGGCGCTTCGCACAGCTCAAGGTTCCCGTCCTCATCCTGGGTGAGCGCGGCACGGGCAAGACGAAGCTGGCGAGTTGGATCCGCCTGCACAGTCCCTACCGGAGCCTGGAGCATGACACACGCTGGCCCTCGGTGGCCTGCGGCCAATACAGCCCGGAGACCATGCGCGCCGAGCTGTTCGGCTACCGTAAGGGCGCTTTCACGGATGCGAGGGAGGACCGGGACGGGCTGCTCGCCGAAGCGGACAAGGACACGCTATTCCTCGACGAGATCGGCGACATCTCGAAGGATCTCCAGCGATTGCTCATCCGGGCGCTTGAGGAGAAGCAGTATCTGCGGCTGGGGGATACCAGGCCGAAGAAGAGCGACTTCCGCCTGCTCACGGCGACCAACCTCCCACCAACGGCCCTGCGGGAGCGACTCGATGCCGACTTCCTGGATCGCATCGGCCTGCTGCGCCTGCGCCTGCCGCCGCTGCGTGAAGTGCCAGAGGAGCTGTTGTGGCTCTGGGATGCGACGTACCAAGTGGCGACACGCCGCTCGGGAGCCACCCCAAGCCAAGCGCGCCTCGGTGCCTCGCACCACGACCAGATCATCAAGACCCTCCGGCGGCACCCGCTGCCGGGCAACCTGAGAGACCTCTTCAGCGTCGCCTACCGGCTGATCGCCGCGCGCTGTGACGCCTACGAGCCCCTCTCACCAGGCGACGCCATGGAGTACGCGCTGGAGGAGTTCGAGGCGGGGAGTTCCCCCACCGAGGAGGCAGCACTCCTCAGGGATGTGGCGCAAGCCTTCGCACTCTCCCAGCCACTGGATCCGCTGCTCCGGCCCGGGACTCGCCTCCCCACCCGGAAGCTCAACAAGGAGTTGATGGCCTTCGTGGCACGCGAGCTCCGCCGACTTTCCTCCGTGCGCGGCGTCCCCATCGGGGAACTCTGCGACGTGACTGACAGGACACTGCGGGAACGCAAGGACCCTGCGGGCCGGAAGAAGTCTTCCGATGGAGCGGAAGGTTGATGCCGGAAACACGAGGGCTTCGGGCGAGGAGGAGGCGCCGCATGCACGCTGTCTCCAGGAAAACAGCCAGTGAGATCAACAGCTTGAATAACATAGAGGTGCATCCATTCGTGCTGGCACGGCATTCGCTCATGGGGAGGAGAGAACACCGCGGATCCCACCCACCGCAGCCGAATGAAGGAACCGAGCGATGCCCACCGCCCCCGTCATCTCCCCGCAGCCTCTCAGTGAGGGTTACTCCCTCAGCCAGCACGCCCAGCAGCGGATGCGCATGCGGGGAATTCCCTTGGAAGCCGTCTGCGCGGCTCTCTGGTACGGACGCGTGGTGCGGACCCGTGACGCGGAGTTCTACGTCATCGGGCACCAGGAGATCCGCCGCTACGCCCATGAGGGAATAGACCTGACGGCCTACGAAGGCGTGCATGTGGTGTGTACCGACGAGGGGCACATCCTCACTGTCTACCGCAACCGCGACCTGAGCCACCTGCGCCCCCGCCGCTACCGCTCGCACTGGCATCACCGGGGCCAGCGCTGAACCTTCCGCCCGAATCCAGAGGAGCACACGATGAGCAAGCTCAAGGAGTTCACCGCCTCCACCGCCCGGCCCCTGCCCGTCATCCTCATGGCCGACGTGAGCGGCAGCATGAGCACGAACGGGAAGATCGACACACTCAATGCCGCCGTGAAGGACATGCTCGAGACCTTCGCCCGGGAGGATGACAGCCGAGCGGAGATCCACGTGGGCATCGTCACCTTCGGCCAGGGCGGCGCGCGGGTACACCAACCGCTCCAGCCCGCCGCCCGGACGCAGTGGCAGCCCATGACGGCCTCGGGAGGCACCCCGCTGGGCGGCGCCCTGCAAGTGGTCACGGGGCTGCTGGAGGATCGTCAGCAGGTGCCCTCCCGGGCCTACCGCCCCGCGCTGGTACTCGTCTCGGACGGACAGCCGACGGACGCGTGGGAGGAGCCCTTGAAACATCTGCTCGGCTCGGAGCGTGCGTCCAAGGCCACGCGCTTCGCGCTGGGCATCGGCGAGGACGCGGACAAGGGCATGCTCCAGTCCTTCCTCGCGCAAGCGGACGCGCGCGTCTTCGAGGCACACGAGGCCCGGCAGGTCCGGCAGTTCTTCCGCTGGGTGACGATGAGCGTCACGGCCCGCTCACGCAGTTCGAACCCCAACAGCGTCGCCGTGGTGGAACCCACGGCTCTGGACGAGCTCGACTTCTGAGGAGACGGAGCTCGAACGTGCACACCCACTACTTCGGAGCCTCCGTGAAGGGCCCCTTCCACCACGCCGAGCGCCGTCCCAATGAGGATGCCTGGCTGGGGGTGAGGGGCGACTTCGGCACACTGGTCGTCGTCTCGGACGGGCTCGGTTCTCGCCCGCAGGCGAGGCGTGGCTCACGCATGGCGTGCCTGGCCGTCCGCGACGCGGTCCGCCACTGGGCGGCCGCCGAGAACGCTCCCATGGGGCACCTGGTCCGGCTGGTGGAGCTGCTCTGGCGGCTGCGCATCACCCCCGCCTCGCCGGAGGACTGCGCTGCCACATGCCTGTTCGCGCTGGTGCGGCCTCCCGGACAGCTCGTGGTCGCCGGCCTCGGGGATGGGATGGTCGCAGTCCGGGTGGAGGGAGAACCCGCGCGGTGGGTCCTCGGCCGGCGTGGGGACGCCTTCTCCAACGAGACTGCGGCATTGGGCGCGGCCCGTGGCCCGGGCGCGTGGTCGGTCCAGAGCTTCGACACGCGGGAGCGGCCGGTGGCCGCAGTCCTCGCCACCGATGGCATCTCCGATGACCTGCTCGAGAACCGGGTGGACGGCTTCGTCTCGTGGCTCCTGGAGACCTTCGCGCCCCTCGAGCCGGGTGCCCGGTGGCGCGAGCTCTCCCGGGAGCTGAGGGACTGGCCCACGCCTCAGCACCTCGATGACAAGACGCTCGCCGTGGTCTGGAGCCAGCCGAGGGACGAGAGGGACACCCCATGAGTGGTGGAGAGCGCCAGGTCGTGGACATGAATGGCATGCGCTACAGGCTCGGGCGGCAGCTCGGCCAGGGCGGCCAGGGGGCGGTTTTCGAGGTGGAGGGAGGCAAGCTCGCCGCCAAGCTCGTCTTCGACCGATCCGCCTCCCGTCGCGATCGCCTCCGCAACCAGCTCCTTCAGGTGAAGCGGCTGGCCCTTGGCGACCTGGAGCTCGCCCGACCACTGGAGATGCTTCGCAACCCCCACGTGGGTTATGTGATGGAGCTGCTTACGGGGATGGTGCCCCTGAAGCGACTCACCCACCTGCCGCGCGAGGAGCTGTCGCTCACCCAGTGGTACCTCTCCGGGGGAGGGCTGCGGCGCCGCTTGAGGCTGCTGGCACGTACCGCGGACCTGTTGTCCCAGCTCCATGGCAAGGGGCTGGTCTACTCGGACCCCTCACCCCACAACATCTTCGTCTCGGCGGCTCCGGACGGACACGAGCTCCGCCTCATCGACGCCGACAACCTGCACTACCAGTCCCCTTCCGCCACGACGGGCATCTACACGCCCGGTTATGGAGCACCGGAGCTGGTACGAGGGCTGAGGGGCGTGGACACGCTCACGGACGCGCACGCCTTCGCGGTCATCGCCTTCCAGACCCTGGCCCAGGTGCACCCGCTGCTAGGCGACACCGTCACCGAGGGCGAGCCGGAGCAGGAGGAGGCGGCACTCCGGGGGGAGTTCCCCTGGATCGACCACCCGGAGGACGAGCGCAACCGCTCCAGCCTGGGCATTCCGCGAGACGTCGTGCTGTCTCCGCGGCTCAAGGAACTCTGCCAGCACACATTCGGAAGGGGACTGACGGACCGGCTCGCGCGCCCGGGTCTCTCCACCTGGGCCGAACGCCTCCACGCCGCCGCGGATGCCACGCTCGGCTGCCCCGGGTGTGGCGGCACGTACTACGTCACCGCGAGCGCCTGCCCTTGGTGTGACTCCGCGAAACCCGCCTATGTGCTCGCGAGCTTCTTGCTGTCGGATCCGGTGGTCATCTCCTGCGGCGCATGCCGGACGGGCTACACCGTGGAGGAGGCGGAATGCCCCCGCTGCCGCACGCCACGCCCGGAAGGAGTGAATCGGACGAGCCTCGTGCGGGGACCGGACCCCGGCCGCAAGCGGCAGGCCCAGGCCGTGCTGACCGAGCAGACTCCGCTCGTCATTACCGAGCGGCTGGCGACAGGCCATATCGGCAGAGGCTCCAACGCGCCCAGGCTCGAGGTGCGGCTCCAGGGCAGACGCCTCTGGCTGAAGAGCCTTGATGGCTCGGTGTACCCGCTCAGCTCGAAGAGCGGAACGCGGAGCAACCAGGTCGGAGAACAGGCCGTGGACTTCCCGCTTGAGGCGGGCCAGGGTTCGTGGAGGCTGCACCTGGGGAAACTGGAGCAGCTCCACCGCATCGTCGGCTTCGAGCTGCGCACGGAGGGAAGATGAACATCCACGAAGTCTCGGCTGGTAAGCCGAGCACTCTCGAGGTGGAACCGGAGACAACGGGAGGGTTCGGCATCCGGCTGGCCCCCAGGTCCGAGGCGCTGCTCCAATTCTCCGAGACAACGGGCCAGACGCTGCTGCGCGTGGGAAGCGGAGCGTGGGCCATCCGCGGTGTGGACTCGCGCAACCAGACCCTGCTCCAGGAGTTGGAGGAGCGCAACCTGCCGCGCCTATGCTGGGTGGCCCACGCGCTGCCCAAGGGCGCCAACACACAGCGGGTCCTGCTCCAGGTCAACGAGTTCCCCCTGCGCTACACGTGGCCGGGAGACATCGACCTGGGGGTGGATGACAGGCTGGTGGAGCAGGTGCGGCAGAAGCACCCGCGGCTGGTGACCGTGGCCAGCGTGGTGTCCTGGTTGACGGAGAAGATGCTGCTGCGCTCGCCCGAAGAAGCGGGAACCTCGCGGGTGTTTCTCAGTGGCAGTGCCCATCCCCAGGCCGAGCAGCTCGGGGCCTTCCGGCTGCTGGGCTCCGGTCTCGCCGTGGACGTGGTGCGAGGAAGGGATGACCGGCTGCGCATCACCCGGGTCGTCGAGCAGCGCCGCTCAGAGAGGTACGACGAGCGCCGTCCCCTGCTGCTCGTGGAGGGGCGCTGGCGGTTCTGCGATGTGACGCTCGCCGGGGAGTTCCGGGGGGTGGCACGCACGCAGCTCGACCAGCTCGTGGAGCGCTCCACCAGCTATCTCCACCTCTGGAAGGCCTACAACGCTCTGGAGCGGGCGAGCATCCTGCGGCGGGCGCGCGCCTTCGGGCTGCTGCGCTACACCCGGTGCGAGCTCAAGGGCAACGGCCTGTGGCGCTTCCACCTGCACGCCACCAGCAACCTTGAGGAGCGGCTGCGGCAGTTCCAAGACATGGAGGCGGTGGATCTGGAGGCGGCGGCGGTCCCTCCCGCGGAGCTGCTACCAGGAGCCTCGGAAGAGCCGTCCCCGGCGGAACCCGGCCAACGTGGGCGGCGCGAGCGGACCTTCGCCGCCGCGCTCGTGTCAACCGACGCGACCCGCCAGACGCTGGACATGCGCCCCCTGCAGGGGGAGGACGCGAAGCCTCCGAGCCCGGGAGTCCTCTTCGTCAGCCTGAGTGGAGATCGCAAGCGACTGGAGCGCAGGGAGCAGGCGCACGGACTCATCGCCACGGCAGAGAGCCCCATGCCCCAGCTCGGTCTGCTCATCGAGGGACAGGACGTACCGGAGCGCCGGCGCCGGACGGAGAAGGCCCTGAGCGCGGCGGCGCGGGAGCTCTTCGACGGAAAGCCCACCGACAAGCAGCTCAAGGCCCTGGAGGCCGCGCTGAATACGCCCGACATCGCGCTCATCCAGGGTCCCCCTGGCACTGGCAAGACGAAGGTCATCACAGCACTTCAGGTCCGGCTCGCCGAGATCGAGGAGAAGGAGGGCATCTCCGGCCAGACCCTGCTGACGAGCTACCAGCACGACGCGGTGGAGAACGCCGCCTCGAAGACGCGCGTGTTCGGCCTGCCCGCCATCAAGGTGGGCCGGCGGCGAGGCCAAGCGGAGGAGGCGGACACGGACGGATTCCACCGGTGGCGCCGCAAGCAGGCCGAGGACGTGCGCGCCGATCTGGCGGCCATGCCCGAGCGGCCCGTGGCGGACGTGCTCCGCCGGGTGCGCAACCTCGCCGCCGCCTACGTGGCGGCTCCGCGTGAGGAAGGCGAAGCAATCCCCCTTCTTCAGGAGGTCTCCGCGCTGGCGCGTGAGCACCTCCCCACCGACCTGCAGGATCGGCTGCTGGCGCTCTTCCAGGAGCTGAGGCACGGGCGCTCTTCCAAAGCCGCGGCGAGCGGCGAGGAGCGCGAGCAGGCCCTCAAGGTGGTGCGTGCCCTGCGCACCGAGGCCGTGGCCTTCTCGGATGATGGCAGGCGCAACGCCCGGCGGGTGCTGAATCTGCTCGATCTGCACCCACTGCTGGAACCACCGGACCGGGAGTTGCTGGAGCGTGCCTCGGGCTGGGACTCGGAGACACCGCCGCCATTCCTGGAGGAGCTGAAGGTGCTCCAGGGCCGGCTGGTGGACCGCCTGCTGCCGGATCAGCGTCCCACGGGAGCCCCTACGGTCCACGCGGACGTCGAGACGCTCCTCACGGACATCATCGAGGCCCTGTACCGGCGGGTCCGCGAGACCGCCGCCGGACCAGCCGCGGTGCTCCACGACTACCTGGACGATCTCGAGCATGACGTGGAGGGCTTCCACCAAGCAGTGAGGGATTACACGGTCGTCCTGGCGGCCACCTGCCAGCAGGCAGTGGGTTACCAGATGAGTCAGGCCAAGGGAGACAACACCCTCTTCCACAACGTCATCGTCGATGAAGCAGCGCGCGCCAACCCGCTAGACCTGCTCATCCCGATGTCCCGGGCCGAGCGCCGCATCATCCTCGTGGGGGACCAACGCCAGCTGCCCCACATCCTGGAGCAGGACGTGGAGAGCGAGCTCGATCACTCCGCCTCGGAGGAGACACGAGAAGCGCTCCGGCAAAGCCTCTTCGAGAGGCTCTTCCTGGACATGAAAAAACGCCAGGCACGGGACAGAATCCCCCGCACAGTCACTTTGGACGTCCAATACCGCATGCACCCGGTGCTGGGAGAATTCGTCAGCGACACCTTTTACAAGAAACACGGCGAGGCGTTTGGCTCGGGGCGCCCGGCCTCCGACTTCGTGCACGGGCTGGTGGGATACGGGGAGGCCGTTGCCGCGTGGGTGGATGCCACCCTGGGCCAGGGGCGGGAACACGGGGGACAGAGCAAGTCTCGTCCGTTCGAGGCCCGGTGGATCGCCCAGGAGGTGAAGCGGCTGGCGGAGCAGCGGCCCGACCTGGGTTTCGGCGTCATCACGTTCTACTCGGCGCAGGTCCAGGCCATCCTCCGGGAGCTGGCGCGGCTGGGGATGGCCGAGCAGGGTGAGGACGGTGAGTACCGGATCATCTCCGCATGGCGCGAGACAGGAGATCGGAAGGAGCGCCTGCGCGTGGGCACAGTGGACGCCTTCCAGGGGAAGGAGTTCGACGTGGTGCTCCTGTCGATGACGCGTAGCAATGACCTGCGTGCCTCGAAGCAAGAGGTGCTCTCGCTGCGCCGCAAGTACGGCCACCTGATGTTGGAGAACCGGTTGTGCGTGGCGATGAGCCGGCAACAGCGTCTGCTGATCGTCGTGGGGGATGGGTCCATGCTGCGCGGAGAGGCAGCCGCGACGGCGATTCCTGGACTGGTAGCCTTCCGCCAACTCTGCGAGGGAAGACATGGCATTGTCGTTCCAGCGTGAGGACACGGTCCTGTACTTCCGGCCGCGCGCGCACGCGCGGTGGCGGGAGCGCCGCTACGTGCTGTGGCCGGCCTGGGCGTACCGTGTCGTCGCTCCCGAGGTACGGGAGCGCCAGCTCAACGTGCTGCAAAAGGCCGTCCTCGGCATGTTCCGCGCGGGCGTCACCACCCCCGAGGGAATCAGCACCCGGCTCCACCTCCACGCCGACCTCATGGCCTTCATCGCCGGAGAGATCTTGGAGAAGGGCCTGATCGATCATCAGGGTCTTCCCACCAAACTGGGCCTGGAAGTGCTGGAGCAGGAGACACTCCAATCCCGGCGGGTCGTCGCAGGCTATGTCTTCCAGGATCCCTGGACCGGGGAACTCTGGCCGCGCTTCGTGGAGCGGCTGCAGTACGCCGAAACGGAGATGAAGCCGAACGGCTACCCCAACTTGGTCCTGGGAACGACCGGAAAACCCGAGCCCCGTCCGGCATACCTGCATCGTCCGGAGAGGGCCTCCACCCAGGCCACGCCGGACGCCACCGACATCCTGGAGGTCACGCGCCGCCACGGGCGGGCGCTGAGGCACTCGGATCCGTCGATGGAGGAGGAAGAGGAGGACGGAGGCACGTTCGAACTTGGCACCATCGACATCGAGCGCGTCTCGCTCATCGAGGATCGGCCGCAGCCCGTCTACCTGGCCACATACCTCTATCTGCCCGAAGACGCGGATACAGCGGGGGACTGGCACGTGTGCGATCCGTTCGGGCTGGGGGCCAGCACCTTTCTGCGGCGCGCCATCGTGCGGCAGATGGAGCAGGAGCCCACGCTGAGCAAGCTGGTGGATCAGCTGCTGGGACGCGCGCTGGGCGAAGGCATGGAGGGAGTCCGAGCGTGGATGGAGCAGTTGAGGGGCAAGGCCGAGCTGGGGGTTGAGCAGAGGCTAACGTCCGAGATCCGCCGGCTGCCCTACTACGCCCACGTCCTGGAGATGGAGCTGGCCTACCTCGAGGTGGAGCATCTCGGCACGGGCAGTTCGAACCCGAAGCTCCGCGGCGTGCTCCTAACGGCGCGCCGGGTCACCGAGGCCCTGTTCGCCCATCTCCTGGGAGCCCATAGATCTCCAGACATCCTCCGGAGGATCTCCCGGGAGCCAGAGCACTCGGCCAGCATCTACACCTCCACCGCGGCGGCGTTGGGCCTCGAGGTTCCCCTGCCGCAGCCGCTGGCCAACGTGAAGCGCAGTCAGGTCGAGTCCGTCCTGAAGCACCCGGATGGCTGGCGGCTGCGCCCGATGATCGTCGCCACCCTGCTGACGGCACGGGATGACAACCGGCATCCGCTGCGGGAAGCGGCCCGCCGGGAGCCCAGGCTGCTGAACGAGCTGGAATTGATCGCCAGCATCGCCGGCCGGGAGCTGCACGGCGGAGACGGTGCGCTATCGATGACCGCCGTGCAGGAGACGGTGAACAGGGTCTACCACGTCGTGGGGCTCTTCTCGGGGCTCGCCAACGGCACACGCAATCCACCGCTGAGGTGAGGGACAGAGATGGGGAAGAAGAACAACAAATACAAGGCCTCCTCCGGAAAGACGGCACCGGTCCCCACGCCCGTGCCCCAGGCGCCTGCTCCATCCGTGACGCCACAGCCCGGACCACCGGAGGCCACTGCGGCGGATGCACTGGAGCCGGTCCCCTCCGAAACGAAGGCGGGTTCCCTGCTCGGCAGGACGAAGGCGCTCCTCCAAGCGGTCATGGGCAGCGGCTCCACGGAAGCGGAGGCCGAACCCGCGACGGGGACGGTCGCGGAGCTGGAAGCCCGGCTCGCCGAGGCCGTGAAGCAGGCCGAAGAGGCGCTCGCCGCCTGTCAGAAGCGGGAAGAGAAGGCCAAGGCCAGGGAGCAGGACGCGGAGACGGATCTGCTGCGGTTGCTGGAACAGCAAGCGGACCTGGACCGGCGAGCCACGAGTGCCCAGGAAAAGGAAGCGGACCTGGAGCAACGTATCTCGAACGCACAGGAGCAGCTCGCGCGGCTGGCCGAGCAGCGCCAGCAGCTCACGCGCCAGGAGGCCGAATTGAAGGAGCGCGAGGCCCGGTTCCTTGAGGAGAAGGAAGACCTCGTCCGCCGGGAGCTGAATGCCCAGGCCGGCTTCGCCGAGCAGCGGCGCGAATCGCTCCGGCAGTTGGAGGAGGAAGCGGGGCTCCTCCAGCAGCAGCTCTCCGAGAACCGGGAGCGCCTCACCAGCGAGCGGGCTACCTGGGAAGCGGAGCGAGCCTCCGCACGGAACGCGCTGGACACGGAGCTGAAGCAGAAGCGTCTGGAGCATGAGACCCGGCTCCAGGAGGAGCGGGCGGAACATGAGCAGCAGCGCCAGCAGGAGCGTGAGGAGCAGGAGGAGCAGCTGCGGCGGGAACGCGAGGAGCAGCAGAAGCACCTCCGGCAGGAGCGCGAGAGACAGGAGGAGCACCTCCGGCAGGAGCGCGAGAGGCAGGAGGAGCACCTCCGGCAGGAGCGGGTCAACCATGAGGGTCGGCTGCGCCAGACCCGGAAGGAGCAGGAGGAGGCGCTGCACGGCATCCAGCGTCAGCTTGAGCTGGCTCGGGAGGCCCTCCGAACGACGGAACGGAGCCTTGAGAAGCGCGAGGAGCAGCTCGGCTGGGATCGCGAGGACCTCCTCAGCGCCCGGGCCAACCTCGACCAGCGGCTCGAGCAGCGCGCGGCGGCCCATACAGAGGAGTTGGAGCATCGCCTTCGGGCACTCCAGGAGCGCCTGGACGTCGCGAGCCGCGAGCGCGACCGGTTGGAGCGCATCCTGGGCGGGCGTGAGGAGGCGGACCGGCGCTTCGGGCACCAGACGCCCGAACAGGTGCTAGCGGAGTTGGCGGAGCTTCGTCAGGAAAGGGACAAGTTGAAGGAGAGCCTGGCCTCCAGACCCGGGGCCGAGGCGGCACGGCAGCTGCGCGAGCTGCTCTCCCAGAAAAGCCAATGGGAAGCGGAGCAGTTCACCCTCCAGCAGGAGAACCAGGAACTCAAGAACGCCCTGACCCGGCAGACCATCGCGGTGTCGGAACTCGAGGCGCTCCGCGACCACAAGGCCTCGCTGCAGAGCAGCCGGGACCTGCTCCAGGCGGCGCTCGAGGATCTCCGCAAGGACGTCGACGAGCGCATCCGTCGCTCGGACGGAACCAGTCCCTTCCCATCGCTCAGTCTGATGGATGCGGATGACAGGCTGAGCGCGCCGCAGCTCGTGCGAGACGCGCCGCTGAATCTCAAGTCCTTCGTGGAGGAGCTCCAGCACCGCATCGCCCAGGATCCAGACGCGGCCAAGGCGGGCAAGGTGCTGTTCTACCCACCGGAAGTCCTCCGGAGCTTCGTTGCGGGGCTCGCGATGAGCCCACTGCTGCTCCTGCAGGGCAGCAGCGGAACGGGCAAGACGACACTTCCCCTCGCGTTCGCCCGGGCCATTGGCGCCGGTGGCGAGGTCGTCGAGGTGCAGGCGGGCTGGCGCGACAAGCAAGATCTCATCGGCCACTTCAACGCTTTCGAGCGGCGCTTCTACGAGGCGGAATTCCTGCAGGCCCTCTACAAGGCCCGCTGTCCCCACTTCAAGGATGTCCCATTCCTCATCGTGCTCGATGAGATGAACCTGTCCCACCCCGAGCAGTACTTCGCCGACCTGCTCTCCGCCATGGAGCTGGAGGCGCGCAGGCAGAAGCTGCGCCTGATGACCGCGCCCGCAGAGCCGTCTCCCGTCGGGCTGGAACATGGGAGGATGCTCCCCTTGCCACAGAACGTCTGGTTCATCGGCACCGCCAACCACGACGAGACCACGAAGGAGTTCGCCGACAAGACCTATGACCGGGCCCACGTGATGGAATTCCTGCGGGCACAACCCAAGCAGTTCAAGCCGCAGGCACAGCCTCTCGAGAAGCAGAACCCGCTGGGGCTCGAGGCACTCCGAAGGGCTTTCGAGCAGGCGAAGGACCAGCACGCGAAGCAGGCGGTACAGGCCTACGGATTCCTGCGAGACAAGCTAGAGAGCCTGCTCGAGCGGCGATTCCGGATCAGCCTGAGCAACCGGCTGGAGCGGCAGATGATGGCCTATGTGCCGGTGATCCTCGCCGCAGGAGGCAGTCTGGGCGAGGCCACCGACCACATCCTCGCAACCAAGCTGCTGAGGAAGCTGCGCAACCAGCACGACACGCGGGGTGAAGACCTGATCAAACTCCGGGAGCAGCTCCTGCAAGAATGGCCGAGGCTGGACGCCACCAGGGCTCCAACCAGCGCACTGGCGCTCATCGACGAACGGCGGAAGCACCTGGGAGTGGATGACGAGGAAGAGGCCGCATGAGCGCGGCCTACCACAACCGTCTCACCGGTGCCGATTTGCCCGCGCCCCCGGACCCCACGCCGCTGTTCGGGCTCTGGCAGGTGGTGACGCCAGGACCGGGTGACTGCTTCCTGAACTCCGTCCCGGTCACGAGCGGGGACTTCCTCGTGCCCGATGCCAGCGGACGCTGGACGCTGACCGAGGCCCTGAGCGGGCAACGGCGGGATGGCTCGTTCGGCAAGTATCTGATCCCCGAGGAACTGGAGGCCTACAGCGTCAAGTCGATGGGGGAGAGGCTCCGGCCCCTGCTCGAAGGAGGCCAGACGTGGCTCGACTGGCTGGACGTGACTCCAGTGACACCGGGAATGTCCGAACAGGTGGAGTTGCAGCGGCTTGACCGGGCCATCGACGAGCACCTGGGTCACCTGAAGCAGGTCTGCCTCAGGCCACGCATGCATCTGAGGGTGGACATCGAGAAGACGCCCGTGGACCGCGCGCGGCGAATCCCCCCCCAGGCGACCACGTACCTGGCCACCCACTCGGAGGACTGGGAGCGCCGCACATTGAGGGCCGTCCATCCCAAGCGTATTCAGGCGCTGGTGCGCGACGACCTTGTAGACATCTACGAAAACCGGATCTCGGCCCGGCTGGTGGACCACCTGTTGGACTATGTCCGCAAGCGCATGCACGACGTCCGCAAGCTTCGCCGGGTCTTCGAGAAGACGAAGGACTACGAGGCGCAGGCACTCGCCGGCTCTCACTGGAGGCAGAAACGGGTGTGTGGGTTGTGGGGAAAGGCCGTCGACGCGGACGAGCGCCGCCGCCGGGCGGACGCCACCCTCCAGGAGCTTGAGCGGCTCCGGTACGCACTCCTGGGGCTGATGAGCTCCGCTCTCTACAAGGGAATCCCGCGCCGTGCCCAGGTGGGGAACTTGCTCTCCCTCACGAACATCCTCCGGAACGACATCCACTACCGTCATGTCGCGACGCTCTGGCGGGAGTGGGCGGCGTACCGCCAGACCCAGGTGCGCAGCCCGGGTGAGGTATACCAGGGCCATCAGCGCGTCTGCCGCAGCTTCGACGCATTCTGCCTGCTGCTCGTGATCCGCGCACTCGATCAACTGGGGTATATGCCCCAGGATCCCGAGGCCTCGCTGCGGCCAGGCGAGCCCATCGTACTCGAGGGGCCAGGGGAGAAAGTGCAGCTGCGCTGGGATGAGGAAGGAGTCATCTCCTTATCAACGAGCCACGAGCAGTGGCGCATCGTTCCCCTCCCCGCATCCATCTCGGCGAGCCCAGATGCGGAGGTCGCGAGGCGACACCTGGAGACCATGGCCCAGGCGGGTCCTGGTGACGGCACATCCTCCACGCTCGTGTTGCATCTGGCGGGAAGTAGTGGGGAGGAACGGCTTGAGCCCGAGGTGCTCCAACGGCTGCATACGCTGGGAAATGATCTGAAGAAGGCGGAGCGAAGGGGCCCGGGGATGCTCCCGGTGGCCCCCTGGGACATCGGGAGTGTCGAGCGTGTCGTCCGGGCCCTGCGTTGGGCACTGAACGCCTCCCGATTCCTGCGCTATCCGGCCCGGGTGGAGGCCCCCCTTCCGGAGGGGCTCCCGGTGGGACACGCACAAGGCTGGCTCCAACTGCATGACAAGAAGGTCGTGGTGATGCGGCCACCTGCTCAGCATGAGCGTGTCGCGTTCGAGCCGGCGGAGGTGGTGCGCACCCTTGAGTCAAGGCACCAGCAACTCAAGGCCCGGCATCTGCAGTCCACGGAGGCGGCTCGAGAAGCCTCGAAGAGAGGGAGCCGCACGAGCTCGCTCAACCAGGAGAAGAGTGAGTCAAATGCTGCGGTCATGCGTGCCCAGGAGGAGCTCGAACGAGCGAAGGCTTTTCAAGTGGCACTGGAGGAGGCGATACGGCTCGTGGATGGGCTCAGGCATTGCCCAACCTGTCCCGCCCAGGTGGAACCTCAACACGGATTTCAGGCACGTCCTGGTGGCGACTTCCATTGCGAGTGCGCTGACTGCAGGACGAGCTGGGGAACCCAGGCATGTGGCGCATGCCGCGGGCGCTTCCCCTTCCTGCTCCCCGCCATGAAGGGTTGGAGCGGGAGGGAGCCTGCTCCGGGCTGGGTGGATCAGGTGCTGGGAGGAGACGTTCTGGCCGTGCCCTGCGCCCGCTCTTCCGAGCCCGGCACCTTCATCTGTTCCGCTTGTGGAGCCTGCTCATGTGCGGAGTGCCGCGCCGCCGAAAAGCGTTCCATCCGCATAGAACCTCGTCCCTGAAAACCCGATGGGCAGGTCCACACCAGGAGGCTGATGCATGTCCCTGTCCGAGCTGTGCCGTCGCTGCGGCCTGTGCTGCGACGGCAACCTCTTCAGCCACGTTCCGCTCCAGCCGGCCGAGGTCGACACCGCCCGGCGGAACGGGCTCGAGGTGGTGGCGCTCGCGGATGGCGCTCCGGCCCTCCGCCAGGGCTGCACGGCGCTGAAGGAGCGGCAGTGCTCCGTCTACGCGGAGCGCCCGGAGGGCTGCCGCCGCTACGCCTGCCGGCTGTTCAACGCACTCGCTGGCGGGACGGTGGCCTTCGAGGAAGCGCTCCGGGTGGTGGAGCAGGCGCACGTCCTGCTCGCGGCCGTGGAGCGCGGCCTCGCGCCCGACCCGGACCCACGCCCCGCCCCGGTGTTGGAGCGCGCTCGCTTCGCCGCCTGGGGTGAGGAAGGGGGCTTCTCGTCCGAGACGAGCGCCGCGCGGGAGCGGGCCGAGGCCTTCCTCGACCAGCACTTCCACGGAGGCCCTCGGCGCTTCGAGGGCCCTGGCCAGGGGTAGCGCCACACGCGGTGGAGCACGTCCACCGCGTGCGGGTACTTCCGCCTACGGAGCCGGACTCGGGGCTGCTGCCTGCGAGCCCTCGTCGGAGTCCTCGTCCGCCTCGGCGGCGGCAGCAGCGGCAGGGGCAGCGGCAGCGGCGGGAGCCGGCTTTCCGGCACCGGGCGCCGGAGGAGGAGGAGAGGACTTCTTGCTGGCGGCCGCCTGCCGCACCAGCTCGCGGGCCTTCTGGGCGACCTTGGCCGTGGGCGCGAGAATCATGAACATCAAGCGCCCTTCCATGCGAGGCGGCATCTCCACCACCGCCACGTCCTTCAGGTCCTCGGCCACGTCGTTGAGGATGGCCGTTCCCTGCTCCTTGTGGGTGATTTCTCGACCCCGGAACTGGATGACGACCTTGGCCTTGTTGCCTTCCTCGATGAACCGGCGCGTGTTGCGGACCTTGAATTCGTAGTCGTGCTCCTCGGTCTTCGGGCGCAGCTTCACTTCCTTGAGCTGGACCACGACCTGGGCGCGCTTCGACTCCGCGGCCTTCTTCTTCTCCTCGTACTTGAACTTGCCATAGTCCATCACCTTGCAGACAGGTGGCTGGGCCATGGGGCTGATCTCGACGAGATCGAGTCCTTCATTTCGAGCCAGCGTCAGGGCCGCTTCGAGGGGCATGACGCCAAGCTGGGCGCCATCGGATCCCACGACACGGACCTCGCGAGCGCGGATACGGCGATTGGTTCTCTGATCGCGGCTACCGCCGCGGGGACTTCTCTGTTCGCGAATGATGTGCTCTTCCTCCGAAAGGGGTTTACAGGCCTGCGCCCTCCAAAGATGGGGCAGGCGCCTACAGTACGGTATAGCGCGGGGCGGGGACGGCAGGCGACCCACCGGGCTGACAGCCCCGCGAGGTGGGAGTGCCTCGAAGCGCCCCCCCGCCCGGTGGGAGGGGGAGCGTAGGAACGGGCCTTGCTTCATACCCGTGGCCGTGGGGTCACACTAACACCCGGAGCGCCGTCCCGCCCCGGGAAACCCACGATTATGGCGTATAGACGACGGTGAGCTTCGCGTTCGCCCCATCCTGGATGAACAGGTAGGCCGTCGCCGCCTGATTCTGGGTGAAACCCAGCCGCAGCTGGGTCTTCCCCGTCTTGTTGATGGCCCCCAGGCCGGCGCCGGAGAAGTCCGCCGAGTTCGCCGTACCCAGAGTGAACTTCGGGATGCTGGCCACGGCGCTCGCGTTGGCGGCGGCGCCCCAGTCGGCCGTCTCGGTGGCGGCGGCATTGAAGGTCCCCGTCTTCACGTCGATGACGAGGGTGTTGCCGGCGGGGCTCGCCCAGGGGTCACCCGAGCCGGACGAATAGCCGACGGTGAGGTACGCGCGGGTGATGGTGGCGCCGTCCGGCAGGCCGGAGGTGTCGAACGAGAGGAAGGAGCGGTTGTACTTGCCGTCCGTGCCGCGCCCGAGCGCCAGGCCCATGAGCGTGCCAATCGCGGGCAGGCTGCCGTCCGCGTTCGCCTTGATGTAGCCATCCTCCGCGGCGACGCTGGTGAAGCTCACCGTCACCGGCGTGCCCGTGCCCCCGCTGTTGCTCACCGTGACGGACGTGTCCGCGTCCGTGGCCGAGTTGCCCGCGGCGTCGTAGGCCCTGGCGCTGAGCGAGTGGGTACCGTTGGCCACGCTGGCGCTGTTCCAGGCCAGCTCATAGGGGGCAGCGCTGTCGGAGCCGGCCAGGGAGCCATCCACGAAGAACTCCACCCGGGTGACGCCCACCGCGTCCGAGGCGCTCGCGGTGAGGGTGACGGTGCCGCTCACCGTGGCGCCGTTGGCCGGCGCCGTCAGGTTCACCGTGGGCGGGGTGGTATCACCCGTGCCGCCGCCACCACCGCCCGTGAGCCCGAAGAACTTCGCCTGGTAGTACACGGCGCAGATGTTCACGTCGGACAGGTACGAGCCCGTGGCGCCGCACACCGTGGAGGTGCCCGGGAAGCTGTACTGCGGGTCGATGGCCACCCCGTGGCCCATGCCGGTCAGGTCATAGGTCTCCACGAGCGTCGTGCCCGCGCTGTTGCGGTACTCCTTGTGCGGGAAGCCGGCGACCGTCTCGGTGAAGTCCGGCGTCTGGTCGATGCCGTGCACGTTGGTCCACTGCTCCATCGCCTCGGTCGCGTTGGAGTTCTTCACCGTGAAGTCGCTCGTGCCGTGCCAGATGGAGACGCGGGGACGGGCCCCCGTGTAGCCGGAGTAGGCGCCGCGCACGAGGTCTCCCCAGGCGGCGGGCGTCTTGTCCACGCCCGGGCTCATGCAGGAGAAGGCCGCGGTCATCGAGGTGGCGCACTTGTAGGGCCCGCCCGCGTTGATGGCGCCCGCGGAGAAGACGTCCGGGTAGGTGGCGAGCAGGGCGGGCACCATGTACCCACCGCCCGAGAAGCCCGCGATGAACACGCGCGCCGGATCGATGGAGTAGGCGGACCGCATGGCGTCCACCATCTGCTTGAGGGAGAGCGCCTCACCCGAGCCACGCGCGATGTCACCCGGCTCGAACCAGTTGAAGCAGCTGCTGGCGTTGTTGCTGCTCTGCTGCTGCGCGTAGACGACGTAGAACTTGTAGACGTTGGCCGCCGCCGTCCAGCCGGTGTTCTCCATGGCCGCGGCCGTCTGCGTACAGCCGTGCAGCACCACCACCAACGGCGCGCTGGCCGGCATGCTCGCCGGGACGTGCCGGTACATCAGCAGGTTGCCGGGGTTGGTGCCAAAACCCGTGACCTGCGTGAGCCCGTTCTCCACCTGCACCACGTCGGAGGGGGCCTGCTGCTCGGGAGCATCTCCCTCGAGCGGACCACAGCCCGCGGCGGTGGTGAGCAGAAGCGCCGCGAAGCGCATCCCACGAGCTGACATGAACGACGACGGACGACGCGCGCTTCGACTGAACATGGAGCCTCCGGGGCCGCTGGGGGGTAGAGGAGCGGCCTCGCGGTGAGAACAGACTTTCACTGGCTGTCCCTGCTCAAGTCGCGGCGCGTCAAAATTGGCTGAAATCTGAACCAGCTTTCAACTTTCCTCGAACGAGCCGTGCCGGCCGGCGCCCCCCGCGAAGCGCTTCGCGCCCGTCAGCGACTCCTTCTCGAGTATCCGCACGCCCCGCTGGAACTCCTGGAGCAGCGCCTGCTCCATCGGGAGCCCGGCCTGTTCGTACGCCGAGCGCCGATCCGCGTTCATGCAGGCCTGCGGGAAGGCGGCGATCTCCCGGGCCAGTTGCTCGGCGGCCTCGCGCGCACCGCCCCGGGGCACCACGCGGTTGACGAGCCCCATGCCCAGCGCCTCCTGCGCCGGCACCGGACGGCCCGTGAGGATGAGCTCCATCGCGCGCGACAGGCCAATCAACCGGGGCAGCCGCACCGTTCCCCCGTCGATGAGCGGCACGCCCCAGCGGCGGCAGAACACGCCCAGCACGGCGTCCTCCTCGGCCACGCGCAGGTCGCACCAGAGCGCCAGCTCCAGCCCTCCCGCGACGGCATGTCCCGAGATGGCGGCGATGACCGGCTTGCTCAGCACCATCCGCGAGGGCCCCATGGGACCCTCTCCCTCCGGCGCCAGGTGCGGCAGCCGGCCCTCGGCCACGGCCTTCAGGTCCGCGCCCGCGCAGAAGGTGCCTCCCTCGCCGAACAGGACACCCACCCGGGCCTCGGCATCCGCCTCGAACTCCCGGAAGGCCGCCGCGAGCGCCTCGGCCGTGGGCCCATCCACGGCGTTGCGCACCTCGGGACGGTGGAGGATGACGGTGGTAACGGAACCCTTCTTCTCGATGCGGACGTTCATGGGAGTTCCAAGGTCTACGACACCCCCTCGTGACCTCGGCGAGCGGCCAGCCGGCGGGGCAGTGGGTCCACTGATGGTGTAGGCTGATGAACACTCAAGGCAGGACCCACTCCGGGGCCTGGCCTCCACCCCAGGAACCCCGCATGTCCGTTGCCTCGTCTACCCAGGCCCGCCCCGCGCAGTGGCAGGAAAAGCTCGGCGTCGTTCTCTTCTTCGTCCTGTGCGCCCTGCTGGCCCGCCGCGTGGCGCAGGCGGCCGGCGCGCAGACGGGGGTGATGATCGCGCTGAGCGCGGTGCTGGGCTTCGTGACGGCCGACTTCGTGTCCGGACTGGTGCACTGGTTGTTCGACACGTGGTTCTCCCGGACCACGCCGGTGCTGGGGAAGACCTTCGTCACGCCCTTCCGCGTCCACCACGAGGATCCGCTCGACATCACCCGCCATGGCTTCGTGGCCACCAACGGCCACAACTGCCTGGTGAGCGTGCCGGTGCTGGGGCTCGCGCTGCTGCTGCCCTCGGGGCCGGAGGCGCCGTGGGCCTCGGCCGCGCTCACCTTCGTGCTGATGCTGTGCCTGGGCGTCTTCGGGACCAACCAGTTCCACAAGTGGTCGCACATGGAGCACGTCTCGCCCCTGGTGTCGTGGCTGCAGGCGCGGGGCATCATCCTCGGCCGCGGGCATCACGACGTGCACCACACCGCGCCCCACACGAGCCACTACTGCATCACCACCGGGTGGCTCAACCGGCCGCTGGAGGCCATCGGTTTCTTCAACGGCATGGAGAGCCTCATCACCGCCGTCACCGGGCTGCAGCCGCGCGCCGAGGAGCTGAATCTGCCCCCCGTCGCCCCGAAGCCGCCGGAGAGCACCCCGGCGCCGGACCTCGCGACGCCGTGAGCTCACGCGAGGACCGGCCCCGTGCCGGTCCCGCTCAGAACGTGTAACGGCCGGTGAGCTGCGAGCCGGCGAAGCGCAATTCCACCGCGCCGTGCTCGCTCTTGTTCTGCTCACGCCAGCGCTGCTTCAGCGGGCCGAGGTCGAAGCTCGCCGTCCGGTTGAGCAGCGCCTCGCAGGAATCCCCGTTCGCCTCGTGGGCCAGCACCAGCTCCGCCTGAGGCTCGCCCGCCGCGGACTTCTGGAAGCCGCCACTCCAGAGCAGCTCGTACGTGTGCGGCTTGCAGCCGCCCGAGTGCATCACCCTCGCCACCAGCGTGTCCCCCTGGAGCTCGACGCTCTTGAGGATGATGTCGTCCTTGGGCGCCGGGGACGCCGTCACCTGGAGCGCCCGGGGCGCGGAGTCCGCGGCGGCGGGGGCCTTCGGCTCACTCGGGGGAGGCGCTTCCGTGGGTGCCTCGACCGTGGCGGGCGGGGGTTGGGGCTCCTCTCCCCCCGTCGAGGACTTCGGCCCCGTACATCCGAGCAGGGCACAGAGAACGAGACCACTCCAGACTGGCTTTCGCATATCCCCTCCTGACGGCCCGGTGCGGGCCAGATTCAGACCCTCACCCTAACCCTCTCCCAAAGGGAGAGGGGATATGCACGGGGCTACATCCAGCCGAGTTGCAGCCGCGCCACGTCCGACATGCGGCTCTGATCCCAGGGCGGCTCCCACACCAACTGCACGTCCGCCTCCTTCACCCCGGGCAGGCCCGTCACCTTCTGGCGCACGTCATCCACCAGCACCGGCCCCATGCCGCACCCCGGGGCCGTCACCGTCATTTGAATCTCCACCCGGTGACCGCCCTCCGGCAACGGCGTGGCCTTGCACGCGTACACCAGTCCCAGCTCCACGATGTTCACCGGAATCTCCGGGTCGTACACCGTGCGCAGCTGCTCCCAGACACGCTCCTCGTCGAACGTGCCCTCGGTGGCCTTGGGCTCCTCGGCCTTCGGGTTCTGCGCGAGATAGTCGGCGCCCAGCACCTCGGCGTCCTTCTCGTCGATGCGCATGAGCTGCCCGTAGTCGCCCTGCACGGTCACGTTGCCGCCGAGCGTCTGGAGCACCCGCACCTCGGTGCCCGCGGGCACCGTCACCCGCTCGCCGCTCGGAATCATCGTCACTTCGCAGTCGCGCGCGAGCGGTGTCAGCAATCCTCTCATCCCAGCTTCCTCCCTACTCCGTCGAGACCGAGGACTCCTTGCCCTCGAGCGCCGCGCGCAGCGCATGCCACGCGAGGCTCGCGCACTTCACCCTGGCCGGGAACGCATTCACCCCGGACAGCACCGCCAGCTTTCCCAGTGCCTCCATGTCCAACCCCTCGGGGCCCTCCATCACCAGCTTGTGCACCAGCTCGAAGAGCCGCTCCGCGTCCGCCCGGGACAGCTCCTTCACCGCCCCCGTCATCAGCGACGCCGAGGCCCGGGAGATGGCACACCCCTGCCCCACGAAGCCCACGTCCTTGATGACGTCGCCGTCCATCCGCAGCGTCACCGTGAGCTGGTCCCCACACAGCGGGTTGTAACCGTCCGCCCGCCGGTTGGCGCCCTCCACCTCGCGGAAGTTGCGCGGACGCTTGCCGTGCTCCAGCACCACCTCTTGATACAGGTCCTGCAGGTCCGAGCTCACGCGAACACCTCCCGCACCTTGTGCAGCCCACGCACCAGCGCGTCGATGTCCTCGTGCGTGTTGTACATGGCCAACGACGCCCGCACCGTGGCCGCCACCCCGAAGCACGACAGCAACGGCTGCGCGCAGTGGTGCCCCGCCCGGATGGCCACGCCCTCCCGGTCCAGGATGGTGCCCACGTCGTGCGCGTGCACGTCCTCCATGAGGAAGGACAACACCCCGGAGCGCTCCCGCGCCCGGCTGAACAGCCTCAGCCCCGGCACGCCCTCCAGCGCCCGCGTCCCGTACTCCAGCAGTTCCTGGTCGTGCGCCGAGATGGCGTCCAGCCCCACCGTGTCGAGGTAGTCCATCGCCGCCGCCAGCCCGATCGCGCCCGAGATGTCCGGAGTGCCCGCCTCGAAGCGGTACGGCAGCCGGTTGTAGACCGTCTTCTCCATCGTCACGGTGAGGATCATGTCCCCGCCGCCCTGCCACGGCGGCATCGACTCCAGCACCGAGGCCTTGCCGTACAGCACGCCGATGCCCGTGGGCCCGAACATCTTGTGGCCGGAGAAGGCGTAGAAGTCGCAGTCCAGGTCCTGCACGTCCACCCGGAAGTGCGCCAGCGCCTGAGCCCCATCCACCAGCACCGGCACGCCCTTCGCGTGGGCCCGCTTGACGATGTCGCGCACCGGATTCACCGTCCCCAGCGCGTTGGACACGTGCGTCACCGCGAGCAGCCGCGTGCGCTCCGTCAGGTTCGCCTCGAGCTGCTCCAGCCGCAGGTCTCCCCGCTCATCCACCGGGAGCATCTTCAGCGTGGCACCCACCTGCTGGCAGAGCATCTGCCAGGGCACGATGTCCGAGTGGTGCTCCATGGCGGTGATGAGCACCTCGTCACCGGGGCCCACCTTGCTGCGGCCGAACGACTGCGCCACCAGGTTGATGGCCTCGGTGCAGCCGCGCACGAAGATGATCTCCTTCGTGTCGCGCGCGTTGATGAACTCGCGGATCCGCTCGCGAGCGCCCTCGTAGGCCTGCGTGGAACGCTCCGAGAGCGCGTGCACGCCGCGGTGCACGTTGGCGTTGTCGTGCGTGTAGTAGCGCACCAGGGCGTCGATGACGGCCTGGGGCTTCTGTGTCGTCGCCGCGCTGTCCAGGTACACCAGCGGCCGGCCCCGCACCTCCTGGTGGAGGATGGGGAAGTCCGCGCGGACTCGCGCCACGTCGAAAGGTGCCCCGCTCATGCCCTTCCCTCCTTCGCTCCCGGGAGCTTGCGCGCCAGCAGCGCCTCCACCTGATCCCTCAGCGACGCCAGGGGAACAGCGCCCACCACCTCTTTGGCGAAGGCGTGCGTCAGCAGCGACTCCGCCTCCGCCCGGGAGATGCCGCGCGAGCGCAGGTAGAAGAGCGCCTGCTCGTCCAGCCGGCCCACCGTCGCGCCGTGCGCGCACTTCACGTCATCCGCGAGGATCTCCAACTGCGGCCGCGCGTCCGCCATCGCCGCCTCCGAGAGCAGGAGGTTGCGGTTGGACTGGCGCGAGTCCGTCTGCTGCGCGTCCGGGCGCACCAGCACCTTGCCGTGGAAGGTGCCACGTGCCTTGTCGTCCAGCACGCCCTTGTACAGCTCGCGGCTGGAGCAGCGCGGGTGCGCGTGGTCCAGGTTCGTCCAGTTGTCCAGGTGCTGCGTTCCGTGGCCCACGTACAGGCCCTGCAGGGTGCACTCGCCGCCCTCCGCGCCGAAAACGGAATGCACCTCGTTGCGCGCGAGAGCCCCGCCCAGGGAGATGATGTGCGAGGCGAAGCGGCTGTCCCGCCCCAGCTCCGCGTGCAGGCCACCGATGTGGAAGGCCGTCTCCGACTCGGCCTGCAGCTTGAGGTGCGTGACCCGCGCCCCGGTGCCCAGCACCACCTCCGTCACCGCGTTGGTGAAGGAGACACCCGGCGCCGCGCCCACGTAGCTCTCCACCAGCGTGAGCTCGCTGTTGTCCCCGGCCCGCACCACCACCCGGGGGCTGGCCAGCGCCACGTGCGTGTCACCGCGCGAGAGGAAGAGGAACTGCACGGGCTCGGGACACACCGTGCCCGGCGCCACCCGCACCACCGCGCCCTCCTCCAGCAGCGCCGCGTTGAGCGCGGTGAAGGCACTGGCGTCCGCGCGCGCCCGGCTGCCCACCAGCGCCTCCAGCGGCTCGCCATCCTGCAGCGCCTCGCGCAGGCTGCGCACCGTGAGGCCCGCGGGCAGCCCCTCCAGCCGAGACAGCTCCCGGACATACCAGCCATCCACGAACACCAGCAGGGGCCCCGTCCCCGGGAGCGCCAGCCGCGCCACCGCCGCCTCCACCCCCGCCTCGTGCACGGTGCGCACCGGGCTGAAGGACTGGCCGGAGATGGGCGACACGTTCGTGTACTTCCAGTCCTCGAGCTTCGACGTGGGGAAACCCTGGCGCGCCAGCTGCGCGATGCCCTCCTGCCGGAAGGCCCGCAGCCACGCCGGGGCACCCGCCGCCCGCTCCGCCTGGAAGCGCTCGGCCAGATCGAGGTAGTGCTGGAGCCCCACGTCCGTCACGGCCGCGCCTCCTTGCCGCCAGCGCCCTGGCCCAGCCACGCGTAGCCCTTCTTCTCCAGCTCCAACGCCAGCTCCTTCCCGCCCGTGCTGACGATGCGCCCGTTCGCCAGCACCGACACCTTGTCCGGCACCACGTACTCCAGCAGCCGCTGGTAGTGGGTAATCACGAGCATGCTCCGCTCCGCCGAGCGCAGCGCGTTGATGCCTCCGGAGACGATCCGCAGCGCGTCGATGTCCAGCCCCGAGTCCGTCTCGTCGAGGATGGCCAGCTTCGGCTCCAGCACCGCCATCTGGAAGATCTCGTTGCGCTTCTTCTCGCCGCCGGAGAAGCCCTCGTTCACCGAGCGCTGCATGAAGGCCTGGTCCAACTGCACCAGCTTGGACTTCTCCCGGGCCAGCTGGAGGAAGTCCATGGCATCCAACTCCTCCTTGCCCTCGGTGCGCCGCCGGGCGTTGAGCGCCGTGCGCAGGAAGTGCAGGTTGCCCACGCCCGGAATCTCCACCGGGTACTGGAACGCCATGAAGACGCCCGCGTGCGCCCGCTCCTCGGGCTGCATGGACAGCAGGTCCTTCCCATCGAAGAGCACCTCGCCCTTCGTCACCTCGTACGTATCGCGGCCGGAGAGCACCTGCGACAACGTGCTCTTGCCCGAACCGTTGGGACCCATGATGGCGTGCACCTCGCCGGGCATGAGCTCCAGGTCGATTCCCTTGAGGACCTCGCGGCCCGCCACGCGCACGTGCAGGCCCTTGATGCTGAGCAGCGGCTTCATCCCACGCTCCCTTCCAGACTCACGCTGAGCAGCTTCTGCGCTTCCACGGCGAACTCCATGGGCAGCTCCTTGAAGACCTGCCGGCAGAAGCCATTGACGATCATCGATACGGCGTCTTCCTTCGAAATGCCCCGCTGCTGGCAGTAGAAGAGCTGGTCCTCGCCAATCTTCGACGTGGACGCCTCGTGCTCCACCTGCGCCGAGGAGTTCTTCACCTCGATGTACGGCAGCGTATGGGCCCCGCACTTGCTGCCCAGCAGCAACGAATCGCACTGGGTGTAGTTGCGCGCGCCCTCGGCGCTCTTGAGCACCTTCACCAGCCCTCGGTAGGTGTTCTGCCCCCGGCCCGCCGAAATCCCCTTGGAGACGATGGTGCTCCTCGAGTTGCGGCCCAGGTGGATCATCTTCGTCCCCGTGTCCGCCTGCTGCCGGTGGTTGGCGAGCGCCACCGAGTAGAACTCGCCCACCGAGTCATCCCCCTTGAGGATGACGCTAGGGTACTTCCACGTGACGGCCGAGCCCGTCTCCACCTGCGTCCACGAAATCTTGGAGCGGTGGTGGGCGATGCCGCGCTTGGTGACGAAGTTGTAGATGCCGCCGCGGCCCTCCTCGTCACCGGGGTACCAGTTCTGCACGGTGGAGTACTTGATGGTGGCTCCGTCCAGCGCGACGAGCTCCACCACGGCGGCGTGGAGCTGGTTGGTGTCGCGCATGGGCGCGGTGCAGCCCTCGAGGTAGCTCACGTAGGCGCCCTCGTCGGCGACGATGAGGGTGCGCTCGAACTGGCCGGTGTTCTCCGCGTTGATGCGGAAGTAGGTGGACAGCTCCATGGGGCAGCGCACGCCCTTGGGCACATAGACGAACGAGCCGTCGCTGAACACCGCCGAGTTGAGCGCCGCGAAGAAGTTGTCCGAGTGCGGCACCACCGTGCCCAGGTACTTCTTCACCAGCTCCGGGTGCTCGCGCACCGCCTCGGAGAAGGAGCAGAAGATGACGCCGGCCTTGGCCAGCTTGTCCTTGAAGGTGGTGGCCACCGACACCGAGTCGAACACGGCGTCCACCGCCACGTTCTGCATCAGCTTCTGCTCGTGCAGCGGAATGCCGAGCTTCTCGTACGTCTTGAGGATCTCCGGGTCCACCTGGTCGAGGCTGTCCAGCTTCGGCTTCTTCTTGGGAGCCGAGTAGTAGATGATGTCCTGGTAGTTGATGGGCGAGTACTCCGCCTTCTGCCAGCGCGGCTCCTTCATGGTGAGCCAGTGCCGCCAGGCACGCAGCCGCCACTCGAGCATGAAGTCCGGCTCGCCCTTCTTGGAGGAGATGAGGCGGATGATGTCCTCGTTGAGGCCGGGGGGAATGGCCTCGGACTCCACGTCGGTGACGAAGCCGGCCTCGTACTGCCGTTTGGTGAGCTCCTGGATGCTCTGCGTGCTCATGAGTGGGCACCTCCGGCCGTGGTGGGGATGGGGTTCGGGTTCTGGGCGGGAGCGGCCGGGCGGGCGGGCACCCCGAGGCCCACCAGACGCGGCACCGGCGCGCACAGGTCCGCCAGCGTCAGCCGCCCGAGCGCGTCCTGGATGGTGCGGTTGATGACGCGCCAATGGCCGCGCACCCGGCACACCGTCTCCAGCTCGCAGGTCCCGGTGGGCGCATGGCCCCCCTGGGCTCCACACTCGGTGAGGGAGACGGGGCCCTCGAGCGCGGAGATGATCTCCGTGAGGGGGATGTGCTCGGCGGGCCGGGACAGGCCATAGCCGCCACTCGCGCCGCGGTGCGACACCAGCAGGCCGGCACCCTGCAGCCCCTTGAGCACCTTGCTCACCGAGGGCAGGGGCACACCGGTACCGGCCGCCAACTCCCTCGCCGTGCGCGTCTCACTCCCGGCGCGCGCCAGCTCGGTCAGCAGCACGATGCCGTAGTCGGTCATCTTGCTCATCCGGAGCATTTGGAATCTCTCCAGCCATCCGGTGCCCCCAGTTGTGGAGGCACCTGTGCGTGGTGGCTCTTTAAACAGGACTAAGTTGGTCCGCATTAAAAATCGTGCCGTCAGCGCCCGGCGTGCTGGTTACCCGGCGACTGGGAGTGAAGGCCCGCGAGAGGCCCCTTGCCCTGCTCGCGGCGCGGAGAGGACGACCGCCTGGAATACCACCTGCGAGGTACAGACACGGTGTCCGCCCTGGCGCATCTTGCGCGGCGACCGCTGGCCCTGGCTGGTGCGTCCCGGGACGGGCCTTCGAGAGGGGGAGAGGTCCGTCCCGGCGCCGTTCCCCACTTCGAGCACCCTCCCCTTCCATCGAGAAGACATGAACAGGTTTTTCGCAGGGGCCGTCCTCGCGCTGTCCATCCTGACTGGCTGCGGCGGTGATGACGACACGCCAGGAACCCCGGGAGGAGGCGGCACCGAGCAGAAGTGCAGCGCCTCGAACTGCGCGGGCTGCTGCTTCAACAATGTCTGCCAGACGGGCAACACCGCCTCCGCCTGCGGCAAGGCGGGGGCCACGTGCTCGGCCTGTGGCTCCGCCCAGGTGTGCCGGACGGATCAGACGTGCGGCGTGGATCCGAACAGCGTCTGGCGCGTGCAGCCCACCTCGGCCCGTATCGCCTCCAGCGACAATGGCACCTCCTGGGATGGAGATGGCTCCGCACCGGATGTCGTCGTCGCGATGCGGTGTCCGGGCTCCACCACCTCCACCGAGACTCCCGAGGTGGAGAGCTACACCCCGGCCTGGACCTCCGGGGGCTGCACCGCGAAGGCGAGCCAGTTGCTGGCCGAGCCGTGGGTGTTCCAGCTCTGGGATATCGACTTCAGCAGCAATGACACCATCACCGACTCCCTGGCGGTGCGGCTCACCGAGGCGCACCTCACCGCGGGCGCGTTCACCCTCAACGCCTCGGGCGGGATGACGTCCATGACCGTCCAGTTGCAGAAGCAGCCCTGACGGCGGCTTCCGAATGGGCGTGGGCCGGTGGGCAGTGGACCGCCCACTTGCCCACGCCACCCGGACAGGCGCTTATTGCCGTTCCTCCAGCAAGAGGAGCGCGGCCTTGGAGATGAGCTCCGAACGGTTCTCCGCCTTCAGCTTCTTGCGGATGTTCCTCACGTGCGTGTTCATCGTGTACGGCTTGATGTTCAAGCGCGCGGCGATGGACTCATAGAGCCAGTTCTGGAGCACGTAGCCGACGATCTCGACCTCACGCCGGGTGAGTTCCTGCCGCCAGACCGCGGGAACGGAGAGCGAAGAGGAGAACTCATCGAGCACCACCATCCACGGCCGCTGGCCCTCCTGCTGCGGCAGCCGGATGAACGTCACCCTCAATCTCCGCTCCCCGCGAGCACCCTCCCAGGTGTCCAACCCGAACGCACCGGCGCCCTCCATGCGCTCGAGCCACACCAATTGCGCCAACCACTCGCGAGGGAGACCCGAGGGACCCCGCTCGGAGGGAGAGAACCACTCCTCCAGCAACGCGGTGACCCGGGCCGTGCGCTGAACCTCAGAGAAGGCTGGGGTCAGGACGATGCACTCCAGGTCGCGTTGGCGCAGGAGCGACTCCGGGAACCGTCTGCCCATCACCCTGCCGCCGAGCTTCCGGCAGTTGCGAATCGTCCGCGCCAGGAAGGGCGTCAACCCTTGCAGGAGCTCCCGTTCGCGCTCGGAGAATTCCAGGGAGCGCTCGCGGTAGAGCGTCAATCCCCCGTGCCAGCCCTGTCTCATGTCCAGCCGCACCGACATGACGCGCTCCAAGGGGGTGTGTAGCTCACGGCAGAGCAGGTAGGGCGGGCTGCGCACCAACACCTCGCGCGGAACCATCTCCGAGTCCCGGAACACCACGTTGGGCAGGTGTGACACCGAGCCGGCCACGAAGTCGCCGCCCGCCACCTCCCGATACCGGTCCATGAACGCGGCCAGCCTGCCCGTGGTCACCCACTCATAACCCGCGGGACGGACCTGATTGGACACGCACCAGGCCGCGTGCTCCGCCGGAAGCAGTTGGAACAGCGCGCCCTCCATCCGGGACAGCACCACCGGAAGCTCCAGGGAGCTGGCCAGTGCCTCCTTCAACTCCAAGGTGAGCGCCCGCTCGCGCGAGTCCAGGTTCATGCATGTTCCTCCTCGGAGTCCATTCAAAGGGTGTGTCCGATGATGGACTCCGAGAAGACCCCGGTCTCTCCCCCCCAGGTGGTAGAAGCCCTCCCCTCCCCGGCTACTCCACGAGCAGCCGCTTCACCGGGGCCGGGTCCACCGCGACCATCAACGGCCGGGTGAAACTGCTGAACGAGACGAGCGCCTGTCCGGGCGCGAGACTGGACACCTTGTTCCAGAGGCTCTCGTCGATGGTGCCCGCGGTCTTCTGCATCCGGGAGATGACCGCGCTGTCCGTGATCTTGTGGATGATGAAGTTGTTGAGCAGGCCCAGCACCTCGCTGGGAAGGTGCTGGGGCAACTGGGTGACGAAGACGAGCCCCAGCCACCGCTTGCGGCCACGCTTGGCGATCCGGGCCACCTGCTCGAACAGCACGGGCATCTGCGAGATACGGCTGGCCGACAGGAACTCGTGCGCCTCCTCGATGATGATGAGCACCGGCGTGACGGACCGTCCCTGCTCACTGGCCCGTTGGTAGCGCGCCTCCTGCGTCTCCTGGAGCCCGCGGAGGATGTCCGCGATGACGAGGTTGTTGAGCTGGGGTGAGTCCGTATCGGACAGGTCGATCACCGACACCCGCCCGGGGGTCAGCATCGAGCCGTAGTCCACGCCGGGCGCCGAGCCGACATCGAACAGCTTGAGGCGGCGCAGGGAGTGGAGCTTGCTGGCCAGCGCCTTCCAGCTGATCTCGTTCCGGCTCGCATGCGCCATCACCCGGCCCATGACCCGGCCGAAGTGGTGCTTGAACTCGCTGTACAGCGGGGGAATGCTCGGCTGGACCGGCTCCTCGGCCTCGGCGCCCTCACCCGCTTCCGACGAGCTGCTCGCCTTCCGGGACGAGGACTTCGAGCGGCTCCGGGTCTCCGCCTTCCCCTCGTCACTCAGGCTGTAGATGTAGGTGCTCACGACGTCCAGGAGGTGCTGGATGGTCATGCGCGGGTAGCCCGTCGACAGCTCATCGAGCTCCAACACCTGCTGACGCTCCTCGGCCGTCTTCGGATAGATGCCCAGTTCCTCCAGCAACAGCTTCGTGACGTCATAGGCCTTGTGGAAGCGCTCCTGCTGGGCTTCGGACAGGCCGAGGATCTCCGAGATGGCGTAGGGCGAGAGGCTCGAGAAGTTCAACGCGAAGGGGTGCAGGTTCCTGTGCCTGGGATTGCGGCTGTCCCGGCCCATCAGGTGATGGATGTGCAGTTCCTTCACGCCCTCGGGCTGCTGCTTGCGGCGCCTGAGCGCCTCGCCCATCGCCGGGTCCTCGGTGGGCTTGTCCACATGCGTGTATTCCCCCTCCACGTCGAAGACGATGGTGGCGATTCCCGCCTTCTGCGCCCGATGGATGAGCGTCGCGACGGTCGTGGACTTGCCTCCACCCGTCGTTCCGATGATGCCCGTGTGACGAGGCAGGACGGACTTGTCCATGGGGTCGAAGCGGGCTTCCATGTTCTTGTAGCCCACCACCATTCCCAGACACAGGTTCCCCTTCATGCCGAGGACACGCTCGCTCTCCGCTTCATCGAGGAGGAAGACGGGGCTCTTCGGCCGGGGCCGGCGGCCCGGAGGAACCAGCTTCCCGCCTTCGAGCTCCTCGCCGAGGATCTCGATCTCCGCGCGCCCGTGGTAGTCGAAGGTATAGGTGAGCTTCTTGCCCTGGACCACCACGCCCACGGCGATGGTGGAGTTGGCGGAGACGGCATCGGGCTCGGCGAAGGGACCGCGCACCACCAGGCCCAGGTAGACGCGCTTGTCCTCCTTGGACTTCACCCGCACGAGCGTCTGGGAGGCCAGCTGGTGGAGATCGTTCCGGGTCATCAGGACGGTGACGAGGTTGTCCTGGCTCGACGCGGTGTCGAAGTGGGTGAAGCCCACCGCCCCCTCGAGCTCGGGATCCAGCTTCGCGGTCACCTCGTTGGCTTCGCGCTGAAGCTCTTCGAGCGCTCCGAGCACATCCTCTGGGAGCTCCCGGATGACTTCATTGGCCGGAACGTCCTTCTCCGGAACCGGTGGCGCCCTCTGCTCCACAGGCGTGGCGGGACGAGCACGCTCGCCGCGAGCCCCGTCCGCCGCTGGAGGTGACCCGGCCTTCGCGGGAGCCGGCTGCGGTGGACGAGCGGGCCCGCCACGCGCGGGGCCCGTCCCCGAAGGTGGCGGAGTGCCCTGGCCAGCCGCCTGCGGAGCCGGAGCCGCCGGCCGGACGACGTTCGAACCTGGATTCGAACCTGGAGGAGTCGCGGGACGGGCAGGCGCAGCACGGGGGGCCGTGGTGGGCGGCGGAGTGGGAGCCCTCGGGCTGCCCTGGGGAGACACCGGGCGGGCCTGGCCGGAGGGAGGCACATCCGTGCCCGGGGACTTCGGGTTCTTGTCATCAGCCATGTCTCAGGTCTCCCGTCAGCGACCGCCGAAGAGGTGATGCTTCGAGCCCGCGCGCGTATAGGCGTCGTTCACCAGGCCCAGGAACGATTCCGAACCGAAGACGCCACGGCACGAGACATCCGCGACATCGAGGAGCATCGGGAAGCCCCGGTCGGGCCGCACGAGGCTATCGGCCAGGGCCACATGGGCCGCGATGTGGACGTGCTCCCGGTGTGCGTAGAAGAGCCGCGGCGGAGTCTGCTCGGAGGCCCGGAACAGTCCGATGAAGACCTCCGGGCAGTACTCCCGCACGAAGGCGAGCGCGTCATCCCCCATCCGGCCGTCGTAGTGCCACCGCCGGACGAAGTAGCTGCTGTCCTCCTCGAGTGTGTGGAGGATGGCGTACTCGCCTGGCTTCAAGGCACTTCCGATCGTCAGGTAGCCCTCCTCGTCCAACTCCCTGGGCACGAACACGAACTTCTTGTGCTTCCGGATGAGCCGCCGCAGCACGTCGAGCGAGGCACTCAACAGGGGCTTGTAGTTGGCGCCGGAGAGCATCTCCCGCGAGCAGGGATTGCCCGAACCGATGCGCCATTCCGCCTGCGACCTGTCCAGGAGGATGGCCCGCTCGGCGTAGGCCCGGATGTAGCGGCGCATCAGCATGGACAGGTCGTCCCGCATGCCGCGCTCGTGCCGCCGCTCCAGACAGTCCTGCACCACCTTCAGCGTGTCCGGGGTGCGCGCGCTCACGTCCTTGCGGAACAGGCGCTGGGAGAAGGTGCCGGACACGCCCCCGTAGCCCACGATGGCCACGCCAATCTGGGTGATGCCCAGCGCCAGACTGTCATGGAACGCGGCGATGCTGCTCACCGCCTCGACCCGTCCCGGGAAGAGCAGGCTCTCGAAAACGGTCTTCAACCTGTCGGGACTGGCCTCATAGACGCCCGCCTCGGAAATCCGGGTCTGCCGTTTGAGGTCGGGAAAGATTTCCTGGCGGATGACATCCCGGATGCGCGCCTCCGCGGTCTCCGAGCTGGAGACCTGCGTGCGGATGCGGGAGATCAACCGCTCGACTTCCCACCCCTTCTCCCAGGTGCGCAGATCGAGCGTGGTGGAGAGCTCCTCCCCCAGGCTCGCCTTGTAATCCGCGTCTCCGATGAATCCCCTCTCACCAACTGACGGGTTTCCGTCATCCATCGTTACCGATCCTCCGTGGGCGTGAACTTCAGAAAGAAGGGACGGCGCGCGGGTTCCCGCGCCAACAACAACCGGACATAGGTCCGGGCCTCTCGCATCGGGAGCCCGAAGCGAGAGGCCAGCTCGCGCTCCGCCTCCTGCCGGCCGAGGTCCCGCACCAGGGGAAGCGCTTCCCGAGCAGGAGCCAACAGCTCATAGGTGAGGCGATCCGCGCGCAGCTCCGACTCCATGGCCTTGCCCGTGCAGGGGTCGCCCGAGACATTGCGCTCGATGAACCGGACCTGGGCGCCGGAAGGAATCCGCTGGAGCGTCAGGAACAGGGACTCATGGGGCGCAGCGTCCCGCGGCTCGTCGAGGGCCGGACTGATCTCCTCCCCCAGGCTTCGAAACGCACGGGCCCGGGGGAGATGGTGATCGAGCACGAAATGCGCCACTTCATGCACCAGGGTGAAGCGTTGCTGGAGCGCTTCGTCCCGCGCGTCGTAGAAGAGGGCGCCCCAGCCCGCATGCGCCACCATGCACCCATGCAGACGGCGGCTCGTGCGCGGCAGCCCGCCATGCTCGCGCCCCTTCGCGTCCAGCCAGTCTCGCGCCATGCCACACGTGAGACCGGGCATGGCCAGCAGGCGAATGGGAAGCACCATGCTGATCTTCTTGGACAGCTCGCTCAGTGACGGGGAGGACGGCAGACAGCACGCGACCACGGCTTCCCGCAGCCATGTCTCGGTCATGGGCTCGTCTCGTCCTCGTCATCCTCATCGCCCTCGTCGGAGTGATCTCTCGCCGCGAGCAGGACGGTCACCTCCCCTTCCTCCTCCTGCGCGCCCCGGCTCGGGGGAAGACGATCCAGGACCTCGACGTGCCGGATCACAGCCGCGAGCAGATGGGGTTCCACCTCGAAGCGATTGCCAATCTGCTCCAGGTGCTCGGCGAAGTGCTCCTGGCTGGGACGCCGACACAGAGACAGCCACGCGAGCGTCTCCAGCGAGCAGCCCAGCTCCTCCGCGAGCGCCTCGGCGGACTTGCTCTCGTACTCGCGGTACTTCTCGAAGACGTAGCCGAGCGTCCAGGTGTGCTGCCCGCTGCTCCGGGCCGCGACCGCGAGCCACTTAGGATTCGTCATCGGGCTCCTCCTTTTCCCCACGCTCCAGCGACTGTCCAAAACGCACCAGCAACTTCTTGAGGCGGTCTAGATTCTGCTTCACCTTCCGCTTCAGCTCGTCCCTGGGCAGCGGGCCCAGTTCCAATGCCTCCGCCAGACGCTCCGTGGAGCGCTCCCCTACGAGGATGAGCATGACGGCCTTCTTGTCCCGCTCATTCTTCAAGACCTGGCGCTTCTCGAGCTGTTCCATGACGAGCTTCGCCTCCACGGATTTCTCCAACGCTCCATTCGAATCCATCGCGCGAAGTTCGACATCGCTGGCGAATTTTTGATGTTTCCGGTCCCGTGCATCCGCCTTCCGATGCTTGTCCCGCGCCCGATACAGGGCGGCCTGCCTCAGGTAGACAAACAGGGGACTCCTGCCCGGGTCATACAAGGTAGGCTTGCTGAGGTAGCTGAAGATCACATCGGCGGCGCACTGATTGGCGTCGTCCTCGACAAGGCCCCTCCACTTCATCACGACCTTGACGAGCCACGGCATGTACCTGTTGAAGACCTCGGTGGAAACCACGGGATCCCGCCGGAGCACACGCTCATGCAGGAGTTTCTCGTCGGTCGATGGTGGTTGGCGCATCCCCTCTCCTCGCCAGGACTCTTTCGCCCATGCGTTCATTGTGTCGCCCCCACTCATTCGGAACGGGACCCCTGAAGTTCGACAGACATGGCCTACGTGCGGCGGGAGAGGTTGGGGGAGACGGATCCCGCTGTCTGTACCCCTCGAGTGGTATGGACAAACGGCAACACCCACGTTCCAGCGCGAACGGTGAAGAAAAAAACAGGGCCCGGCGAACTCGAGCCGGTGGCGACGAAGAAATGGGCGAAGACACGGCACGAGGCCGTGTCTCTTCATGTGAGGGGAAACATGACGACACTGTCCTGCCGCGTCGCCACGACCCAGCGGCAGCTCGACGATGCGCTGCGCCTCCGCTGGGCCGTCTTCGGCAAGGAGATGGGATTGCTCTCGAGCAAGGCCACTCCGACACTCCGAGAGGTGAATGGCTTCGACACCCTGGAGACCACGGTTCATCTCATCGTCTACGCGGACGATACGCCGGTGGCCACCTCGAGGCTGCTGCTGCCCAATCCCGAAGTGGCGTACGCCACGGGTGGCCACCTGGGCATCGAGCTGGAGCAGAAGCTGGACCTGTCAGACGTGGGAATGCCGGGACTGGTGTTCGCGGAGAGCACGCGCTTCTGCGTCCTCAAGGAGTGGCGCCACTCCGAGGCGCTCGTGTGGCTGCAGGCCGGGCTCTACGCGGAGAGCCGGCAGCGGGGAGTAACGCACTGGATCGCGTCCGCGAACATGGAGACGGATTCCGAGGAGGACGCCCGGCTCATCCATCAGCTGGCGATGCGGCAGGGGCTGGTGAGCCAGCGCTGGCATGCGCGGGCCCACGCGCCCGCGGAGCCGCCGGCCACGCCGAGCGCCCCTCGCTTCACCCCTTCGGAGCGGGAGTGCGCCCGGCAGGGAAACTTCAGCGGACTGCGGATGCCCCGGGTGTTGTCGCTCTTCGCCCACAAGATGGGGGCGCGTTTCATCGCCGAGCCGCTCTACGACTCGGGGTTCCACCGCTACTCCCTGCCGCTCGTCGCGGCGCTGGATGAGGTTCCGGACACCACCCTGGCCTGCTTCGCCTCCCTGGGCAGCGGTGGCTCGCGCCGCGCTCGGGGCTGACCCACTTCCCCACTCACTTCCCATTCACCCCCGGGAGCCGAGATGGCCCCGGACAGGAGACGTCCATGCACACGATGAACGAGACGCAGACGCAGATGGATTGGATGAAGGCCCTGGAGCACGAGGCGCGCACGCTCGTGGAGGAGCTGAACGCGCACCCCATTGCCCGGCGGCTCATCGACGGGAGCATCGATGCCGACAGCTACGCCCACTACCTGGTGCAGACGTACCACTACGTGCGGTGGACCACGCCGCTCCTGGCGGAGGCGGGCCGCCGGATGAAGCGGATGGGCTCGCATCCCCAGTTGGCGGAGCTGCTCCTGCAGAAGTCCACGGAGGAACGCGGCCACGAGCGGTGGCTGCTGGCGGACCTGAAGAACCTGGGGTGGCCGGCCGGGCGGGTCGAGCGCGCGCAGCTGAGCCCCGCGGTCATCGCCTACGTCGCCTGGAACCGCTACACCACGCGGTCCGGCGTGCCCGCCGCGTTCCTCGGCACGGCCTACGTGCTGGAATACCTGTCCGTGCAATACGCCAGCGGCGCCGTGGAGCGACTGCTCGCGGCCAACACCATCCCGAACATCCGCAAGGCCGTCACCTTCCTGCGTGGCCATGGGGACGCGGATGGGGATCATGTGGCCGAACTGGCCTCGGTACTGCGCTCGCTGACGGACCCGAGGGAACAGGCGGCACTGGTGCTGTCCGCGCGCAACACGCGTGTCCTCTTCAGCAGCCTCTTCTCCGATGAGGGCGGGGAGTACCCGGCGCGTACTTCCTGAGTGGTACAGACGCCTCCGTCTCCTCCCTGCATCTTGCGCTTCGCACGCCAGCCATTACCGGTGCGTGCCAGGTCGGGCTCATGGGGAAGGGCCCACCCCGGTGTTGCGCCCTTCCTCATGCACGTCCGACATCGAGAGGAGTTCTCATGGTCTACATCACCGCTATCCGCATCCCCAGCGGCAGCAACATGCACGAGCACATCACAGCGGTACACTGGCGTAATCCTCAATCGGGAGAGGCCAATGCGTGTTCTCGTGAGCAGATGATCGACTGGATCGACAACCAGAACGGTGACGCTCGAGTCCAGAGTCCCTACGGGGATGTGAAGGTGGACGTCGTCCGAACCAATCCGCCGTACCTGCGAACCATCGCGAACGGCCGCCATACGGACAACCTCCTCTCCCTGCCCCGCTTTTGACAGCTTCGCGCATCCGTTCACGGACCGACTTCCATCTCCATCCAGTGCACCAAACCCGCGGGATGTGCCTGCTACTGACGGCAGAGACAGGGGGGGCACTGCCGCCCCCCTCTCCCGTGCTTCAGCTGGGCTCTCGATTACAGGCCGCCTGGAAGATGAGCGCGGCCCGGCCATCCACACCCAGTTTGCCGAAGATGTTCTGCAGGTGCTTCTTCACCGTTCCCAACGCGACGCCGAGATGCTCGGCGACCAACTGGTTGTCCCAACCGCGCAGCAGACAGTTCACGATCTCCGCCTCGCGCGGAGTGAGCCGCTGCTGCCACTCAGAAGGCATGGCCAATGGAGAAGGAGAGGTCATGACAGGGCCCCCCGGCAGAGGAGCGACGCCCGGAAGATGAGGGCCGTCCGGCTGTCCGCCCCCAGTTTGTCGAAGACGTTCTGCAGATGCTTCTTCACCGTTGCCAGCGCGAGGTCCAGGTGGTCGGCGATGAGTTGGTTGTCCCAATCCCGGAGCACGTAGCTCACGATCTCGGCTTCGCGCGCGGTGAGGCTCTGACGCCAGGCCTCGGGCACGGGAATGGCACGCAGCAGTTCCTGGAACTCCAACGCCCAGAGGTGTTGGCCGTCCTGCATCGGCAGCCGGGAGAAGGTCACCCGCAGGTCCTGGCCCGCGAGGCCCCGCTCCTCACCTGCTCGCTCCCAGGTGTCCAGACCGGGCGCCCCGGCTCCGCCCATGGCCGCCAGCATCGCGAGCCGCTCCACCAGGACCGTGGGAAGACCCGAAGGCACCACCAGCTCGGACGGATGGAACCACTTCATCAGCAACGCGGTGGTGGGCGGAGTCCGCATCCTCTCCACGAGGGGATTGACCCGCACGATGCACCGGGTGGCCCGATGCTGGAAGTACGCGCTCAGTTCCTGTCCGCGCGCCGCCACCTCACCGTACATCCGGCAATTGCGCACCGTCTGGGTCAGCAGGAGCGTCAGAGCCTGAAGCCGGGCCTGGTCCCGCCTGGAGAACGGCCGGCGCCGCTCCCGGTAGAAGGTGAGGCCAGCGTGCACCCCTCCCTTCACGTCCAGCAACACCGACATCACGTGCTCCAGCGGCATGCCCAGCTCGCGGCAGTACGCGTACCACCGGCTGCGCTCCAGCACCTTGCGATGCGCCACCATCTCCTCGTCACGCAACACCTTGTCGCGCTCGCGCATGACCGCGCAGCGCACGAAGTCATGCTCGGCCAGCTCGGAGTAGCGGGCGAGGAACGGGGCCGGCATCTTCGTCACCCACCAGTCGTAATCACCCCGCGGGCCCGGCCGGGACACACACAGCGCCATGTAGTCCGCTGGCGTCAGCCGGAACAGCAGGTCCTCGGCGTTGGCGAACACCTCCGAGAGGTTCAGAGAGCTGGTCAGGGCCTCCGTCAGCTTGGAGGTGAGTGTCCGTTCACGTGAGTCACGGCTCATGCGGTCGCTCCTCGGCGGGGAAGTGAAAGGGATGTCATGGTGACACAACCCATCGAGTCTTTCTTCCCGTACAAACCCCAACAAACGCTGTCACTACCACCTGAGTGGTATTGACAAACCGAGCGGGGAAGAAGGCGCCATGGCGTCCGCTGGATTCACGTGGAGAACAGATGAAGCCAACGCCGCTGGCCGCTTCCATTCCCCCCGCGCCAGGCTCCTCCCAGAGAGGAAGCCCATGAACGAGATGAGCTATCGGACGGCGCTGGTGACGGGAGCCTCCAGCGGCCTTGGACGCGGTCTGGCGCTGTGGTTGGGCAAGCGGGGCGTGAAGGTGTACGCCGCCGCCCGGCGCGGTGCCCACCTGGAGGCGCTCGCGCAAGAAGCCAGGGCAGCTGGCGCCCACGTCGAGCCCATGGAGCTGGATGTCTCCCACGCCGACACCACGCTCGAGCGCATCCGCGCGCTGGATGATGCCTGTGGCGGCCTGGACCTGGTGGTGGCCAACGCCGGCGTGGGCGGGCAGACGAACGCCCGGGACTTCCCCTGGGAGCACGCGAAGCAGGTCATCGACGTGAACGTCACCGGGGCCGCCGCCACGCTGTCCGCGGTGCTGCCCCGCATGGTGGAGCGCGGCCGCGGACACCTGGTGGGCGTCTCCAGCCTCGCCAGCTGCCGGGGTCTCCCCCAGAACGCCGCCTACTCGGCCTCCAAGGCCTTCCTCAACACCTTCCTGGAGAGCCTGCGCGTGGACCTTCAGGGCACCGGGGTGCGCGTCACCTGCATCCAGCCCGGCTTCGTGAAGACCGAGATGACCGCCCGCATCCAACACACCATGCCCTTCCTCCTGGAGGCGGACGCGGCCGTGGAGTTGATGGGACAGGCCATCCTGCGCGCCGAGGCCGAGTACGGTTTCCCCTGGCAGATGGCCAGCGCCGTCGGCGTGGCGAAGTGGGTACCCAACCTCCTCTTCGATGCCGTCGCGAGCAAGGTGCTCCGAGCCTCGCGCGGATGATTCCTCTCACGCATGGTCCCGCCAGGGCAGCAGGCAGGGGGCATTTCCCGAGGAAGAGGTGGGCCGTCACAAGCCATTTTACTCAACGTGGGCATCAGCCCATACAAACGGACTCCCAGGCGCAGGAGCCCTCACCTGGGGGGGAGAGGGGGGCGAGCCAACGAGAAATGACATGCAGGAACACGCGCATCAGGTGAATGGCAGCTCGCACGAATCAAACGTGACGGAGGAGTGGGCCTCGCGGTGGCGGGCTCCCCTGACGGAAGCATTGGACCTGGCCCATGCGCAGATACTCGGCGGGGAGATCTCCCAGGGCATGCGCACCCTGCTCTCGTCCCTGGGACATGCGCGCGCCACGCTCGTCCCCGAGGACTGGCGGCGCTTCTGCATCGAGACGTGCCGCCCCCACCCGGTTCATTCCCTCGTCCGTCAGGAGCCCTTCACGCGCCGCGGCTTCGAGAAGCCCCGCCGGTACGCCGGCGACGCGGTGATGCTCGACTTCGTCTACGAGGATCTCGCCCCCGAGCGCCTCGGCACCACGGCCACCGGAGTGGAGCTCAACCGGTTCTTGTGTGCGCAGACGAGCACCGCCTCCCTCCGGGGGCGCAGGGACTATCTGGCGCGGTACATCGACAAGGTGTCGGAGGAGCGAGCCGATGCCCGGATCCTCTCCGTGGCGTGCGGCCACCTGCGGGAGTCCCGGCGCTCGCGGGCCGTGCAGCAGCGGCAGGTGAGCGAGTTCCTGGCGCTGGATCAGGATCTCCAGAGCCTGGGGGTGATCGACAGTGAGCTCGGATACCTGGGCATCAAGCCGGTGGCCGGCTCCGTGAAGGACATCCTGCGCGACCAGTTGCGCTTCGAGGACATGGACCTCGTCTACGCATCCGGGCTCTACGACTACCTCCCGCAGCCCGTCGCCATCCGCCTGACCGCCCAGCTCTTCTCCATGCTGCGCCCCGGCGGGCGGCTGCTCCTGGCAAACTACGCCGACCCGCACAAGGACTCCGCCTTCAAGGCATACATGGAGGCCTGCATGGATTGGTGGCTCATCTACCGCGACGAGTCCGAGGTGGCGGGATGGATGAGCGACATTCCCAGGAGTCAGCTCCGCCGGCAGGCGCTCTTCCGGGACGAGACCGAGAACCTCATCTACCTCGAGCTCACCCGCCGCTGAACCCGCGCCCCGCCTACTCCCAGGAGAGCTCCAACTCCAGACTGAGCGGTCCCGTGGGCCGCGCGTGTGCCTCCACGTTCTTCAAGCCCAACATGACCCCGAGGGTGAGCGCCCCGCCCTCGTGATACGCCAGGGGCGTGAAGGTGCGTTGAACGGTGAGGACTCCTCGCTTGGGCCCCTTCCAGACCACCGTGGGCGCCGAGTAGACCATCGACACCTTGTAGAGCGCCTCCAGGGTCCGCACCAGGCGCATGGGGTCCGTCGAGGACACCAGTTGCGCGGACCGGCCCACCACGGACGTCATGTAGAGCTCCACGGTCCGCTTCGCGATGTACCGCAGGACCTCCGCGTAGCCCCCCCGGCTGGCGCCCAGCAGCCCGGCCGCGGTGCCCAGCATCTGGAGGAGGGCGCTGGTGGGATAGTTGAAGAACTCCACGAACTCCGACTCCCCGCTCGCCTCCACGCAGCGCTTCACCATCTCCTCACCACCGAGCTCCCGGACGGACGTCAACGTGGCCAGGAATAGGATGCCGCGCGTGGTGTACTCCGGCGTCGCCAGGCGCAACCGGCTCTCCAGATCCTCCCGCGCATCGTACGAGGGTCCCCGGCCCTCACCCGTCTCATCACTCATTCGTCGGCCTCGAGCCTCTTCACGGGTCCCCCGCCGCCGGCCTGGGAGTCTACCCCTGGCGGCTACGACTCCCTGTCACTCACACACGCCGTTCCCGCCGGGCATTTGCAGATCTTCGGACCGCTCGGGTCGCTCAGCGCCTCGCAGGCCTCGGCCTTCAGGGGGCAGTGCTCCTGGGTGGTACACAACTGCACGCACACCTTGTCCGTCGGATGGCAGAGCTCGGACTCGAGACAGTCCTCCGCCCCTGCGCACGTCAGGTCATACCCCCCCGATCCACAGGCCGCCAGCACCATGGCCACCACGCATGGCGCGATGAACCTCCATGTCATCTCCCGAAGCCGCATTCCCGGTGTCCTCCTGAGGGGCGGCCGAAGGAAAATCGGCCCCTCCCCGGGTGTCAACGTGAGCACGAAGGAGCGAGGCAAGCCAGCGGGACGGGAGTGCGCTAGAAGGCGGGCGACGCCATTCGTGGAGGAAGTACGCATGCGCCGTTCCGCCGTCCCGATGCTGCTCGCCGCACTCACGGTGCTGGTGGCCGCTTGTGAGAAGAAGGACTCCCCCGCGCCCGCTTCCCAGCCCGCTCCCTCCCCGGCCGCGGGGGCTCCTCCGGCGGACACGGACACCATCCTCCTGGGCCAGGTGGGCAGCCTCACGGGCAGCGAAGCCACCTTCGGCGTCTCCGCGCGCAATGGCATCGCCATGGCCGTGGCGGAGGCCAATGCCGCGGGCGGGGTGAAGGGCAAGAAGCTGGAGGTGCGCGTCTACGACAGCCAGGGCAGGCCCGAGGAGGCCGCCCAGGCGGCCACGCGCCTCATCTCCCACGACAAGGTGTCCGTCATCCTCGGCGAGGCCGCCTCCACCAACTCCATGGCCATGGCGGAGAAGGCCCAGGCGGCCGGCGTGCCGATGATCACCCCCACCTCCACCAACCCCGCAGTCACCCGCCGGGGCGACTACATCTTCCGCGTCTGCTTCATCGATCCCTTCCAGGGCTTCGTGATGGCGAAGTTCGCCCGCGAGAACCTGAAGCTCAACCGGGTGGCCGTGCTGCAGGACAACAAGAGCGACTACTCGGTGGGGCTGACGGGCGTGTTCAGCCGGAAGTTCTCCGAGATGGGCGGCGCCATCGTCGCCAACGAGAGCTACTCCAAGGGCGATACGGACTTCCGCGCGCAGATCACCGCCTTCAAGCAGGCCCGGCCCGAGGCCCTCTTCGTGCCCGGCTACTACACGGACGTGGGCCTCATCGCCCGGCAGGCGCGCGAGCTGGGGCTCTCCGTGCCGCTGCTCGGCGGCGATGGCTGGGAGTCCGACAAGCTCTTCGAGCTGGGCGGCGCCGCGCTCGAGGGCAGCTACTACTCCAACCACTACTCGGTGGATAACCCGGATGCGCGCGTGCAGGAGTTCATCGCGAAGTACAAGGCGACCCACGGCGGCGCCCTGCCGGACAGCGTGGCGGCCCTGGCCTATGACGCCGCGAAGCTCGCCATCGACGCGATGAAGCGCGCGCCGGACCTGTCGCGCGCATCCATCCGCGACGCCATCGCGGCCACCAAGGACTTCCCGGGCGTGGGTGGCACCATCAACCTCGACAAGAATCGCGACGCGGTGAAGGAGGCCGTGATTCTCCAGGTCGAGGGCGGGAAGACGAAGTTCATCACCACCGTGAAGCCGTAGCCGCCCTGGCGGCCCTGCGGACGGGCGGGCGGGCGCCTTCCCCTTGCCCCTGGCGCGCCCCGCCCCACCCTGACGGTATGGGGGTCCTCGCCCCCGGTTCCTTCCCCGGAGGCGGACGTGATCCACCACATCCTCGTCGCCATCGATGGCTCGCAGACCTCTCGCAAGGCCGCGCGCTTCGCCCATGACCTGGCACAGCAGACGGGCTCGCGCATCACCCTCCTCTTCGTCCTCGAGCCCCCTCGCATGCTCGCCCTCGGCTTCCTGGACTCGGAGATCATCTCCGGGCCCCAGCGCTCCCCCGAGGAGTTGGATGCCGTCCGGCGCATGCTCGATGAAGTCGCCTCCGATCTCCCCAAGGCCCAGGTCGAAAAGGTCGTGGAGATCGGCCGCCCCGCCGACACCATCGTCTCCATGGCCGACAAGCTCGGCGCCGACCACATCGTCATCGGCGCCCGCGGCCTCAATCCCGGCGGGAAGTGGTTGCTCGGCTCCGTGAGCGACCGCGTCGTTCAGCACGCCGGACGGCCTGTCACCGTGGTGCACTGAGACGCGGTGATTGGCTGACCCACATCCTGAGCGCACCGCGTCAATGCGCGGGGCTCGTGCATGGGCCTGCACATGAGCGCCAAGTGCTCTTCGCACGGACCTGGAGTGAGTCCCCGCAACCCCCTGGAAGTCCGAGGCAGGACCGTCGGCACGCCAATGGCTAGGCTGTCCGCGCGTGAACATCACCTCAGGGGGCAGCATGAAGATGAAGGGTCAGCGGACACGCGTCATCGGGGCAATCACCTGGCTGTTGGTCTCGGGATGTCAGACACCTGGAGCCGTGGGCGCGGGCTCCATGAGCGCCTCGAACTCGGACTCGGGCTCGGGCGCCTCGTCCAACGCGTCGGGCAACTCGAGTGAGTCCAACTCGGGCAACTCGAGTGAGTCCAATTCGGGTGACTCCAGTCAGTCCCAGTCCGGTGAGAGCTCACAGGGCCCCTCGAGTGAATCCAACTCGGGCAACTCGAGCGACTCCAACTCGAGCAACTCGAGCCAGGGCGACTCCAGCCAGTCCCAGTCCGGGGAGAGCTCGCAGGGCCCCTCGAGTGAGTCCAACTCGGGCAACTCGGGCGAGGGCGAAGCCAGTCAGTCCCAATCCGGGGGGAGCTCGGAGAACTCCCAGAGCAGCAGGGGCGGCAACGTCCTGTCCTTCAGTGTCGTGGGTGCCACCCTGGGCGGGCTGGGCCTCGCCTTCTGGATGATCATGAAGGCCCCGTCCGCGGGCCCCCCTCCTCCCGCGAACGTGGGCGAGGCCGCCCAGGCGTATCTGCGCGCGCGCACCCATCAGCTGCGGGAAGACCTGGCGCTCGGGGCCGGCCCCAGCATCGAGGACCTCGCCGCCATGGCGCGCATCCGCCGCGAGAACCTCCGGCTCTTCGGCCGGGTGCTGCGCGAGCACCGGAGCGAGCTGCTCGCGCTCGCCGAGTCCTCCATGCTCACGCCCGAGCACGCCCTCGGATGGCTCGCGCGGGTGGGGCAGCTCGCTCGCACCGAGCAGCGGCTGGAGGAGGACCGGCTCGCGTTCCTCGCGGCCTACGGAGTCGTGGAATGAGGACCCTGGTGGCGCTGGTGACCGGGCTCGTGGTGGCGCAACCCGCCGCCGCGAGGACACTCGCCGAGCGCGTCCGCACGTTGGAGACGGAGCATGGACTGGTGCTGCGCGCTCCGGCCTCGAAGGACGCGGCGCTCGTCACGGAGGTGGAGGCCGGGCTCGCCGCGCTTCCCCCCGCGCTGCGCCGTCCTCCCGGCGGCTCGCTGGAGCTGGTGCTGCACCCGGAGCCGGCGCCGCTGGGCATGGGCAACGACTCCGAGCGCCGGCCGGACTGGAGCGAGGACCGGCGCCAATTCCACCTCTATGACTTCGTCCCCACCCAGGAGCGGCGGGCCACGCTGCGCACCACCCGCCTCACCGACGCCGAGCTGGAGCGGTTGTGGCGCCGCCGCGCGGTGGTGCACGCGGTGATGCAACGCTGGGACGATGCGCGCCAGTGGAGCCGGGCTCGGGGCTGGCGCCGGCTGTCCGGTTGGCTCGCCCCCTTCGAGCGGCCGCTCACCCTGAGCGAGCAGTCCCTCCTCTCCTATGCGGGAGCCTTCAGCCGGGCGCGCGGACAGAAGAGCGCGTCCCTGGACCTGGTCACCTTCGCCGAGGAGCTGTTCGTCCCGGCCGAGTCCCTGCGCGAGGAGGCCCTCCCGGTGGATGACCGGGTGTCCTGCCAGGAGCTCTCCAAGACGCGGGCCCTCGGGGAGCTGCTGGCCGCGCAGGGGCTCTGGACGCCGCCGCCCCGCGCGCCATGCCCCGCCTTCGACAGGTGGGCCAACGCCGGAGAGCTGTCGCACTTCGAGCTGCTCATGGTGGCCTCCACGGGCCGGCAGCCCGAGTCCCTCTTCGGCCACCTGTTGATGCGGCCGGTGTGGCACGAGGGGGCCATCCCGCGAGGGCCGGGCTTCGAGGCGGTGGTGCAGCCCGTGGCCTTGACGGGAGTGGAGACGGGAGGCCCGCGCTACATCGCGAGGGGGCTGGCCGGAGGCTTCTCGCTGGGCTTCCTCACCTCGACCATGGGGGACCTCGCGCACGAGACGCTGGAGTTGGAGCAGCGCACCATCCGCCGCTTCCGCCTGCGCCTCACCCCGAGCGAACAGGTGCGGCTGCTGGAGCGCATCTGGGAGATGGAGCGGCGCGGCTACCTGCCCTACTACTTCCTGACCGACAACTGCGCGAGCGCGCTCGTCTTCCTCGTCAACGGCGCGCTGGAAGAGGACCGCCGGGTGCGCTCACCCGGCTCCCTCTGGGTGTTGCCCGGTGCCGTGCTGGATGCGTTCACCCGGGTGGAGCTGCTGGAGCACATCCCGGACGACTTCGAGTCCACCGGCGAGCGGGCCCTGCGCGCCCACGAGGCCCGGGAGGAAGCGCTCGAGGCCCTGGCCACGCGGGTGGGGCCCGAGGCGCACACGAGGCTGCGCCTGCTGCACCGGCGGCTCCAATCCCCCGAGCCGGAGAAGCGCCGCGAGGCCTGGTCCCGGGTGCCCGCGCTGGCCGAGGCCGTGCTCGCCTCCGCGCCGGAGCCGGAGCGCGAGTCCGTGCGCACGCTGCTGCATGCGTACCTCGCCTGGTCGGTACGGGTGGAGCGCTCGGAGGTGGACCGGGCCGAGGATGAGCGGCTGAAGGTGGAGCGGGCGCTGCTGGTGAAGATCCACACGGCCGTGTCCACGCCCGAGGAAGACGTGCGCGAGCGCCAGTTCCTCTTCGAGCGGGAGGACGTGCTGCAGCGCAAGCTCGCGACGCTCGATCGCATCACCCTGTTGCAGCAGGCGCTGGCCACCGCGGACAAGCGGGAGCCCACGGAAGCGGAGGCACGGCTGCTCGCGCGGGCCGAGGCCATCGAGGCCACCTTCATCACCGCCACCGAGGTGCAGGGAGGACTTCAGACGGGGCTCTTCTCCGAGGTGGATCCCCTCGCCTTCCTGGAGAGGGATCGCACGCGCAAGACGCGGGTGGAGCGGGAGCTGTCCTCGCGCGCCCCACGGAGCTCGGGCGCGGCGCGGACGGCGGTGATGGTGGGCATGGACCTGGCGCCCTCGGGACGGGTGCGGCCCGTGGTGGGGCTGCGGACGGCGGGCCTGAGCCAGGCCCTGGGCGAGCCGTACCTGCACGGCTACCGGCCCAGCAGCGAGCTGCGCGTGCTCGACGGTGAGATACGCCTGGAGCCCCGGCGGGGACTGCCGCGCGTGTTGGACTCGCGGCTCACGCTCCTGGGCTACCGGACGTTGCTGCGCGAGCCGCCCTGGCACCGGAGCACCCTGCTCGATGAGCTGGGCTGGGGCATGGAGGCCCTGCTCGAATCGAGGGAGCAGGGACAGACGCTGCCGCACCGGGCCACCGCCCAGGCCGAGGCGCTCCTCGTACTGGACGAGGGCCGCCGCTTCGAGCACCACGCCGCGCTGGGCCTGGGTGCCCGGGCCGCGCTGCGCTGGGGGCGTGACGAGCTCGCGCCCGCCGTGGGCCCCCGGCTCTCCTTCTCGCAGCGCGTGGACCTGCCCGGCTCGCTGGCCAACGCGGTGCGCCTGGAGGCCGCCTGGTCCCCCACGTACACCCTCCACCGGGGTCTGCGGCACGAGGCCGAGGCCTCGCTCCGGATGGACCTGCTCCTCGGACAATGGGGCCGCCGGGGTGTCCGCTTCTCCCCCCGGGCCCAGGTGCGCTGGGAGGGACAGCTCGACGCCCTGCCCTCGGGCCACTTCGAGCCCCGTCTGGACCTGGCCGTCGAGCTGATGTGACCCGTGCCCAGGAAGGGTTGCCGGAAACTCGGGAAACTTTTATAGTTTCCTCGGTTTCCAGCGCCGTTCCCAGGAGGACGAGCCATGAGCACCCCGCAACTGCCGTCCGGGCCTCGCATCACCCCGGTGCAGACGTTCCGCTTCATCCGGGACGTCACCCGCTTCTTCGTCGATTGCCGCGAGCGCTACGGAGATCCGTTCACCGCGCCGCTGCCGGTGGGCAACGTGGTCATCACGGGAAACCCGGAGGGCATCCGCGACATCTTCAGCGCGGACCCCGCCACCTTCGAGCCGCTGGGCCAGCTCCCCCTGGCGCCCGCGGTGGGAGACAACTCGCTGCTGCTGATGGGCGGGCAGCGCCACAAGCGCGAGCGCAAGCTGCTCATGCCCCCCTTCCATGGCGAGCGCATGCGCGCCTATGGGCAGCTCATGCAGGAGCTCACCCTGCGCGCGGTGGAGACGCTGCGCCCGGGCGGCCCCTTCCGCGCCCAGGAGCTCACCCAGTCCATCTCGCTCGAGGTCATCATCCGCGCCGTCTTCGGCATCGAGGAGCCGGAGCGCGTACGGCGCTACCGCGAGGTGCTGGCGGGCTACATGGAGGCGTATACGCCGCTGCTGATGATGGCGGTGCCGCTGCGCCGCTCCTTCGGCGGCATGGGCCCCTGGGCGCGCTTCCAGCGCTACGTGACGGAGTTGGACCAGTTGTTGACGGAGGACCTCACCACCCGGCGTGGACACGAGGCCGGCCACACCGACATCCTCAGCCTGCTGCTCACCGCGCGGGACGAGGACGGCCAGCCCATGACGGACGCGGAGCTGAAGGACGAGCTGCGCACCCTGCTCATCGCCGGCCACGAGACGACGGCCATCGGCATGGCCTGGGCCCTCTACCACCTGCACCGCATCCCCGAGACGAAGCAGCGGCTGCTGGAGGAGCTGGCCCCGCTGGGCCCGGTGCCCGACCCGGAGGCGCTCGCGAAGCTGCCCTACCTCACCGCGGTGTGTGACGAGTCGCTGCGCCTCCATCCCATCGTCGCGGTGGTGGGCCGCCGCACCGTGGCGCCCTTCACCCTGCGCGGGCGCGAGCTGCCACCCGGCACCGCCCTCATGGCCGCCATCGCCCTGGCGCACGTGGACCCGGCCACCTACCCCGAGCCGGAGCGCTTCCGCCCCGAGCGCTTCCTCGAGCGCAAGTACTCGCCCTTCGAGTACCTGCCCTTCGGCGGCGGCGCGCGTCGCTGCATCGGAGCGGCCTTCGCGCAGTACGAGATGCGCATCGTCCTGGGCACGCTGCTGGCCGTGCACCGCTTCTCGCTCGCGAGCGACACGCCAGAGCGCCCGGTGCGCCGCAACGTCACCATCGGCCCCGGCGGCGGCGTGGGAATGGTGTACGAGGGGCCTCGCCAGGGAGCCCTCGCGTGACGGAAGCGGACGAGGCACGCACCCGCATCCTGGAGAAGGCCGAGCAGTTCTTCCTCACCCACGGCTATTCGCGCGTGACGATGGATGAGCTCGCCACCGAGCTGCGGATGAGCAAGAAGACGCTCTACCGGCACTTCTCCAGCAAGGAGGCGCTGGGCGAGGTGGTCATCGAGACCGGCCTCGCACGCCTCGGTGCGGCGCTGCAGGCCATCGTCGAGGACGAGCGGGTGGAGTTCGGCGTGCGGCTGGAGACCTTCGTCCGCACGCTGGCGGGCCGCTACGGGAGCTCGGCCACGCTGCTGCGGGATCTCCAGCGGGACGCCCCCATGCTCTGGCAGAAGCTGGCGGAGCTGCGGCGCGAGTCGGTGCAGGCGCGCTTCGGTGCGTTCCTCGCGGCGGGGGTGAAGGCCGGTGCGCTGCGCGCGGACGTGGAGCCCCGGCTCGTCGTCCGCATGATGCTCACCCTGGTGGACCAGCTCCTGCGGCCAGACGTGCTCGAGGAGCTGGAGATCACCGCGGAGCAGCTCTACCCCCGCATGCTGGGAGTGATTCTCGACGGCATCCGCATGAAGCCGGAGCGCCCGCCGGCCCCAGCCCGGAAGCCGCGCGGCACCCGGGCCTGACCGGGAAGCATGGGCAGGTCCGTCTCCAGTGAGCTCAGCGCTTCACGCGCTTCATCGTGTCCTGGATGAGGTCCACGTACTGCCGGTTCTTCGGGTTGAGCTTGAAGGCCTTGCGGTACGCATCCTCCGCCTGCGCCCACTGGCCCTCGCCGCGCGACACCTCGCCCGTGAAGAACCACGCCTCCTCGCACCCGGGCTCCTGCTTCACCACGTCCAGCAGCTCCTGGAGCGCCAGCTTCCCGTGCGCCTCCGGCTTCATCAGGTAGCGCGCCCACGCCCGGTACGCCCGGTACAGCGGCTTGGGGTCGATGTCGCACGCGTACTCGAAGTACTCGAAGGCGCCCGCGTAGTTCTCCGCCTTCAGCCGCTTGCGCGCCTCGTCGTACTGCGTGCTCGCGTCCAGCAGGTCCGTCCGGATGCGGAACTGCTCCGCCGTGGACGGCCGCCCCGTCCCCACCTTCTTCTCCCGCGCCGCCGCCCTCCGCTTGCGCCACAGCGCCGCCTGCTCCACCTCCGACAGCGCCCCGTACGCCCTCGCGTACCCCACCAACAGCCCCTCCGCCTTCTCCTTCAGGTCCGCCGTCTGGAACCGCAGCGGCGAGAACTTGTCCGTCAGCGCCAGGAACGCCTTGCGCAGCGCCACCGGCTGCACGTCCTCCGGCACCCCCAGCAAGTCGAAGGGATCCTGGCCGCGGTGCGACATGAAGGCACTCAGCAGCGCGTTCTTCACCGCCTCGTCCTCGTCCGAGAACGGCAGCCCCGTGGCCGCCGGGGCCAGGGCCGCCACATCCACCGTCTCGAGCGAGCCCGGCATCGGCGTCAGCGCCGGTCCCGGCATGGGCGCCGCGGCCACCGCCGAGGGCGCAGGTTGCGGACGCTTGTCCACCTCCTCCGCGAAGTCCGCCAGCCCCAGCAGGCAGAAGGCGTAGAGCCGGCGCAGCGTGGCATCCGTGTCCAGCCCCGAGCGCTGCTGCAGCTCCGTGAAGGTGGGCCGGAAGCGCAGCGCCTGGAACAGCCGCGCGTCCTTCGAGGACAGCCTCGGCCCCTCCACGCCCGGCACCTGCGCGAAGTGCCGGTCATCCGTGAAGGTGAAGTGCGTGGCCACCTCGTCGAAGGGCATCATCGTGGAGATGCCCGTGAGGATGAGCTGCGACGTGTTCATCCGCACGCTGGTGTCCGGCGGCTCGATGTCCGCGATGAGCCGGAAGCGCGCGTCCGTCCACCGGAAGCAGTCCAGCAGCTTCAGCGCCATGTTCGCCTGCATCTGCTTGTACAGGTCGAACGGGCTGATGAGCCCCTTCTGCACCAGCAGCCCCCCGATGGGCACCTCCGTCTGGACGCTCTCCGCCAGCGCCTTCTGGTAGTCCACCTCGGACAGCTTCCCCTTCTCCACCAGGAACTTGCCCAGCGTCTCGTGCAGCAGGTTGCTGGAGCACGCCACCGGCGCGCCGTCCTCGAAGGTGATGCGCTTCTCGCGCTGGCGCACCTTCAGCTCCAGCGTGCACGTGCGCTCCTCGATGGCCAGCGCGTGCAGCAGCAGGGGGAATGGAGTCTCGGCGAGCGCCCCCTCGCGCTGCCTCAGGACCTGGGCGGGGGTCGGAAACATGGAAGTCGCAGCTTAGCAGGATTACTCGTCGTAGAAGCCGTAGCCGTCCGGCGAGGGCTCGGGGGCCGTCACCCGGCTCAACACGGAGAGGCCGAGGGCGAGCACCGCCACCAGGGCCACCCCGTAGGCCAGGGGCCGGCTGGGGCGTGCCCGCCAGGCCCACAGGCGCTCCCGGCGCCGCTGGAAGCTGGGAGCGGCCACGTACTCCTTCCAGGCCTCCTCGCGCAGGAGCGCCGCGTCCGCGTCCCGGCCGCTCTTGTCCAGGGCCCGGGCCAGCAGCACCCGCCCCTCCACCGTCCCCTGCCGCGCCTCGCACAGGCCCTTCAGGGCCTCGATGGCGCCCTTCGTGTCCCCGCGCGCCAGCCGGAAGCGCCCGCGCTCCAGGTCCACCGCCCCCATCTGGTAGCCCGGCTCCTGCTTCGCCGCCTCGTCCAGCAACAGCTCACCCCGCGCCGCGTCACCCGCCCCCAGGTACGCCACCCCCAGCAGGAACAGCGTCCCCACATCGTCGTCACCCGCCTCCAGGTTCGGCTTGAGCACCTCCACCGCCGCCGCGTACTTCCCCCGCCGCACCCACAGGTCCGCCAGCTCGTAGCGCGCCCGCCGGTCATGCGGGTTGGACCGCAGCAGCCGCTGCAGCTTGGAGGCCCGCTGCCACCGGCCCATGGCCCTCAGCGGGCTGGGGAGGATTCCCACCGTGTAGCGATCCACCAGGATCACCAGGGCCAGCACCGCCAGGCCGGACAGCACCGGGCTGCCCGTCAGCGAGGAGAGGACCATCCACAGCAGCCAGCTCATCATGCTCATGGGCGCCGCTCATATCAGGTGGGCCGCCCCATGGGTGTGGCGTGGCGTTTCGCCACAGAGGCGTTCCGCCACGCTCCCCCGCCCCCTCGGGAAGCACGCCTCCCTCCGCCACATGCTTGTAGTCGCAACCGCCGCCCCAGGAAGAGCAGGCGAGCGAGGGCTCGAAATTCGCGGCCGGGAATCAAAGTGACCTAAGCTGAACACCCGAACGGCCGATGGCGTCGAGTTTGCACAGGGGGCGTCCCGGTCCTTCTCCACCCCCGAGTCCCTCGTGGCACCTATGAGAAATCACGTACCGCCACTCCCCACCGAGAGCCGGAGCCTCGCGCCGCTGAAGGGCGCGCCGGCACTGCTGCTCGCCCTCGCGGTGCTGCTGACGGCCGGCAGCGCCCGGGCCCAGACACCCACCAACAACGCGGACCCCAAGCTGCGTTACACGGCCGACCTGTACGGCAACTTCGCGCTCATCGGCAACACGCTCGGCCAGGACTGCCGCAGCACCACGCCGCGGCCGCTCACCGGGAGGATGCCGCCGAACGAGTTCGTCTACGGCGAGCGGACCTGCTCCGGCCGTGACACCTCCCCGGACTTCTTCTGGACCCTGAACGACTGGACGCTCGAGAACACCGGGGCCGTCACCAGTCCCTACCTCCCGCCTGACGGCAGCGCGCCGGCACCGGCCAATCCCCTGCACGCCCGCAGCCAGGCGGTGCTCACCCTGCCCCCCGGGGCCCGCGTGGCGCACGCGCGCATCTACTGGGCGGCCACCCGCTTCAACTCGTCCGCCGGTGACATGATCGCCGCGCCGGACCTGACCGCCACGGTGTCGCGCTCGGGCGTGGCCGGCTTCGAGAAGTTCCTCACCGCCGACGACTACGCCTTCCAGCAGGACCCGGGCACGGAGTACCAGTACCAGTCCACGGCGGACATCACGGAGCTGGTGAAGGCGTACGGCCCGGGCGTCTACCAGGTCAGTGACGTGCAGGCCATCCCCTTCGACACCACGACGGGCGAGTACCTCTTCGACGCCTGGTGGATGGTGGTCTTCTACGAGGAGCCGGGCTCCATCACCAAGCGGCACCTGAAGCTCTTCGACAGCATGCGCGTGGTGGCGGGCACGCCCGGCACCACCATCTCGCTGGCGGGCTTCCACGTGCCGACGTATGCCCAGGACGCCAAGCTGGGCGTCATCGCCTTCGAGGGTGATGACCCGGCGCCGGACATCAACGACACGTTCGAGTTCAACGGCACGCTGCTCAGCAACGACCTCAACCCGCCCAACAACTTCTTCAACAGCACGCGCTCGTGGACCACCAACAGGACCGGCGTGCGCACCGACACGCCGCTGACCGGCGTTCCCACCGGCGCCGACGGGGTGCTCGACACCCTGCCCATCAGCCACCGGTATGACCGTCCCCAGCTCACCGGCACGCCCGGCAGCTTGTCCGGCATGGACCTGGACGTGGTGGACGTCACGGTGGCCGCGGGCGCCAAGACGGCCACGGTGAAGGTCAACACCAGCGGCGACAAGTTCTGGCTGGGCGGCTTCATCACCTCCATCACCACCCAGGCCCCGGACTTCACCAACACCCTCAAGTCCGTGCGCAACATCACCCGCGCCGACGGGACGGTCCGCCCGGGCGACATCCTCGAGTACACCATCACCACCCGCAACGTGGGCGATGACCACTCGCGCGACACGGTCCTCACGGATCCGCTGCCCGCGCTGCTCGACTACGTGCCGGAGTCCATCCAGCTCCTCACGGTGGCGGCGAGCGACACCGCCGCGCCGGGCCCGCGCACCGATGCCAAGGGGGATGACACCGCGTTCTACGACTCGGCCACCCACTCCATCACCGTGTACCTGGGCACGGGCGCCACGTCCTCCGCGGGCGGCACCATCCGGGGCATCGTGGCCCCGGGGGATGTGGGCGAGAGCACCAGCATCTCCTTCCGGATGCAGGTCAAGACCACCACCACGGGCTCGGTGGAGAACCAGGCCTTCATCACCGCGGGCGGCCTGCTGGGCATCGACCCGGTGACGACGCCCTCGCGCAGCCCGGCCGGCAGCGGCCCCACGCGCATCGAGGTGGCCATCGTCCCGAAGCCCGTCATCACCACGCCGGCCAATGGCTCCATCACCAACGACAACACGCCCACGTACACCGGCACGGCCCTGCCGGGCACCACGGTGACCGTGAGGAACTCGGGCGGCACGGAGCTGTGCACCGCGACCACGGACTCCTCTGGTAACTGGTCCTGCACGGGCACCACGCCGCTGGGCGAGGGCCCCCACACCGTCAACGCGATCGCCACGGACGGCACGGGCACCCCGAGCCAGCCGGCGAGCACCACCTTCACGGTGGACTCGGTGGCCCCCAACCCGCCCGTCATCACCGCGCCCACCTCGGGCGCCGTGCTCACCATCCAGCGGCCCCTGTTCACCGGTACCGCCGAGCCCAACGCCACGGTCATCGTGAGCGTGGATGGCAAGGTGATTGGCCGGGTGGTCGCGGACAGCGCGGGCAACTGGTCGTTCCCGGCACCGACTCCGCTCACGGACGGCCCGCACACCGTCAGCGCCACGGCGAAGGACGCGGCGGGCAACACCAGCTCCTCCACCAGCGTCCCCTTCACCATCGACGCGAAGCCGCCGGATACGCGCATCCTCACCATCACCCCGCCGGAGGCCGAGACCCGCAGCACCACCATCTCCTTCACCTTCGATTCCCCGGGCCGGTTCGACATCGGCGGCTACGACTGCAGCCTCGATGGGCGGACCTTCGTGCCATGCAGCACCCCGAAGAACTACACGGACCTGACCGACGGCCGTCACACCTTCGCCGTGCGCGCCCGGACCTATGGCGGCGTCGTGGACCCCACGCCGGCCACCTACACCTGGCTCATCGGCGTCGACACCGACAAGGACGGCATCGCCGACAGCATCGAGACGGCCACCGGTACGGATCCGAACGATGACGACTCCGACGACGACGGCATCCTGGACGGCAACGAGGACGCCAACTGCGACGGCTACGTGGACCCGGGCGAGACCGACCCGCGCAACAAGGACACCGATGGTGATGGCCTCCAGGACGGCACCGAACTGGGCCTGGACACGCCCCAGGGCTCGGGCACCAACTTGTCCATCTTCCAGCCCGATCAGGACACCGCCACCACGACGAACCCGCTCGACTCCGACACCGACGACGGCAGCGTGGCCGATGGCATCGAGGACTCGAACCGCGACGGCAAACTCGACCCGGGCGAGCGCGACCCGCTCGACCCCGACGATGACCGGAGCGT
>NZ_JPMI01000215.1 GCF_000733295.1 Archangium violaceum Cb vi76 | reverse complement strand
CGTCGATGGATGCGGTGAGGTCTCCCGAGGCCAACCGTCCCGTCAGTCCCACCGCCTCGGCCAAGGGCTGGGTGATGTTGCGCGACAGCCACCACGCCAGCAGCACCGCCAGCAGCGGTCCCACGATGCCCCCTCCCACCAACATCCGCTCCACGAGGCTCACACGCACCTCACCCACCTCGTCACGCCGCTCACGCAACGTCTTCTCCTCCGCACGGATGGCGTTCGCCAGACCTCGCATGGAGTCCACGATCTTCCGTCCCCGGCCCTCCCTGGCGTAGGCCACGAGCTGCTCCATGGGCACACGGCCAGCGTCCACGTCCCGGCGCAGCGACACCAGGCGCTCGACGTGGGGGATGTACTGCTGCTGATAGAGGTCCAACAGTTGCTGGAGCAGTTCCTGGATGCGGGCACTGCCCGTCGTCAGCTCCATCGCCTTGCTCTGGCTGCGGAGGAACTCGGACTGCCGTTGGGGCAGCAATTCCAGGACGGCCTCATCGCCGGTGAGTGCGTACCCCTGGACCCGGGATTCCTGGTCCATCAGGGCGATGCCCGTGGCGCGTAACTCTCCCAGGCCCTCGTAGGCGCGGTAGGTGTCCCCCACCGAGTCCGCCAGGCTGAGGAAGAGCAGGAAGGACCACCAGACAATGGCGGTGAACAGCGTGACGAGCACGCCAAACCCGAGCTGAAGCTTCCTGGCGATACTGAGGTTGTCGATCATGGAGTGGATGACCCGTCCTAGAAGCGCTTGAAGTCATGGTCCGAGCCGGCCGCCGCGCGCTCGGGTACCGCCGGGAAGGACGTGGGGGCCAGTTGAACGGGCAGCGCCTGCGCCACCGTCTTCAGCCCCTGCACGGGTGAAAGCACCGGCGGCAGGTGCACCGGCGCCGGCCTCAACGAGCGCACCGGCTGCACCCCTCCGTGCAGCGCCCTCACCTCCTCCCCCACCCGGAAGAACGTCATCATCTGTTGCAGCGACTCGGCCTGCGCCGCCAGCTCCTCCGCCGTCGACGACAGCTCCTCCGCCGCC
>NZ_JPMI01000214.1 GCF_000733295.1 Archangium violaceum Cb vi76 | reverse complement strand
GGAGGGCGAGGGGAAATGGCCGCGAGTGTCAGCGCGGGTCCCCAGCCTTCGCGGCCCTCGCTGAAGGGATTAGACTCGGCCCCGTGAGCCCTCCCCTGTCCGTCCTCATCGCCGATGACGAGCTCGTCGCCCGCAAGCGTCTCTCGCGCCTGCTGACGGCCTTCCCCGATGTCTCCGTCCACGGAGAGGCCGCCGATGGCGAGGCGGTGCTCGAGGCCGTCCGCGCCGGTGGGGTGGACGTGGTGCTGCTCGACATCCACATGCCCGGGCTCAGCGGCATGGACGCGCTCGCGCTGCTGCCCTCGGGCGGCCCCCACGTCATCCTCGTCACCGCCCACGCCGACCACGCGGTGGAGGCCTTCGAGCACGGCGCCGTCGACTACGTCCTCAAGCCCGTCGAGGCCTCGCGCCTGCAGAAGGCCCTGGAGCGGGTGCGCGTCCGGCTCGCCGCCAAGGCCCCGGAGCCGGGCAAGGGCTCCGCCATCGAGCAGCTCGCGCGGCCCCTGGCCCGCCTGCCCATCCCCACCCGCCAGGGCATCGTCCTGGTGGACCCCGGCACCATCTCCCACGCCACGCTCGAGGACGAGCTCGTCACCGTCTTCACCGCGCAAGGGGACTTCCTCACGGACTTCACCCTGCAGGAGCTGGTGGACCGGCTGCCCACCGAGGGCTTCTACCGGGTGCACCGCCGCGCCCTCGTCAACCTCGCCCACGTCACCCGGTTGGAGCCGCTGGAGACGGGCGGCTACCTCGCTCGCACCGCCCGCGGCCACACGGTGGAGGTGAGCCGCCAGTCCGCCCGCGAGCTGCGGCGCATGCTCGGCCTGCGCCGCGGCACCGAGGACGAGTCCGGCCCGTGAGGCCGTGACTCCCAGACGGGCTCAGGGCGACAGGCCGAACCATCAGCCGCTGGCACGAGTCCGGGTCGTCATACGCATCGGCGTCCCCCGCCTGGAGGCCTCACAACGGACATCTTCATGGCTCGACTCTCCCAGGGAAGGGGGTGGGAGCCACCATCCCTGGGAGGAGGCCGGCACGCAGCCGGCCCTGTCGGGCACCTGTCCGCCCACCGACACGTGGGCGGAGCAACTAGCGCGGAGCCAACACCACGCGGTTGGGACCGCTCGCCTTGGAGGAGCGCAGCGCCTTCTCCGCGGCGGAGATGAGCTCCTGCTCGTTGCGGGCCTGGTCCGGGAAGACGGCCACGGCGGCCGTCACCGTCACCTCGCCCACGTCGCTGCCGGTCCCCTCCGGGAAGTCCAGCTCCTCCACCGCCTTGCGGAGCTTCTCGGCGTAGGTACGCGCCCGCTCCACGTCGGCATTGCAGAGGATGACGCCGAACACGTCCCAGTCGTACCGGGCGGCGATCTCCGAGGAGTTGTCGCTCCGGGCGTGGGTGACGGGATCCTCCATCATGTCCGTCACCATCTGCGCCACCCGGCGCAACAGCTTGTCGCCCTCGGCGTAGCCGCGCGAGAGGTTGAAGCGGCGGAAGCCATCGATGTCGATGAGCACCAGCGCCAGCTTCTGCTCCCGCCGCCGCGCACTCAGGAGGCCCGCGCTCAGCGCCTCCTGGAAGTAGCGGTGGTTGTAGAGGCTCGTCAGACCGTCGCGGAACGCCAGCCGCTCGCTCTCGGGGATGAGCGACTGGGAGGCGGCGCCCTTGGCATCCGCCTTCTGGGGCTCCGCCGTCTTGGGCCGGGGCGTCGCGGCGGGCGCTCCTGGAGCTCCCGGTGCACCCGGCGCTCCCGGCTTGCCCGCGGCGGGCTTGCCGGCACCTCCCCGGCCCAGTCCGAGCTGGTCCTTGAGCTCCTGCACCATCTTGTCGCGGATGGACAGCAGGGCGGCGTTGTGGACCGCCTGGCCCACCGTGTTCTTCAACTCCTGTTCCGTGAACGGCTTCGTGAGGAAGTGGTTCACTCGCGCTTCATTGATGGCCTTCTGCGCGTCCTCCAGCTTCTGGGACGCCGTCACCAGAATGCGCGCGGCATGGGGTTGTAGCTCGGCGACGCGCTTGAGGAGGTCGACCCCCATCAGCCCGTCACCAAGATTTTGATCCGATACGACCGCGTGCAGTTGTTCCCGCTGGAGGACTTCAAGTGCTTCTTCAGCGGACCGGGCAAGGAACACCGTGAAGTCCTTGCTCAGGTAGTACTGCATCAAGGCCAGCATCGTCCGGTTGTCCTCGACGACGAGGACCTTCGCAGCAACAGGCTCACTCACCAGGGCAGACCAACGCAACGAGGGGCATGGAAGACGGAGCCGAGCGTCGCAAAGGAAGGGGGCAGGCCGCAAGTCTCGAAGCGGGATTCCGCCCACTTCAGTCCAGCGGCCACTCGTGGACCGGCCTGCCGGACGAAGCCAGGAGCATGTAACGTTCCAGCAGGGCCGCCAGAGCGTCCTGCCGAGGCATGTGGGCTTCCAACCGGGCCAACATCTTCCGTTGCCAGCGTGCCCCGGTACACTCCGCGCGAACCCGGGCCTGCACAATGGAGAGAAGCTCGTCCGCCTCCTCGGAGGCCACCCCGGCGTCCACGAGCCCCGCGCGGGCCACCGGCAGCAGCCGCTCCACCAGCTCCCCGGCGGACACCAGGCGCGGAGAGGGCGCGTGGCGCTCGGGCCACAGCAGCTTCGCGTCCAGCCCTTCCTTCGCCGCGCGGAGGAAGTTGCCCCGGGCGCAGGAGAAGGGAAGCCCCGGCAACAGCGCCTCCATGTCCGAGCTCAGCCCCAGCGTGAGGCCCAGCAGCAGCGCGCCGTTGGCCAGCATGTCCACCACCGTGGGGCCCGCGGGCAGCGCGCGCAGCTCAATGCGCACGTGGCCCGTGTCGCTCGGGTCGTAGATGGCGCGGTTCCAGCTCCACACGGTGCCCTGGTGCAGCCGCAGCTCGTCCAGCCGGGGCAATCCGCCCCGGGACAGGCACTCCAGCGGGGACTCCGGCCCCAGCACCGGCAGCAGCGGCGGATAGAGGGCCACCGACTCGGCGAACAGCTCCAGCGCGCCCTGACGCACCCAGCCATGGCCGAACGTGACGCGCCCGTGCTGCGGCGCCTCGGACTGGGGCTCGCCCCGGTCATCCACCGCCTGGCGGAAGAGCGCCACGCGCGTCTCGTCCCACAGCCGCCGCCCCAGGAGGAAGGGCGAGTTGCCGCTCACCGCGAGCACCACCGGCGTGGCCAGCTGGGCCGCGTTGTACATGTTCGCGAAGTCCGCCGGGTCCACGCGCAGGTGGTACTGCAGCGAGGTGTTGGCGCCCTCCAGCGTCACGTCGTCCCACTCGAGGGTGAGCGTGTCCTCGCCGCCGATGACCACGCGCAGCGGCTCCTCCCGGCGCCGGCGGCGGATGGCGGCCGACAGCGCCCGGTAGCGCGGGAGCGCCGTCATCGAGCCCATGCCCAGGTCCTTCTCGCGCAGCGTGGGGAGGATGCCCATCACCGCCACGCGCGCCCCTTGCGTGGCCGCCGCGCGCCGCACCTCGGCCAGCGCGCTCTCGAACTCCTCGCGCATCGCCGTGAAGGGCCGCCCCGCCAGCGGCCCCGGCCGCAGGTTGCACTCGAGGTTGAAGCGGTCGATCTCCACCGTCACCCGCGGGTCCATCGTCTGGCCCAGCACCTGCCGGTTCACCGGCAGCGGGAAGCCCGCGGCGTCCACCAGGAACATCTCCAGCTCGGCGCCAATGGTGCGCGGCCCCACGCCGAAGCCGGGACGCGCCAGGATTTCCCGGAGCGCCTCCAGGCTGTCCGCCAGACGCTGGCCGAAGCGCTCGTACTCCTCGGGCTCGAAGGTCTCTTTCTGGATTTGAAGTCCCATATGGAGCCCTAGGGGAAGGGAGTGGGTTGAGGAGCGGACCCGGAAGCGGACACGCCCGGGCGGGAGGCGAGCTGCTCCAACAGCCGCCGCGCGAGGGAGAGCGCCTGCACCCGTATCTCGGGGATGGCCGTGCTCTCCCACAGCTCGCCCCGGCGCAGGGGGCCCAGGGTGAAGAGCATGGAGGAGGCGCGGCCCTGCGCGTCGAGCAGCGCGCCCTCCTCGTCCGTGGCCAGGCCGAGCCCCAGCGCGTCCGCGCGGGCGAGCCCGGACTCCAGCAGCCCGCGCAGCAGCGGGTGGCCCCGGCCGATGGAGGCATCGGGGCCGGTGCAGTTGATGACGTGCTGGACGCGGAACGTGGCCTCGCGCGAGAAGCCCCGGGGCCGGACGCGCGCCAGCACCCAGCCCTCGTCCGAGAGCTGGAAGCCACGCACGCGGGCCGCGTGGATGCGCAACACGCCGGCACGCTGGAGCTGCTCGAGCGTGTCGTTCACCGCGGGCGCCATCCGGTGGCGGTGCACGTCCCAGAAGGAGCGCAGGTGGCGCAGGAAGCGGCGGCGCTCGGGCTCCGGCAGGCCGCGCCACAGCGAGGCCGTCACCGGCCGCAGGGAGTCCATCACCGCGCGCCAGTCCCCGCCCTCGCCCGGGTGCCGGGAGTGGTGGCGCAGCGCGCCCAGGAGGGAGCGGACGCGGTGGGGCTCGGCCACGGCCACGGGCGTGCCCGGCACCACGCCGGGCCGGTGCACCTGCGGGAGCAACCCGTGCCGGGAGAGGGCGTGGATGCGGCCCTCGTGGTTGCGCTCGGCCAGCGAGAGCACCGTGTCCACCATGGTCAGCCCCGTACCGATGAGCAGCACCGAATGGTGGGGCCGCACACGACGCAGCGCGCCTTCCAGCCAGGGCGAGCGGATATAACGATGGCTCGCGTACAGGCCCCCGTCCGCCACCGGCAGGTCCGCGGGCAGGGCGTTCCCCACCGCCAGCACCACCGTGCTCGCCTCCAGCACCGGGCCCCGGGCCAGCGCCACCCTCGCGCCGGCTCCCTCCTGGGAGATGGACAGCACCTCGCCCTGGAGGAGCTCCAGGCCCACCCCGGGGGCCGCGCCCTCGCGCGCCTCGCGCAGCACCGCCTCCAGGTACTGGCCGTAGCGCCTGCGCTGGACGAAATCACCCGGGCCCGTGTCCGGCTCGAGGCGGCGGAGCCACCGGAGGAAGTGCTCGGGATCCTCGGGAAAGGCGCTCATCTTCCCGGCGGGGACGTTGAGCAGATGGCTGGCGTTCTCCGTGGAGTAGGCGAGGCCGGGACCCACACGCCCCGTGCGTTCCAGCAGGGCCACCCGGAGGGGCCCCGAGGCCTTCCTCAAGAGCTGTGCCGCCAGCAGTGTGCCGCTGGCACCTCCACCGACCACCAGTACATCCCACGGCTGCTCGAATCTCACACCCCGACAGTAAACCCTGAGGGCGGCTCCCACATCCCCCCTTGACTGTCCAGGCCGCAGGCGGCCGTGCACGATTCTGGTTCTGGAGGGACGGAGGAGAGGCCGGCCCGGGGCCTGCCCGGCCGCCCGCCCCCCATGAGCCGGGCGCCCAGGTGTGTTATCGCTCCGTGACGATGCAGCCCACGCCCCCCACCCCCCTGGTCAACCTGTACGACCTGCCCCGCGCCGCCCTCGGCGAGCTGCTCGCTGGCTGGGGCTACAGCGCCTACCACCGCGACCTGCTGTGGGAGGCCCTCTACCGCCAGCAGGTGGAATCGTTCGACGCCCTCACCGGGCTGCGGCCGGACCTGGTCCAGGCCCTGCGCGAGCGCACCCGCCTGGAGCGGCCCACCACCCACCACGAGGTCTTCAGCTCCGACGGCTTCACCCGGAAGCTGCTGCTGCGGCTGCGTGACGGGCAGACGGTGGAGACGGTCCTCATGCGGTTCAAGGGCCGGGCCACGGTGTGCCTCAGCACCCAGGCCGGCTGCGCCATGGGTTGCGTCTTCTGCGCCACCGGGCAGATGGGCTTCGTGCGCCACCTGACGCCCGGGGAAATCATCGGCCAGGTGCTGCACGTCACCCGCATCCTCCGCGAGACGAACGAGTCGCTGCGCAACGTGGTGCTGATGGGCATGGGCGAGCCCCTCCATAACTACGAGGGCACCCTGGAGGCGGTGGACATCCTGGTGGACCAACTGGGGCTGGCGCTGGGGCCGCGCTTCATCACCCTGAGTACCGTGGGGGTGGTGCCCGGCATCCGGCGGCTGGCGGACGAGGATCGGCCGGTGCAGCTCGCCGTCAGCCTGCACGGGGCCACGGAGGAGGAGCGCGGCGCGCTGGTGCCCGCGGCGCGCAAGTGGCCGCTCGCCGAGCTGATGGAGGCCTGCCGCTATTACTCGGAGAAGCGCAAGCGCCGCATCTTCTATGAGTGGGCGCTCATCGCCGGGAAGAACGACACGCCCGAGCAGGCGCACGCCCTGGGCCAGTTGCTCAAGGGGATGGACGCGCACGTGAACGTCATCCCGCTCAACCCCACGGTGGGTTACGCCCAGCGGCCCAGCGGCCCCGACGCCGTGCGCGCCTTCCAGGACATCCTCGCCAGCTACGGCCTGCCCAGCACCGTGCGCCAGCGCCGCGGCATCGACATCGACGCCGGCTGCGGCCAGCTCAAGGCCGCCGTGGAGCGCCCGCGCCGCAGCCCGCAACCCACCGTGTCCTGACGGGCTCGCCTTCGTAGACCCCAGGCGTCCTGGCCTTCACAGCCAAGGCACGCCAACGTCCTCACGCCACAAGAACACCAGCCCCCACTACTTCTCGCGCCAATGGCCCGAGAGCAGAGACTGCATGAACACCATCTGGATTGGAGAGAACGTCCTACGTGCCCTGGGAGAACAGGGGCATTCGGTCCTGGCCGACGCCATTCTTCACCTCGACAGCAATCCGCCAGCTGCGACCAGCGGCGGCGTGAAGTTCGAGGTCGCGGGAAAGCGGTTCCTCGCAGGGGCAGTCCTGGAGAACGTGTATGCGCTCTTCGACGTGGCACCGACGCGAGAGCGTCCCCCCCTCCAGCCGTGGCGGTCGCTCATCCTACCGGGCCATGTTGTCGACGAGTTTCTGGACCACAAAGATTGGGAGACGCTCTACAAGCGTCTTCTGGACATCGCCAACATCCAGGAATCTCGGGAGCGCGCTGGTCTCAAGTACCTCCGCCAGCAGAGCGTCCATACCATCTTCGTACCCGGTGGATACCATCGGCTCCACTTCACGGTCGAGGGTTCCAACCTGTCGACCGTCCTCGGACTCTTCGACGCAGATCTCTGGTCCACCCACACCAACTCGGCCACGATCCGGCAGCCCACGCCTCAACAGCTCTCCGCATGGAACAAGCTGAATGAGGCCGCGCTAGACGCCCAGCAGGGACTCCCTCCTCTGGTACGGCCAGTGGAGCAACAACCGGTCCCCGTACCCGCTCCCCTACGGGATGGGTGGATCACTCTCAATCAACTGCGCGAGCAAGGCATCACCAACGATGGAACCATGCGCCACATCCTCTCCATGCGCGGAGAGGATGACCTGCTTGAGATCATGGGGCAGGTCACGGATGAGCAATACGAACCCATCGAGCGAGCCTTCACGAAGTGGCTACACTCCGAGGCACGCCGCCGGGAACGAAAGTTGACCACCCTGGAGGTCTACCAACTCACGACCAGTTCCCGCAGCGCGCATGGAGCGCGCTCCTACGAGGCCGCCATGGCCCTGCTGACGTCCCAGCAGATCAACGTAGTCAACCTTGGGCGCGATGTGCCCATCCGGCTCCAGGGCGGCCCCGGCACGGGCAAGACATTCACTGCCGTCATGCGCGCGGGCATGCTGGCGCGCCGCGCCAAGGAGCAGGGGCAACCGGTCCGAGTTGGCTTCTTCGTGTTCAATCACGACCTGGGAGGGAGGATCTTCGAGCAGATGCTGGCCCTGGGGCTGGATCCATTCTTGGAAGACACTTCTCCACAGCACATCGTCATTACCAGCCTCCACGACTGGTGTGCCCGATTCGTCAAGGTGGATGAACTGAAGGTGGAGCCCCTGGCACCCTATAGGGCCGAGAAGGGCGATTCCCACCGGCGCGCGGCCATCGAGCTCGCCGTGGATGAAGCGCGCAAACGCCTGCGAGGGCCTGAGTACGACCACTTGTGGGCCCTGTTCGACATGAAGAGCAAGAACGGGCTCTGGGAAATCGAGACGGAAATCAGTCAATTCATCAAGGCCCGTGACATCGTGGATCTCTCGTCCTACCTCACCGAGAAGCGCCCACCCGGATGGTGGTTGGCGAACACGGAGAAGGCCTTCAAGAAGTTCGTGTGGGAGATCGCCAGCATCTACAACGACGCGCTCAGGACCCTGGGCTTCGTGGACTCGGACGACCTCACCAATGATGCCATCAAGGAGGTAACCAAGACGGTCTGGCAACAGTACCGCAAGCCGGAGCAGGGATTCGACTACCTCATCCTTGATGAGGCGCAGGACTTCTTCCGTAACCAGCTCACGCTCTTGCGGCACCTGGTGAAACGCCCCGAGGGATTCATGATGTGCTTCGATGAGGCCCAGGCCGTCTACTCCCGCTACCCCAGCCTACGAGACATCGGGTTCGACACGGAGGCTCGTTTCCAGGGGACGCGGCTGGAGCAGAACTTCCGGAGTACCCGGCAGATAGTGGCCGCTCTCCAGCAACTGCTCGGCAACTACCCCACATTGGGTCTTGTTGATAATTGGGGCGCGTTCTCCTCGGGGAGCGAAGGGACGGGTGAGCGTCCTGTCGCATGCGGATTCTCGTCTGCCGCGACCATGCTCGACCAAGTGCGTGACATCATCCGGGGGAGCATCCGCAACGGAACGAAGCCCTCGGACATCGGAGTCATCGGCTTCGACGAGGAACTGATGGAGCAGGTCTCGGACCAACTGAAGCGCTCGGAGGTCGCCGTTCACCGGCTCATGGGGGACGGTAAGCGGACCTCCAGCAAGGCCGTGACGGTCAGCACCGCCCGTCAGGTCAAGGGGCAGCAATTCGAGGTCTGCGTCATCGTCGGCGCGGACAGGGATCGCCTTCCTAACTTCAAGGGCGTCAAGAGTGAGGTGTACCGGGAGCAGCGCCGCGAGGATGACCTGAAGCTATTCGTCGTTGCCATGTCCCGGTGCAAGCGGTCACTCCATCTGCTCTGGCATGGAACAGAGCCGAGTGAGTTCATCTCCGCCATGGGCGGAGCCGTGGACATGCGCGGCTGACTCGCGCCTGGGCAACAGGCCTCGCGCCGGGGCCGCCGGACGGAGCGACGCTTCCCGGTGTGCCCGCCCGGGGAGCCTTGCGGCCCCCCCTCCGCGACCCAAGCGTTTGACGAGGTGCTCCAGGAAGAATCTCCGTGCGAAGCCTCGTCAGGGTGTCCGGTCCGTTGCTGTCCCTCCTCGTGCTCGTGTCCGCCTGCGCGCCCGTGGAGGAGCAACCCCTGCGCGTTGGCACCTTCCTCTGGCCGGGAAGCGAGCCTCTCTTCCTCGCTCGGGACCTCGGCTACCTCGACGACGGCTCGATCCGCCTGGTCGAGTACTCCTCCCTGGGCGAGGTCGACCGCGACTTCCGCAACGGGAGGATCGACGCGGTGAGCGTCACGCTCGACATGGCCCTCCAGCTCCAACAGCAGGGCTTCGAGCCCCGGATCGTGCTCGTCATGGACTACTCGCACGGCGCGGATGCCCTCCTCGCGAGGCCGGAGGTGCGCCGGCTCGAGGAACTCCGCGGCAGGCGGGTGGCGGTGGAGGCTCGGTCGGTGAGCACGTACCTGCTGGGCCAGGCCCTGGCGAAGGCGGGCCTGAGTCCCTCGGACATCGAGATCCGCCCCCTGCCGTCGGACCAGCATGAGCACGCCTATGCCTCGGGACAGGTGGACGCCGTCGTCACCTTCGAGCCCTTCGTGAGCAGGCTGCGGGCCAGAGGGGCCCATGAGCTCTTCGACAGCAGCCACCTGCCGGGTGAGCTCGTGGACCTGCTGGTCGTGCGGGAGGACGTGCTGGAGGAGAGCCCGGAGCGGGTGCGGCACATGCTCCAGGCCTGGTTCCAGGCCTTGCGCCACCTGGCCGAGCACCCGGCGGACGCGGTGACCCGGATGAGCCCGCGTCTCGACACGAGCCCCGAGGAGCTCGCCTCCATGCTGGAGCTGCTGCGGCACCCCACCCTGGAGGAGAACCACGCCCTGCTCCATCCCCCTTCTTCTCCCCTCCTCGGCCCGGCGCATCGCCTGCAGGGGTTCATGCTGGAGCGGGGACTGCTCGAGGAACCGGTGCGGCCCGAGCGGTTGCTGGACGTGCGCTCCCTCGAGGTGCTCGAGGAGGTCCGGTGATGAAGCGCGCCCGGCTGCCGCCCCTTCCGCCGTTGCGCATCACCATCCCGGCGGTGCTGCTGCTCTTCGCCATCACGGTGGGCCTGTACGATCTGCATCAGAACACGCGCCTGGCCCGCCACCGGGTGGAGGAGTTCACCCGCCAGGAGCTCACCCAACGCATGGGCGAGCAGCAGGATCACCTGGAGATCCTCCTGAACCTGCGCAAGCTCGAGCGCGTCCAGGAGGAGGTCGCCAGCCTCGGGACGGATCCCCACATCGAGGCCGCGCTGCTGCTGGACGACACCGGCCGGGTGGTGGCCTCGACCCGGCGCGTGGAGATAGGGCAACCGGGCCGGGCACTCCATCCCGAGCTGTTCACCCCGGAGGTGGAGCCACTCGTCCAGCGGGCCCACGAGCACCTCGCGGGCAGCATCCAGACCACCGCGGATGGAGAGGACCTCGTGGCCCGCTACCCCGTGCGGGTGTCCGGTGACGCCGGCGAGCCCACCGCCGAGCGGGTGTGGATGCTCGTGGTGCAGAGGGACCTGTCCGCCCCCAAGAATCAGGCGCGCGACCAGGTGCGCGCGAGCGTGGTACAGCGCAGCGCCCTGCTGGTGGTATTGGCGGGACTGCTCTGGCTCTTCTTCCACTTCGTCCTCACGCGCCGGGTGGCGCGGCTGGTCACCACGGCCCAGCGCTTCGCCGCGCGCGACTGGGAGGCCCGCGGCGGGCTCACCGGGCGCGACGAGCTCTCCATGGTGGGGCGCGCCTTCGACGAGATGGCCGAGCGCCTGCGCACCACCCAGTCCCAGCTCGAGGAGCGCGAGTCCCACATCCGGCTGCTGCTCGACTCGGCCGCGGAGGGCATCTTCGGGTTGGACCTCCAGGGGTGCTGCACCTTCGTCAACCGCTCCGCGCTGCGGATGCTCGGCTACACGGACGCCGGAGAGCTGCTGGGCCAGGATGCGCACCTGCTGTGGCACCACTCGCGCGCGGATGGCTCGCCCTTTCCCCGGAGCGAGTGCCCCATCCTGATGGCCCTGCACGGGGGAATCGAGGACCACGACGAGGACGATCTCATCTGGCGCAAGGACGGCACGTGGTTCCCGGTGGAGCGCTGGTCGTACCCCATGCGCGAGGGCGGCGGGCAGGTGGGCATCGTGTCGACGTTCGTGGACATCACCGCGCGCAAGCGCGCCGAGGAGACGCAGCACTTCCTCATCGAGGCCAGCACCCAACTGGCGGAGCTGCACGACGAGACGCACACGCTGGAGCGGGTGGCACGGCTGGCCGTTCCCCAACTGGGCCAGTGGTGCCTCGTGGACAGGGTGGATGACGTGGGCCAGTTGCACCGCGCGGCCTGGGTACACCAGGAGCCGGCCCGGCAGGAGCTGCTGCGGGAGCTGGCGGAGCTCACCGCTCCGGACTGGAGCTCGCTCCAACCCACCGTGCGGGTGCTGAGCACCGGCGGGCCCCTGCTCGCGGACGAGGCCCTCGCGGCCCTGCGCCACGCCGGGGACTCCGGCGCACGCTACCCGGAGCTGCTGCGGCGGCTCGGGACGCGGACCGCCATCGCGCTTCCCATCTCCGTGCGGGGACAGACGCTGGCGGCCCTGCTGCTGGTCTCGGACACACCGGGCTTCCAGTACGGCCCGCATGAGCTGGCGCTCGCCCGGGAGCTGGCCCGCCGCGCCTCGGTGGCCATGGACAACGCCCGGCTCTACCGCCAGTCCCAGGAGGCGGTGCGCCTGCGCGAGGACTTCCTCTCCGTGGCCTCCCACGAGCTGCACACGCCCCTCACGCCCCTGCGCCTGCACCTTCAGACCCTCCAGCGCGCGCTGGCCACCCGGGGTGACGGGGCGGGCACCGGGCGCCTCATGACCAAGGTGGACAAGGCGCTCGCCCAGGAGAGGCGCCTGTCCCAGCTCGTCGATGATCTGCTCGACGTCTCCCGCCTCACCTCCGGACGGCTCCGCCTGCGGCTGGAGCAGGTGGACCTGGTGGAGCTGACGCGGGACCTGGCCGAGCGCTTCTCCGAGCAGGCCCGGGCCGCTGACTGCACGTTGCGCGTCACCACCGCGGGCGCCACCACCGGCCGGTGGGACCGGATGCGCCTGGAGCAGGTGCTCACCAACCTCATCACCAACGCGCTGAAGTACGGCGTGGGCCACCCGGTGGAGCTCCACGTCACCTCCGCGGGAGGGCGCGCACGCTGGAGCATCCGGGACCACGGCATCGGCATCGCGCCCGAGGATCTCGAGCGCATCTTCGGGCGCTTCGAGCGGGCGGTGTCCACGCGGCAGTACGGCGGACTGGGGCTGGGCCTCTACATCTCCCGGGAGATCGCCCGCGCGTTCGGCGGCGACATCCACGTGGAGAGCCGGCCGGGAGCCGGTGCCGTCTTCACCCTGGAGCTGCCACTCGAGCCGGCCCGGGATGAGCGGGGATTTCGCCCAGAAGGCTCGGAGCGGCTTCAGGTGTAGATATCTACACATGAAGATGTAACGAAAATACCCACACCAGGTGTAGATATCTACACCTGGAACGGGCCAGCACCCGCCTGGAGCCCGCGTCGTGAAACACGCGGAACAGGAGCTCGTCCCATGGGCTGAGCTTCGCCCCGGCGAGCCCGTCTCGGTGAAGCGATTCCACCCCGCCCTCCGAGAGGGGAGGAGGCGACGGGTCATGTTAGCCTCCGGACTTCGGAGGTAACCCCGGTGAAGAGAGCGTGGGTGTACAGACTGCCCCAGCCCGATGAAAAGGTGGGCCAGTACCGCGTGGTGGGCCCGCTGGGCCAGGGCGGCCAGGGCCACGTCTTCCTGGCCGGGTGGGAGGGCCGCTCCTATGTCCTCAAGTTCTTCCGCTCGCTGCCGGTGAGCCACTCGGGGGAACTGGAGCTGGACATCCTGCGCCACCTGGAGCACCCCAACGTGGTGCGGGTGCTGGGCCATGGGCGCTGGCCGTACCCGGAGGAGGGCTACTTCTACCTCGTCATGGAGTACGTGGAGGGCCGGACGCTGTTGAGACATGCCCTGGAGCACAACCCCTCGGCACGCGGGAGCGCCACGCTGATGCTGGAGGCGGCGCGGGCGCTCGCGGTGGTGCACCGCCGGGGCGTGCTGCACAGAGACATCAAACCGGACAACCTGTTGGTGAGGGAGGCGGACGGAAGGCCGGTGTGGGTGGACTTCGGGGTGGGCCACCTGGAGGGCCGCGCCACGCTGCCGCGCATGAGGCGGCTGCCGCCGGGGACGCCCGAGTACACCAGCCCCGAGACGTACCGCTTCCTCCGGGAGCACCCGGAGGAGGAGGCGCGCTACCAGCCGGGCGTGGCCGACGAGGTGTGGGCCTTCGGCGTCACGCTGTACGAGCTGCTGACGGACAGGCTGCCCTTCGGCTCGCGCATGGGCAACCCGCGCATGGTGGAGGACATCCGCACCCGCCCGCCGCTGGCGCCGCACGAGCGCAACCCGCGGGTGCCGGTGGCACTCAATCAGGTGTGCCTGCGCATGCTGGAGAAGGAGCCCGGGGAGAGGCTGGCGGACATGGACGCGGTGGCCGCAGCGCTGGAGGCGGCGTTGGCGGGGGCGGGGGCGGACTGGGACATGCCGCTGATGGACCCCTTCGCCCCGGAGGTGCGCACCACGGAGGAGATCCCCGGCCAGGTGGTGGACCGCGACTCGTGGGAGCGCGTCCAGCAGCAGCTGAAGGCGGTGATGCCCCGGCGCGGGCGGGTGCGCGAGAAAGCGCGGAGTGCGCCGTCGCCCCAGGCACCTGCCGCCGCAGTGGCCGCGCTGGAAGAGGCGCCAGCCGGAAGCTTCGAGGCGCTGGCGGAAGCAGTGGAGATACGGCTGTATGAGCCGCCCCGGCCCATGTCGGCGCACGAGGCCGCCGCCGTCCCCAAGCCCGCCGCCGAGGCCAGTCATGTCCCCGAGGCCCGCGGGTCCTCCGCGCCCGGAAGGGGGTGGGTGCGTCCAGTTCGAGCCGGAGCGGTGGCCGTGGCCCTACTGCTGGTGCTGGCGGGAACATGGGCGCTGCACTCCCGCCGGGAGTCCAGGGACGCGCGCTCGCCGGCACCGGCCGCTCCGGAGGCGCCAGCACCTGCCAGGTGGTGGACGAGCCATCCCACGCTGCACGCCGCGCTCGTCCGCGAAGTGGCGGAGCCGGACGAGCCGTCCGAAGCTGAGAGGAGCGCGGCTGCATTCCCGGCCCCTTCCCCCGCGCTCACTTCCATGCTCCGCGAGAACGACACCCGCTCGAAGCCCGACGAGAAGCCCGCCGCCCGGTCGCGGCGCAAGGCGTTGCACTGTGTGCCGGGCCGCCAGGAGATGTGCGTGGTGGGCTTCTGCACCGTGCTGCTCACCGGCTGCACCGGCACGCCCCAGGTGGTGCGCCCCCCGCCCCGGTCCGCGGACTGCCCTCCGGGCGCCGTGAAGACGATGAAGGAGTTGGGCATCAACATCGGTGCGGCGGGCTATGCGGATTTCGGTCCTCGCGAACCCGGCACCAGCCAGCGCGTCACCGTGCGCGAGTCCACGTCGATGCGGGTTTTGGGGCTCGGGCAGTTGGGCAATTACTGGCTCACCGGGCGGCTCTACCTCGGGCCGGAGCGCGTGTATGGCCGCTTCACCCAGGCCCGGGGGGCACGCTCCGGCAAGACGTACCCCGTGTGCCTGGAGTTGGTCGCCTATGAAGACGAAACGCCAGGTGCTCGCCGGGAAGACGTTGGCGGCCCCGCCGACTCCGCCGTGGTCATCGACAGCCAGAAGGTCCGGGCCGTGGAGCGCTTCGAGTAACACCCCAGGCAGCACGGGAGTTGAGAGGTGTGGTAGAGGCCAACGCCTCCCGTCACCCCGCCTCGCCTTCCCCTGGAGGTTGACTCCCCGTGCTCCTCGCGTCTCCCGTGGGCCTGCTCGCGCTGGCCCTCCTCGCTCCCTCCCCGCAGGCCGCCGAGCCGTCCCCACCGGACGCGTGTGAAACGGCGAGCCCTCAGCTCGTGCTGAAGGCCGAGCCCCCCGAGACACCGCCCGTGGTGTGCATCAGCCCGGACGTGCCCCTCACGTTGCGCTTCGACACGGCGCTCCAGCCAGGGTCCGTGCGCATGGAGGAGCGGGAGCGCTTCGCGGACGTGTCGGTGGGCCAGCGCGGCGTCACGCTGACGCCCCCAGAGAAGCTGAAGGCCGGGGAGCGCTTCCTGCTGGAGGTGTGCTTCGCGGATGACGCGGCCCCTGCGTGTGCCAGTTTCCTCCTGCTGGCTCATCCCGCGCTGGGCCTGTCCCAGGTAAAGGTGTTTCGCGAGCCCCGCCCGGTGGCCTCCTTCCAGGAGGGCGAGAAGGCGGCCCGGGCCGAGGCCCAGCAGTGCCAGCAGGAAGTGCGCCAACTGCGTGACGAGCGCGGCGCCCCCGAGGGGCTCAGGGGCGTGCTGGCCTCGGGGCTGATGGGAGAGCGGGGCATTGCCTCCAAGGACTTGAGGGGCAGTTACACGGAAGCCCCGGGCAACGCCCTGCGTGTGCACATAGCCCACAGCTACCGCGCCGAGGACCGGGTGGCAGTGGAGGTGTGGCTGGAGAATCCCAGTACGCTGCCCTGGACGGCGGCGGGCGCGGTACTGCGCGGCCCCAAGGGCGAGGTGTTGAAGCCATTGCCCCTCTGGCAGCCGGAGCCCGTCCCCCCGGCTGATGCAGTAGCCGAGGAGCAGAAGCCCTTGCTCCGCGTGGTGGTGGAGGTGGCCGCGTCGGAGGCGGAGGCGCGGGGCACGTACACCCTCACGCTCTGGGATGCGGAGCACAAGCGCACCGTCACCCTGGGGAACATCACCTTCCCGTAGCGCTCGTGCCCATTTCCAACCCGATACGTCCTCTGGCGCTCTTCCTACCCGTCAGCTTGACCGCCGTCCCCGTGTTTCCGTGTACTGCCGGAAACCCCTGGCACCAGCCCGCCCGGCTGGAGGGAGTGGTGCGGTATGTCCCCCTGCTTGAAGAGTTCCCGCCCGGTAGGTCCGCCTCCTCGCCGCTGGTGGGTGTTGCTCGTCCCGTTGCTCTTCTCGGCATGTGCCACAGGCCACCCCACGGGCGGCATGTTCGCGGGCCGGGGACCCGCGCTGTCGCTCACCCCGCCACCGACTCCCCAGGAGGAAAGCCAGTCGGCCTCGGATGCCGAACTCACGGGCGCGGTGGTGTACGAGGTGGCGGTGGTGGAGCCGGGCCGTGGCACCACGCGACCGGTGCCGGTGAGCCGGGCGGACTTCCAGCGCGCCTTGCGGCACATCGCCTACCAGGTGCAACACGAAGGCAAGAGCCCACGCGAGGCCGCACGCGAGTGGCTCAAGGGCCAGGTGGAGCAGCACCCGGAATGGGAGCAGATGAGTGGGATATGGGTGGCCGAGGTGGACAAGGGCCGCGTCCTCACCCTGGTGCCCGAGGACGAGAACAGTCGGCTCAAGCCCGTGGCGGACGAGGCCCTGCGCGAGAGGTACCTGCTGTGGTGCACCTGGGGACGAGGCGGGGGCGACTGCCTGCGCCTGTTGGACGACGGGCCCTACCTCAAGACGGACGACCGGCGCACGCTGGCACTCGCCCTGGCCTTCGGCTCGGTGCTGGAGGAGACGAAGGCGGCGCTGGGGCGGGAGGTGGACCCGCAGGTACTGGTGGCCTCGTGCATGTGGACGCTCGGGGCGTACCTGGCCCTCTGGCTGGTGCCCGAGCCGACCACCAAGCTGTTGGCCGCCGGGTTGTCCGTCGTGCTGGTGGCGTGGCTGGGCGTGGACACGCTGTGGGGGCTGATGGACGGCTGGGCGCTCATGGCCACGCAGGCGCACGAGGCCACCACCTTCGAGGAGTTGCGCGAAGCGGGCGAGGGCTTCGCCCGGGTGCTGGGCACGGACGCGGCGCGGGCCATGCTTCTGGCGGTGGGGGCACTGACCGGGCGTACGGTGGGGGAAGTGGCGGCGCGGGTGCGGGCGCTACCGGGCTATGGGCTGGCGAGTGCCCAGTGGCGGGCGCAGGGCGGGGCCGCGGTGCTGGGGCGCGTGGAAGTCATGGCGGCCGAGGAGGGTGCGCTGGCGCGGGCGGTGGCGGCGGTGGAGACGGTAGCGGCCACGCCACATGGCCCCCTGGCGGTGGTGATGCTCAAGAAGGGGCGGGGCGGCGGTACGTCCTCCGGGGGCGGCTCCTCGGGCATTGTCGCCATCCGCCACCGGGGTGGAAACCTGCAGGTCATTCTGCCCAACGGGCAGCGGTGGCACTTGCCTCGTGGCATGTCCCTCCACGACATCCCGGTCGAAGACGAGGTGGGCGACAGGCTTCAGAAGGCAGTCACCGAGGCGGCCCAGCAATGGGGGACGCACAGGCTCTCCCGCGCCGAGCAAGAAGCCATCGACGATGCCCTCAAGAAGGGCAGGTACTGGCTGGCGCACCTGCTGGAGCGCGAGGCCCGGGGCCGCTTCGTGCAAAATACGGTGAAAGACCAGCTTGGACATCTCTATGACTTCAGCCTGAGCAAGGGCGTCGACGTGATTGACCATGCTACAGGCCGCCGGTATGAGATTCTCTCGGGGTCAGCGTCGAACCTCGCGCACCATGGCCGGCGAATGGCGGGCGACTTCTTCCGGATGCTCACCTTCTGAAAGGGCGGCGGATGATTGCCAAGAAGGTTTTCTACGAGAACAAGCAGTTGGAACACGAGCGGCTGGAGCTGACGGACAAAGGTACCCTCTACTTCCTGGGCCGCAATTTGACACTGAAGAACTGCACGCTGGTGCTGAAAGTGGCTGCCAGCAACCTGTTCATTCGTGACGTGCGCTTCACCGACTGCATCTTCGAGGTGAAGCAGGAACTGAAGAACCATCAGCAGTGGATACGTGCCTCACTCAAGGGCTGCCGGTTCAAGGGGCGGCTGTCGGGGTGTGACTTCGGGCACTGGCCCGAGTACGGCAAGGAGCCGGAGTACCAGCTGGGCTCCATCGAGGACTGCGACTTCTCCGAGGCGCGTCTGGATGCCTGCCGCTTCATGGGATGTGACCCACGCTCCCTCCGGTTCCCCAAATGGCCCTGCTTCACCTTCCTGGAGCCCATCCAAAAAGTGTCCGAGTTGCTCAATGCCAGATGGCCGGGCAACTTTGGGGATATCGTCGTAAATGGCATCTACAAGGATCCGCCGGGCACGAGAGCTCTGGTGTATCACGCGCCCTCCATTGCGAAACGGATGGAGACCACCCCAGAGGCGCTCAGGGCCGTCATCGAACAGTTCGACTGCATTGTGTATTGAGGCAGACGCGAGTCTCTCCGGGACGGCGTCGAACCTCGCGCACCATGGGCGGCGCATGGCGGGCGAGTTCTTCCGGATGCTCACCTTCTGAAAGGGCGGCGATGGATTGGCTCGGGAACGTTGTCTTCGAGGAGCGGGAGATCGAAAACGAGCGGCTGGAGCTGACGGACAAGGAGGCCAACTACATCCTCGGCCCCAACCTGACGCTGAAGAACTGTACCCTCGTGCTGAAGGTGCCCGCCCAGCGTCTGAGCCTCAAACAGGCCCGGTTCATAGACTGCACCTTCGAGATGAAGCAGGAACTCAAGAACGCTCAGGGCTGGCTAGCCGCCTCTCTGAAGGGCTGCCGGTTCAAGGGACGGCTGTCGGGGTGTGACTTCGGCCATTGGCCCGAATACAGCAACCTGCCGTGGTATCAGTTCGGGGCCATCGAGGACTGCGACTTCTCCGAGGCCCGCCTGGACGGCTGCCGCGTCCATGGTGGTGACACCCGGACCCTTCGCTTTCCCAGGTGGCCTTGTTTCACCATCCTGGACCCCGTTGGCAACAGCCGTGAACTCTCCACCGTGCAGTGGCCTGGGAATATCGGCCCCGTTGTGATCGAGGATCTTGCCAGCTACCCGCCTTCGACAACTGCACTGACGTGGTTTGCTACGGACTTCGCGAAGAGGAGCAGGTGCACCCCTGAGGAGCTCAAGGCCGTCATCGAGCAGTTCGACTGCATCGTCTTCTGACATGGCAACGATGCTCTCCGGAACGGCGTCGAACCTCGCGCACCATGGCCGGTGCATGACGGGCGGGTTCTTCCGGATGCTCACCTCCTGAAAGGGGCGGCGATGGATTGGCCGCGGCTGGAGCCGACGGGCTTCATCGTCCACGGATACGGCACGGGCCCTGAGTACTCGACGCTGGCGGGGCCGGGACCCAGGCGCTACAACGCGCGCGATGACATCCCTCCACGTCGCCATCGTCGGCGCGGGGCCGGCCGGCTCCTCCGCGGCCACCTTCCTCGCGCAGCAGGGTGCCCGGGTGACGCTGCTCGAGCGCAACCGCTTCCCCCGGGACAAGATCTGCGGAGACGGTTGCACCCCCCGCACCCTGTGGATGCTCGAGCGCCTGGGACTCGGCGACCTGCCCACCAGCCCCGACTCCGCCCCCGTGGACTCCGTCTATGCCCTGTCCCCCGGCGGCGTCGTCCTGGAGGAGACCATCCCCGCGCGCCTCTTCGGCGGCAGGGCCAGCGTCATCGCCCGGCAGGTGCTCGATGAGCGGCTCGTCCGGCGTGCGGTCCAGGCCGGCGCCGAGCTGCGCGAGGGCGTGCTCGTGGAGGGAATCGAGCGGGACGCGCACGGCGTCCTCCTGCGCTGCCGGGACGGCGAGCCGCTGCGCGCGGACCTGGTGCTCGGGTGTGATGGCTCGCCCTCGGTGGTGCGGCGCGCGCTCGGGGCCCCTGACTTCCCGCGTCACGAGGGCGCCTTCGCGGTCCGCGCCTACTACGAGAACGTCCGCCTCTCGCACCCGCGCAGCTTCGCCTTCTTCTGGGAGCAGGAGCTGCTGCCGGCCTACGGGTGGATCTTCCCGCTGCCGGACGGCCGGGCCAACGTGGGGCTGGGCATGCGGGCGGACCAGCTCGACGCCTCCGCGGTGAAGCTGCCCGCGCTGCTGGAGAAGTTCTGCACGCTCCCCCGGGTGGCGCCGGAGCTGGCCGGGGCCCGGCGCGTGGGCAAGGTGAAGGGGCACCACCTGCCCTACGGCTCCTTCTCCCAGCACACCCACTTCGACCGGGCCCTGCTGCTGGGAGACGCGGCCGGCTTCGTCAACCCGCTGACGGGAGAGGGCATCGAGTTCGCCCTGGAGTCGGGCGCCTTCGCCGCCGAGGCGGTGGCCGAGGCCGTGGCGGCGGGAGACTTCTCGGCGCGGGGGCTCGGCGGCTACGCGCGGCGCTGGGAGACGCGCTTCCGCACCGCCTTCCACCTCAACCGCCGGTTGATGTGGGCCTTCGAACGGCCCTGGCTGCTGGACCGCGTCTTCCGCACGGCCAACCGCAGCACGACCGTGCGCAACGAGCTCAGCGACATCCTGGCGGGCGAGGCCACGCACATCTCCTGGCGCTTCGTCGCGGAAGTGGCACGCGGGGGCTGAGTAGCACACACCTCTGACACATGGATGACGTCTCGGGATGACGCATCGCGAAGGGGTCCGCGCCCCCTTGCACGCCCTTGGCACGTGGGCACATTCTCCTGGGGGACGGCCAACAGGGAGGTGGGCATGCTTTCCATCCACGAGCACGCAACGCTGGAAGAGGCGAGCACCGAGTTGCTCGAGTTCGCCCTCGAGCCGTCCAACTGGACGACGCTTCCACCTGCCGAGCAGGCAGCCGCCTCTGTCTCGCAGGACGTGCGCTACCAGCGGCGCGTGGGCCCGCTGCGCATCTACACGGTGCTGGAGGTCGCGCCCTCGCTCGAGGTCTTCCTGCGCGTGGCCTTCCGTGCTCCCGGCCTCACGCCCGTGAAGGCCGCGGACCACCTGGAGGCCTTCCTCAAGCAGCGCCTGCCGCTGACGCCCAACAGCGAGTGGCAGGTGGAGGTGGACGAGCGGCGGTGGATCCACTTCGTGCGGCGCTACGCGGCCCCGCGCCTCCAGGCCTGAAGGGCAGTACCGCCCCCCATCGGAGTGGACGTCCCTATCTTTGACTCCATGGCGGGGAGCGAGACACCCACCGGCCTCGAGGGGCCCCTGCGGTTGTGTGATTTCATCCGGAAGTACCACGCCCAGGTGCTCGAGACGTGGGCCGGGGAAGCCTGTCTGTTGCCGGGCGCCCGGCGCCTCTCCCGGCCGCGGCTGCTGGACCACCTGCCGGCACTCCTCGACCGCATCGCCCACGTGGTGGAGACGGTCCACACGGGAGAGCACGTCACCCTCGAGGAGTACCCCGAGGTGCATGCGCTCGACCGGCTGGATGCGGGGTTGGACCTGGAGCAGGTGGCCAGTGAGTACGCCCTGCTGCGCGCGTGCATCCTCCGGCTCTACGGCGAGCACGTGGGGGAGCGGAACGCCGGGATGCTGGTGCGGGAGGTGGTGCGCTTCAACCAGGCCTTCGACACCGCCGTCATCAACGCCATGACCCGTTACGCGCGCGCCCGCGAGCGGACGCTGGTGGCCCTGGAGCGTCTCTCCGAGGCGGCCATGGGCACGGAGGAGCTGGACCGGTTCCTGCCCCGGCTGCTGCGGGTCATCCTGGAGAGCACCGAGTCGGTGGACACGCTCGCCCTGCTGCTGCGCGACGGGGACACGCTGCGGGTGCGCGCCTCGGTGGGGTTGGGCGAGGAGGAGTCCATGGGCTTCAGCCTGAAGATGGGCGAGGGCTTCGCCGGGACGATCGCCGCCGAGCGGCGTCCGAAGGAGCTGCGCACGGCCGCGACGGATTCCCTGGTGAAGAGCCCGGTGCTGCGCGCCCGGAACATCCAGGCCCTCTACGGCGTGCCGATGCTGGATGGAGAGCAGCTCGTCGGCGTGGCACACATGGGGAGCCGCACCGCCCACGAGTTCTCCAACGAGGACAAGCTGCTCTTCCGGGTGATGGTGGGCCGGGCCGCCAGCCTCATCGTCCAGGCGCAGTTGGTGGCGCGCGAGCGGGAGGCGCTGGCGCGCGTGCGGGTGCAGGAGGAGCGCGCCGTGCGCCTCCAATCGGTGACGGCCGCCCTGTCCCAGGCACTCACCACGACGGACGTGGCGCGCGTGGTGTTGGGCAAGGCGGTGCGGGCCCTCGGGGCCATGGGCGGCTCCATTGGCCTGCTCACGGAGGACCGCCAGTGGTTCGAGACGCTGGAGGCCCATGGCCACCGCGACGAGGAGCTGCTGGATTGGACACGCTTCCCGGCGGACTCGCCGGTGATGTTCCGCCAGGCGGTGGCCACGCGCGCGCCCGTGCTCTACGAGACGGTGGAGCACTTCCTGGCCGACTACCCGCAGTGGGGGGAGCTCGCGCGGAAGGAGGGTTATGGCGCGTTCGCCACCCTGCCCCTGGTAGCGGAGGGTCAGGTGCTCGGGGCCATGGGCCTGACGTTCCGCGAGCGGCACACCTTCTGCCCGGAGGAGGTGGCCTTCATGCTCGTACTGGCCGGCCAGTGCGCCCAGGCGGTGGAGCGCAGCCGTCTCTACGATGCCGCACAGAGCGCACGTGCCGAGGCGCAACTCCATCTGGTCCGGCTCGATCTCCTCATGGACACGGCGCCGGTGGGGCTCGTCTTCCTGGACACGGAGATGCGCTATGTGCGCATCAACGAGCGCCTGGCGGGCATGAATGGGCGCTCCGTGGCCAACCACCTCGGGCGCACCGTGAGCGAGGTGCTGCCAGGGATCGGCTCCACCCTGGAAGCGCTCCTCCAGGGGGTACTGGAGACGGGACGGCCCGTGGTGGACCTGGAGGTGGCGGGAGAGTCCCCCGCGACGCCCGGCGTCCCGCGCCACTGGCTGGTGAGCTACTACCGGGTGCAGGACGTGAACGGTCCTCCGCTGGGCCTGGGCGGCGTGGTGGTGGAGATCACCGACCGCAAGCGGGTCGAGGAGGAGCTGCGCCAGACGGCGGAGTTCCGCGAGCGCTTCCTGGGCATCGTCTCCCATGATCTGCGCACCCCGCTCAACGCCATCCTCCTGTCCGCCAGCGCGCTGCTGCGCTCCGAGGCCGTGGAGAAGCGTCACCTGAAGGCCGTGCGCCGCATCACCACCAGCGCGGAGCGGATGGGGCGGATGATCTCGGAGCTACTCGACTTCACGCGGGGGCGGCTGGGCGGCGGCATCCCCCTCCACCCCCGGTCCGCCAACCTCCGGCACATCTGCCGCAACGTGGTGGAGGAGCTGGAGGCCGGCCACCCCGAGCGCGAGCTGAGGCTGAGCGCGGAGGGGAGGTTCGAGGGCACGTGGGACCCGGACCGGCTCGCGCAGGCGTTCGGGAACCTGGGCAAGAACGCACTCGAGTACAGCCCCGAGGGCACACCGGTGGACTTCGTGCTCCGGGACGAGGGGGAGACGGTGAGCCTGGAGGTGCACAACGAGGGCGCGCCCATTCCGGCGGAGGCACTCTCGTCCGTGTTCGAGCCCTTCCAACGAGCCGTGGAGCACTCCGCCTCCTCGGGACTGGGACTGGGCCTCTTCATCGTCCAGCAGATCGCCACCGCGCATGGCGGCACGGTGGAGGTGCGCTCCAACGAGGCGGAGGGCACCTCCATCACCGTGCGGCTTCCGCGCCATTGCGAGGAGCGCGAGCGCGGCCATTTCCCCTCTCCCTCCGGGAGAGGGACGGGGTGAGGGTGCATCGAGTCCCGGGTTGAACCCCCTGTCCCCACTTGTGGTCCACGGGTTGAAGAACGGGCCCGGATACCCTCACCCCGACCCTCTCCCGAGGGGAGAGGGGAGATTCAGTTCAGCGCCCCACCGGGCACATACTTCTGCCCCCCCACCACCTGGCCGTCCTTCACCTCGATGACCCAATAGCCCTCGCGCCCCAACTGGGTGGAAGAACCCGCGCTGAAGATGTGCGGGCGCTGGGCGGTGGACGGGTGGTGGTAGCGCCTGTGGATGTGGCCATGGAGCACCGCGTAGCGAGGCCCGGGGATGAGCCGGAAGAGCGCCTCGGCGTCGCGCAGCCCATGGAAGTAGTGGTCGGCCCGGCCATGGTGGGTGAGCGGAGCGTGGTGCACCGCCACCAGCACGGCGCGGCCATCGAGCCTCGGGTCCTTCACCAGCGCCGCGAGCCCCTCCAACTGCGCCGGACCGATGTGGCCATGGGCGATGCCCGGCAGGGAGGGCACCCGCGCCGACAGCAGGCCCACCACCGCGGCCTCCTTGCCCACCAGCCGCACGAAGGGGAAGGCGCCCTCGCGGCGATACTCGGGAAGATCGCTCTCCAGCAGGTGGCCGAAGTGCCGCGCGAAGCGGCCCTTGCGGTGGCTGCCCGGGGTGAAGACGTCGTGGTTGCCGGGGATGACGGTGCAGCGGCCCGGATCCTCGGCCAGCGCGCCGAGCGACTCGCGCGCCATCTGGAACTCGGGCTCCAGCGCGTACGCGGTGACGTCCCCGGAGAGGATGAAGTGGTCCACCCCGTGCTGCTCCGCGTCACTGGCGATGGTGGCGAGCGTCTCGGGAGCGCGAGCGTAGGCCTTCTTGCGCCCTCCCACGGACAACTCGGCCATGGCGACCCACCGCCGCCAACCGAGCCTCCTGAAGGGCAGGGAGAAATAGTCGGCGGTGATGTGGACATCGGAGCAATGGAGGAAGCGCATCCCGGTCCCCAGTTAACCTTCCGCGGCGTCCATGGCCACCGAAAGCTGCGCATGTCCGGCCCGGGGGCCAAGGAGGAAGCAGCCAGCCCTCCCCGGGCGCGTTAGTCTGCCAGCGACCTCCATGAGCTTCCGCGGACGCTTCGCCCCCAGCCCCACCGGCCGCATCCACCTCGGCAATGCCCGCAGCGCGCTGCTCGGCTGGCTCCAGGCCCGCGCGGCCGGTGGCCAGTTCCTGATTCGCATCGAGGACCTCGACCGCGCGCGCTGCAAGCCACAGTTCCTCGACGACCTGTACCGGGACCTGGAGTGGCTGGGCCTGGACTGGGACGAGACGCCCCTGGTGCAGAGCCAGCGCGATGACGTGTACCGGGAGGCCCTGGAGAAACTGGAGCGCCTGGGCCGCGTCTACCCCTGCTTCTGCACACGCGCGGAGATCGCCCGGGCCGCGAGCGCTCCCCACGGCCTGAGCGACGAGGGGCCGCGCTACCCTGGCACCTGCGCCGCGCTGTCACCCGAGGCCGTGGCCGAGCGGGCCCGGACGCGCGTGCCCGCCCTGCGCTTCCAGGCCGCCCCCGGCGAGTGGTGCTTCGAGGACGGGCTGCATGGCCGCACCTGCCAGGACGTGGCCACGCTGGTGGGGGACTTCGTGGTGCGCCGCAACGACGGGGTGGCCAGCTACCAGCTCGCCGTGGTGGTGGACGACGCCGCCAGCCACATCACCGACGTCCTCCGGGGCGATGACCTGCTGACGTCCACCCCGAGGCAGCTCCAGATCTACGGGGCGCTCGGCCTGACGCCCCCGCGCTTCTGGCACGTCCCCCTGGTCCTCGGGGAGGACGGCAAGCGGCTGGCCAAGCGGGAGGGCGCCTTCGCGGTGTCCGAGCTGCGCGAGCGGGGCATCGCGGTGGAGCGGGTGCTCGGGCTGCTCGCGGCGTGGAGTGGACTGGGGGATGGCACGCCCGTGACGCTCCAGGAGCTGGTGCGGCGCTTCCGGCCCGAGCTGCTCCCCCGCTCGCCCGTCGTGGCCCGGGAGGCGCTGTTGAAGGAAGCGCTGGGCCTCGAGGGTTGAAGGTGCACATGCGGGGCAGAGCCGTCTTCCTCTGGGTGGTCATCCCCTTCGTGGCCCTGAGCGCGCTGGCGCTCTGGCTCACGAGGGACACGCCGGCGCCCGCCGTGACGGGGGTGGACGTCCCGGCCTCGCCTCCGCCCGCGCCCCCCTCCCCTGCCCCCCCGCCCCGAGGTGCCCGTGGAGCGGACCCCCCCCGTGGCTCCGCCGCCCCCCGTCTCCCCACCGGAAGAGGAACCGAAGCTCGAGCTCCCGCCGGGCACGTGGAGCGAGGAGGAGGTCCGCGTGGCGCTCCAGTCCGTACAGCCCCTGGTGCGCTCGTGCCTCGAGGACGCCTCGGTGCGCCACCCCGGTCCACAGACAGTGAGGCTGCGCTTCACCCTGGAAGCGAGAGGGGAGCGCGGCCACTTCCAGGACAGCGAGGTGGTGGAGAGCACCCTCCAGGATCCTTTCGTCCTCGCCTGCCTGCTCGATACTTTCGCGGACACACAATTTTCCGCTCCTCCTGGGAAAGCGCCGCTGACGCTGACCCATCCGTTCCACTTCCGGCCCGGGAAGCGTGGAGCCCCTTGAAAACCCCGGCGGGACGTATGGTGTAGTAGGCCTGTCCTACCTCATGCCCATCACGGTCCAACAACTCGCCCCGTCGGACGCCGATGCGCTGCGGGCGCTGCTCGCGAAGGATCCAGCCCAGAACCTCTACCTGTTGGGGTTGCTGCAGGAGTTCGGCATCGCGCCGGCGGAGCACCGCAGCAGCTTCTCGTACTGGGGGCGCTTCGATGGGAAGACGCTCACGGCGGCGCTCTTCGTGGGAGGCGGGGGCGGACTGATGGTGCCCTCGGCGAGCGATGGCTCGGCCACGGGAGTGATCGCGGACGCGCTGGCCGAGCGCGTGCGGCTGAAGGCCTCGGTGGGCGAGAAGCCGGCGGTGGACGCGCTGGTGCGCAGCCTGTGCCCGGGCAAGCCACGGCTGTCGAAGAACTACCGGCTCTTCGCGGTCTCGGCCGATGACATGGGGCCGTTCACCAACCCGCTGCTGCGGCTGGCGCGCGAGGAGGATGTGCCGCGCCTGATGCCGTTGGCGCTCGGGGCGGTGCAGGAGATCTACGGCCGGGACGCGCTGGCGGAGGATCCCCACTTCGAGGCGCGGGTGGCGCAGCGCGTGAGGGCCAAGCGCACCTACGTGCTGGAAGAGAACGGCGAGATGGTGTTCAAGGTGGACATCGGCAGCCGCTCGCAGTTCGGGGCGGAGCTGGAGAACCTGTACACGGTGCCCTCGGAGCGGGGAAAGGGGCACGCCACGCTGTGCCTGGGGCAGATCTCCCGCTTCCTGCTGTCCTCGCTGCCCAGGCTCACCCTCCGGGTGGAGGAGAAGAACGAGTCGCTGGCGCGGATCGCTCGCAAGGTGGGCTACCTGGCCGGCCGCACCCAGCGCCTGGTGCTGGCGGAGTAGCGTCCGGTCCCGAGGGATGTGATGAAGCAGGACGACCTCTTCGCGCGCATCCGGAGCATCTGCGAACGCCCCCGGATGTTCGCCCCCCACTTCTCGCTCGAACACCTGCTGCTGTTCATCCATGGCTACGAGGCGGCCCTACGGGATACGCAACAGCCGGCCCAGCATGAACGCTTCGAGGCCTGGCTGTACGCGCAGCACCCGGAATGGCGGGCCTCGTCGGTGTGGTGGGGGAAGCACCTCTTCGAAGCGTGCGGAGGCGACCTGGAGCGCACGCTCACGGAGATCATCGGACTCGTGGATCGCTTCGTGGCGTCACAGGCTGCTCACGGTCTGTGACGTGATGCTCGCTCCAGGCTCCGTCACCAACCGCTTCATGTATTCATCCACCGGAAGCCCAGCTGGGCCGGTGAACGCATCGTAGAGCCGATCCTTCACCCGCACGACGACATGCATCCATCGCTCACTGACTTGAATGGTGCTGCCCGGTTTACCCGCGCGCATTTCGAATCCCAGGAACCGGGAGCCGTGAGCAGTGAACCGGACGAAGGAGGGCTCCGCACCGAGGCGTTTGAGGCCTTCGAAGATGGCCTTCGCCACCTCGATGCAGGGGCCCGCCCGTTGATTGTCCGTGCTGAATGCGTTTTGGAGCGCTCGCAGCCACAGGGGTGCCTGGCGTCCCATCTCGAGTTCCCATAGGGCGATGGCACCTGCGATGTCCCCTCGTGCGAGTGCCGCCAGGACCCTGACCCGAAGCGTGTCCGGCATCTGGAGCACGAGCTGGGAGAGTTGCGCGGGAACCCCAGCCACCTGCGCCAGGACCAATGGCTGGGTGAGAACGGCAGGAACCAGCACCCTGGGCGAAGCCACAGCGGACATCGCGCCCATGACGAGCACGACCATCAACCAGCGAAAGCGCATTTCGAGGTGACCTCCTCGGGAATCATCCTCCACACCATGGCTCGCCCGGAAGGTGGGGAGCCAGACCAGCCGACCCTGGAGCTCCGTTACGGCAGGAGTAGCGTCCGGGAGCGGGGCGGTTACACTCCGCGCCCCCGCCGGAGTGCACCATGTCCCGTCCTACCCCTGAGCGCCGTCCCCTGTCCGGAGAGGGCCCCGTCATCCTCCGAGTGCCGTCGGATCCACGCTGGCTGCCGCTGGCGCTCGAGCGCTTCGACGAGGTGCTCGTGGACCATGCCCACTGCGAGAAGAAGGCGGCGGCCAACGCGCTCTCGCTGTTGCAGGTGTACCCGGACCTGCCCGGGCTGCCGGCGCAGATGGCGCGGCTGGCGCGCGAGGAGAGCGCGCACCTGGCCCGGGTGTTGGATCTGATGGCGGCCCGGGGCCTGACGCTGGGGCGGGACGCGGGAGATCCGTACGCCCAGGGACTGCAGAAGTTCGTCCGCACCTCCGCGGACGGGCGCCGGGTGGACCGTCTGCTGGTGGCCGCCGTCATCGAGGCGCGCTCGTGCGAGCGCCTCTCACTGCTGGCCGAGGGACTCGAGGACCCCATGCTGCGCCGCTTCTACGGTGAGCTGGCGCAGTCCGAGGACGGGCACCAGTCCCTCTTCTACCGGCTGGCCGTCACCGCGGCGGGCGGAGACGAGGCCCCGGTGCGCACGCGGCTGGACGAGCTGCTCGTGCTCGAGGCCGAGGTGCTCGAGCGCATCGGCCTGCGCGCCGCCATCCACTGAGGCCGGGGACCTACAGTTCGTGGAGTGACTCCCCCTACCGTGGCACCATCCGCTCGCTCACCGGTTCCCGGGCTCGAGCCGGCTCGGGCCCGGCCTTGTGGAAGGGCCACACCAGGGGAACCACGCCCGCGAGGAACGCGAGCAGCAGCGCCGTCAGGGGCGTGCCGAGCCGGAAGAAGTCGGTGAAGCGGTAGTGCCCGGGGCCGTACACCAGCACGCAGCTCGGCTCGAGCGGGGTGATGAAGGAGCAGCTGGCCGCCAGCGTCACGCCAATGGCGAAGGGCCGCGGGTCCACGCCCAGCTTCGCGGCGGCGCCCACCGCCACCGGGAGAATCACCAGGGCCGCGGCCTGGTTGCTCATGGGGGCCGACAGGATGATGGTGAGCGCCATCATCAGGAGCAGCACCATGCGCGGGCCTCCGTACTCGCCGAGCCTCGCCGCGTGGTTGCCCAGGAACCTGCCCGCCCCGCTCTCCTCCATGGCCAGGCCGAGCGCCAGCATGGAGCCGATGAGCAGCACCACGCGCCAGTCCACGCGGAAGGCCCGCCGCGCGTCCACGCACCCGGTGGCGATCATCGACAGCATCCCCGCCAGTCCCGCCACCGACAGCGGCATCACCTTGAAGGTGCCCAGCGCGAGCGCTCCCAGGAAGAGCACCACCGCCAGCAGCGACTTGCCGTAGCGCGGCGGCTGGTACGCCACGTCCCCCAGGATGAGCAGGTTGACGCCGTCCGACAGCTCCTGGACCTTCTCCCGCGGGCCGCGCAGCAGCAGCACGTCACCCACCGACAGCGGCAGCGTGGACAGCGACTGCCCACCGAAGAGCCGCCCCAGCAGTTGCAGCTTCGTCAGCCGCTGGATGGCCGGCTTGCGGTGCAGCGCCAGCGCCACCAGGCCGTAGCGCTCCAGGAAGAGCGTCTCCTTCAGGCTGCGGCCGATGAGCGGACTGCCCGTGGGCACCGTCGCCTCCACCAGCAGCGTGTCCCGCGGCCTCAGGTCCGTGTCCGACAACCGCATGTCCGGGCGGATCTCGATGCCCCTCAAGTCCTTCACCCGCAGGATGTCCTCGCGGTTGCCCTCGATGATGAGCCGCTCGTCCCCCTCCAGCCGGTACGTCGGGACGGCCGGCTGCGACTGCCCCCCGCGGACCAGTCCGATGACGCGCAGCCCCAGTCCCTCCGTGATTTCCGCCAGCGCCTTGCCCACGTAACGTGAGTCCGGCGGCAACATGGCCTCGGTGAGGTAGTCGCGCAGGGACCAGTCGGCCACCGTCCCCTTGCCCACCCTCGCCGGCAGCAGCACCGGCCCCAGCAGCACCACCACGAGGATGCCCAGCACCGCCACCGGAAACCCCACCGGCGACAGCTCCGCCACCCCGATGGGCTCCAGCCCGAAGCGCGGAAAGGCCGCGGACGCCACCAGGTTGGTGGAGGTGCCGTACAGGAACACCATGCCTCCCAGCATGGAGGCGTACGCCAGCGGCAGCAGCACCTTGCTCTTGGGCACCTTGGCGCGCTGCGCCGCGCCAATGGCCACCGGCAGGAAGGCCGCCGTCGTCACCGTATTGGAGACGATGGAGGAGAACACCGCCACCACCACCATCATCGCCAGCACGAACGTCTGGTGCCCGAAGCGCGCGAAGAAGGCGAGCCGCTGTCCCACCAGGTGCACCACTCCCGTGCTGGCCAACCCCTCCGTCATCGCCAGCAGCGTGAAGATGAAGATGACCGTGTCGTTGCTGAACCCCTCGAAGGCCTGCTCGGGTGTCAGCACCCCCGTGAGCGCCAGCAGACACACGATGACCAGCGAGCTCACCTCGATGGGCACCAGGTCGATGGAGAAGAGCACCAGGGCAACCAGCACGATGCCCAGCACGATGGCGATGGTCATGGACGCCGCCCAACGTGGGCCCTCATGTGCCCGGGGGTGAGACCCCTCCGCCCCGAACGTCCGCTAGCCGAAGGGCCCCTCCGCCTCGAACGTCTGCTACTGAATACTGGGGCTTCAATAAGTGAAATTGAAGGAAGGTGGCAGCGTTGGGACGGGATTCACCCCTGGGCGTTGTTGCTTTTACAAGGGGCTCCCGGGAAGGTTCGCCCACCAACTGAGGAGACAAGCGAATGGCTTCGACCCAAAACGCGGCGCTCCAGGGCACTGCTCCCACGAAGAACGCGGAGCTGCTGGCCTGGGTAGCCAAGATGGCGCAGATGACCCAGCCGGACAGCATCGTCTGGTGTGACGGCTCGGAGGAGGAGAAGACGCGCTTCACCGACCTGGCGGTGAAGGAAGGCATCCTCATCCCCCTCAACCAGCAGAAGCGGCCGGGTTGCTACCTGCACCGCTCCAACCCCAATGACGTGGCGCGCGTGGAGCACCTCACGTTCATCTGCACCACCAACAAGGAGGACGCGGGCCCCACCAACAACTGGATGGAGCCCGAGGCGGCCTACACCAAGCTCGCCCACCTGTTCACCGGCTCCATGAAGGGCCGCACCCTGTACGTGGTGCCCTACGTCATGGGCCCGCTGGGCAGCCCCTACGCCAAGATTGGCGTGGAGCTCACCGACAGCGTCTACGTCGCCCTCAACATGCGGATCATGACCCGCATGGGGAAGGCCGCCCTGGACATGCTCGGCGACTCCAACGACTTCAACCGCGGCCTGCACAGCACGGGAGATCTCAACCCGGACCGCCGCTACATCTGCCACTTCCCCCAGGACAACACCATCTGGAGCTTCGGCAGCGGATATGGCGGCAACGTGCTGCTGGGCAAGAAATGCCTCGCGCTGCGCATCGGCAGCTACCTCGGCGAGCACGAGGGCTGGCTGGCCGAGCACATGCTGATTCTGGGCGTCACCAGCCCCAAGGGGGAGACCACCTACGTGGCGGCCGCCTTCCCGTCCGCGTGCGGCAAGACGAACTTCGCCATGATGATCCCGCCCAAGGAGTACGAGGGCTGGAAGATCGAGACCGTGGGCGATGACATCGCCTGGATGCGCGTGGGTCCGGACGGGCGCCTGTGGGCCATCAACCCCGAGGCCGGCTACTTCGGCGTGGCCCCCGGCACCAACTACAAGAGCAACCCCAACGCCATGGCCAGCGTGGCCAAGGACACCCTCTTCACCAACGTGGCCATGACGCCGGACGGCGACGTGTGGTGGGAGGGCATGGACGGCGAGGTCCCCGAGGAGCTCACCGACTGGCAGGGCCGCCCCTGGAAGAAGGGCAGCACGGAGAAGGCCGCGCACCCCAACAGCCGCTTCACCGCGCCCGCCTCCAACAACCCGGTGCTCAGCCCCAAGGCGAACGACCCCATGGGCGTGCCCATCTCCGCCATCATCTTCGGCGGCCGCCGCTCCAACACCGTCCCGCTGGTGCTCCAGGCCTTCAACTGGACCCACGGCGTGTTCCTCGGCGCCACCATGGGCAGCGAGACCACCGCCGCCGCCACCGGCAAGGTGGGCGTGGTGCGCAGGGATCCCATGGCCATGCTGCCCTTCTGCGGCTACCACATGGGTGACTACCTCCAGCACTGGCTGGACATGCAGAAGAAGATCACCCACCCGCCGAAGATCTTCCAGGTCAACTGGTTCCGCCAGGACAAGAACGGCAAGTTCATCTGGCCGGGCTTCGGCGAGAACATGCGCGTGCTCGAGTGGATCGTGAACCGCGTCCACGGCCGCGTCCCCACCGAGGAGACGCTGCTGGGCTGGGTGCCGCGCGCCGACCAGGGCCTCAACCTCAAGGGCCTGGACATCTCCCAGGAGTCCGTCTCCGAGGTCACCTCCATCAAGGAGGACGAGTGGAAGGCCGAGCTCAAGAGCCAGGAGCCCTTCTTCGAGTCCCTGGGCCTCAAGGCCCCCGAGGCCCTCACGCTCCAGCGCAAGCTGCTCATCTCCCGCCTGGGAAGCTGAGCCCCCGGCCCGGGTAGGGCCCGTTGTCCTCCGGGGCCGTCCCGCCATCAGGTGGGGCGGCCCCGCCGTTTTTCCGGCCCCACGGTTTTTCCGGGCCCCCTTCGCCTGGCGGGGAGTTCAGGAGTAGGCTCCGCAACCATGCGATTGGTCTTGGTTTTATTGGCGGCCCTCGTGCTCGCACCCGCCCCCTCCCATGCCCAGCGGGGCGGCTCGCGCAATCCCCGGGAGCTCATCAAGCAGGCGGAGCGGCTCTACGACCAGAAGAAGTACCTGGAAGCCGCGGCGCTGCTGGAGAAGGCGAACGAGTCCCTGAACGACACGCGCATCATCTACAACATCGCCCGCGCGTACGATCAGGCCGGCAAGGAGACGGAGGCCATCTCCTACTACGAGAAGTACTTGACGGACGGAGAGGACGCGCAGCTGCGCAAGCGCTCGCGGCTGTCCCTCGACCGGCTCCGGCTCCAGAAGGAGAAGGAGGAGAAGGCCGCGGCGGCGGCGGAGGCCGAGCGCAAGCGGATGCGCGCGGAGGCCGAGGAGGCCCAGAAGCGGGCGGAGGCGGAGCGGGCGGAGGCCCGGCGCACCGATGAGGCCAACCAGCAGCGGCTGAAGGTGGCGTACGAGGATGCACAGGCCTCGCGCAAGCGCATGCAGGTGACGTCCATCGCCCTGGGCGGCGTGGCGCTGGCGGGCGTGGGCGTGGGGGCCTTCTTCGGGGTGCAGGCCAACGGCTCGCGGACCACGTTCAACTCCGCCACGGAGCTGGACCAGAAGCTGGCGGCGAAGAACGCCACCCGGAGCAGCGCGCTGATCGCGGACATCGGCTTCGGGGTGGGACTGGTGGGCGCGGTGGCCGCCGTCCTGCTCTACCCCAAGGAGCCCGTGAAGAAACCCGGCAAGGTCCGGCTGACGTCGGCGCCCCGGGGCACCGGAGCCGGTGTGGAGGTGAGTTTCTGATGCGCGCGCTGTTCCTGACGGGAGTGATTTCGGTGCTGGCCACCGGGTGCAGCCTCACCGCGGCGGGCGGACTCGACGAGTGCGAGACGAGCGCGGACTGCGCGAGCGATCAGGTGTGCACGCAGCAGGTCTGCCTGCCGCTGCCCGCCGGCTGCCGGGCCGAGCCCTACGGCTCCACCGAAGCCGACGCCATCCGGATGGGTGGCCTCTTCCCCCTCCACATCAGCCCGGAGCCGGGCGCCAGCGAGGACGAGTCCGACGTCCAGGGCCTCAACGCCGCGCTGCTCGCGCTGGAGGAGGTCAACCAGCGGACCCGGATCGCCCTGTACGTCTGCGACACCGGAAGCAGCAAGGACGTCGCGGAGAAGCAGGCCCGGTGGCTGGTGAATGACAAGAAGGTGGCGGCGCTGCTGACGGCCGGCAGCAGCCAGACGCTCGCGGTGGCGGATGTGGCGCTCCCCGCGGGCGTGCTCACCATGAGCTACAGCGCCTCCTCGCCGGAGCTCACCGCGAAGCCGGACACCAACGGCGGACCGGTGGGACTGCTGTGGCGCACCTCTCCCTCGGATGCCATCCAGGGCAGCGTCATCGCGAACCTGCTCCGCTCGGACAGCCGCTTCGGCGCTCCGGCCAAGGTGGGCATCCTCTATGTGGACGATCCGTACGGACAGGGCCTCTCCAACATCATCTCCGAGCAGCTCAGCACCGGCGCGACGCGGGTGGCCAACCGGACCTTCCTCTACCAGCGCGGCGGCGATGTGAAGGCGGTGCTGGATTCGCTCGACATGACGTACGACCCGGACGTCACCGTGCTGATCGGCTTCGCGGATGACGCGAAGACCATCCTCAAGGAGGCCGCCACCCGGAACAACCTCAAGCGGGAGAACGGCCACCGCTGGTTCTTCTCCGACAGCGTGAAGGACAGTGCCGTGTTGGCGGATGCACTGGCGGCCAACCAGGCCCGGGGCTTCTACGGCACGGCCCCGGCCCAGGGCACGGGCCAGGCCTTCAGCACCTTCAGCGATCGCTTCGTCACCAAATACCAGAAGAACCCGGCCGCCTACGCCTATACCTCCAACGCGTATGACGCCATGTACCTGCTGGCCCTGGGCGCGTCCTACTCCCTGAGCACCACCAACGCGGTGACGGGAGTGAAGATCGCCGAGGCGCTCAATCGCGTCTCCAGCGGCGCGAGCAGCACCAGCACCCAGCTCACCAACTCCAACTTCACCGGCCTCGCGGCGCAGCTGGCCTCGGGACAGAGCGTCAACATCGAGGGCGCCAGCGGCCCGCTGAACTTCGATGTCAACGGCGAGGCGCGCGCCCCCGTGGAGCTGTGGCAGGTGAGCGACACGGGCTTCGTGACCATCGCGAACAACCTCGAGCCGTAGCGTGGAGCCCCCCGCCCACGAACACGTGGACGGGGGAACGGCCACTCAGCGGCCCCGCCCCTCGAGTCCCTTCATGGACTCGGGGCGGACTGCTCGAAGCCCTGGGTTCCCTGCTGGAACTGGGCCGGCACCCCACTCCCCTCGAAGAAGAGGAGCGTCTTGCCGTCGTCCTGGTCCTCGATCTCCAGGCAGTCGATGTTCCCGTCGTCGTCGATCTTGAGGTACACACGCACCGCGTTGTCGATGCGGTGCATGAGCTCGCGGCGCTCGTCACCCACCGACACCTCGATGGCTCCCGCCTCGGAGCCCTTCGTCTCCAGGTCGATTCCCACCAGGGGAAGCTTGCGCGTCATCTCCTGATCGCCGATGTCCCGGTTCTCCACTTCGATCCGGACGGGTTCGTTCAACGCCCGCTTGCTCAGGTTGTCGAAGTAGACGGCCCAGGTCTCTCTCGGAATCTCGATCGTGCGTCCCATGACCCACCTCCGCACCAGGAAGGTAGGTCCGGAGACACGCGCGCAACGCCCCTGGCCGCGTGCCGGGGACATGGCGATTCCCCGTCCGGCCGCACCACCGGCTACCGGCTCGCCACGGGGTCCTTCCGCAGGTCGCTCGAGGACACGTCCGCGTCCGCGCCCTCTCCGCCCGGCGAGTTGTCCGCACCATAGGTGGTGATGACGGGCTTGCCGCGCTCGTTCATGTACACGTACTCGTTGCCCCACGGATCCTTTGGCATCTGCTCCAACGTCTGCGTCTCCACCAGCGCGCGCAGGCCGGTGCTCGTGTCGGGGTACTTGCCCTTCTTGGCGTAGTAGAGCTTGAGAGCGTTGTGGAGGGTACCGATGTCCAGGCGCGCGGTGTCCCGCCTGGCCTCGTCGAGCTTCGGAATGACGGCCACGCCCACCGCGGCCATGATGAGACCGAGGATGGTGATCACCACCATGATCTCGATGAGGGTCATGCCGCGCTGGCGGCGGCGCTGCGGGTTGCGCGTCTTCTTCAGGCTCATGTCGTTCTCCTCGCGTGTGGCCTTCCGTCCGGCCACCGGGCAGCCTGTGCAACCCCCGCGCCCAACGCCCTTTCCCCGAGGGACACGGAGAGGACACGAGCGGTTCGAGGGGAAGCCAGGCAGGGCCATCGCGCCAGCGTGTCGCTCCAACGGGGAGGCTGGCCTGACAGGCCGTCATGACAGGCCGTCAATGTGAGTGCGCGCGACTGCTCTCCGGGTCAACAGAGCCCGGATGATCGCCCACCAGGCGGCCAATCGGCCTACCTCCCTGGGCCGTGCCCGCCACCCAGGCGGGGCATGTGCGCCTTCACATCCCCCTCCACGTTACGAGCCGCGTGGTAGGATTGTTTTCCCCCGAGGTCGTCACCCAAGCGGAATCCCCCCTCCTGGGTTCGGCCCGGTCTACAGAGAGAACCTGTATGGATGCCATCGCCGTGGTAGGATTGGGCTGCGTCCTGCCGAACGCCCTCCGCGTCTCCGACTTCTGGGCCAGCGTTTCCACGGGCAGGGTGTCCCTCTCGAAGGTGCCCGCGCGCGCGTGGGACCACTCGCTCTACTTCCACCCGGACCGCACCATGCCGGACCGGGCCCATGCGGAGCTGGGCGGCTTCATCCACGACTTCGTCTTCGACTGGCGCAAGTACAAGGTCACCCCCGCGGACGCCCAGCAGGTCAACCCCTTCCAGTGGATGGTCCTCGAGGCGGGTACCCAGGCGCTCTCCGAGGTGCGCGTGCTGCCCCGGGACACCACCGGCATCATCCTCGGGGCCACCAGCCTGGGATGGCAGCGCGACAGCGGCATGCACGTCCGGCTGGAGGACATGCTGGACGCGGTGCGCTCCACGGACGAGTTCCACGCGCTGCCCGCCACCCGGCAGCAGGAGCTGCTCGAGGTCACCGCCCAGCGGGTGCGCTCGCGCCTCAAGGAGTGCAGCGACGACAACGTGGTGGGCTCCTCGGCCAGCGTGGCCGTGGGCCGCATCAACATGCAGTTCGATCTCAAGGGCCTGCACTACTCGGTGGACGCGGGGTACTCGTCCTCGCTGGCGGCGCTGGACCTGGCGGTGCGCGGGCTGCGCGACGGCGAGTTCGACCTGGCGGTGGCCGGCGGCGTGAGCGAGATGCTGACGCCGCTGGAGTTCATCGCCTTCTCCAAGCTGGGCGGGCTGTCCCACAAGGGCCACGTGAGGCCCTTCTCGGACGAGTGTGACGGCACGCTGCTGGGCGAGGGCGTGACGCTGTTCGCCCTCAAGCGGCTGGAGGACGCGGAGCGGGATGGGGAGACCATCTACGCGGTGCTGCGCGGCGTGGGCGGCTCGTCGGACGGGCGGGGCAAGTCGCTGGTGGCGCCCCGGCGCGAGGGCCAGGCGCTCGCCATGCGCCGTGCGATCGAGGACGCGGGGCTGTCGCCGGACTCCATCCAGTACGTGGAGTGCCATGCCACGGGCACGCCGGTGGGCGACGTCAGTGAGGTGCAGGCGCTGGCCAGCGTGTACTCGGGCGCGCCGGGCTCCATCGCGCTCGGCTCGGTGAAGGCCAACATCGGCCACCTGCGCGCGGGCGCGGGCGGCGCCGGACTCCTCAAGGCCGTGCTCGCGCTGCACCACGGGCAGATTCCGCCCCAGCCGGGCGTGGAGCGCGTCAACCCGAAGCTGGAGCTGGAGCGCACGCCCTTCTTCATCCCCCGCAAGGCGCAGCAGTTCCGCGCTGGCACCCTGCCGCGCGCGGCCGTCAGCTCCTTCAGCTTCGGCGGCAACAACTTCCACGCGGTGCTGGAGGCCTGGCAGCCCGGCACCGAGCGCAAGACCACCCCCCGCCAGCGCCAGAGCGAGCCGCTGGCCATCGTCGGCATGGGTGGCATGTTCCCCGGCGCCAACACCATCCAGGCGTTGTGGAAGCGGCTGCTCGAGGGCCAGGACGCCACGCGCGAGGTGCCCAGGGATCGCTGGAAGGTGGAGCGCTACCACCACCCGGACCGCAAGGACCGGACGTACACGAAGCTGGGCTGCTGGTTGGATGAGCTCCCCACGCCGACGATGGAGATGCGGATTCCCCCCGCGGCCTGGGCCTCGTTGGATCCCTCGCACGTGGTGACGCTGCTGAGCGCCGAGCAGGCCCTCCAGGACGCGGGGTACTCGCCGGACAAGTGGAACCGGGACCGGGTGGCGCTGGCGCTGGGCTTCCTGCCGTACCAGGGCATCAAGTTCCTCGCGGACACGCGCGTGCGCTGGGCCGAGTTCGCCCGGGAGCTGCGCGAGACGATGGAGAAGTCCGGCCTGCCCGAGGAGCTGCGCGGCCTCATCCTGCGCAACGCCGAGGAGCGCTACAAGGCGGGCCTGCCGCCCATCAGCGAGGACAGCCTCACCGGCTACCTGGGCAGCCTCAACGCCGGCCGCATCTCCGCGCTCTACGACTTCCACGGGCCGCACATGGTGATGGACTCGGCCTGTGCCAGCTCGCTGGCCGCGCTCCACGGCGCCTGGAAGATGCTGCAACACCGTGAGGCGGACGTGGTACTCACCGGTGGCGTCTGGGCCGACATGTCCCCCGAGTTCTTCATCGCCGGCTGCCGCTTCAACGCCCTGTCCGCCAAGGGCAGCCAGCCCTTCAACGCCCAGGCGGACGGCTTCGTCCCCGGCGAGGGCGCCGGCATCCTCGTGGTCAAGCGGCTGTCGGACGCCGAGCGCGACAAGGACCGCATCCACGCCGTCATCCGCTCCATCGCCGGCTCCAGCGACGGCAAGGGCCGCTCCGTGCTGCCCCCCAGCGAGATGGGCGAGACGCTCGCCATGCGCCGCGCCCTGGCCGCCGCCAACGTGCCTCCCGCCAGCGTGGACTACGTGGAGTGCCACGGCACCGGCACCGCGCTGGGTGACGTGGTGGAGACCAAGTCCACCCACAACGCCTACAGCGAGGGCCGCACCCGCCCCATCCTCATCGGCTCGGTGAAGTCCAACATCGGCCACCTCAACGCCGCGGCCGGCGCGGCCGGGATGATCAAGGTCACCCGCGCCATGCAGGAGCGCATCATCCCGCGCTCCCTCAAGAGCGAGCCGCGCAACCCGAAGATTCCCCAGGGCATCGAGGTGGTGACGGACAACCGCGAGTGGCCCGCCCCCGCGGGTGGAGCCCCGCGCCGCGCCGGTGTCAGCTCCTTCGGCGTCGGCGGCTCCAACTTCCACGCCATCCTCGAGGAGTACAAGGGGCCGCCCTCGCGTCCGGACAAGAAGGAGAGCGAGCCGGCGGAGGGAGACCCGAAGCTCGTCGCCGTGGCGGGCGCGGACGCGCGCGCGTGCCTGGAGCAGCTCAACGCCCTGTGCGAGCAGCAGGGCCCGCTGGAGGACACGCGCCAGACGTCCGAGGGCCCCTGGCGCGTGGCCATCACCGCGCGCACCCGCGACGAGCTGCGCAAGAAGCGCGACTTCCTGCGCAAGACGTTGGAGGCGGGCGGAGACACGGAGCCGCTGGGCCAGTCCGGCATCTTCGCGGCGGGCCCGGACGCGCCCCTGCGCGGCGCCAAGGTGGCCGTCACCTTCCCCGGCCAGGGCGGCCAGTACGCCAACATGCTGCGCCCGCTCGCCCGCGCCTACCCCGTGGTGGCCCGGACGCTGGAGGAAGCGGACCGCGTCTACCTGCGCCTCACCGGCCGCACGCTGACGAGCAGCTTCTACACGGAGGACGCGAAGAACTACCGGCAGAACGACGAGGACATCCACGCGGCCGTCTTCCTGGTCAACGTGGCCCTCTACCGGCTGCTGGCGGCCCACCGCATCCACGCGGACATGGTCATCGGCCAGAGCGCGGGCGAGCTGGCCGCCCTGGTCGCCGCGGGCAGCCTCTCCCTCGAGGAGGGACTGCACGCCATCCACTCGCGCACCGTGGCCGTGCTGGAGATGCCCACCGAGGACCCCGGGCAGATGGCCGCGCTCGCGTGCCCCTCCGAGGAGGTCCCCGCCCTCATCGAGGGCCTGCCCGGCTACGCCACCCTCGCGGCGGACAACGGGCCGCGCGCCTGCATCGTGTCCGCGGACCGCAACGCCCTGCCCGGCCTGGTGGAGCGCTGCACCGCCCGGGGCATCGAGTGCACCGTGCTCGCCGTCTCCCACGGCTACCACTCGGAGCTCATCGGCGCGGCGCGCCCCGCCTACCTGAAGGTGCTGGAGGGGCTGACCTTCCACGCTCCGGCGGTGCGCCTCATCTCGACCATCGACGCGGCGGAGTATGGCGGCCGGCCGCTGCGTGAGTACCCATCGTTCCTCATCAGCCAGTTCGTCGAGCCCGTGCGCCTGCGCCAGGCCATCGGCGAGGCCCACAACCAAGGCGCCCGCATCTTCATCGAGGCAGGCCCCAAGTGGTCTCTCACCCAGTTCACCCGGGAGATCCTCAAGGGCAAGCAGCATGGCGCCATCGCATCGATTCATCCCAAGGTAGGTGACATGGAACAGTTCAAGCGCGTGGTGGGATATTCATTCGTGAATGGCGTCGGCCAGCTCTCGGAGGACGCCACGGCCGCCACGGCCGAGGTGGAACAGGCGCTGCTGCAACTGCCCCTCGAGGGAGTGCTCGAGCCCGCCTCCGCCTTGAAGGTGGCCATCGCCCTGGGCCGCGAGTTCGGCGTGGACGCCTCGGTGGCCCAGCCGGAGAACCTGCGCACGTTCGAGGCCATCATCTCGCTCGTGGAGCAGCTGCGCACGGGCCAGGCCGCGGTGGCCAGCACCCCCGCCCCCACGAAGGCGCCTCCCGCCGAGCCCGCTCCGGCCGCCCCGCAGGTGACCACGGTGCAGAAGTCCATCGCGCTGGAGGAGGAGGTCCGCCGCGTGCTGCTGGACACCGTGGTGGCCAAGACGGGCTACCCGGAGGACATGCTGGAGATGAACCTCGATCTCGAGGCGGATCTCGGCATCGACACCGTCAAGCAGGTGGACATCTTCGCGCGCACCCGCGAGCACTTCGGCGTCACGAGAGATCCCAACCGCGCCCTGCGTGACTTCAACACGCTGAACAAGGTCGTCGAGCACATCGTCGAGCGCATCCTCACCACCGGCGGTGGCTCCGCCCAGGCCGCCGCGCCCGCTCCGGCTCCCGCCCCCGTGGCGGCCCGGCCCGCTCCGGCGGCTCCGGCCCCCGCTCCGGCTCCGGCCGCTTCCCCGGCGATGCCCACCTCCACCATCGCCGCCTCGTTGGATCTCTTCGAGCAGGTGCGCGAAGCGCTGATGCGCAACGTGGTGGAGAAGACGGGCTATCCCGAGGACATGCTGGAGCTCGACCTCGACCTCGAGGCGGACCTCGGCATCGACACCGTCAAGCAGGTGGACATCTTCGCGCGCACCCGCGAGGCCTTCGGCGTCACGAGAGATCCCAGCCGCGCCCTGCGTGACTTCAACACCCTGCGCAAGGTCATCGAGCACATCGTCGAGCGCATTCAGAGCACGGGCGCCCCCGCCGCGCCCGCACGGGCCGCCGCCGCCCCCGCGCGGGCCCCCGCCCCCGCTCCCATTTCCGAGCCGCCCGCGAAGCGCTCCGGAAACGGCGGTCCGCGCTCCGTCCGCGACGCGCTCCTCACCCTGGATCTCCGGCAGGCCGGAGTGAAGGACGGGGAGCTGCGCAAGCTGGCCGAGTCCATGTCCTCGCACCTGGGCCTCGCCGCGCCGGAGACGGAGTCGATCCACTCGCTGAGCGAGCTCGCCCAGAAGATCGTGAAGGGCCGCTAGACCGTGCAACCCGATACCTCCCAATACCCCCTGCTGGAGGATGTCTCCGAGGTGTTCCGCGGCGAGAGCGCGGTCGCCAAGCGCGACGTGCACCTGCCGCGGGAGCTCGACGAGGAGATGCGGGCGCTGCCCGCCTCGATGGAGCTGGAGTTCCTGGCCGAGGTGGGCGCGCTCGTGTACCCGGACCGCGTGCTGGTGGGGATGAGGGACGTGCGCTGGTTCCTGCGCGCCTCCCAGCCCTCGTCCGCCGCGCGGCTGGTGGGGCGTGCCCGCCGCGAGGGGGACGGTGAGGTCTCGGTCTTCCTGTCCATGGAGGTGGTGAACACCAGCGCCAACGCGGCGCACGAGGAGGCCTCCGAGGAGCCCATCCCCGTCTGCCGCGCCGTGCTCCAGTTCGCCCACGCGTACGGGCCCGCGCCCTGGCCCCAGCAGCAGCAGATGCTGGCCCCCAAGTCGGAGAACCTCCAGAACGGCCGGCAGCTCTACACTTCCGCGGGCGGACAGGGAGATGTGCCCGAGTCGCTCCAGGTCATCGCCTGGGCCCGGCTGTGCGAGCTGGGCCGCATCCAGGGTGGGCTCGTCCACCCGCGCGTGTTGTCCAAGGTGCTGCCCGCCAGCCGCATCCAGGTGGCGCCCGCCGCCATGGAGGGCGCGCTGCACATGGTGAAGTGGCTCTGGTACGCCTTCTCCGGCGAGGGCTCGCGCGAGATGGCCATCTCCGAGGCCACCTGGTTCCGCATGCCCCGGCGCGACGAGCGCCTCATGTGCGACGCCCGTCTGAGCGGCGCCAGCAGCGGGCTCGCTTCTTTCGACGCCCACCTCCTGGGCCAGGACGGCATCCCCGTGCTGGAGTTGCGCGGCATCGGCATGGCCTCGCTGCCCACCGAGGACGTCGCCCCCACCCTTCCCCGTCTCGCCTGGCAGTCGTTCGTCAAGAGCCTCTCACCGCGATGACCTCCTCCACGCACATCCCCCTGGCCATCATCGGGCTCGGGTGCCGCCTGCCCGGCGCCGACTCCCCGTCGCGTTTCATGAACCAGTCCCTGGAGGGGATGCGTGCCCTGACACGGGCCCCGGCGGAGTGGGGCGCGGGGCTCGGCCTGCGCCATCCGCTGGTGGGCGGCTTCGCCCCGGAGGAGGGCAAGGACTGGAAGCAGTTCCGCCTGCCGCCCAACCAGGTGGAGAAGATGCACCGCATGGAGCGGCTGCTCCACCTGACGCTGCTGCAGGCGGCGCAGGACGCGGGCTATGGCCCCGACAAGAGCCCCGGTGGCCGCTGCGCCATCTACCTGGGCGCCACCGGCCTGGGCGTGGACGTGAAGGTGGACCAGACGGTCCGCATCCGCTCTCCGGAGTTCCGCGAGCACCTGTCCGCCATCCTCCAGGGCCGGAGCGACCATGCCCGCATGCTGGAGGCGGTGGATGGCTACATCGCGCAGCACGCCCCCCCCATCACCCCCGAGTCCGTGCCCACCACGGCCACCATCGTGGCCGGCCGGCTCTCCGGCCTGCTGGACACGCGCGGTGGGCACCTCGCGGTGGACGCGGGGACGGCCTCCTCGCTCGCGGCGCTGAAGTTCGCCTCGCTCTCGCTGCAGCTCGGCCACAGTGACGTGGCGGTGGTGGGCGCGGTGTCCCCGCTGCTCAGCCCCTCCTCCTTCGGCATGCTCTCCGCCCGCGGCTGGCTGGCCGAGCAGGAGCTGCTCGCGCTGGATGGGCGCTCCTCGGGCACGCTGCCCGGTGAAGGCGCCGTGGCCCTGGTGCTGTGCCGGCTGGACGACGCGCTGGCGGACAAGCAGCGCATCTACGCCGTCCTGCACGGCGTGAGCGCCGAGGTGAACCTCAAGCAGGGCCTCTCGCGGTTGTCGCGCATGGTGGACAAGGCCGCGCGCAACTGTCTGGACATGGCCGGAATCGAGGCGGAGCTGGTGCGGCACGTGGAGGTGCAGGCGTGCGGCGTCCCGGGCCTGGAGGACCAGGAGCTCATCGGCCTCAAGGCCGCGCTCAACGCCATGCGCGGCGAGCCCCTCACCTTCTCCACCGCGGCCCCGCAGGTGGGCTTCCAGCAGGCGGCCAGCGGGCTCGTCTCGGTGATGCGCGCGGCGCTGTCGCTCCATGCAGGCGTGCGCGCGCCCGTGGCCGGCCTCACCTCGCCGCGGCATGGGACGGAGGGCTCGCTGGAGTGCCTCACCCGCCCCATGAAGCTGACGCCGCGCAGCTACGTGGGCGTCAGCTCGCTGGGGTGGAGCAACATCGCCTACCACGCGCTGCTCGGGCCCGCGCCGTCTCATGAGACGTGGGCGGACATCCGCCCGGTGCGTCCGCCCAACCAGAAGTTCGCCATCGTCGGCATGGGCGCCATCACCCCGGGCGCCTCCGACTCGCAGGCCCTGTGGACCAACATCGTCTCCAAGGCGGACGCCATTGGAGATCTCCCCACCTCGCGCTTCGACGCGCAGCACCTGCTGGGCGCGCTCATGGGGCCCAAGGAGATGGTGCCCCGGCTGGCCGGTACGGTGGAGCTGCCCTCGCCGGATGCGCGCTGGCTCCGGCTGCCGCCCAACCAGGCCGCGGCGCTCGACCCGGCCGTGCCCCTCTTCGTCAAGGCGGCGGAGGAGGCGCTCGGACAGGCGGGCTACGAGCCCGGTGGGTGGAACGGGCGGCGCGTGCAGGTGGTGGTGGGCCAGCTGCCGGTGCGTGCCAAGGAGTTCGAGACCGAGCTGCGCTTCGTCCTGGAGCGCTACCTGACCATGGCGTCCGAGGCCCTGCGGGCCCAGGGCATGTCCGCCGAGCAGGTGACCCCGCTGCTCGACGCGGTCCGCCAGCGCGTGGTGGGCAAGCTGCCCCCGCTGGATGAGAACACGTCCCAGTACTACTCCAGCCTGCCCGTGGCGGCGCGGCTGGCCGCCATCCACGACTTCACCGGCGGCGTGCTGATGGTGGACGCGGCCTGTGCCAGCTCCCTGGCCGCGGTGCACACCGCGATGATGTCGCTGGCCAACCGCGAGGCCGACATCGTGGTGGCCGGCGGCGTGGCCTTCAACCTGGTGCCGGAGTACTCCGCCTCCCTGGCCGTGCTCGGCTTCCTGTCCCCGCGCGGCACCTTCCCCTTCGACGATCGCGCGGACGGCTTCGTCCCGGCCGAGGGTGCCGGCGCGGTGGTGATCAAACGGCTGGAGGACGCGGAGGCGTCGAAGGACAAGATCCTCGCCGTCATCTCCGGCATCGGCTTCTCCAGTGACGGGCGCGGCACCACCCTGCTCACGCCCAACCCCAAGGGACAGGCACGGGCGGTGGAGCGCGCGCTGCAGGAATCGCACGTGCGGGCGGATCAGATCGGCCTGCTCGAGGCGCACGGCCCGGGCACGAAGGTGGGCGACAAGACGGAGGCGGATGCCTACGGCGAGGCCTACCAGTCGCGCGGCCGCGACAACCCGGTGCCCATGGGCACCCTCAAGTCGCAGATTGGCCACACCTCGTCGGCCTCCGGCCTGCTGGGCCTCATCAAGACGGCCTTCGCGGTGAGCGAGCACTTCCTGCCGCCCATGAACGGCGGCGAATTCCCCAAGGCGGACATCCCCTTCGACCGGTTGCCCATCTCCCTGTCGCTGGAGGGACGCCCGTGGCCCGTGCCCCGCGAGGGCCGGCGCTACGCGGGCGTGAGTGCCTTCGGCCTGGGCGGGTCCAACTACCACGTCATCCTCGAGGAGCACGACAACGCCCACCGCAAGCCGTGGACGGCGGATCCGCTGAGCGCCACCGCCAGCTACCCCCTCCCCAGCCGAGGCCTGTCCGCGCAGCGCTGGCGCGTGGACCTGGTGCCGCTGTCGCTCTCCTCGGAGAAGCGCTACCAGTTGCAGGGCAAGAAGCTGCTGCTGGTGGGTGACGAGCCGGGCCTGGTGGCCGCCTTCACCCGTCTGCTGCTGGGCAAGGGCGTGCGCGTGGCCACGGTGTCGGTGGCGGGCATCACGGATGCCATGGAAGTGGAGCGCCGGGTGCGCCGCGCCAGCGAGGAGCTGGGTGGAGCCGATGGTGTCATCGACCTGGGCGCCTTCGGTCCGGTCGAGTACTTCCTCACCCTGGGCAGCGCGCGCTTCGGGCGGCGGATGGCGGAGACCACCGCGCGCTGGCACGGCACCGGCCGCGCCATGTACGAGCGCCTGCGGGACGCGAAGGGACGCACCGCCTGCTACGTGGCCGTCACCTCCATGGGCGGTGACTTCGGCTTCGTGGGGGATGGCGGCAACGTGATGGGCGGCTCCATGTCCGGCTTCCTCAAGGGGATGAAGCAGGAGCTGCCCGGCGCCGTCATCAAGACGATCGACTTCGAGCCGCGCGCCTCGCACTGGGTGGTGGCCGAGACGGTGGCCCGCGAGCTGGAGGAGGGCAGCGACCGGACGGAGATCGGCTACATGGCCAGCCGCCGCTTCGTGGTGGGCCTGCGCCGGGCGGACTTCCCCAAGGAGGGCAGCCAGGTGCTGCGCCGGGTGGATCCGAGCTGGGTGCTGCTCTTCTCCGGTGGCGGACGCGGGGCCGTCTTCGAGGTGGCCAAGGCGGTGGCGCGACTGGGCCCCAAGGTCATCGTCACCGGGCGCACCCCGGCCCCCACGGGCGACGAGCCCTACCTGGCGCTGGACGACACCGACTTCAAGACCTTCGAGAAGGAGGAGATGATCCGCCGCAAGAAGGCGGACCCCACCCTCACGCCGGTGAAGTTCAAGGAGGCCTTCGAGCCCTACGAGCGGGCACGCGAGCTGTGGCGCAACCTCCAGGAGGTCTACGCCCAGGGCCTGTCCATCGAGTACGAGACGTGTGACTTCCGCAACGCCGCGGACGTGCGCGCCATGGTGGACCGGGTGCGCGAGTACCATGGCCACATCGACGGCATCGTCCACGGCGCCATGGTCGAGGCCTCCAAGAGCCTGCCGGACAAGACGCCCGGCATCGTCGCCGCCACCATGGAAGTGAAGGTGCTCGGCCTCATCAACCTGCTGGAGGCCACGCGGCGCGATGACCTGAAGCTGATGATGTGCTTCGGCTCCGGCGCGGGCCGCTTCGGCAACAAGGGCCAGACGGACTACAGCGCCGCCAACGACTTGATGAGCAAGTGCGCCATGGCGTACGCGCACCGGGCGCGCCCGCACATGCGCTGCGTCACCATCGACTGGACGGCGTGGGAGAGCGTGGGCGCCGCGGCCCGCAACATGGACGTGGTGCGGAGCACCGGCGTCTCGTACATCACCCCGGCCGAGGGCTCGTACTGGTTCATCAACGAGCTGCTGCTCGGCCGCACCGAGCGCGAGGTGGCCATCTTCGAGGAGCGGCTCTTCCGCGAGTGGCCCTTCCTCGGCGCCTCCGCCGACGGCCCGGACGCCCGCACCGTCTACGACGACCGCGGCTTCCTGCTCGTCCCCTCCGACTACCCGATGATCGACTGCGTGGAGCAGCACGGGGCGGAGACGCTGGTGGCCACGCGGACGTTCGACCTGAACACGGACCCCTTCGTCCTCCAGCACCAGCTGGACTCGGTGCCCATCATGCCGGGCACGTTCGGCTTCGAGATGCTCGGCGAGGCCGCCGCCCTCTTCCGGCCGGACCTGGCGGTGCTGCGCGCGGAGAACCTGCGCATCGAGACGCCGCTCAAGTTCTTCAAGGCCCCGCACGGCTCCAAGGGCAAGCCCGTCCACATCACCCTCACCGCCCGGGTGCTCAAGCAGCAGGGCGACGAGGTGACGCTCTACGTCGAGTCCGCCAGCGACCTGGCGCTCGGTGGCCGCTCGGATCAGACGCAGCGCCGCATCCACCAGCAGGGCATCTACGTGCTCGGGCCGCCGCCTCGCCACGAGCCGGGCAACGGCAAGCTGCCGGAGGCGCTGCCGGGCTCGCGCGCGCGCTCCATCTTCCACCTGGCCAAGGAGCCGCTGTACCTCGGCCCGCTCTTCTGCCGCGCCGAGTGGGTGTACGTCGGTGAGATCGAGGTGGAGGGCATCATCCGCGCCCCGCGGCAGCGGGAGATCTTCACCCACGTGGCGCGGCCGCGCTTCCAGTTGGATCCGCTGCTGCTCGACGCCGCCTTCCAGGTGGCGGCCAACTGGGACGGCCACCACAACAACCTCGTCTCCGTGCCCATGGGCGTGGAGCAACTGGTGCGCGGGCGGCAGCGGCGCCTGGGCGAGTCCGGGCACGTGAAGGCGAGGATGGTGAAGGTGGAGGGCGATGACGTCCTCTACGACTTCGAGGTGCGAGGCGAGGACGGCGCCCTGCTGCTGGGAGGCACGGGGCTGTGGTTCCGCCGGCTGCGCCGGGGAGAGCGCCGGAGTGCGGAGGGCTGAGCGGCTGCGGCTGCCCGGCGGCCGGGACGTCGTGCTCGGCTGGGGCGAGGTGGGGCGGGAGGACGGCTCCACGCTCTCGCCCCTGGAGCGCGAGGGGCTCGCCCGGTGCAGGACGGACAAGCGGCGGCGGGAGTACGTGGCGGGCCGGCTCGCCGCGCACCGGGCCCTCGCGCTGCTGGAGCCGGAGGCGCGCGCGGAGGTGACGGCACGCGAGGACGGGCCGGACTCCGGGAGGCCCCTCTTCACACCCGGGCGGGGGCTCGCGCTCTCCATTTCCCACAGCGGGGAGCTGGCGGTGGCGGCGGTGTCGCGCGGGGGAGCGCTGGGCGTGGACCTGGAGCAACGGGTGGAGGCCGGCGGGGCCTTCCTGGAGGAGGCCTTCGCGCCGGGCGAGTTGCAGGGCTACGTCCCCGTGTGCGCGGGACACGTGGATCCAGTGACCGCCGCGTGGGCCCTGAAGGAAGCGGTGCTCAAGGTGTGGGGCGTGGGGCTGCGCGCGCCCCTGCAGAAGGTGGCGCTGCGGCCGGTGCTGCTCCAGGCCGGGAGGGACGGACTGTCCCTGCGGGTGACGCTCGAGACGTGGGCGCTTCCACCTGGACTGGGGGAACCGCCCCCGGCACTGGCCGCGCTCCTGGTGGCGTGGCCGGCCGGGGGGGTGCTGGCCCTGGCGGGTTAGCTCAGGCGGCCGATGCGTCACCGCCGCCCGTGCCCGGAAGCGGCGGCGGGAGGGAGGCGGCGGCGGCGCGCTGCTTACGGCTCTGCCAGTCGTACTCGCCCACGAAGGTGCTCACGCGCTCGGCCACCAGCCGCATCTGATCCGCGGCCTCGTCGCTGGTGCGCAGGCTGGACATCGTCTGGTCCATGATCTTCGTCAGGTCGTTCACCGCCTGGAAGATCTGCCCGATGCCCTGGTTCTGCTGCGTCACGGCGGCGGAGATCTGCCGCACGGAGCTCACGTTGTCGCGCACGATGCCGGACAGCTGCCGGATGTTCTCACCGAAGGACTGCAGCTGCTGCACGCTGCCCTGCACCTTCACGGAGCCGCCTTCCGTCATGTCCGCCGTGACGCGGATGGCCTCGCTCAGGTCCTGCAGGATGCCCTGCACGCTGTAGGTGGCCTTGATGGACTGGTCCGCCAGGCTGCGGATCTCGCGCGCCACCACGCTGAAGCCCTTGCCGTGCTCGCCCGAGCGCACCGCCTCGATGGCGGCGTTGAGCGCCAGCATGTTGGAGCGGTCCGCCAGGCCCTTCACCGTGGTGGTGATGTTGGCGATCTGCCGCGCCCGCTCGTCCAGCGAGCGGATGCTCTGCGCCATCTCCATCACCTGCTTCTGGATGTCGTGCATGCCCGTGAGGCTCTTCTCGAGCGCGGCCTCACCGGCGCGGCCGATCTGATCCGCGCGCTCGGCCTGCTGCAGCACGTCCTCCGCCTTCTGGGCGGCCACCATCGACGTCTGCTTGATTTCCTGGGCGGTGACCTGCGTCTCCTGGAGCGACGCGGCCTGGATGGAGAGCGCCTCGGTTTGATCCTTGTGCGAGTCGTTGAGCGCCTCCGCGGACGTGCCCAGCAGCTGCGCCGAGTCACTCAGCGAGGAGGAGAACGTCCGCAGCCGCTCGAAGGCCGACGCGGTGGAGATGGACAGGTCACCCACCTCGTCCGTGGCCACCCAGTCCGGCAACGAGGGCCGGCCCGAGGCGATCGACTCGATGGACTTCTGCACGGCCTCGGTGCCCTGGCTCTGCTGGCGCGCCAGCTCCCAGGCGCACCACGCGGCCGCGAAGATCATGAAGCCACCGACGCACACCACCGGCACCACGATGGTGCCCAGGATGCTGGCCACGTCCGCGCGCAGCTGCGTCAGCACCGTGGCCGGCACCAGCCGGGCCAGGTTGGTGAACAGCTCACCGAAGCCGTACTGCGTCTTCTTGTAGACGATGATGCTCGTCACCGTCAGCGTGGCGAGCACGAAGAGGGCGAAGCAGTAGGGCAGGAACCAGCGCATCTTCGGCCACGAGAACCCGCTGTCGTCCACGCGCGCCTGCGGATACTTGTGGAACTCCTCGAGCGCGTAGGGGCGCAGCAGCCGCTCCATTCGCAGCGCCATGCGGATGCCCACCACCTTCGCCAGCACCAGGAACGAGGCCACCGTCAGCGGCACGTCCCAGGGATCCAGCCCGTACAGCACCGTGGGCCAGCCGGCCCACAGCACGCACGACACGCCATAGCCCAGCCACGCCCCCATCTCGATGCGCCGGGGCGCCTTGAGGATGCGCTTCAGCCGCTCGCCGGGCATCTCGTCCGCGCGCGCCGCGAGCGCGTTCTTCAGCTCGAACCAGATGAGTGCCAGGGGAATGAAGACGCCGAACACCGGCGTCAGCGTGCCAAAATTGACCAGGGTGACGAACCAGGCCCGGTCCGGAGGCAGTCCCAGCGTCAGCGTGATCATGTAGGCGACGGGGCCCAGGGCCGTCAGCATCGCCAACTGCTGCTCCAGGACGAACTTGAGAACCAGCCGCTTCAACTCAGCGTTGCTCATGGATGGGCGGCATTCTAACACTGTTCGCCTGAAATGCCGTTTTCCGTCCGCGCTGCTCGGCACGCACATGGCGTGAAGCCGCTCCCTCGGCAGGAGTGTCGCCATCCATCCTGTAGCATCGCGTCAAAGCGACCCGCCGTATCGGGGCGGCTTGCTACCCTCTCCGAGCAGTCAACACACACCAGGAGACCGTACCGGTTCTTTTCAGCTTCACATATCCTCGCAAGCCCCCACGGCAGGCAGTCGAGCGGCCCGGACATCAGGAGGTGAGAGTGCTTCCCAACGAGCGAGGACCCGGACAGGCCATTGTCATTGGCGGCAGCATGGCGGGACTCTTGAGCGCGAGGGTGCTCTCGGAGCATTTCGAGAAGGTCATCATCCTGGAGCGGGAGCGGCTGCCGGAGGGCCCCGAGGCGCGCAAGAACGCGCCGCAGGGACGCCACATCCACGCCCTGCTGGAGGCCGGGCTGACGGTGCTGGACGGCCTGTTCCCCGGACTGGTGCAGGACCTGGTGCACGAGGGCGCGGATCTCGTCGACCTGGCCCGGGACGCCGCCTGGTTCCAGTCGGGCAGTTGGAAGGTCCGCTACGAGGGAGGCCCCCAATCCATCCTCGTCTCCCGGCCCTTCCTGGAGTGGAAGGTGCGCGCGCGGGTCACCTCCCTGCCGAACGTCGAGGTGTGGCAGGGCTATGGCGTGGAGGAGCTGCTCACGGACGCCTCGCGCACGCGCGTCACCGGGGCGAAGGTGAAGGGCCCCGAGGGCGAGCGGATGCTCGAGGGCGGGCTGGTGGTGGACACCAGCGGCCGGGGCTCGCGGGCCCCCCACTGGCTGGAGGAGCTGGGCTACGGCCGCCCGGAAGAGGAGCAGGTGGGCATCGATCTGGGCTACACGAGCCGGCTCTACGAGCGCCCCGCGAACTTCGACGCGTGGAAGATCCTGGTCGTGAACGGCCGCGCCCCCGAGGCGAAGCGCTCGGGCTTCATCTCCAACGTGGAGGGCGGACGGTGGATCGTCAGCCTCAACGGGTACTTCGGAGACCACGCGCCCACCGATGACGCGGGCTTCCTGGAGTTCGCGCGCGGGCTGCCCTCTCCCCACCTCTACGAATACATCCGCGACGCGAAGCCGCTGAGCACGCCCGTCTCGCACAAGATTCCGACGAGCCGCTGGATGCACTACGAGAAGATGGCGCGCTTCCCGGAGGGCTTCGTCCTCCTGGGTGATACCGTCTGCGCCCTCAACCCCGTCTTCGGCCAGGGCATGACGGTCGCCTGCCTCGGGGCGAAGCTGCTCGGGGAGAAGGTGGCCCGGGCGCGCACCTCGCCGGGCGGCCTGCACGCGGGGCTGGCGCGCGGCTTCCAGAAGGAGCTGAGCAAGATCGTCGGCCTGTGCTGGTTCCTCACCACCACCATGGACCTGGCCTACCCGGAGGCCCGGGGCAAGCGGCCCTTCGGGCTGAAGGCCGTGCAGTGGTCCGTGCAGAACATGATCGACCTGACCTCGCTGGACGCGAAGGCCTGCCACGCCTTCTACGAGGTGCTGCACATGCGCAAGGGGATGGAGGGGCTGCTGCAACCGGGTTTCGTCTCGGCGCTGATGGCCTACAACCTCAGGAGCCTGTTCGTCCCGAGGGAGCAGCGGGCCAACCTCACCACCCTGCCGCCCGCGCCCGGGCGGACGGCGTCCCCGGCGGCACCCAACGAGCGGGACGTCGCCGCATAGCGTCACGCACGCCTGCCTGGGCTCCGGCTCCCAGCGGTCATTTGGAGGACCGGGGAGGGAGTTGTAGAACTCCACCCCCGACACGGTCGTCCCCCTTCTGGGAGCCCCCATTGAAGCCTGAAGCAGCCAAGTCCGAGGCGGTTCGGAGCGTTGCCGTCGCGGCCGCCTCCGCCCCGAACGAAGTCGTCAAGACAGCGGAGTTCCAGCCGTACATCCCCGCCGAGCGGAGCGACGTCGCCGAGTTCACGCCCAAGGCCATCGGCATCGGCGTGCTCTTCGGCGTCATCTTCGGCGCCGCCACGGTGTACCTGGCCCTGAAGGCCGGCCTGACGGTCTCCGCCTCCATCCCCATCGCGGTGCTCGCCATCTCCCTGCTCAAGAAGCTGGGGGGCTCGACGATCCTCGAGAACAACGTGGTGCAGACCATCGGCTCGGCGGGCGAGTCCATCGCCGCGGGTGTCGTCTTCACCCTGCCCGGCTTCCTCTTCCTGAGCACCGACAGCAAGGGCTCCAGCTTCTTCGAGTACTGGACCATCTTCACGCTGGCGCTGCTGGGCGGCGTGCTGGGCACGCTGATGATGGTGCCGCTGCGCCGCTCGCTCATCGTGAAGGAGCACGGCAACCTGCCCTACCCCGAGGGCACGGCGTGCGCCTCGGTGCTCATCGCCGGTGAGAAGGGCGGCAACCTGGCGAAGATCGCCTTCCAGGGCGTGGGCTTCGCCTTCGTGTACGCGCTGCTGCAGAAGATCGTGAAGCTCATCGCCGAGACGCCGGCGCTGGTGACGAAGCAGACCAACAAGTACTTCCCGTCCGCCACGCTCAATGGCGACATCACCCCCGAGTACCTGGGCGTGGGCTACATCGTCGGCCCCAAGATTGCCGGCGTGCTGGTGGCCGGTGGCGTGCTGGCGTGGCTGGGCATCATCCCGCTGCTGGCCTCGGTGGTTCCGCCGGACACCATCGCGGCGCAGCTGGTGAAGCTGGGCTACCTGACGAGCCTCACCACGGCGGGTGGTCGTGGCGGGTGGGATCCGGCGACGCACACCTTCGCCAACACGGCGAGCGCCATCTACCACGCCTACGTGCGGCAGATCGGCGCGGGCGCGGTGGCGGCGGGTGGCTTCATCACGCTGCTCAAGACGATGCCCACCATCGTCACGGCCTTCAAGGAGAGCCTGGCCTCGTTCAAGGAGGGCGCTGGCGCCGCCGCTCAGAAGCGCACCGAGCGCGACCTGCCCATCACCTTCGTGCTCTTCGGCAGCGTGGGCCTCATCCTGGTGATGGCCGCCCTGCCCTTCCTGCCGGGCACGGTGTTCGGCCGGCTGCTGCTGGGCATCCTCATCGTGGTGTTCGGCTTCTTCTTCGTGACGGTGGCCTCGCGCATCGTGGGCATCATCGGCTCGTCCTCCAACCCCATCTCCGGCATGACGATCGCCACGCTGATGGCCACCTGCCTCATCTTCGTGGGCATCGGCTGGACGGGGGACATGTACCAGCCCATGGCGCTGTGCGTGGGCGGCATGGTGTGCATCGCCGCGGCCAACGCGGGCGCCACCTCGCAGGACCTGAAGACGGGCTACCTGGTGGGCGCCACCCCGAGGGCGCAGCAGCTCGGTCTGATGATCGGCGCGGTGGCCGCGGCCATCGTCATCGGCCTCACCATGAAGCTGCTGGACACACCCACCGCCGAGATGCGCGCCCAGGGCATCGAGCACATGATCGGCTCGCCCGCCTTCCCCGCGCCGCAGGGCACGCTCATGGCCACCCTCATCAAGGGCCTGCTGTCCTTCAACCTGGACTGGCAGTTCGTGCTGGTGGGTGTCTTCCTGTCCATCACGATGGAGCTGTGCGGCGTCAAGTCGCTCTCCTTCGCCGTGGGCGCGTACCTGCCCCTGTCCACCACCGCCCCCATCTTCGTGGGCGGCGCCATCAAGGGCCTCTCCGACTACATGGCCAGGCGCAAGGGCGAGCACGTGGAGGAGTCCGAGCTCGGGCCCGGCAACCTCTTCTCCACGGGCCTGGTGGCCGGCGGCGCGCTGGCCGGCGTCGTGGTGGCCATCCTCTCGGTGAACGAGGGCGTCAACGCCGCCATCTCCAAGCTGTCGGTGGAGCACGCCCTCCAGGGCGCGGTGGGCGTGGGCGGCTATGATCTGATCGGCGTCATCGCCTTCGCCCTCATGGGCTTCTTGCTGTACCGCATCTCGCGCCAGCCCTCGCAGGCCTGAAGCACTCCTCCTTCGTGAGTCCGGAGCGCCCGGTGGGAGAACATCCTACCGGGCGCTTTTCTTTTCTTTACGGGAATAGGACTCCAATTTAGCTGTAGAATTTCAACGGGACTTCAGTTAAAACTCCGAAGACAGGAGAGTCCCGAGGCTCCGGCGGCATCCGCGAAAGAGGAGAGTCCCATGTATGAGCTCAGCCAGCGTGTCGTTCTGCTCGTCGAGGACAATGCCGATGACGAGCTGATGACCCTCCGGGCGTTCCGCAGGAGCAACCTGCACAACCCGGTGGTGGTGGTGCGCGACGGGGCCGAGGCGCTCGACTACCTCTTCGTGCAGGGCAAGCACGCCCACCGGGATCCCTCCATCCGGCCGCAGGTGGTGCTGTTGGATCTGCACCTGCCGCGCATCGACGGCCTGGAGGTGCTGCGGCGCATCCGTGCCAACGAGCAGACGCGCACGCTGCCGGTGGTGGTGCTCACCTCCTCCAAGGAGGAGCGCGACCTGGTGGAGAGCTACGAGCTGGGGGTGAACAGCTTCGTCCACAAGCCGGTGGACGTCACCGCCTTCTTCGAGGCGGTACGGCAGCTGGGCATGTACTGGCTGGTGCTCAACGAGCTGCCCTCCGCGGCCGTCGCCCCCCGGAGGACGGCGTAGGCGGAGGAGGCTGTCGACTGGAGCACGCCGCCGTCCCCAGGGGGCAGCGCTCTGACAGGTGGAGAACGCTCGCCTGCTCATTCGCATGAAGATCGAGCGGGCAGTCCTTATCTCGCGTCAGGCGCATCACGTCGCTGCGTCAGGCGTCTCCAAATAATGAATGGAGACATGGGCCCACTTCCGGGCCTCTGGGGAGGAGCCGATGAGCACAGCCCTGGTGAATCGAGCCTCGGTGCGCGCCGAGGAGGCGCGTGCCCTGGATGCACGGGAGCAGCGCAACAAGGTGCGTCAGGAGCTCGCCCGGAACATGTCCGGCCGCTCGATCATCGAGCTGGCGCTGGACGTGCCCCGGGGCACCGCGTCCAACGAGGACTGCCAGCACCTCTTCCTCGCCGGGCTCCAGCGTCTGGAGCAGGAGCTGGGCACGGCGGCGGCGGAGATGTTCGAGGACGCGGCGGGCTACTACGGCCTCTTCGTCTCGGAGCTGCCCGCCCTGCTGGCTCGCCGCCGGGCCAGCCGCATCGAGGGCGACGCCGCGTGGGACCGCCAGCTGGGCATCGAATGCTACGGCCTCGCCGGGAGCCTCGGGACCACGGGCAAGGTGCCGCGTGAGGCGGTGGGCGGCGCGGCCTCCCGGTAGGCGTGGCCGCTATCCGCTCGTGGCCAGCACGCGCACGAGCGGCTCCATCGCGGCGGAGAAGATCTCCGGTGCTGGAAGCAGGGACAGCACCAGGAAGGCCCCGCCGGTGAAGTCGTAGAAGTAGCCCGGCTGCACGCACACGCCCTCGTCGAGCAGGGCCAGGCACGTGGCCTCCTCCCCGGGCGCCAGTGGAACGCGCAACACGGTGCTCCATCCCCCCTGAGCGGGCAGGACGTCCCAGCGGGCGTCCGCCGGGCGGGCCTGGAGCAGCCGGCGCCGGTTCTCCTTCACCCGGGCCAGCAGCGCCCGTTGGAAGCGCGGCGCGTGCGCCAGCAGCCCCGGCAGGGCGAGCTGCACGGGCGTGTTCACCGGCAGGTACGTGTCCGCCACCAGCTCGAGGCGGGCCAGGGCCTCCTCGCGGAGGACGTCGGGCCCGCCCACGTGCGTCCACCCCAGCTTGAGGCCGGGCAGCCCCGCCACCTTGGACAGGCCGGAGAGGGAGAAGGTGAGCATGGGCAGCTCGCGCCCGGCCACGGTGGGCACCCGGCCCGGCTCCTCGTCCCAGGCGAAGTCGGAGAACACCTCGTCCGAGAGGAGTGCCAGCCCGGCCTCCGCGCACAGCCGCCCCAGGGCCTCCAGCTCGCCCTCGTGGAGGTAGTGGCCGGTGGGGTTGCCGGGGTTCACCACGAGCACGGCGCGGGTGCGGGCGTCCCGTGCGGCGGCCACCTCCTCCACGTCCAGGCCGAAGCCGTGCGCGCGCGGCAGGCGGTAGGTGCGCGCCTCCACGCCCTCCAGGCGCGTGAGGTACTCGAAGAGGGGGTAGCTGGGCGCGGGGACGAGCACGTTGTCCCCGGGCTCGCACAGCAGCTTGAAGAGCCAGCCGTAGGACTCGCTCGTGCTCGCCGAGAGGACGAGGTGCCCGGGGGAGACGTGGGCGCCGCGGGAGGCCAGGTGCGCGGCCACGGCCTCGCGGGCCGGGAGGAGCCCCTGGGGCTCGGGCGCGTAACCGAAGGCGCCGGGAGAGGCCAGCAGGGCCGGCTCGGGCGCGGGCAGGCCCACGCGGGTGGGGTTGGTCTCGGTGAGATCCAGCAGGGGGAGCCCGCGTTGGCGGCGCTCATCGAGCGCTCGGGCCAGGGGGTTCCAGGTGCGGGGGAAGCCGGTGCGGGCGGAGAAGCCGCTCACAGCCCCGTCTGCAACATGGCGGAGGCGACGAGGCGGATCAGCTCGCGGCGGATCTCCTTGCGGCAGTGCTCGACGGCCTTCGGGTGCGGAGAGGGCAGCGAGTCAGCGCGGGAGCGGATGGCGGTCCGGACCACGAGGTCGACCTTGGCGGGCTCGATGTGGAAGAGCCGCTGACCATCCTTCTGGAGGAAGTAGGAGATACCGCGCGCATCGAGCAACTTGGAGAGGTAGCGCCTTGCATCGGCGAGGAGCGAGAGGTCGATGATGTCCGCCATTCGCGTGGCGTTCTCGCGCAGATCGAAACATGCGTCCATTTCACGGCCGTGCAACACGAAAACTTGCACTCGCGCGCGCGTTCGGATCGCCGCGGAGGCCGATTTATCGGCCTCGCGCGCGTTCGGGCACGAGTGGAGCGAGCGCCTCGCGGAAGGCGGCGTGACGGCGGCGAGCATCTTCCAGGTAGGGAACTGGACCGAGGACCTGGATGTGATGGCGCTCGGAGATGAGGGCGGGGTTGTCGCGCTCGGAGGGATCGCGAGAGGGAGTGCCGCGCGAGAGGAGCACGGCGGCAACAGGGATGTTGCGCGCGGCGAGGGCCTCGAGGGACAGGGCGGTGTGGTTGAGCGTGCCCAGGCCGGCGCGGGCGACGAGCAGGACGGGGAGCGCGAGGGTGGAGATGAGGTCGATGACGTCGTGGGAGGAGTCGAGGGGGACGAAGAGACCACCGGCGCCCTCGACGACGACGGAGCCGTGGCGGACGCGCTCCCAGGCGGAGAGGGTGGTGTTCCAATCCGGCTCGCGGCCGAGGCGGCGAGCGGCGATGCCGGGGGCGAGGGGCGCGCGGAAGCGGTGGGGGCAGACGATGTCGAGCGGCAGGTCACTCCGAGCGGCCTCGCGAAGGGAGAGCGCGTCGGAAGGAGCGGAGAGGGAGGCGCACCCGCTCTCATAGGGCTTGAACCCCTGGGGAGAGAGCCCGGCATCGGCGAGCAGGGAGAGCAGGGCTCGTGAGGCCTGCGTCTTCCCCACCCCGGTATCCGTACCGGTGACGAAGAACCGCGGCCATTTCCCTTCGGAGCGCGGCCATTTCCCCTCTCCCTTCGGGAGAGGGACGGGGTGAGGGTGCCGAGAACCTCGAGTTGCCACATGACCTCCCACGCGGAGATTCAGAGTCGTAGCGAGCGCAGCCCCTCGAGGGCGAGGTCCACATGGCCCTCGGTATGGGCGGCGGAGAGACAGAAACGCAGCCGGCTGGTGCCCTCGGGAACGGTGGGAGGGCGGATGGCCTTCACCAACAACCCCTTGGAACGCAGCGCCCGTGCGGCGGAGACGGCGAGCCCGGGCTCGCCCACGATGACGGGGAAGATGGCGCTCCGGGGCTCGGCGGCGAAGCCGAGCGAGCGCAGGCCCTGGGAGAAGCGGCGGATGTTGCGCCACAGGCGGGCGCGCAGCTCCCCATCGTGCTCGACGATGTCCACGGCGGCCCCGGCGGCGGCGCACAGGGCTGCGGGAAGCGCCGTGGAGAAGACGAGGGGCCGGGCGCGGTTGAGGACGAGCTCCACCACGGGGCGGGAGGCACAGATGTACGCGCCCAGCACGCCGAAGGCCTTGCTCAAGGTGCCCATGCGCACGTCGACGGCGCTGGAGAGCCCCAGCTCCTCACACAGCCCGGCACCACGGGAGCCCAACACGCCGGTGGCATGGGCTTCATCCACGAGGAGCGCGGCGCCGTGGGCCCGGCAGACGCCGACGATCTCCCGCAGGGGCGCGTGGTCCCCGTCCATGGAGAACACGGTGTCGGTGACGACGAGACGCCGGCGTGCGGGAGTGGAGGCGAGGGCGCGGTCGAGCGCCTCGACGTCGGCATGCGGGTAGACGACGGTGCGGGCGCGCGAGAGGCGGCAGCCGTCGATGAGGGAGGCGTGGTTGAGGGCGTCGGAGAAGACGGCGTCCTCGGGGCCGACGAGGGCTTGCAGGGTGCCGACGTTGGCGGCGTAGCCCGAGTTGAAGAGGAGCGCGGCCTCGGCGTGCTCGAAGGCGGCGAGCCGGGCCTCCAGGCGCTGGTGGGCGGTGGTGTCGCCGACGACGAGCCTGCTGGCCCCGGAGCCCACCCCATGAACCTCCAAGGCAGCCATGGCGGCGGCGCGAACGGAGGGCGAGGCGGCGAGACCCAGGTAGTCGTTGGAGGAGAAATTGACGAGCGTCTCACCTCCGACACGGACGAGGGGGCCCTGGGGGGAGTCGAGCGGCTCGAGGAACCGCTTGAGCCCGCGGGAGGACAGGGAGTCCATGTCCTCCCGGGCCCACCCCGTGGCCACACTCCCCTCTCCCTCCGGGAGAGGGACGGGGTGAGGGTGCCGCGAATCCGGGCTCGTCACCGCGCCGTATCCGGCTCCAGGGGGCGGATGCCGGCCTTCTCCAGGAGGGCCATGTCCTGGGTGTACTCGGGGTTGCCGGTGGTGAGGAGCTTCTCGCCGAAGAAGAGCGAGTTGGCGCCGGCGAGCATGCACAGCAGTTGGGCCTCCTCGTTCATCTGCATGCGGCCGGCGGACAGACGGACCATGGCCATGGGCATGAGGATGCGGGCGGTGGCGATGGTGCGGACCATCTCCACGGTCTGCACGGGCTTCTGGTCCTGCAGCGGCGTGCCCTTCACGGCGACGAGCGCGTTGATGGGGACGGACTCGGGGTGGACCTCCTGGTTGGAGAGCGTGAGCAGCAGCTTGCAGCGGTCGTCCACGGACTCACCCAGGCCGATGATGCCGCCGGAGCACACGGAGATGCCGGCCTGGCGCACGCGCTCGATCGTCTCCAGCCGGTCCTGGTAGGTGCGGGTGGAGATGATGTCCCCGTACTTGTCCTCGGAGGTGTCGAGGTTGTGGTTGTAGGCGGAGAGGCCGGCCTCCTTGAGGCGCTTCGCCTGACTCTCCGTGAGCATACCGAGCGTGGCGCAGGCCTCCATGCCGAGCGCCTTCACGCCGCGGACCATCTCCAGGACGTTGTCGAACTGGGGCCCGTCCTTCACCTCGCGCCAGGCGGCGCCCATGCAGAAGCGGGTGGCACCGGCGGAGCGGGCCTTGGAGGCGGCGTCGAGCACGGAGGGCACGGACATGAGCTTCTCGGCCTGCAGGCCGGTGTCCTTGTGGTAGCGCGCGGCCTGGGGGCAGTAGCCGCAGTCCTCGGGGCAGCCGCCCGTCTTGATGGACAGCAGCGAGCACAGCTGCACCTTGTTGTCCTGGAAGACGGCGCGGTGCACGGTCTGCGCCTTGTGGATGAGCTCGAGCAGGGGGAGCTCATAGAGGGCGCGCACCTCGGGGAGCGTCCAGTCATGGCGGACGACGACACCCGGAGGCGGAGCGGCGAAGTGGGCGTGACCGTGGAAATCGTGGGCGGCGGAGTCGGACATGGGCTCCTCGGGGGGTGTGGAGCGCGCACGGTGCGTGGGCGGACCGCCCTTGTCAACCACACAGCGCGCCCGGGTTGACGACCCCGGTTCACCCCCCGAGAAGGAGGAGCCCGGCGGGGTGGGCACGATGGGCGTGCCCCTCCCCTACCGGGCTCCGGAAATCAGGCGTGGATGCGACGGCCCCTGCCCGCCCAGCCCACCAGGAGTAGCACCACGATGGCGCCGACGACGGACATGATGAGTCCGGAGGGCTGCAGGTCGAGGACACTTCGGCTGGGCGAGAAGAGCGAGCCGATGAAGCCGCCCACGAACGAGCCCACGATACCCAGCAGCATCGTCGCCACGAGTCCCATGGACTGGCGGCCCGGAAGGAGCGCACGCGCGAGCAGACCCGCGACCAGACCCACCACGATGAACCAGATGATGCTCATCTCCGTTCTCCCTTTCTTGGGGCGCCGCGATGTGCGGCCCCGATTGGGAAGAAAAGTGGGGAGCCCTGCCCCGAGGCACAACTTGACGGGGAGGCCCGGGAGAGACCCCCATGCCCGGCCGCCCGCTCTCCGGACGGCTCGGGGGGAGGGGCGGGCAGGCGCGCGGGAAAGCGAGGGAAACGTGGGTGCCATGGGATAGACAAGGGGTTCCATGGCGAAGGCAAAGACGCACTACACGTGTCAGGCGTGCGGGTACCAGTCGGCGAAGTGGTTGGGGAAGTGCCCCGACTGCGGCGCGTGGAGCTCGCTGGTGGAGGAGACCGGGGCGAAGGTGGACGAGAAGCGCCCGGCGTGGGGGGCCTCGGGAGGGGCGACCAAGCCGGTGCGGCTGCGCGAGGTGAGCGGCGAGCAGGAGGAGCGCCGGCGCACGGGCATCGCCGAGTTCGACCGGGTGCTGGGAGGCGGAGTGGTGGACGGCTCGCTGGTGCTGCTGGGAGGAGACCCGGGCATCGGCAAGTCCACGCTGCTGCTGGCGGCGCTGGACAAGCTGGGGCGGTGGGGCCCGGTGCTGTACGTGTCGGGCGAGGAGTCGCTGCGGCAGACGAAGATGCGGGCCGAGCGGCTGCGGGTGGAGAGCGAGGACATCCACCTCTTCGCGGAGACGGACGCGGACCGGGTGCTGGCGGTGGCCGAGGGCCTCAAGCCGCGGGCGCTGGTGGTGGACTCCATCCAGACGATGTACCTGCCGGAGCTGGGCAGCGCGCCGGGGAGCATCTCGCAGGTGCGCGAGGTGGCGGGACGCTTCATGGCGTTCGCCAAGCGCAGCGGGGTGCCGACGTTCCTGGTGGGGCACGTGACGAAGGAGGGCTCCATCGCGGGCCCGCGCGTGCTGGAGCACATGGTGGACACCGTCCTCTACTTCGAGGGGGAGCGTGGCCATCCGTTCCGGATTCTGCGGGCGCACAAGAACCGCTTCGGCTCGACGAACGAGATTGGCGTCTTCGAGATGAAGGGAGCGGGGCTGATGGAGGTGCCGGACCCCTCGGCGCTGTTCCTGGCGGAGCGGCCGGCGGGCAAGGCGGGCAGCGTGGTGACGTGCACGCTGAATGGGACGAGGCCGCTGCTGGTGGAGGTGCAGGCGCTGGTGGCGCCCACGGGCTACGGCACGGCGCGGCGCACGGCCATTGGAGTGGACGGCAACCGCGTGGCGCTGCTGGCGGCGGTGCTGGAGAAGAAGGAGGACATCCCGCTGGTGGGGTGTGATCTCTTCGTGAACGTGGCGGGAGGCATGCAGCTGTCGGAGCCGGCGTGCGACCTGGCGGTATGCGCGGCGCTGGTGAGCAGCCTGCAGAACCGGCCGCTGGAGGCGCACACGCTGGTGCTGGGCGAGGTGGGCCTGGCGGGCGAGGTGCGCGCGGTGGGCCAGGTGGAGCCGAGGCTGGCGGAGGCGGCGAAGATGGGCTTCCAGCGGGCCATCATCCCCAAGGGGAGCGCGAGGCGGCTGGAGGGCACGAAGCTGGAGGTGGTGGGAGTCGAGACACTCTCCGAGGCACTGGGAGCGATGTTCGACTGAGGAGGCGGCACGGCCTGTTTCGGCAGGTCTCATTGCTGACAGGTTGCCCCTCAAGCGAAACGATGGGGCAGCCTCCTACCGAAATAGGCCCTTACTGCATCCCGAGCTCCCGATCCCAGCAGGTGAGCAACCAGATCAGATGCCCCGTACAGGCACCCGACACCCGTTCAAAGGACCAGGAGTCGAGCGAGGCAAGGCGTTCGCGCTGGAAGGCCAGGTCGGCCAGCGTCTGCCGGTGTTTCAACTTGCCCGCATGCGCGAGGGCCCGGGGCATCTGCCGGAAGATGGCCTCAATACAGTCCTCCCGCGTCGCCCGCGCCATGCGCTCCGCCGCCACCACCAGCCGCTCGCGCACGGCGTCGTCTCCCAACGGGCACCACGCATCCATGGCCCAGTCACAGGAAGCCCTCATCACTTCCTCTAGCGTTTGCGCCCCCCCCAATTTCTTGAAGAGATAGCGCGCGGACTGAAGCGGCTCCCAGAAGCGCAGCACCGCCTGGAGGCGCCGCGCCGTACGCTCCGCGCTCACCGCCCCCATGTGCGTCGTCGCGAAGAACAACGCACCCCAGGCCGTCTCTCTGAAGAACGCCTCATAGTCATGCCTCACGGGGAACGGCTTGAATCCTTCCGGAGCCAAGGCGCCCATGACATGCGACACCATATACAGCCGCCAGGCTGGACGCTCGCGCTGGAAATCCACCACCTCGTGCGCCACCACCACCTCGCCTGGGGGGACCTCCACCATCTGCCGAGGAATGGGGAAGGTACCGTCCCTGCGATATTGCTCGCCACACCGCATCCCCTCTCTGTGCGCCTTCTGCTGAACCGAGCGGAAACTGCCCTGGAGGAAGGATGGCAGTTGTAGGGAACCGGGCTGTTCGGACATCATCGAATATGTCCTATCAAGCGGCCCCTTAGGGGGGAAGCGACATGCCCGCCGCAGCCGGAATCTGCGCTGGAGACGTGGTGGATGGGGGACGCGCCGGGAAGGGAATGACCTGTCCGCCCCCTTGCGTGGGCGGCTTTCGGCTCCCCATGCCCGTCCCCATCTTTCCCTGAATCGACCCCCACAAGACCGTCGTCGCAACCCCGCCGACGAGGTCGATGACCATTCCCATGGTGCCTCGAAGGGTAGTGAGTTGCTCCCGCCGACCCACCATTCCTTCCACCGCCTGACTCACCCAGCCACCGTACTGCCGCAACTCCTCCACGGTGATTTCCACCCACTGCCCGGCCTCGTACGCTGCCGCCTGGGACTCGAAGCGTTGCTGGCTGCGCGTCCACTTGTACTGGACTACTCCGGGCTCAGGATTCTTCCATTCCAGGCGCCAGATATATTGACCTCCCTGGAAGCGGACGAGGACCTCGCCCTGGAAGTCCGTTCCACCCATGAAGTGAATCTTGTTAGAGAGGGCTCGGTTGAGTGCAATCAAGTACTTGCGCGCCTCCTCACGGCCTTCCCTGAGTGCCTGCTCATCCCAAGGCTTGATCTCGAAAAGAACCAGGAGGGAGACATCGGTAATGTCCGGACGTATCTCGCGCTCGTCCGAGCGCAGCAGGGACGAGTCTCCAACTTCCATCTCATCAACGATGGCTTTGATTGGCTTGGTGTTGTAATAGACGAGACTTTCCGGATGTCTGACGCCGTACATATACGCAACGAGCCGGTGTGAGGCATTGCCCATGAAGAACTCCCAGGGCATCTTCGAATCCGGCTTCCGACCGGGTACATTGTAGCCCTGGGGCGCAGGGCCGGCTGAAACACCTCCCGCCGGGCCATCGTTCATGGCCAACAGGACTCTCTGTCGCGGAGCAGCAGTTCGCGGCGTCTCGAACCGTGGCGTCTCCGAGTGCCAGGCAGGAAGACTCCGCCCGCCAGAGTCCGTAGCACAGCCGGCGAGCACCAAGACGAGGCACAGGGAGACGCACCGCGCAATCCAGGATACGGGTAGACAGCTGATGGTGGCGCTCACGTGCCCCTCCCGCTCCGCGCATGCGCATCCTTGCGGAGTCAGGAAGAAGTAGAAGCGGGGAGCAACGGGAATCTCCAGGCCCTCTGCAGTCAGGTCACCGGGTGCACCCCACCCACCGGCACACTACCGGTGAGATCCCCCCAGAGGAGAGCGTCAGACGGAACGCTTCCTAATGCTTCTCAAGCTCGCGATCCCAGATGGTCAACAGCCAGATCAGATGCCCAGTACATGCAGCAGAGACCCGGTCGAAGGACCATGAGTCGAGCGAGTCGAGGCGCTCTCGCTGGAAGTCAGGGTCAGCAAATGCCCCGCCGTGCTTCAACTTCCCGGCATGCGCCAAGGCTCGCGGCATCTCCCGGAGGATGGCCTCGATACAATCCTCCCGCGTCGCCCGCGCCATGCGCTCCGCCGCCATCGCCAGCCGCCCGCGCACGGAGTCATCTCCCACCGGGCACCACGCATCCATGGCCCAGTCACAGGAGGCCAGCATCACCTCCTCCAGCGTTTGCGCTGTCCCCGGCGTCTTGAAGAGGTAGCGCGCGGACCGGAGCGGTTCCCAGAAGCGCAGCACCGCCCGCAGGCGCTTGGCCGTGCGCTGTGCACTCACCGGGCCCATCTGCGCGAGGGCGAAGTGGAGCGCGCCCCAGGCCGTCTCCAGGCAGAAGTCCTCGTACGCATCCCTCACGAGTAACGTGTTCTGCCAGTTCACTGCTTCGCGCAACCCACTCATGACATCCGACACCAGGTACAGCCGCCAGGCCGGGCGCTCGTGCTGGAAGTCCACCAGATCGTGAGCCATCACCACCTCACCCGGGGGCACATCCACCATCTGCCGGGGAAGCAGGAAGGTGCCGTCCTTCTTGTAATGCTCGCCACAGCGCAGGCCCTCCCGCTTCGCCTTCTGCCGCGCCGAGCGGAAGGTGCCATGCAGGAACGACGGCAGTTGCAACGAAGCGGTCTGTCCGGACGTCATGGAGCGCGTCCTATCAAACCGGCTCCAGCCCGCAACCAGGCGCCGGTGTAGAGTGCGGAACCGTCTTCCCCCATGTCCACCCCGCCTCCCCTCACCTCCCGCCTGAAGGATGCGCTGGGCTCGCTCTCGGCGCGCCTGCTCGTGGCCTTCCTGCTGCCCACGCTGCTCTTCCTCGCGCTCACGGGCACGGCCGTCTACGCCCTGGCCCGCTCCATCCTCGAGGAAGAGCTGGGCACGAGCCTCTCCGCCATCGCCGCCGCCGCGGCGAGTCAGGTCAGCGGCGAGCGCATGCTCACCATCGAGCCCGGTGACGACACCTCGGGTACGCGCACGTGGCGCAACCTCGTGCGCCTGCTCACCGAGGTCCGAGACTCGAGCGGCGTGCGGCGCCTGTACGTGGTGGACACGCAGGGCCGCGTCCGCGCGGACGTGGGCGGCAACCTCCCGGTGGGCACCGAGGTCCCCGAGCTCGCGCGGGACAGGCTCGAGCTGTCCCGGGTCTTCTCCGGTGAGCGCGCGGCCAGCCAGGTGCTCTTCCTCGGCTCGGATGGACGCTTCTACAAGACCGGCTACGCCCCGGTGCGCCGCGAGGGCCAGGTGGTGGGCGCGGTGGCCGTGGAGGGCAGCGCCGCCTTCTTCGGTCCCCTCGCCCGCCTGTCCCGCAGCTTCGCGGCGGCGAGCGGCGTGGCGCTCCTGGTGCTCGGCCTCGTCGCCATCCTCACCGCGCGCGGACTGGCGCGGCCCCTGCGCCGGCTCATGGCCTCGGCGCTGCGCATCGGCCGGGGTGACCTGACCACGCCCGTGCCTCCCGAGCCCACGCGGGAGATCGGCGTGCTGGCGCGCGAGCTCGAGGTCATGCGCGGCGCCCTGGAGAGCCGCGACCGGCAGCTCAAGCTGATGCTCGCGGGCGTGGCCCACGAGGTGCGCAATCCCCTCGGTGGCATCTCCCTCTTCTCGGGGATCCTCGCCGAGGACCTGAAGGCCGGCGCCCACGCGGAGGCCACCGGGCACGTGGCGCGCATCCAGCACGAGGTGGAGTACCTCCAGCGCATCGTCGAGGACTTCCTCGCCTTCGCCCGGGAGCAGCCGCTGTCGCGCTCGCCCGTGGCCGCGCCGGAGCTGCTCACGGAGGCCAGCGTCCTGCTCGCGGCGGACGCGGCGGCCCGCGAGGTGACGGTGGAGGTGGTGGCCGAGCCCGCGGTGCTCGAGGCGGATGGCAGCCTGCTGACGGCCGCGCTGGTGAACATGGTGAAGAACGCAGTGCAGGCCTCGCCCCCCGGCGGCAAGGTGCGCGTGACGGGCCGAGGCGAGGGCCACGGCTACACCATCCGCGTCGAGGACTCCGGGCCCGGTGTGCCGGAAACCGAACGCGAGCGCATCTTCGAGCCCTTCTTCACCACCCGGGAGAAGGGCACCGGCCTGGGCCTGCCCCTGTCCCGCAAGATTGCCCGGGCCCATGGGGGAGACCTGCGGCTCGTCCCCCACCCGGGCACCACCACCTTCGAGCTCACCCTCCCCCTCATCCCGGCACCCGACCGCCCGTGAAGCAGGCGGCCCGGCGAGCCCCCGCACGCTGCGTGTGCTTCACGGAAATGCGAGGCCCTGGAAGACCTGTTGCGCGGACGACAGCCGGTCCGTCGTGCCGGACAAGAGGTCGCCGGGACGCAGTAAGAGAAGGGGTACTCGGCAGGTTCCATCTCCATTCTTGCCCCGCGGAGGGCCGCTCCACGTGTCCCGCCAATCCGACGGAGATCTCACCGCCTACGACTCCCTGCCCTCCGTCTTCGGAGTCGGGGGAGCGGAGCAGCGGCTCGACACCGAGCGCGAGCAATTCCGCCTGCTGGCCGAGGCCCTGCCGCAGATCGTCTGGACGTCCCGGCCCGACGGCGTCCAGGACTACCTCAACCGCCGCTGGTACGAGTACACCGGCCTGGACCCCGAGGAGTCCCGGGGCAATGGCTGGAAGCAGGCCTTCCACTCCGAGGACATGGCCGAGGCCGAGAAGCGCTGGCGCCACAGCCTGGTCACCGGAGAGCCCTTCGAAATCGAGTACCGCTGCCGCCGGCTGGACGGCGTCTGGCGCTGGTTCCTCGGCCGCGCCATCCCGATTCATGACGCCCAGGGCCGCATCGTCCGCTGGTTCGGCACCTGCACGGACATCGACGACCAGAAGCGCACCGCCGACGTGCACGGCTTCCTCGCCGAGGCCAGCGCCCTGCTCGCCCTCACGCTGGACCCCGAGGAGACGCTGCGCAACCTCACGCGGATGATCGTCCCGCGGCTGGCGGACTGGTGCACGGTGGACCTGGTGCGGCCGGACGAGACCGTGGAGCGCGTCGCGGTGACCCACTCCGACGGCACCCGGGAGCCGCTCATCTGGGAGCTGGCGCGCCGCGAGCCCGCGGATCTCCACCATGCCAGCCACGGGCTCGGCTACGTGCTGCGCACCGGGGAGCCGGAGCTGCTGGAGGTCATCCCGGACGCGATGCACACCCAGCTCGTGCGCGACGTGAGCCACCTGCGGCTGCTGCGGGAGCTGGGGATGCACTCCTCCATCATCGTGCCGCTGGTGGTGCACGGGCGGACGCTGGGCGGCATCACGCTGGTGCAGGCCGGGAGCAACCGGAGCTTCTCCGCCGCGGACCTGTCGCTGGCCGAGGAGTTCGCGCGCCGCGCCGCGCTCGCGCTGGACAACGCGCGCCTGTACCGCGAGAGCCAGGACGCCATGCGCCGGGCCCAACACGAGCAGTACCTCGCCGAGCAGGCCCGCGCCATGCTGGACACGCTGCTCGACGCGGCCCCCGCCGGCATCGCCCTCTTCGACCGGACGCTGTGCTTCGTGCGCGTCAACCGCACCCTGCAGGACATCAACCGCAAGCCCGCGGAGGATCACCTGGGACACACCATGCCCGAGGTGCTCTCCACGCAGGGCCCCGGTGTGGAAATCGTCGTGAAGTCGCTGCGGCGGGCGCTGGAGACGGGCGAGACGCAGACGGTGGAGTCCTCCACCCGGCTGCCCTCCGGCGAGGAGCGGGCGTGGCTGGCGCGCTATGCGCCCGTGCGCTCGGCCGAGGGCACCACGCTGGGCGTGGCCACCGTGGTGCTGGACATCACCGAGCGCAAGCGCGCCGAGGCCGAGCGCGAGCGCCTCATCGCCGCGCTGGAGCGCAGCAACAAGGAGCTGGACCAGTTCGCCTACGTGGCCAGCCATGACCTGAAGGCCCCGCTGCGCGGCATCGCCAACCTGTCGCAGTGGATAGAGGACGACCTGCAGCCCGTCATGACGGACGAGACGCGCGAGCAGATGCGGCTGCTGCGCGGACGCGTGGAGCGCATGGAGGCGCTCATCAACGGCATCCTCGACTACAGCCGCGCGGGCCGGGTGCGGGGCCGGCCGGAGCCGGTGGACGTGGGCAGACTGCTCACCGAGTGCGTGGAGCTGCTCGCCCCTCCCGCCGGCACGCACGTGGAGCTGGCGCCCGGCATGCCCACCCTGCGCACCGAGCGGGTGCCCCTGCAGCAGGTGTTCCTCAACCTGCTGGGCAACGCCTTCAAGCACGCCCAGTCATCCGACGCGCGGGTACGGGTGGACGTGCGACAACTGGACGCCTTCTGGGAATTCTCCGTGGCCGACAATGGCCCCGGCATCGCGCCCGAGTACCATGAACGCATCTGGGGCATCTTCCAGACGCTGCGGGCCCGTGATGAAGTGGAGAGCACCGGCATCGGTCTGTCGGTGGTGAAGAAGAGCGTGGAGGCACGCGGGGGGCGTGCCTGGCTGGAGTCCGCCCCTGGCCAGGGGGCTACCTTCCGTTTCACCTGGCCCAAGCACACCCCTGACGAGGGGCGCTGAGAGCGTACCGTGAAGACGCTGAACATCCTGCTGGTGGATGACGACGCGGTGGACGTCATGAACGTCCAGCGCGCCTTCAAGAAGAGCAACATCCACAACACCCTCTACGTCGCCGGCGACGGGCGTCAGGCTCTGGAGTTGTTGCGCAACGGCACCGTGCCGTCCAGCAACCGCATCATCCTGCTGGACCTCAACATGCCGAGGATGAATGGCCTCGAGTTCCTGCGCGCCTTGCGTGCCGACCCCGAGCTGAGCACCACCCCCGTGGTGGTGCTCACCACCTCCAACGACGAGAGAGACCGGCTGCAAAGCTACGCGCACAACGTAGCCGGCTACCTCGTCAAGCCCGTGGCCTCACCCGCCTTCGTGGAGTTGATGGCCGCACTCAACGCATACTGGTCCCGGGTGGAGCTGCCGTGAGGGCCGAGGAGCGCATGGAGGAGCAACCGCTGCGTCTGCTGATAGCGGACGACGACGAGGTGGACCGGCTCGCGGTGCGGCGTGCCCTGCTCAAGGCGGGGCTGAATGCCCAGCTCGTCGAGGTGGGGGATGGCACGGCCGCGCTCGCCGCCCTGCTGGAGCAGACCTTCGACTGCGCGCTGATGGACTTCCAGATGCCGGGCCAGGACGGGCTGGAGGTGCTGCGCAAGGCCCGCTCCGCGCTGGTGGAGACGCCCATCATCATGCTCACCGGGCAGGGGGACGAGCACATCGCCGTGGAGCTGATGAAGGCCGGTGCCACCGACTACCTGGCCAAGTCGGCGCTCACCCCGGAGCGCCTCGCGCACCTGCTGCGCCAGACGTTGCGCCTGCACGAGGTGCAGCAACAGTACCGCACGCTCGCCGAGGTGCTGCCGCACACCATCTGGACGAGCCGACCGGATGGGGTGCTGGACTACATCAGCCGCCGCGGCTACGAGAACAACGGCCTTCCCATGGGCGAGCCCTCACAGTGGCCCAAGGCCGTGCACAGGGAGGATCTCCCCCGGGTGATGGAGCGCTGGCAGTCCAGCCTGCGCTCGGGTGAGCCCTACGAGGTGGAGGCCCGTCTCTGGCGGACCGGTGGGACGTGGCGCTGGCACCTCATCCGGGCCCTGCCCATGAGGGACGCGCGCGGCCGCGTCATCCGCTGGTTCGGCACCAACGCCGACATCGACGACCAGCGCAGGACCCAGGAGCGCATCTCGCGCCTGCAAGCGGTCACCGCCGCGCTCTCCGAGGCCCTCACGCCCCGGCAGGTGGTGGACATCATCCTCACCCAGGGTGTGGCGGCGCTGGAGGCCCACTCGGGGGCGGTGTGCCTGCTGAGCGAGGAGGGCCAGATGCTCGAGCTGGCGAGCGCCACCGAGAATGTCCGGCACCTGACGCGCAACATGGAGCGGATTCCGCTCGATGCGCCGCTGGCGGTGGCGGAGGCGGTGCGGACCGACAAGCTCGTCACCTTCGCCAACCGCGAGGAGCGGGATCGCCGCTACCCCACGGTGGCGCGGTTGGACCTGCCCTACGAGGCCGCGGCGGTGATGCCCCTGCGCGGCGGCCGGGGGGTGATGGGGGCCCTGGTGGTGAACTACGCGGGGCCGCGCACCCTGAACTCCGACGAGCAGGAGTTCCTCCTCGCGCTGGCGCGGCAGGGGGCGCAGGCGCTGGAGCGGGCCCGCCTCTATGAAGCCGCGCAGCAGGCGCGTGCCCAGGCCGAGGCGAGCGAGGCCCAGTTGAGGGAGCTGCTGGCGGATCGCGAGCGGATGGAGGCCACGCTGCAGGAGCGCGACGAGCGGCTGCGCGCGGCGCTGTGGGCGGGCGGCACGGGCACCTTCCGCTGGGACATCCGCACCAACGCGCTGGAGTGGGACGAGAACCTGGACCAGCTCTTCGGCCTGCCGCTGGGGCGCACGGTGCAGACGATGGAGGACTGCCTGGCGCTGGTGCACCCGGAGGACCGGTCCGAGGCGGCACGGCGCAACGAGGCCTGCGCGCGCGAGGGCGCGGACTTCGAGATGGACTTCCGCGTGGTGTGGCCGGATGGGCGCGTGCACTGGCTGAGCGGCAAGGGGAAGACCTTCGTGGACGCGAACGGGCGCCCCCTCTACATGACGGGCGCCTACGTGGACATCACCGTGCAGAAGCAGCAGGAGGCCGAGGCGCGCCAGCTCGCCGAGTTCGAGCGGCAGATCCTCGGCATCGTCAGTCATGATCTGCGCAACCCGCTGAGCGTCATCCGCATCTCGGCCTCGGTGCTGCTGGCGCGCGAGGGGCTGGACGAGCGGCAGAGCAAGAGCCTCACCCGCATCATCTCCGCGTCGGACCGCTCCACGCGCCTCATCCGCGACCTGTTGGACTTCAGCCAGGCGCGGCTGGGCGGCGGCATTCCGGTGGAGCGCAAGAAGATGGACCTCTTCGAGCTGGCGCGCGGCGTGGTGGAGGAGCTGGCCGCCAGCCATCCGGAGCGGCAGCTGGAGCTGAAGTTGGAGGGGGATGGCATGGGCGAGTGGGATGGAGACCGGCTCGCGCAGGTGCTCGGCAACCTGGTGGGCAACGCGCTCCAGCACAGCCCGCAGGACACGGCGGTCTGGGTGCGCTGCCGGGGCGAGGCCGGCGAGGTATTCCTCGAGGTGCACAACGAGGGCTCGGCCATCGAGGGGGCGATCCTTCCGGATCTCTTCGAGCCGTTCCGCCGGGGCCGCCATGCGGGCAATGGAGCGGGCAGTGTGGGGCTGGGGCTCTACATCACCCGGCAGCTGGTACTGGCGCACGGCGGAGGCATCACGGTGAGCTCGCGGGCGGGCGAGGGCACGCGCTTCACGGTGCGTCTGCCGAGAAGAGCCCCGACGCCCCCACCGGTCCCGAAGGGCTGACCTGGCCCACGAGGCGCCCCCTCTCCCTCTGGGAGAGGGCTGGGGTGAGGGTCTGCCAACACGGAGGCCCGAGCCGAGGCTCAGCGGTGGACCGACTTCATGCCGGCCTCGGTGTAGCGGGTGCCGGCCGCCACGCCCTTGGGAGCGATGGTGTCGATCTCCCGCAGCTCCTCGGGGGAGAGCCGGATGTCCGCCGCGGCGGCGTTCTCCTCGAGGTACTTCACGTGCTTGGTGCCGGGGATGGGGGCGATGTCCTTGCCCTGGGCCAGCACCCACGCGAGCGCGAGCTGTGAGGCCTTCACCTTCTTGCGCGCGGCCAGCTCGTTGATCTTGTCCACGAGCTGGAGGTTCTTCGCGAAGTTCTCGCCCTGGAAGCGCGGGTTGTTGCGGCGCCAGTCGTTGGGCTCGAGGTCCTCGATGCGGCGGTAGCGGCCGGTGAGGAAGCCGCGGCCCAGCGGGCTGTAGGGGACGAAGCCGATGCCCAGCTCGCGCACGGTGGGGAGCACCTCGTCCTCGGGATCCCTGCTCCAGAGCGAGTACTCGGTCTGGAGCGCGGAGATGGGGTGCACCTTGTGAGCGCGGCGGATGGTGTCGGGTGCGGCCTCGGACAGGCCGAGGTAGCGGACCTTGCCCTGCTTCACCAGCTGGGCCATGGCGCCCACGGTGTCCTCGATGGGCACGGTGGTGTCCACGCGGTGCTGGTAGTAGAGGTCGATGTGGTCCACGCCCAGACGCTTCAGGGAGGCATCACAGGCCTTGAGCACGTAGTCGGGCTTGCCGCTGATGCCGAGGAAGGAGCCATCCTCGGCGCGCACGTTGCCGAACTTGGTGGCGACGATGACCTTGTCGCGCTTGCCGGCGATGGCCTTGCCCAGCAACTTCTCGTTGGTGAACGGCCCGTACATGTCGGCCGTGTCGAAGAAGTCCACCCCGAGCTCCAGCGCCCGATGGATGACGGCGATGGACTCCTTCTCGTCGCCCGAGCCGTAGAAGTCGCTCATTCCCATGCAGCCCAGGCCCAGGGCGGAGACCTTCAGCCCCTGCTTTCCGAGTGCCCTCTGCTCCATGACATCCCTCCTTGTGGGTACGGCGGTCCTTGTTAGCGGCCTGGACCTATCGGGGCCAGCGGAAGAACGGCTGGGCGAGTGCCCCTGTGTTCCCTTCGACACGGGAAGTCCGCTACACCTGCGGCATGCCGTCCACGCCGCACAGAGCCACCCCGGGTCTGTCCGCCCTGGTGCTGGTGCTCGCCCTGGCGGTGCCGGCGTGGGCCGAGGTTCCCCAGCGGACGGAGGCGGTGTCCCTGGAGCCGCTCGTGGAGCGCGTGGTCTCCCGGCAGCTCGCGGCGTACCGGATTCCCGGAGCGACGGTGGCGGTGGTGCGGGACGGCCAGGTGGTGCTGGCCCGAGGCTACGGTGACGCGGACGCCGGGAGCCACACGCCGGTGGTGGCGGACACGACGCTCTTCCGCGTGGCCTCGCTGGGCAAGCTGTTCGTCTGGACGGCGGTGATGCAGCTCGCCGAGCGGGGCCGGCTCGAGCTGGACGCGGACGTCCAGACGTATCTGGAAGACGTACGGCTCCCCGCGACGTACGCCCGGCCTCTCACGCTCGCGCACCTGATGGCGCATACGGGGGGCTTCGAGGTGCACGAGCGCCTCTGGCCCGAGGGCCCACCACCCGGCACGCTGGCGGAATACCTGCGGGAGCGCATGCCAGCCCGGGTGCGTCCCCCGGGAGAGCTCTCGGCGTACTCCGATTATGGGACGAGCCTCGCCGAGCACATCGTCGAGCGGGTGTCGGGCCAGTCCTTCGAGCAGTACCTCCGGGAGAACGTGCTGGAGCCGCTGGGAATGAGACGCACCTTCTTCCGCAGGACGGTGCCACCGGAGCTCGCCGCCGACATGGCGCTGGGACACACCGTCGAGGACGGGAGCCCACGAGCCCAGCCCCTGGAGCAGGTGGTGGTGGCCTCCAGCGGCTCGCTGCTCACGACGGCCACGGACCTGACGAGGTTCATGCTCGCGCACCTCCAGGGAGGGCAATACGAGGGCCACCGCATCCTGAGCGAGGAAACGGTGCGGCGGATGCATCGCCAGCACTTCACGCATGACCCGAGGTTGAGCGGGTGGGCCCATGGATTCATGGAGCTCCAGCTGAATGGCCAGCGGCTCATCGGACACCTGGGGGACGCGTACCTCTTCCACTCGCTGCTGGTGCTGATGCCGGAGCACGGGATGGGGCTGTTCGTCTCGTACAACGGCCCGGGAGAGAAGGACGCCGCGCAGCGGGCGCGGATGGAGCTGCTGCGCGCCGTACTCGAGCACGACTCCCCTGCCCCACCCCCGGACGTGCCCGTGCCCACGCGGGACTTCGCCGAGCGCGCAGCACGCTTCGTGGGGGGATACCAGACGACGTGGCGAGCCTACCGCACGGCGGAGTCCTCGTTGGGGTGGCGCCAGGAGATCCGCGTGCGAGATGGCGGAGATGGCACCCTGCACATCCAGGAGCCCGGGCACACGCCCCGGCGCTGGGTGGAGGTGGAGCCGCGCCTGTTCCGTCCCGCCGAGGACCCGGCCTCACCGGAGCGAGTGGCCTTCCGCGAAGACGCAGCCGGCCACATCACGCACTTCTTCTTCGAGAACCAGCCCATGGCGGCATACGAGCGGGTGCCCTGGTACGAGACGTCCACGTTCACCTATGGACTGCTAGCCGTATGCGCCGCGCTCTTCGCTCTGGCCGTGATGGTGGGCGTCCTCCACCGGAGCCCGGCCACGGGACTGCTGGCGGTCATCGGCCTGCTGAACCTGCTGTTCCTGAGTGGCTTCACGCTCCTGGTGCGCCACCACGTCGAACTGGAGTACGGCGCCACGCCCCGGTTACCGGGCGCTTCGATGGCCTGCGCACTCGGAGCCGTGGCGCTCACCCCGGGAGCCCTCGCCTGGAGCGCACGTGCGTGGTGGAAACGCTCCGGGAACCTGGCCCTCCGATTGTCACTCTCCAGTGCCGCGCTGGCCGCGACAGCCTTCGCCGCATGGCTCCACCACTGGCACCTGCTTGGACCCGGCCCCTGGTAACAGCGCCTCTTCCCGCTCGGTCGTCAGGTCATCGAGCAGGTACCCGAAACGCGGCACCAGCGCTCGCCAGCGCTCCCGCTTCTCCTCTTCCTCCGGAAGCTCAAAGAGCTCCTCCACCCGGCGCGGTGCCGTCCAGGCTCTGTCTGGCCCGTGGTACATGACGAGCGGAATGATGACGGGGAGCGATGCGCTCTCCGGATGCTCCTGGCGCCAGCGCTCCACCTGGCGCACCACGTAGCGCAACATGCGCAGCGCCATCCACGAATCCACCGACGACTGGTGTTCGAGCAGCACGTACAGCAGCAGCGGCTGGCCCGTGCGCATCCGAGCCGTGAAGAGCAGGTCGCTCTCGGTCTCGCGCAACTCCGGATCCACTACGCTGCCGGGCTCTCGCCGCAGAGACGACCCGTCCACCTCCGAGACGACGTGCGCGGGCAGCACGGCGCGTAATTCCGCGGCGGCTCTCTCGGGGTGGCCGAAGGTGTAGCGAGCGAAGAGGGCATGCGGTCCAGACATGGCGGACCGCGCTCGAGCATGCGGCGGGCCAGCGGCACCTGGTCCGCTCGTGCCCGGTCTTCCGCCTCCAGAGACCTCAGCCCCCGCGCACCACGGCCCGCGCCTTCTCCATCATGCGCCGCAGGGGCGCCTCGTCCGCCCGCGCCAGCGCCTCGTCCCACGTCAGCCACTGCGCGCCCGAGGACTCGCCCGGATCATGCGCCAACGCCTCCGGGTCCTCCGCCACCACCAGGTAGCGCACGTCCAGGTGCACGTGCTCCGGCTCGTCCTTGCGCGCCGGAATGGTGTGGATGTCCACGTCCAGCGGCCTCGGCGCGCTCGCGTGCGGCCGCACCCGGCAGCCCGTCTCCTCCCGCGCCTCGCGCAGCGCCGTGGCCTCCATGCTGCCCGCGTCCGCCTCCTCCGCGTGCCCGCCCGGCTGCAACCACCGCTTCAGCTTCCCGTGGTGCACCATCACCACCCGCTCGCCCGCCGGGTCCACCACCACCGCACTGCCGGTGAAGTGCCCCCGCTCCTGCGCTCGGGAGAAGGGCTTCTCCAACTCCGTGGCCAGGGCGCGCATCTTCGCCAGGTCCTCCCGCTCCTTGTCGTCCGAGGGAACGTGGCGGGCCAGCAACTCGTGCAGGGAAGTCAGGGGGGTACTCATGGGCGGGCGCATTGTGCACTGATATATGGTCGCGTCCATGGCCCGTATCCTCGTCATCGACGACCACGACACCCTCCGCGAGGGCATGGCCGTCACCCTCACCCGCTCCGGCCACACCGTCACGGCCGCCCGCTCCGGCACCGACGGTGTCTCCGCCTACCGGAAGTCGCCCTTCGATCTCGTCGTCACCGACCTGAAGATGGACGGCATGGACGGCATCGAGGTCACCCGGACGCTCAAGGGGCATGACCCGGCCGCCGTCGTCATGGTCGTCACCGCCTTCGGCACCATCGAGACGGCCGTGCAGGCCATGCAGCAGGGCGCCTACGACTTCATCACCAAGCCCTTCACCCCGGACGTGCTGCGCGCCAAGGTGGAGAAGGGCCTTGAGCTGTCCTCCACCCGCCGCCAGGTGGAGCGCCTGTCCGCCCGCACCGAGGCATTCGAGACCGACGCCGCCCTCTCCCACGGCAACCTCATGGTGGGTGACAGCGAGCCCATGCAGCGGCTCGTCGGCATGGTGCGCAAGGCCGCCGCCACCGACGCCACCGTCTTCGTGCGCGGTGAGTCCGGCACCGGCAAGGAGCTCGTGGCGCGCATGCTCCACCAGCTCTCCCCGCGCAAGGACGGGCCCTTCGTCGTCGTCCACTGCGCCGCCCTCGCCGAGACGCTCCTGGAGAGCGAGCTCTTCGGCCACGAGCGCGGGGCCTTCACCGGCGCCGTCAAGCGCAAGCTCGGCCGCTTCGAGCTCGCCGACGGCGGCACGCTCTTCCTCGACGAGATTGGCGAAATCCCCCACTCCGTCCAGACGAAGCTGCTGCGCGTGCTCCAGGAGAAGGAAATCCAACGCGTGGGTGGCGAGGAGACGCTCAAGGTGGACGTGCGCGTGGTGAGCGCCACCCACCGCGACCTCCAGGCCGAGGTGAAGGCCAGCCGCTTCCGCGAGGACCTCTACTACCGGCTGCACATCGTCCCCCTCCAGATTCCGCCCCTGCGCGAGCGCCCCGAGGACATCACCTCGCTGGCGCGCCACTTCGTCACCAAGCACGCCCCGCGGGTGAACAAGCGGGTGAAGGGCCTGGATGACAGCGCCCTGCGCGCGCTGGCCCGCTACGCCTGGCCGGGCAACGTGCGCGAGTTGGAGAACGTCGTCGAGCAGTCGCTCGTCTTCGCCGAGGGCGAGACGCTCGCCGCCACGGACCTGCCCACGCACCTCACCGGCACCACGCCCCGGAGCGACTCCGGCCTGCCCGTGCCCATGGGGGACCGGCCCCTGCCCGACATCCTCGAGGACCTCGAGCGCCAGCTCATCGCCCGCGCCTACGAGAAGGCCGGCGGCGTGAAGACGGAGACGGCCCGGCTGCTCGGCATCAAGACGTCCGCGCTGTACTACAAGCTGGAGAAGTACGGCTTCATCGCCAAGAGCGAGCGCCCCGAGGAGAACTGAGCCCGCCCCCCACGGGCTGGCGCACGGCGGGTGGCGGACCGGCGCGTCTGGCTGTAAAAAAGAAACCGTCCCCTCGAAAATCTACCGTCCCCCCGCTCCCATCGTGGTTTTCCGTCAATCCTCCCCGCCAGCCCTGGCCCCCCCGTGTGCGAAGTCCCCGGAACCTCTCGGGTTTCGTGGACGGCGAATCGCCCTGTCGTGGCGGGGCCCTGGCATCCGGCTTGCTCTGGGGAGGGGGTTGATGAAGCGCGTCCTGCTCCCCCTGCTGCTGTGTCTCTCCCTGGGAACGCCCGTGTGGGCGGCCTCGGGCGTGGACGGGCTGCGGGCCGAGGCCCGGACGGCGCGCACCCAGGTGCGCGACCTGAGAGACCGGCAGCAGGTGCTGCGCGCGGAGCTCAACACCCTGGCCGGCCGCATCGAGCAGCTCAAGGCCGAGCAGAAGGGCCGGCTGGTGGCGGGCCCGGACCTGGAGACGGCGCTGCGGCAGTCCCAGGAGCTGTCCGGCCAGCTCTCCGGGCTGGCCCAGTCGCTCGCCGGGGCCGAGACCGAGGCGGAGCGCCGCAACCTGGCGCTGCACTCGGCGCTCTCCGAGGAGCTGGCCCGGGTGCGTGCCGCCTGGGACGCCACCCCGGACCGCGAGGCCCGCTCCAAGCTGATTGCCCGCATGCGCGACCTGCGCGCCGAGCGCGACGCGCTGCGCTCCGCCCTGCCCGCCTCCCAGGTGCCGGCGCTCGACCGCCGTGAGTCCAGCGACGACCCCGAGGATCTCCTGGAGCAGGCGGACGTGCTGCGCGACTCCGAGGACAAGGTACGCCAGCGCCTGCGGGCCCTGCGCGGCCGCATCACCGAGCTGCGCGAGGAGCGCGAGCTGGAGCGGCGCATGAGCGACTTCCTCGGCGAGGAGTCGATGTTCGACGAGCAGGACCGGCAGATGCGCCTGCGCTTCAACGCCTCCACGAAGTCCATCTCCGTGGAGGCCTCCCAGCGCAGCCGCGGCGGCCTCTTCAACGCGCCTCAGGAGTACGCCTCGGGGGGCGGCCAAGGGGATGCGGCCCCGCCCCCTCCGCTCCAGAACCCGGGCTCGGGCGATCCGGTGCCCACACCGGGAGGAGGAGGCGGCGGCGTGGAGATGGGGGACCAATCCCAGTCGCCCGTCTACCGCGCCTCGGACAACCGGCCCCAGGTGGGCACGGTGCGTGCCCAGGTGCTCGCCAGCGGCAACCCGGAGGATCTCCGCGGCCTGGAGGCGGAGGCGGCCCGGCTCGAGTCGCTCGCGCGAGAGCTGGACTCCCGCGCGGGCTCGCTGGAGCGCAGGGCCCGCGAGCTGCGCTAGTCCAGCAGCCGCGCCTGCACGAGCAGCTTCACGTTGGCCTCCAGGCGTACTTCCCTCGCGGGCTTGCGGCCCTTGCCTCGCACGCTGAGGCTCATGGAGGGTGCGGTGATGAAGGGCTGCAGCTCCGCGTCCGTCACGTCCAGCACCAGCACCGGGTTGGGTGCCTTGAGGCCCAGCGAGGAGATGTTCCGCTTGGAGGCCACCAGCACCTCCTGGTCCCCCGTCTTGGCGTAGAACTCCAGCGTGTCGAGGAAGGAGAAGTCCTGGTCCGAGGGGGAGAGCACCTTGAGCTCCAGGGCCTGAAGCTTCACGGAGGACACCTGGTCCTTGGTGACGCCCTGGTTCTTGAAGTCCTGGTTCTGGTCGAAGTCGAGGTTGGAGAAGCTGCCAATGGCCGGGAACGCGTCGAGGACGGTGGAGATGCCCGTGGGATCTCCCGCCACGGTGGTCTCGCCCTTCACCTCCGCCAGGAAGCCGGGGGGGCCGCAGGCCACGAGCGCGAGCAGGGCATATACGGAGAGTACGGAAGTGAGTCGCATGACACCCACTCTACCGATCGTCCGGGCGCGCAGTCATCGCCCCGCCCGGCCGGCTGCCCTCTCGTGGACAGGGCATGCGGCCAGTGTACGGAGTATGGTGCGCCCGTTGAAACGGCTCCTCTCCGCGCTCGTGGTGTCAACCCTGGCGCTCGCCGGTGGCGCTCGAGCCGCCGACGTGGAGGGACAGCTGCGCGTGTCGGGCCGGCTGATGCTGGATGGCAACGCGCCGCGCGACTTCTACCAGGGAGCGTCGCGCCCGGACACCACGGACGCGGTGCTCGGCCTGCTCGTCACGGCGGAGGGCCGCTACACCGCGGACCGCTGGCAACTGGTGGGCCGCTATGACGGTGGGGGCCGCAAGTACGTGGCCTTCCCCAACGAGGACGTGCTGGTGCAGGCCGCCGCGCTGGAGGCCTCGCTCGCCGTGGGCCAGACGCTGGGCGTGGGCGTGGAGGGGCGGGCCAAGGACCGGCGGGGCGGCAGCCGCGCGTACACGGACCTGGCGGCGTTCGCCTTCCTGGAGCACGCCCCGGATGCGCGGCTCTCCCTGCGCCTGCGCGCCGGAGCGCATCGCTTCCTCTACCGGCCGGACTTCTCCGCCAGCTTCGGCAGCCCCGAGGTGGGCTTCCTCGCGCGTTTCCGCCTGGACCGGCGCCACGCCTTCACCGTCATGGGTGAGTACGGCCAGCGCCGCTACAGCGCCTCCGTGAGGTACCCGCCGGGTACCACACCCTCGTGGACGGGACGGCGCCAGGACGCGGCACTGATGGCGAGCGCCAGCTACAGCTACAAGGGCCCGCTCGCGCTGGGGCTGTCCTATTCGTACCTGGAGACCAGCTCCAACAGCTATGGCGAGTCCCTGCAGCGCCACCGGCTGAGCGGCACCGCGGGGGTGCGGCTGCCCTGGAAGCTGACGCTCATGGCCCAGGGCGCGCTGGGCCTCAACGCCTATCCGGACGGCGTCTTCCTCTCGCCGGAGATCACCCTGGTCGACGACGAGGAGGCGCAGCACATGCTGTCGCTGAAGCTGGCCCGGCCCCTGGTCGAGCGGGTGGACGTGGAGCTCTCCTTCGCGATGTACGGCACCGAACTGTCGCGCAACGGCCTCTTCTACTTCCGCCAGGTGGGCGGAGTGGGCCTCACCTGGCGGCCGTAGTGTGCCTCACTCCGGAGTCGGGCTCAGTCCAGGCCGGACAGCCGCTCGTCGATCTCCTCGGCGAGGCTGGCGTGGCTCTGGGCGAGCGCCGTGTCGCGGGCGCGGGTGAGCACCTCGCGGGCCTTCTGCGTCTGCCCCGCGCCGGTGTAGGCATCCCCCAGGGACACCATGGCCGCGGCGTACTGGGGATCCAACCGCACCGCCGTCTCCAGGGCCTGGGCCGCCTCGGCGTACTGCCTCAGCTCCAAATAGGCCTTTCCCAGGGAGAAGTGCGCCATGGGCGCGTCGGGGAACTCGGCCGCCATCTGCTTGAACTGCTCCAACCGGGCGTTGCTCATGGGGCGGTGATAGAGGAGAGGCATGTCCGTTGCCAAGCAAGACGTGCGCTCCCTCGCCGAGGCCGCCCGGGCGGCCTCCCGTGTGCTCGCCACCGCCCCCACCGGCCAGAAGGATGAGGCCCTGCGGGCCATGGCGCGCCACCTGCGCGGGGCCCTCCCCACCCTGCTCGCCGCCAACGAGGCGGACATGGCCGCCGCGCGGGCCTCCGGGAAAGGAGAGGCCTTCCTGGACCGGTTGCTGCTGGACGCCTCGCGGGTGGAGGGCATGGCCCGGGCGGTGGAGTCGGTGGCCGGCCTGAAGGATCCGGTGGGCGAGGTGACGGAGGAGTGGGACCGGCCCAACGGCCTGCACGTGCGCAAGGTGCGGCTGCCGCTGGGGGTGGTGCTGATGATCTACGAGGCCCGCCCCAACGTGACGAGCGACGCGGCGGCGCTGTGCCTCAAGAGCGGCAACGCGGCGCTGCTGCGCGGCGGGAGCGAGGCGGCGCGCTCGAACGCGGCCATCGCCTCGGCGCTGGCGGCGGGCCTCACCGAGGCGGGACTGCCGGCCGCGTGCATCCAGCCGGTGCCCCCGGGCGAGCGCGAGACGCTGCTGGAGCTGCTGAAGCTGGAGGGGCTGATTGATTTGTGCATTCCGCGCGGCGGCGAGGGCCTCATCCGCTTCGTGGCGGAGAACGCGCGGATTCCGGTGGTGAAGCACTACAAGGGCGTCTGCCACGTGTACGTGCACGCGGCGGCGGACCTGGACATGGCCACGCGGATCGCCGTCAACGCGAAGACGAGCCGCCCGGGGGTGTGCAACGCCGCGGAGTGCCTGCTGGTGGACCGGGCGGTGGCGGAGCGCTTCCTGCCCCAGGTGGGCCGGGAACTGGTGGGCAAGGGGGTGGAACTGCGCGGGGACGCGGCCACGGTGCGAGTGCTGTCACGCGCCGGGGTGGCGGTGAACCCGGCCTCGGAGGACGACTGGGGGCGGGAGTTCCTGGACCTCATCCTGGCGGTGAAGGTGGTGGACGGACTGGACGACGCGCTGGGTCACATCGCCCGGTACGGAAGCGAACACACGGAAGCCATCGTCACCGCGGACGAGGCGGTGGCGGGACGCTTCACCCGGGAGGCCCAGGCGAGCGCGGTGGCGTGGAACGCCTCCACCCGCTTCAACGACGGGGGCGAGCTGGGCCTGGGGGCGGAGATCGGGATTTCCACCAGCCGACTGCACGCTTTTGGGCCCATGGGGTTGCGAGAGTTGACCAGCCAGAAGTACGTCATTCTGGGACAGGGGCAGGTGCGCTAGGGTGCGCCGGACACGTATGGCAACCAAGAAGAAGACGACCACGAAGAAGCCCGCGGCGAAGAAGAAGAGCGCGCCGTCGCTGGCCACACGCACCAAGACCGCGGCGAAGAAGGGAGCGGCCAAGAAGCTGCCCGCGCGGAAGAAGACGACCAAGAAGAAGGCGTTGACCCCAGGAGGCGCGGCCCCGGGGGCTCCCGCGGAGAACCCGCGCGCCCATGCCCTGGCGCGCAAGATTGGCACCCTGCTCTCGGACAAGAAGGCGTTGGACATCGTCATCCTCGACGTGCGCGGGATGACGTCCTACGCGGACTACTTCGTGGTGGCCTCGGGCGAGAGCGACCGGCAGGTGTCCGCCATGGCCGAGCACGTGCTGAAGACCCTCAAGGAGACGGAGAACCTGCGCCCCATCGGCCACGAGGGCATGGACACGGGCCAGTGGGTGCTCCTGGACTTCGGCGAGGTGGTGTCGCACCTCTTCTTCTCCGAGGCGCGCTCCCACTATGACCTCGAGGGCCTCTGGGCCGACGCCGCGCGGGAGAAGGTGGCCTGAAGGTCCGGCTCCTCTCCATCGGCAAGGACCGCTCGGGCCTCTATGAGCCCGCGGTCCAGGAGTACGCCTCGCGCCTGGCCCACTACACCCGCTTCGAGCTGCTGGAGCTCCCCGAGGCGGGTGGGAAGAAGGGCAAGGCGCCGGACGCCAAGGCCGCCGAGGCCGAGGCCATCCTCTCGCGCCGCAAGCCGCAGGACCTGATTGTCGCGCTCGATGAGCGGGGCAAGCTGCTGGATTCGGTGGAGCTCAGCCGGTACGTGGGCCGGGCCCAGGATGGCGCGAAGGACTTGCTGCTCGTCATCGGCGGGGACGAGGGCCTGGACGAGCGGGTGAGACAATCCGCGGACCTGGTGCTCTCGCTGTCGAAGATGACGCTGCCGCACCGGCTGGCGCGGGTGGTGCTGGTGGAGCAGCTCTACCGCGCCTTCACCATTCTCAAGGGCGAGCCGTACCACAAGTAGGCGGGCAGGCGGCATGTTGAGTCCCAACGACATCAAGGAGGAGTTGAGCCTCGCGTATGTCCGGGCCATTGCTTCGCGAGCCGGGTTCTCCATCGAGGAGATCCGCAAGGACCATGACAGCGTGGATCTCAAGGTGTGCGCGCGTGGCCTGCTGGCCGAGGACGCCGTCCTCACCTCGCCCGAGCTGGCCATCCAGCTCAAGGCGACGGTGTTGGAGCCACTGCCCTCGGACGAGTTCTCCTTCGCACTCTCCCGGAAGAATTACGACGATCTCAGCGCCCCCTCGCTCGTGCCTCGAATCCTCGTGGTGTTCGTCCTGCCTGAAGACGAGCGGCACTGGCTCACCTTCACCGAGGAATCACTCATCCTGCGGCGGTGCGCTTATTGGCTCTCGCTTCGAGGAGCCCCCCCCCACGTCCAACGAAACGAGTCAGACGGTCCGGCTGTCGCGCGGACGGACGTTCGACCTGGACACCCTGCGCGACCTGCTGCGCAAGGTGGCTCGTGAAGAGGAGCTCGTGTCATGAACACGGAGCAGTTCCTCACGCTCGGAGACCGGGTGGACTACCAGAACGTGCGCTCGTACCTCGAAGCACACGGGTGGAAGCGCATCCCATCGCGCCGTCTCCAGGCCGCCATCTATCACAGTGGCCGGGCTCCCTCCGTGGAAGTCCAGGTGCCGTTGGATCGCGACCTCATCGATTACGGCCAGGCGATGGTCGCGGTGGTGCGGCGCATCGCCGAGCACGAAAAACGCCCGGCGGAGAGCATCCTGCGAGACCTCCTGCGGCCCAGGAGGGATCTCCACCGCTTCGCCTTGGAGGGAGCGGAGACGCAGGATGGAGGTATCCATCTCGAGAATGGGCTGAGCCTGGTGAACGGAGTCCGCAAGGCCCTTCTGTCCAGCGCCTGCAGCGTCAAGCGCCCGGGGACAACCTTCCACCCGCGCATGAGCCTCGCGGATGCCGAGGCCTTCCTGAAGGAATGCCGTCTCGGGCAAACGGAGGTGGGGAGCTTCGTCCTGACAGTGGAGGCTCCTCTAGAGGTAGCGCCCCATCGGTCGGTCCAGGAAGACGCCTTCGGGAGACGAGCATCCCTGCTGCTCCTTCGCTCCGTGGGACATGTGGCTTCGGCGGTCCGGGCGGGTGAGCCCGGAAGGGTGCTCGAACCTACCCCGGGAGAGCCCGTGGTGAGCTCCAACCTCTGCGAGGCACTCGTCGAGATGATGCCGCCTGATGAAAGCGCCGACCTGCGGCTGCGCAGTTCCTGGTCCCCGCTGCTTCCCGTCGAGTCCCAGGTGCCGTCCGAAGTCCATGTGGATCGGAACATGTATGAGGCCATCGAGAAGCTGTCCCATCAGCTCCGGCCATCTCGAGGGGCACAACCCAACCAGTTCGTCGGCAAGGTCGTGGAGTTGATGGGAGAGCCGGGCGAGCAGGGAGAGGTCGAAGGCGCCGTCGTGCTCCAGGCTCAGGGGGAAGACGAATTGCTGAAGGTCCGCGTCATGCTGGGAGCCGCTGAATACCGCCAGGCGACCGAGGCCCATCTCACCCAGCGCTATGTGACCGTGAGGGGCATCCTTCGTCGAGGCTCACGCGTCCACCAGCTCGAACAGTCCGCCCATTTCGAGCTCGTGGGCATCTAGCGGGCGGGCGAGCCGCCAGAAAGGGCTCGCCCACGCCCGTCAGGCACCGGACGCCCTGCGCGTCCGAGGGCACATGCACTCGCCCACCCCTCACGTCCGTGTCATCGCCTCGCCCCAGTCGTGGGTGGAGGGTGAAGCCATCCGCCAGCTCGAGGCCGCCTCGCGACTTCCCGGCATGCGCTCCGCGGTGGGCCTGCCGGACCTGCACCCGGGCAAGGGTGCACCGGTGGGCGCCGCCTTCGCCTCCGAGGGACTCTTCTATCCCTTCCTCGTGGGCAACGACATCGGCTGTGGGATGGGCCTCTGGGAGTTGGATCTGCCCGCGCGCAAGGCGAAGCCGGAGCGCTGGGCGGCGCGCCTGGACCTGGATGGACCCTGGGAGGGCAACACGGACGCGGTGCTCGCCAGCATGGGCGTGAAGCCCTGCGGCTTCGAGGCGGCGCTCGGCACGGTGGGCGGCGGCAACCACTTCGCCGAGGTGCAACGGGTGGACTCGGTGCACGACGCGGAGACCTTCACCGCGCTGGGGCTGGGAACGGATCGGCTCCTGCTGCTCGTGCACTCCGGCTCCCGCGGACTGGGAGAGGCCATCCTCCGGGCCCACGTGGACCGCCATGGTACCGGGAGCCTCGTGGAAGACTCGGACGAGGCGCGGCAATACCTCGCGCGGCATGACCACGCCGTGGAGTGGGCGCGGGCCAATCGCGCCACCATCGCCGGAAGGATGATGCAGGGCATCGCGGCGTCGGGGCGGCGGGTGCTCGATGTCTGCCACAACAGCGTCACCCCCAAGCAGTACGACGGCCACACCTGCTGGTTGCATCGCAAGGGCGCGGCGCCCTCGGACCAGGGGCCGGTGGTGATTCCCGGCAGCCGGGGCTCGCTGAGCTACCTGGTGCTGCCCCTGGGCGACGGAGTGAACCACGCCCACAGCCTGGCGCACGGGGCCGGCCGCAAGTGGACGCGCACCAGTGCCCGCGAGCGGATGCGCGAGCGCTTCACCCCCGAGGCCCTCACCCGCACCTCCTTCAAGAGCCACGTCATCTGCGAGGACCGCGACCTGCTCTTCGAGGAGGCACCTCCGGCGTACAAGGCCATCGACCGTGTGGTGCAGGATCTGGTGGACGCCGGGCTCGTCCGGGTGGTGGCGACACTGGCGCCCGTGCTCACCTACAAGACGCGTACCCGGCGCGAGTAAGACGACAACCTGCCCGTGGGCCCAACCTGCCCGTGGGCACATGCGCGGACCCGCGCCCATTTCCCCTCGCCCTCCGGGAGAGGGACGGGGTGAGGGTGCCACGGACCCGGGGTTGAACCCCTGTCCACACAGTGGGCCACGGGTTGAAGAACG
>NZ_JPMI01000213.1 GCF_000733295.1 Archangium violaceum Cb vi76 | reverse complement strand
GAGGGGAGAGGGGAAATTCGGTCACTTCCCTGAAGAGGATTAAAGTCACGTTCCTCCATGCCCTCGCTCCCGCGCCTGCTCCTGCTCGTGGTGATGACGTGTGTCACTGGCCTCGGGTGCACGCGCACCACGCCCTCCTTCTGTGGCCAGCCCGACGACCCCTCGTGTCCCGAGGACTCGGTCTGCGTGGAGGATCGCTGCGTCGCCAGGGACCAGCTCCCGGCCTGTGCCCTCGGCCAGACGCGCTGTGAGGCGGAGTGCGTGGACACGCGCAGCGACGCCTCCCACTGTGGCGCCTGCGGCACGGCCTGCGCCGAAGGACAGGTGTGCAACCAGGGCCGGTGCACGGACGCCTGCGCCGCCGGGCTGACACAGTGCGAGCGCGCCTGCGTGGCGCTCGAGTCGAGCACGGCCAGCTGCGGCACCTGCGGCACGGCCTGTGGCTCCCGCGAATCGTGCGATGCGGGCACCTGTGCTTGCGAGCCCCCGCTGGCCGCCTGCGACGGCGCGTGTACGGACCTCGGCTCGGACGGGAGCAACTGTGGCGCCTGCGGCAACGGGTGCGGCTCGCGCCTGTGTCAGGACGGCGAGTGCGTGGATGCCTGCGCCACGGGACTCCGCCGCTGCGGCCAGGGCTGCGTGGACGTGCAGTCCGACCCCTTCCATTGCGGCACCTGCGGCACGGGCTGCGGCTCCGGCGAGGTGTGCGTGGGAGGCCGTTGCCGCCTCGACTGCCCCGTGGGCAGCGTCGAATGTGACGGAACCTGCGCCAACCTCACGAGCGACGCACGCCACTGTGGCGCTTGCGGCAGGGCATGTGGCCTGGACCAGGTGTGCACGCGAGGCGCGTGTGCCTGTCCGTCCGGCCAGGCCGAGTGCGATGGCCAGTGCGTGGACCTGCGCACGAGCACACAACACTGCGGTGCCTGCGGCCGCGCCTGCACCCCGGACGAGACATGCACCAACAGCCGCTGCCAGTGCGCGGAGCCCCTCGTCCTCTGCGCGGTCGGCTGCGTGGACCTGAGCTCGGACCCACGCAACTGCGGCACCTGCGAGCGGGCCTGCGCCACCGGGCTGGTGTGCTCGAACGGGCTCTGCGCCCTCCCGCCGTAAGCCCCGGGGCCCGCCAGCCGAGCGCCCGCGCCCCCCTCGCCTCCCCCCACTCCACCTCCGGAAACCCACCCTTACGTTTCCGGAATGAAGCCCAAGCACAAAGTCCTGCTCTGCATCCTCGATGGCTGGGGCGTCCGCCAGGAACGCGATGACAACGCCATCGCCCTCGCCGGCACCCCGCGCCTCGACGTGCTCACGAACGGCACTCCCTACACGGAGCTGCAGACGTCCGGGCTGGCCGTCGGTCTTCCCGAGGGGCAGATGGGCAACTCCGAGGTGGGCCACACCAACATCGGCGCCGGCCGCATCGTCTACCAGGACCTGGTGCGCATCAACCGCGCCTCCGAGTCCGGAGAGCTCGCCGCCAACCCCGTCATCCGCGCCGCGCTCGACAAGGCCAAGGCGGACGGCAAGGCCTTCCACCTGCTCGGGCTCGTTTCCCCCGGCGGCGTGCATTCGTCCATGGAGCACCTCTACAGCCTCCTCGAGGCGGCGCACGAGCGGGGCGTCCCCCACATCTACGTCCACGCCTTCACCGATGGACGCGACACCCCGCCCCAGAGTGGACTCGGCTACGTGGAGGAGTTGGAGAAGTTCCTGCGCGAGACGCGCACCGGCCACATCGCCACCGTGGGCGGGCGCTACTACGGCATGGACCGTGACAAGCGGTGGGACCGGGTGCAGCTCGCCTACGAGGCCATCGTCCACGGCAAGGGCCCCAAGGCCCCCGATGCGCTCTCCGCCATCCGTGCCTCCTATTCGGAGAAGGTGACGGATGAGTTCATCAAACCCACCGTCATCGCCCACGGCGACGGCACCCCGGTGGGCCGCATCCGCGATGGCGATGGGGTGATGTTCTTCAACTTCCGCGCGGACCGCGCCCGGGAGATGACGCGAGCCATCGCCTTCGACGACTTCAAGGAGTTCGACCGGGGCGGCCTGCACGTGGGCATGTACGTGTGCCTGACCCAATACGACGAGACCTTCGGACTGCCGGTGGCCTTCGCGCCCGACCAGCCGAGTGAGATCTTCCCCGAGGCCCTCTCGCACGCCGGCTGGCGCCAGTTCCGCACGGCGGAGACGGAGAAGTACGCGCACGTCACCTTCTTCTTCAACGGCGGCCGCGAGGTGGTGTACCCGGGTGAGGATCGGCACCTGGTGCCCTCGCCGCGAGACGTGAAGACGTACGATCTCAAGCCGGAGATGAGCGCGCGCGAGGTGACGCTGGAGCTGGTGAAGCGCATCGAGTCGGGGGCCTACGACTTCGCGCTGGTGAACTTCGCCAACCCGGACATGGTGGGCCACACGGGCCTGCTGGAGCCGGCCATGAAGGCCGTCACCACGGTGGACGAGTGCCTCGGACAACTGGGGCAGGCGTGTGCCCGGCACGGCTGGGTGATGGCCATCTCCGCGGACCACGGCAATTGCGAGCAGATGCGCGACCCGGCCACGGGCGAGCCCCACACGGCCCACACGCTCAACCCGGTGCCCTTCCACCTCATCCACCCGGACTTCCGGGGGCAGAAGCTGCGCCCCGGCATCCTCGCGGACATCGCCCCCACCCTGCTCCAGGTCATGGGTCTGCCCAAGCCTTCCGAGATGAATCGGCTAGGCTTGATTCCATGATCAAGCTCCACCAGTTCCACCCCTCCGGCAACTGCTACAAGGTCCGTCTCCTGCTGCACCAGCTCGGGATTCCCCTCGAGACGGTGGAGATGGAAATGGGTCCCAACGGGACACGCTCCTTGGAGTTCAAGGCGAAGAATCCCATCGCCAAGGTGCCCACCGTGGAGCTCGAACCGGGCGTGTTCCTCGCCGAGTCCAACGCCATCCTCTGGTACTTCGCGGAGGGCACGCCGTTCATCCCCTCGGACAAGCTGGAGCGGGCGCGGATGCTCCAGTGGATGTTCTTCGAGCAGTACAGCCACGAGCCGTACATCGCGGTGGCCCGCGCGTGGATCGCCTTCTTCGGCATCCCACCCGGCAAGGAGCGCGAGCTCGAGGAGCGCATCCAGAAGGGCTACGCCGCCCTGGACGTCATGGAAGGCGAGCTGGCGAAGCGCCCCTTCTTCGCGGGCGAGCGCTACAGCCTCGCGGACATCACGCTCTACGCGTACACGCACGTGGCGGAAGAGGGACGCTTCGACCTGTCCCGCTACCCGGCCATCCGCGCCTGGTTCGAGCGGGTCCAGTCCCAGCCGAGGCACCTCCGCATCACCGACGCCGTGCCCGCCACCGCCCGCTGATCGGTCCTCAAACAAGGTGTGGCGAATCGCCGCACCCACCCAGAATGCCGCACCTCCCCGGGCCCGCCCCTGGGGCGAAACGCCACATCCCCGCCCCCGCCCTCCGCTTCCCTCGCCCGGGAGGCATGGTGGCATGGCTCTCGCACCAGACCTGACCGTCCCGTACGCGAGGTCAGCACGATGAAGGCACGAAGCATGGGCGGGCAGTTCACGGTCATCGAGGGCCGCGCCGAGCGCGCGGAGGCCATCCGCACCCGGCTGCTGAAGGCCGAGGCCGAAATCACCGAGCGCGAGATGCGCCACTCCAACGCCCTGCTGGAGGAGACCGTGCGGCAGCGCACCTGCGAGCTGGAGCTGGCCAATGCCCGGCTCCAGGAGAGCCTGAAGCAGCTCCAGGCCGCGCAGGCGCAGCTGCTCTTCGCGGACCGGCTGGCCACCATCGGCCAGCTCGCGGCGGGCCTGGGGCATGAAATCAACAACCCGCTCGCGTTCATCATCGGCAACCTCGACTACGTGCAGCAGCAACTGGTCCGTACGGCGGGCGCCGCCACGCCGGAGGAGCAGCAGGAGATGATCGAGGCCATCGCCGACGCCCGCGACGGCGCCGAGCGCGTCAGCCTCATCGTGCGAGACCTCAAGGTCCTCTCCCACCCCAACGACCTGGAGAACGGCCCGGTGGATGTCGTGGCCAGCCTCCGGAGCGCGGTGAAGGTGGCGGCCTACGAGCTGAGGGAGCGGGCGACCCTGGTGGAGGAGCTGGTGGCGGTACCGCCCGTCAACGGACACAAGGTGCGCCTGTGCCAGGTGTTCCTCAACCTGCTCGTCAACGCGACCCATGCCATCTCGCCGGGACAGGCGGCTCGGAACGAGATTCGCATCTCCACCCGCCTGAGCAGCTCCCGCGGTGTCGTCGTCGAGGTGAGCGACACGGGCTGCGGCATCCCGCCGGAGAACCTGGAGCGCATCTTCAACCCGTTCTTCACCACCAAACCGGTTGGCGTGGGCACGGGTCTGGGACTCTCGGTGTGCCACGGCATCATCACCGCGCTGGGCGGGGACATCTCCGTGCGAAGCGAGATGGGTCACGGCACCACCTTCACCGTGACCCTCCCCCTGTACGAGGCCCAGGAGGAGCTCACCTCCCGCGCCGCCTGACCCTCACGCCCCGAGCGTGCACGGGAGCCGGGCCAATCCCCCGGCCCTACTGCGCCTCGCCGCCCGTCGGCCCTCCCGCCTTGGCGGCGTCCACTGCCTTGGCGGCATCCATCGCCTTGGTGGAGAGACCCATCTCCACGTCGATCGCCACCTGGGGCTCGTCCTTCACCAGGTGGTAGAACTGCTCGCGGAAGGCCTCCGGCGTGAGCCTGGCCGCCGCGGCGAACCGGGCCAACTCCTCCGGCTTGTCGAAGTCCTGCCGCTTGAGCCGCAGCATGAAGCTCCGGGCGATCTTGTAGCGATCCGAGTCCACGTCCACCAGCCGCACCCGGGGCCGCCCCGTGGACGGGTCCTTCATCTGCTGGAAGGAGATGGGCTGGAAGCGCCCGTTGACCATGGACACCACCGCCTCGGTGCCACCCTCGATGATGTAGCGGGCCGCGCAGTAGCCGAGGTCTCGCGTGTACTCCATGTCGAAGGGAATGGGGTCCGCGCAGCGCACCTCGTAGCCGATGTACTTGGTGATGAGCGTGGCCTTGATGCCCAGGCCCGCGAGCCGATCCTTCACCGCCTTCTCGAGCACCTCGCCCAGGTTGATCTCCGCCACGTGGATGTTGCCCATGTGATCCCTGGGGATGTCCGTGTGTTTGGCCAGATCCACGGGATCGATGCAGTCCGCGAGGCCCTCGGCCAGGAGGACGATGCCGTCCTGGCGGCCGTAGCCCAGCCGCTTGATGACCGAGCCCGCGAGGATGTCCACCACATGGTTGAACGAGACGGGACACCCCTTCTGGAACTCCTCGGGGATGACGGTGTTGGTCGCGCCCACGGCCTTGCCGATGGACAGGGCGAGGTGTCCCGCCTTGCGGCCCTGGGCCACGACGAAGTACCAGCGGTGGGTCGTCTTCGCGTCCACCATCAGGTTCTTGACGATCTCCACGCCGACGTGGCGCGCCGTCTGGAAACCGAAGGTGCTGGTGTCGTCGGGCAGATCGATGTCGTTGTCGATCGTCTTGGGGACGTGGACGACGCGGATGCGCCCCCGGGTCTTCTCCGAGATGATCTGCGCGAGTGTCGCGGTGCCATCCCCTCCGATGGTGATGAGCATGCCCACGCCGAGCTTCTCGAGCCCCTCGAGCGTGCGCTGGAAGTGCTCGGGGGAGCGGGTGGGGTTGGCGCGGGAGATGCCGATGTACGAGCCGCCACGGAAGTGGATGCGGCTGGTGTCCTCGATGGTGAGGGGAACGACGTGGGAGAGGTCTCCCTCGGAGATCCACTTGAAACCATCCTGGAGGCCGATGACCTCCACACCCGAGAGCCGGGCGCGGATGGTGGCCGCTCCAATCACGCTGTTGATGCCCGGAGCAGGTCCTCCGGCGACGACGATGGCGAGCTTCTTCATGGGTCCATCCAAACCGAAGACCCGTCTCAGGTCCAGACACCTTCCCCGCTCCCGTGCATCCGTATTAACTCCCGCCCGTGCTCTCCTCGCTCCTCGAGCTGCTCTACCCGCCCGCGTGCATCGCCTGTGCGAAGGTGATGCCCGTGCGCGCGGCCTTCTGCGAGACGTGTGATCTCGCCGTGGAGCGGCTCCCGCCCTCGCGCTGCCGCACCTGCGCCGAGCCCGGACAGTTTCCCGGCGACACGTGTACGCGCTGCCACCTGTCGCCGCCGCCCTTCACCCGCGCCGGGGCGCCCTTCGCCCACGAGGGCCCCGTCGCCCGAGCCATCCACCGCTTCAAGTACGAGGACCACCCGGAGCTCGCCCCCGCCCTCGCGGAGCTGCTCGCCACCGAGTGCGGACAGTTCCTCGAGCAGGCTCCCGCCGTGCTCGTCGCGTTGCCCCTGCATGAGCAGCGCTTCCGCGAGCGCAAGTACGACCAGACGCAATTGGTGGCGGGGGAGCTGGCACGAATCACGGGCCGCGAGGCGCCCGTGGGACTGCTCAACCGCGCCCGGGAGACGCGGCGTCAGGTGGGCCTGTCCGAAGCCGAGCGCGCCCAGAATGTGGCTGGAGCATTCATCGCGTCACCCTCGGTGGCGGGCCGGGAGTTCCTGCTCGTGGACGACGTGCTGACCACGGGCGCCACCGTCCGAGCCGCCGCCATGGCGCTCCGGGAGGCCGGGGCCACGCGAGTCGAGGTCATCACCCTCGCCCGCGCTTTTTCTCTATGAGACCTCCTCGGCGTCCTATTGCAGGCGGACTTTCAGGCGCTCCACTGTGTCATTCGACTGCCCCATGAAGGTGTCAAGCAGGCGTCTCTCGACAGCATGCTGTTCCCACACAGCCATTCGCTCGAGCCCAACACACTCCTGAGGCTCGGCACTTCTCGAATTGCCGACGTTGTCGAAGATCGTGCAGCGACGGAAGTTCCCCACGTCCTGCCTGAATTGGACAATTGGCTGAGCCAGAGACTCCTCAATCTCTCTCCACCCGATGCTCTCCCACGAACTCGATTCCAAATGGCGCACAGCAATCTTGAAGAGGATTGGCTTGGATGCGATCCGGTCAAGGTCTGAGTCAGGACTTTGAGTGCTGTATTCGTAGAAGGCATCAATCGGCAGTTCCAGCACCCTTCCGTATCCAAAAGAACCGTCAGCAAGGGGAATTCGAAGAAAGGACCCCGGTCTAGGTATGATTGTTTTCGCCATTTCTCAATATCCCGTGTAAAGATGAAGGTGCCCCCAGCGCTCCGTGGCTGCGTCGGGCGTCAGAGTTCGGAGACGCTTTATTGCAGGCGTACCTTCAAGTGCGCCACGGTGTCATTGGGCCGCCCCATGAAGGCATCGAGCAGGCGTCTCTCGACAGCATGCTGTTCCCAAACAGCCATTGCCTCGAGCCCGACGCACTCATGCGGCTCGGCACTTCTCGAATTGCCGACGGTGTCGAAGATCTCGCAGCGACGGAAGTTCCCCACGTCCTGCCTGAATTGAACAATGGGTTGAATCAGGGGCTCCTCAAGCTTTCTTCGTCCAATGACCTCCCACGAACCCGGTTCCAGATGGCGGACAGCAATCTTGAAAAGGACTGGCTTGGACGCGATCCGGTCGAGGTCCGAGTCAGGGCTTTCAGTCCTGTATGCGTAGAAAGCGTCAAACACTTGCGAAAGCGCCCTCCCATAACCGAAAGTCCCGTCGGCAAGGGGAATTCTCAGAAAGGTTCCCGGTCTATGTATGCGCACTTTCTTCATGCCCTAATACCCCGTGTAAGAATGAAGTTGACCCCAGCGCTCCGTGGCCGCGTCATGAAACCGCCTGCCCCACGGATTGTCTTTCGACACACCGCGTACGATGTTCTCGGTACGATAGGGCATTCCCGTGTCGGATTGGGCGCCCCCATGGGAATCAATCAACTGCTGCTCCCTTCCGCGAATCCGCCAGTATGCGGCGTCGTCATATCTTCGGCCATAGTCAATGGCCGTCCCTATATCGAATTGATCAACCCTCGCGAAATCGAACACAGCCCCATTGGGTTCATCGGTCTCGTCGATGTGATGGCGCATGTCTCGAAAAATAACGGCCAGAGCCGCCTGTTCATCGAGAGGCCTGGAGAGATCGACAACCATGCTGGTTCGCCCCAGGTAGTAGCGGTGGGTATTCATGTTGAGCTTCCTGTAGGTCACATAGATGCGCCCCCTCCTTTTCCTGGTGTCCTTGCCGGGTTCTGATTCTGGCGATCCGCCGGGAGGAGCGAGCGGGGCGGACATCGGTCCCGCTGGAGCATTGGAAGCTCCCGCTCCTGCGCTGTTGGGTACACTGGATGGGTATTGACCTTGGACCCATTCAGACACATCGCCGAAGTGCGTGCCGTAGAACTCGTCCGCGATGTCGATCGGGGTCTCCACCCCATCCACGGCCGCCTCGACGGTAAAGCAGAGCAAGAGCACACTACCGGCAGCCGCGACAACCGCACCGCCGGTGACGACGAGCTCTCCCGCCGCACCACCCGCCCCTGCTTCTCCCGCGGCCGTGCCGCCTTCTGGCACGAGCCGGAGCACGCCGCGTGGTATGCCATTACCCAAACCCTCGCCAGAGAGCCCCTCCAGCGGAGGGGACGAGGGCGGGGTCAGCGGCGCCACTGGCGCAGCAGCCCCCAGCGTTGCCGACACGGGCACTACTCTCACGCCAGCACGAGCTGCATGAAACGCTTCATTCAGTCTCCCCGACGCGACGTAACGGCGCGGGACCTGAACGCAGCGCTCTTGCTGACTCGTGGCGTGACGGACGCGTTGGGCAGCACTGCTACACCCCACGAGAAACATGCAGAGCAGCACAGCCCACCCGCGTGACACGCAGCACCTCCTGGCATTGACTCCATCCGCGAAGAGTTCGATTCGAGACCACGACACGGTCCGCGTGTAGACGTCCGGGGAGATGGCGCCCTCGAGCGGAGCCGGAGCCGGAGCGGCAGAGGCGAGCCCACCACCTTTGGCAGCGACAGGAGCCGGTGCGGGTCGTCGCCAGGGTCACCGCGAGGACCGCTCATGCAGGGCCTGGGCGGCGACGGCGACGATGAAGGGACCCATCACGAGCCAGAAGCCATGGTCGATGAACCACCCGGTGTGGGGCCGCATGTAGCGAGCGGGCGCGTTCCTCTCCGCCTCGACGAGGTAACTCAACTCCCCCTGCGGCCCATGCGCGGCTGGGACGCTCTCGGCGTTCAGGTTGATGAGGAGGATGACGAGCAGGTTGAGGATTCCCAACCACCAGAAGAAACGGACCAGCCTCGACGGAGATTCGAAGAAGCGCATTGGGCGCCAACACACCATTGGTGCCGAGTCCCGTCAAACGGATGGGCCAGGGAGGGTCCATGACCTCGTGAGTTCTTCCCTCGGACGGGACTTCCGCCGTGGTATGCATCGGACGCACCGGGCTTCCGCTGACGCCACTGAGGCGTGGTACGGAAGAGCAGGAGGACAGCACATGGCAGCCACGAAGAAGAAGGACGGGAGGTTGGGGCCGTACCAACTCGGGAGACGGTGCAAGCACGCCTCGGCGGAACTGGGCCACATCCACGAGGCGCGCAACGTCCAGACGGGCGCTCCGGCCCTGGTGATGATGCCCGGTCCACGCCCCACCTGGGGAGCCAAGAAGAGCTGGCGGGTGCGCGCCTCGTTCCAGAGTGCGCCGCCCTTCATCGCCCTGGAGGTGGAGCAGGCGCCGGCAACGGGCCGGTTGGCGGAGCTGGCCAACCTGTTCACCCTGCTGCTCGCGGCGCTCGAGGCCGTGGGGAGCACCCCCAGGATGCGCGCCCATCTGACCGGCTCGCCGATGGGCCAGTGGGTGAAGCGCCCCTGGCTCGGGGGACTGGTGGCCGCGGGACTCGCCCTGCTCGTGCTGGCTGGTGGCTTGTGGTGGGGCATCTCAGCCCGCCCCATCAATCCTCCCACTGCGTCACCATCAGCCCTCGACCTCAATGGGATGTCAGATACCGGGCTGCCGTCCACAGTCTTGATCGATGGCCAGGCGAAGGGGCCGGCGGGTATCGCCTACCCGCTTCCCGACAAGCCCTTCACGAGCCAGGTCAGGCCGCCGTGCCGCACCAATGCGGACCATGTCGAGATCAACGGCGGCTGCTGGGTAGCGCTCGAACGCCGTCCGCCATGCGGTGAGCACGCCGAGTACCAGGGGAAGTGCTACATCCCGGTCGTAAAGCCTCCACGACCTCCCCAATCCCTCTCCCCGTGAGGAATGGCCTGGAAGAGGGAGTCAGTCCATGCCGATGGGCACGGCAATGGTTCAAGATGCAGTGCTGGCCGCTGGACAACCGAGGAGAATGACGTGATGCGACAGTCGATGAAATGGGCCTGCTCGTTCCTGTTCGTCGTGCTCGCCGTTGGCTCGACGGCCCACGCGGAGGCCACCGAGCCCGTGCCGCCGCACCACTCGTTCACCCTCGAATCCAAGGCGCTCGAGGAGACCCGGCGCATCAACGTCTACACGCCGCCGGGCTACGACACGGCGAAGTCCACGCGCTACCCGGTGCTGTACATGCCCGATGGCGGTCTCCAGGAGGACTTTCCGCACGTCGCCACCACCGTCGACACCGCCATCCGGGCCGGTGAGATGCGGCCACTCATCGTGGTCGGCATCGAGAACACCGAGCGGCGCCGTGACATGACCGGCCCGACCCAGGTCGACGAGGACCGGAAGATCGCCCCGCGCGTCGGCGGCTCGGCCGCGTTCCGCAACTTCATCCGCGACGAGCTGATGCCCCAGGTGCGCCGCCGGTATCGCGTGACGAACGAGACCGCCATCATCGGCGAGTCCCTCGCGGGGCTCTTCATCGTCGAGACCTTCTTCCTCCAGCCGAAGCTATTCGGCACCTATATCGCCTTGAGCCCGAGCCTGTGGTGGAACGGCGAGGAACTGGTACGCAAGGCCGCCGAGCGCATCAAGTCCCGGCCGGACCTGCGCAATACCCTGTACCTGTCATCCGCCGACGAGGAGAGCATCGTCCCCGCCGTCACGCGCCTGGCGGACACGCTCCGCGCGAGCTCACCGGCCGGGCTGAAGTGGCAGTACGAGCCCAGACCGGACCTGCGCCACGACAACATCTACCGCTCGGCCTCTCCAAAGGTGTTGCGCACGTGGTTCGCGCCCGAGGCCACGCACGGCAAGCAGTAGGCCCGCATGGCGAGCTGCTATACTGGCGGGCCTATGAGAAACCCCGCGCCGGTCCTCCTGGGCCTCCTGCTGCTGTCCGCCTGTGGAACGCCCTACGCCCCTCCCACGGGAAATGCCGACGCGGGTCCCAACACGGATGCGGGACTCGACGGAGGGCAGACGGATGCCGGCGGAGAATATGATCTCCCGTCAATTCCATACACGGTGAACGAGGCACCTCCCATCGAGGCGCCCAAGGAGACCTGGACGTTCGTCCCAGTTCCCGACGCGCACTGCGCCAACGGTTCTTCCACGGGCATGGCCGTCAACCTGACCGACCGCTCGGACCGGGTCCTCATCTTCCTCGCTGGCGGCGGCGCGTGTTGGGAGGCGGCGGCCTGTGCGCTCGGCACCGCCACGCACATCAACGACACCATGGGCGAGGGCCCGGTCCTGGCGGAGGCCAAGGCCTCGAGCCTCGCGGTGTTCTTCGACCGCGAGGACACCAGCAACCCGTTCCGGGACGCGAGCTTCGTCTACATTCCCTACTGCACGGGCGACCTTCACGCCGGAACGCGCGTCCACACCTATGACTGGTTCGGCCCGAGGAAGATCGAGCACGTCGGCGCCCGGAACATGGACGCGTACCTGCGGCGGCTGCGGCCCACCTTCCACGAGGCCCGCCGCGTGTGGCTCTCGGGCGTGAGCGCGGGCGGCTACGGGGCGACCCTCCACTGGTGGCGCGTGCAGAAGGCCCTGCCATGGGCCCGGGTCGACGTGCTGAATGACTCGGGACTCATCATCGATACGGCCGCGGATGGCCGCTACGGGACGATGCGCCAGACGTGGGGCCTGGAGTTTCCGCCCGGCTGCACGCAGTGCACGACAGGCCTCTCGGCCGTGCTCGACAGCTCGGCCCGGTTGCTGACCGCGCCGCGGCGCTACGGCATGCTCGGCTACCTCCAGGACGGAACCATCGCCACCTACTTCGGACTGAATGGCGCCCAGGTCCAGACCCGGATGGAGGCGGTGCGCGCCTCGGCGGCCTCGAACGTGAAGACGTTCTATCTGCCGGGCAACCCGCACGTGGTCCTGTCCACTCCGAATACCGCCACCAGCACGGGACTCACCGCGAGGGAGTGGGTGCGAAGGCTGGCCGAGGACGACCTGGCCTGGGAGCACGCGGGCCCTTGAGCCCGCGGGTTGATTGCGCAAGTGGTTCGCACCCGAGGCCACGCACCACCCGCGGTAGGCGGGAGCCTGACCGGCTCGCGGTGAGCGCTCGGCACATCTCGGCACATCCCCAGGTACCCACCTACGCGCCGTTCATGGTGAGTGGAGGGAAGACGCAGTCCACCCCCTGGAGGTGCAGGAGATGACCCATCCGTCCGCTCGCAGTCGTCCAACCCTCAACCGGTGGCTCCTGGCGGCCGCGCTGCTGTGCGCGGTGTCCGCCTGCGAGGGCGCCTGTGCTGGCGAGAAGGCCGGGCCTCCGGGCCCCACCGCCTCGGCCAGCACTGGAGGTGAAGACGACGCCTTCCCCGAAGGCGCGAGCACGGTGGCGGCCGCCGACGAGCGCGAGCTGCCGGTGGCGCAGGGGGACCTGGCGGAGATGAAGGAGCGGGGCACCCTGCGCATCCTCATCGAGGGCACGGAGGAGGAGTTCCTGCCCCGGCAGGGCAGCCCCAAGGAGCAGGAGCGCGCGCTGCTGGAGCGCTTCGCCCGGCGCCACGGGATGAAGGCGGAGTTCATCCGGGTGTCGGGGTTCGACCGGCTCATCCCCCTGCTCACCGAGGGCAAGGGGGACATCGTCGCCGCGGAGATGACGGTGACGCAGGCGCGGGCCGAGCGGATTGCCTTCACCCGTCCGCTGGCGGTGGTCAGTGAATACGTGGTGGGGAAGAAGGGCGCGCAGGACAACCCGAGGAGCCCCGGGCAGCTCGCCGGGAGGAAGGTGCACGTGCGCGCCAGCTCCTCCTACGCGGACTCCCTGCGCGCCCTGGCCGGGGAGAAGGCCCCGGGACTCACCCTCGAGCCGGTGCCGGAGAACGTGGAGCCGGAGCAGCTCGCCTACGAGGTGTCGCGCGGCCAGCGCCCGCTCACCGTGCTGGACAGTCACCTGCTGGCGGCCATCGAGGCCTACAACCCGGACGTGGAGCGGCTCTTCCCCATCGCGGAGGGGCAGCGGCTCGCCTGGGGGCTGCGCAAGGAGAGCCCGGAGCTGAAGGCCTCGCTGGATGGCTTCCTCGTCGAGAACGCGCTCACCGAGTACACCTCCGAGCGCTTCACGGGGGACCTGGATGCCCTCCGCAAGCGCGGTGTGCTGCGGGTCCTCACGCGCAACAACCCCCTCACCTACTTCCTCTACCGCGGGGAGCCCATGGGCTTCGACTATCAGCTCGCCAAGGCGGCCGCGGACGAGCTGGGCGTGCGGCTGGAGGTGGTGGTGCCCCCCTCGAGAGATCTGCTCATCCCCTGGCTGCGCGAGGGCCGTGGGGACTTCATCGCCGCTTCGCTCACCATCACGCCCGAGCGCCAGGCCGAGGTGGCCTTCAGCCAGCCCTACCTCTACGTGGACGAGGTGCTCGTCCAGCGGAGCACCGGCCCGAAGGCGGCCTCCCCCGAGGAGCTCGAGGGCAAGAAGGTGCACGCACGCAAATCCTCCAGCTACTACACCACGCTGCTCGCGCTGCGGGAGAAGCATGGCCCCTTCGACATCGAGCCCGCCCCCGAGGACCAGGAAACGGAAGTGCTGCTGGAGCGGGTGGCGGCCGGGGAGCTCGACTTCACGGTGGCCGACAGCCACATCCTCGACGCCGAGCGCGTCTACCGGGACGACCTGGAGGCGGGCTTCACGCTGCCACAGCCGGGCCCGCCCGGGGCTGAGTCCGCCCAGAAGGAGATCGCCTTCGCCGTGCGCCAGGAGAACCCCCAACTGCGCGCCTTCCTGGACGGCTTCGTGAAGAAGACGTACCGCGGCGTCCACTACAACATGTGGCGCAAGCGCTACTTCGAGAACAAGCGCCACATCACCCGGGCCAAGGAGGAGCGGGCCGGCAGCAGCGGACGGCTCTCCCCGTATGACACGCTCATCCGCAAGTACTCCACGACCTATGGTTTCGACTGGCGGTTGATGGCGGCGCAGGCCTGGCGGGAGAGCCACTTCGACCCGAAGGCGAAGAGCTGGGTGGGCGCGCAAGGCCTCTTCCAGGTGATGCCCACCACGGGCAGTTCCATGGGCTTCACCGAGCTGGAGGATCCAGAGCAGGGCACGCACGCCGGAGTGCGGTACATGCACCAGATGCTGGGCCGGCTGGCGCCGACGATTCCCTTCAAGCACCGGCTGCGCTTCGCCCTGGCGGCCTACAACGTGGGGCTGGGACACGTGCTCGACGCGCGGCGGCTGGCGGCCGAGCAGGGGCTGGACCCCGACAAGTGGTTCGGCCACGTGGAGAAGGCCATGCTCCTGCTGGAGAAGCCAGAGCACTACCGGCGCGCGCGCCACGGGTACTGCCGAGGCTCCGAGCCGGTGCGCTACGTCTCCGACATCCAGGCGCGCTACGTCGAGTACGTGAAGGTGGTTCAGTAGCCGGTGTTCCCGGCCATCCAGCGAGCGGTCCAGCAAGCCCTCCCCCTCTCCCAGAGGGCGAGGGAATCCGTCTCCCGCCAACGGATGGGTGGACTCCCCCGCCCGGCGGCCGACATTTCAGTTGCTTGTCCGCCCATGACGTCGCATGCAGGGGAAGGCTCTCCGATGCCCGGCTGTTCACCCGCGCCGACTCTCACCCCCGGCACCCTTTTCGACGGACGAGGAACACGGATGTCCCGTACCCCACCGCTCGCCGTGCTCTCGCGCACCACCTGGCTCGTCGCACTGCTCGCGTTCGCCTGCCCGCTCCTCACCCGGGCCGCCTCCGAGAACAGCGCCACCGCCGCCCGCGAGCAGGCCGAGGAAGCCCTCGAGCTCGCCTCCTCCCCCCGTGGCGCCGCCCACCTCATCCGGCTGCATACCCTCCGCGAGGACCTCGAGGATCTCACCCCCCTCGTGAAGACCTACGCCGAGGTGGCCACCCGCCGCGACACCGACCCCGGTACCCGCGCCACCGCCTGGTTCCTCTTCATGGACCTGGAGCGCTCGCGCGGCCGGCTCAACAAGTCCTCCGAAATCCACGACTCCTCCCTCGGCTTCATCGGCGACTACTACGTCGTCGGCGGCTTCGACAACGAGGGCAAGGCCGGCTGCGACACCGACTTCGGCCCCGAGGCCCCCCACCTGGACCTCTCCGCCACCTACCCTGGTGCCAAGGGCCGTCAGGTCTCCTGGCGCCGGCTCGCCGCCAGCCCCACCGCGGGCTATGTCGACCTGGCCTCCGCCGTGCGCCCCAACCGCGAGGCCGTGGCCTACGCCCTCACCTGGTTGGAGGCCCCGGCCGAGACGCGCGTGGCGCTCGGCGTGGGGACCTCCGGCGCCTTCCGCCTCTGGGTGAATGGCGAGAAGGTCTCCAGCAGCGACCACTACAACGCGCCCCGGCCCGACCAGTCGCGCGTCTCCGTGCGCCTGCGCAAGGGCCTCAACCGCGTCCTCCTCAAGGTGTGCCAGGAGTCCGGCCCGCTCGGCTTCTACCTGCGCCGCGATCCGGTGGCCCGCCTGCGCGCCACGCTCCCCACCCCCCTGCCCGCCCTCACCAAGGGCCCCTCCGCCGCGCCCCAGCCGCTGCCCACCGTCACCTCCGCTCTCAAGGAGCTGGTGGCCAGGGCTCCCGCGGACGCCCGGTTGCGCGGTGAGTACGCCACGGCGCTCGACTTCTTCCGCGCCTTCGACGAGCGCGAGCACACCGCCACCGTCGAGGCCGACCGCGCCGCCCGCGAGGCGCCCCAGGACGTGCGCCTGCAGTTGCTGGCCGCCAGCACCCACCGCGATGACCTCAACCTGCGCCGCGGCTTCCTCGAGGCCGCCCTGCGCGCCGACCCCACCTCCACCCAGGCCCGCGTGGCGCTCGCCGAGTTCGAGCTGGAGCGCGGCCACCCCGAGCGCGTCCTCGAGCTGCTCAAGCCCATGGTGGAGCTCTCCCCGGACTCGGCCGCCGCCCGCCTCACGCTCGCCCGCGCCTACGAGACGCTCGGCGAGTCCGCTCGCGCGCACATGATGGTGGAGGAGACGCTCCAGCGCCTGCCCCGCATCCCCCGCGTGGTGCGCAACGCCGCCGCCGCCGCCCGCATGGTGGACCGGCACCAGGAATCCATCGCCCGGCTGCGCGTGGCCCTCGCGCTGCGCCATGACGACCGCTACAGCCGCGCCCAGCTCGCCTCGCAACTGGCGAACCTGGGCCAGGTGGAGGCCGCCGCGCGGGAGTTCGCGCAGATGCTCGTCCTGGACCCCTTCGACAACGCCACCCGCCTGAAGCTGGCGGAGCTGCGCGCCGCCAACGGCCAGCTCGACGCGGCCACCGCCTGGTTCGCCGAGGCCCGCGCCCTCTCCCCGGACGAGCCCGAGGTGTACGAGCGCGAGGGCCGCGCCCTGCTGTCCGCCGGCCGCCGGGAGGAGGCCCTCGCCTCCTTCGAGCGCTCCCTGGCGCTGCGCCCGCAGAACCCCGCCCTCAAGGAGGCCGTGCGCACCCTCAAGGGCGAGTCCGCCAGCACCGGCGCCCGCTACCTCACCGACATCAAGGGCCTCCTGAAGGACGCCGACAGCTACGCCCTCGAGGACGCCGTGTACCTGGTGGACACCAACTATGTGCGCGTGCAGAAGAGCGGCCTGTCCGGCCGGCTCCACCAGTTCGCCGTGAAGGTGCTCAACACCCGCGGCGTGGACGCCTTCCGCACCTACCCCGTCACCTACTCGCCGGACCGCCAGGAGGTGCGCATCCTCCGCGCCCGCATCACCAAGCCGGACGGCTCCGTGGTGGACAGCTATGGCGAGAGCGATCGCAACATCAACGAGCCCTGGACGGGCATGTACTACGACGCCCGCGCCAAGGTGCTCTCCTTCCCCGCGCTCGCCGTGGGCGACGTGCTGGAGCTGCAGTACCGCGTGGACGACACCGCCCAGGACAACCTCCTGTCCGACTACTGGGGCGACGTGGAGAGCGTGCAGGGCGTCTACCCCAAGGTGCGGTACCAGTTCCTCGTGGAGATGCCCAAGGAGCGGCCCCTCTACTGGAACGAGAAGAAGCTGCCCGGCGTGACGCACACGCGCGAGGACGTGGAGGGCGGCAGCGTCCTCTACCGCTGGAGCGCGAAGCACGTCTCCAAGGTGGTGCCGGAGCCCGGCATGCCCGGCTGGGCCGAGGTGGCCGCCAACCTCCACGTGTCCACCTACCGCACCTGGGACGAGGTGGGCCGCTACTGGTGGGGCCTCGTCCGCGACCAGCTCACCCCCAACGAGGAGCTGCGCCGCACGGTGGACACCGTGCTGCAGGGCGTGGACCGCGAGGATCAGAAGGCCGTGGTGCGCGCCATCTACAACTTCGTGGTGACGAACACGCGCTACGTGGCGCTCGAGTTCGGCATCCACGGCTTCAAGCCCTACCGGGTGGACCGGGTGCTGGCGCGGCGCTTCGGTGACTGCAAGGACAAGGCGAGCCTCATCCACGCCATGCTGAAGGTGGCCGGCGTGGACAGCCGCCTGGTGCTGCTGCGCATGCGCAACCTGGGCGCCATTGGCGAGGAGCCGGCGAGCCTGGCCGCCTTCAACCACGCCATCGTCTACGTGCCGGGCTTCGACCTGTACCTGGACGGCACCGCCGAGTTCCACGGCGCGCGCGAGCTGCCCAGCGCGGACCGCGTGGCCAACGTGCTGGTGGTGGAGCCGGACGGCAAGGCCACCTTCTCCACCACGCCCGAGGCGCGCCCCGAGGACAACGCCACCCGCCTCACCATGAACCTGACGCTGCGCCCGGACGGCACCACCGAGGCCGCCGGCGCCACCCGCGTGGGCGGGCAGATGGCGCCCGAGTACCGCCGCGCCTACCGCGCCGTGGCCTCGCGCAAGTCCACCTTCGAGCGCTCCTGGGCCCAGAGCTTCCCCGGCCTCACCGTGCACGACGTGAAGCTCAACGACACCACCCGCCTGGATGACGACGTGCAGGTGGACTTCAAGATGACCATCCCCCGCTTCGCCGAGGCCCTCCCCGGCCAGCTGCGCTTCCTGCCCTTCGGCACCGGCCGCTCCTATACCCAGTCCTACGCCTCGCTCGCCGAGCGCCGCTTCGACCTGGTGATGAGTGGCCCCTGGGTCAACAGCTTCTCCTTCCGCTACACCCTGCCCCCGGGCTACAGCGTGGCCGAGCTCCCCTCCCCGTACCAGGAACAGACGGCCTTCGGCCGCGTGCGCGTCTCCTACCGCCAGGAGGGCAACCAGCTGCTGTGCGAGGGCGAGGTGGCCCTCACCTCCGCCCGGGTGAAGGCGGATGACTACCCGGCCTTCCGCTCCTTCCTCGGCCGGGTGGATCAATCCTTCGCGCACAAGGTGACCCTGCGCGGGCCCGCCTCCCCCACCGCGGAACGGTAGGACCGGGGGGCACCCGCGCTTTCGGGTGATGGACGGGGTAGCCGGGCCAGAGGCACGACAGCCCCTGGCCCTGGACGCCCCGGAGAAACACACTTTTCCCTCGCGCATCCATGCGCCGGCCCGCTCCGGGACAAGGGGGCAACACACATGGTGACGTTGGCGCTGTTGGGAGACACCTACCCCAGCCAGCTCCAGGCGAACCCGCAGGCCATGCGGGACCTGGAGGTGCTGTGGGCGGGGAGCTCGCTGGAGACATTCCGTGCCAAGGTGCCGTCACTCCGGCCCCAGGTGCTCGCGCTGGACTTCGTGGACCTGGGCAAGGTGCCCGAGCGGCTCGTGCCCGAGCTGCTCTCCCTCACCGGCGCCGCGCACGCCGTCGTCAGCTACCGCCTGACGCACCACGGCATGCTCCAAGCACTCACTTCTCAACGGATCCGCTTCGTTCAGGGCCCGCTGCCGCTCAGCCTGCTGCGCACCCACGTCCACCGTGCGCTGGACGAGGCGCGTCAGGCCCGGAGCCGGGAGGTGCCCCAGGCCCCGTCCCGCGAGCCGAAGCCCCCGCGCTTCACCCACGAGCAGCTCGGCCGGCTGTTGGAGGTGGTGGCCACGGTGAAGTGCGAGTGCCCCAACCACCTCGCCCAGCTCATCAGCGGCCTGCGCGCCTTCGAGGAGTACTCGAAGGACTGTGAGAGCCGGGACGAGAAGGACCAGCGGATGCACGCGCTGCTCCACCGGCAGACGGCCGTGGCCCGCGAGGCCATGGAGGACGGGCTCGCGGCGCTGCTCGAGTACGAGAACATCCGGCTGTGAGCCGGCTCAGCCCGGCAGCAGCGCGGCGAGCAACTGGCGCACCTCGGTGGGGCCATCCACCCGGTAGCGGGCGCGCGTCTTCTTGCCGCCCGCGTGGATGGCGAGGCTCCCCTCGGGCAGCGCGGCGAAGAGGTCCTCGTCCGTGCGGTCATCGCCGAGGGCCACCACCAACGTGCCGGGAGCCATGCCCTCGGTGATGGTGCCCACCACGCGGCCCTTGTTCACCCCGCGCGCGCGCACCTCCACCACCTTGTCGCCGGGCAGCACCTCCAGCGGGCCGTGGGCGAACACCTCGCCGAGGTGCAACCGCAGCTCCATCGCCTGCCTCGCGCCGAACACCCGGTCCACCTGCCGGTAGTGCCACGCGAGCGACGCCGACTTCTCCTCCACCAGCGCCCCGGGCACACGCGCGGCGAAGGACTCGAGCACCGGCCTCACCAGGGCCTTCCAATCCGTGGGCACCCCATCCAGGGCCTTCCACTGCTGGCCCGGCGCGGAACGCGACCAGAGCCCGTGCTCGGCGTGCAGGCCCACGGGGAGCGCGCCGAGCCACGCCTCCAGCGTCTCCTTGGTCCGCCCGCTGACGATGTGCACCTGGGTATCGGGCCGGATGGAGAGCCGCTGCAACAGGTCCAACAGCGCCACGTCCGGCGCGGCCAGCTCCGGCCTCGGCGCGAAGGGGACGAGCGTGCCGTCGTAGTCGATGAGGAGCAGCAGGCGCTCGGCCTGGCGCATGCGCTCGAGCGCCACCTCCGCGCCCGCCGGCTCCACGCGCGGAGGGGCCACGGGGGTGGACTCGAGCGTTTCCAGGAAGGAGCGCACCCACCAGTGCACGTCGTACTCCTTCACGCGGGCGCGCAGGGTGCGCATGCGCGTGCGCCGCTCCTCCTGCGGCATCTCCAGCGCCGTCTCCAGCGCGTCCACCATGCTCTCCACGTCGTAGGGGTTGACGATCATCGCGTCCCCCAGCTCGTCCGCCGCGCCGGCGAACTCGCTGAGTATCAGCACGCCGTCCTCGTCCGGGCGCGCGGCGCAGAACTCCTTGGCCACCAGGTTCATCCCGTCGCGGATGGGCGTGACGAGCATCACGTCCGCGGCGCGGTAGAGCGCGGCGAGCTGCTTCTCGTTGAAGGTGCGGTAGAGGTAGTGCACGGGGACGTTGTGGACGCCGCCGTAGAGGCCGTTGATGCGGCCCACCAGCTCGTCCACCTTCTCGCGGTAGGCGGAGTAGTCCGCCACGCCGGTGCGGCTGGGCACGGCCACCTGGATGAAGCGCAGCCGGCCGCGCCACGCGGGCTCGCGCTCCAGCAGCCGCTGCACCGCCAGGAGCCGGCGGGGAATCCCCTTGGTGTAGTCCAGCCGGTCCACGCCCAGCACCAGCCGCTGCCCCGGGCTCTTCTCCCGGTGCACGCGCACCTCCTCGAGCACCCCGGCGTCGTTGGCCAGGTTCTCGAAGGCCTGCGCGTCGATGCCCATGGGGAAGGCCCCCAGCCGCACCTCGCGCCCCTCGTGCTCGACACGGTCCACCACCGTCTCCAGCCCCAGCAGCCGCATGAGGGTGCTGGCGAAGTGACGCACGTACGTGTGCGTGTGGAAGCCGATGAGGTCCGCGCCCAGCAGGCCGCGCACCAGCTCCACGCGGTGCGGCAGGCTGCGGAAGATTTCGCTCGAGGGGAAGGGAATGTGGTGGAAGTAGCCGATGCGCGCCTGGGGCAGCCGCGCCCGCAGGAGGGCCGGCACCAACATGAGCTGGTAGTCGTGCACCCAGATGGTGTCCCCGGGCTGGTACTGCCTCGCCACCAGGTCGGCGAAGCGCTCGTTCACCTTGCGGTAGACGTCCCAGTCCCGGTCCTGCCGGGGGATGCGGTCGAGGAAGTAGTGGCACAGCGGCCAGAGAACCTGGTTGGAATAGCCTTCGTAGAAGCGGCCGACCTCGCTGGCGCTCAGGTAGATGGGCACGCAGCGCAGCTCGGCGAGCTGGGCCTCCACGGAAGCGCGCTGCGGCGGCGTGAGGCGCGACACATCCCCGGGCCAGCCGATCCACACGCCCCCCGAGCGTTCATGCGGGCCGCGCAGGCCCGTGGCGAGCCCTCCGGCACTGCGGACCACGGAGACCCCATCCTTGTCCGATTTCACGGTGACGGGGAGGCGATTGGAAACGAGCAGGAGTCGGGACATACGTCCCTGTCCCTTACCCAGCCGCGCCGGAGATGACCACCCCTGAAATGGAGGCCATGCCACCTATAGAACCTTGTGCGGGCACGCGCGGCTCAGCCCCGGATGCCGAGCAGCACCATCATCGTCTCCACGGGAACCTGGCCGAGGCGCGTCCGCGTCTTCCCGTCCTCGAGCAGCGCCGAGCGATCGAACGTGGCGCGCTCGTACTGGAACATGAGATCGGCCCCGCCGCGGCCCAGCACGGGGAAGGACACGGAGAGGCCGTCCTGGCGGGGAAGGCCCGGGAGGGGCTGGACGAAACCCCAGCCCTGGACGATGAGCTGGTAGGGGCCCCAGAAGCGCAGCGCCACGCGCGCCGCGGGAGACACGTGCAGGTTGCCCGCGAACACGTCACCCGAGCGCACCCAGGTGTAGCCGGTATCCGCGCCCACGAAGAGGCCCAGGGAGCGCAGCCGCAGGCCCACCAGCCCCGTGTACCGGGCGCCGAGCCTCAGCGCCAGGCGGCCCTCCTCCTCCCCCTCCGCGTAGGCCGCCTGCTTGCCGAGGAATGCCCCCACGCCCGCGTGGAGCCCCAGCTCGTCCTGCACCGTGAAGCCCCAACCGGGCCTGCCCAGCCAGTTGGCCAGGATGGGCCCGAAGCACTCGACGCCCACCAACATCGCGGGCCGCTCCAGGGACGTCCCCCTCGTGCCCAGGTTGAAGCCGGCCAGCTTGAAGTGGGTGCGCATCCCCTCGAAGCCGGGCTTCACGCCATCCTTGTACTCCCGCAGGTTCGACACATCCGTCTCGAGTCCGCTCGTCCGGGCGAGGAGCACGGAATCCACGGGCACCACCAGCCCGGGCGGCGCGTACGCCAGGGGGCGCTCCGGCGCGTCCGCCGCGGGCACCGCGCGCGCCACGCCCTCCAGGGACAGCACCCGCTCGACGGTGGCGGCCGACAACCCCTGGGTCCGCTCGAACCAGGCCGCGGCCTGCGCCTCGGCCCTGCCGTCATGGAGCACCGAGCGGACGAAGGCCTCGGCCGCCACGTCCTCGTTCCCCGCCGCGAGCGCCGCCGCGCCCTCGGCCCGCGCCAGCCTCGCCCGGTGCGCGCGCACCTCCCGCGCCAGACTGGCGGACAGCTCGCCAGCGGCCTCGGAAGCGGCGGACACGAGCGTCCGCGTGGCGCCGAAACCGGGCGTGAAGTCCTGCTGCCCGGTGCGCTCGCGCTGGCCCAGCTCGCGCGGCGGCAGCCGGTACGCCCACGCCTCGGTGACGTCCTCCCGGCGGCGGGTGAAGGGCACCCGCAGCTCCGTGCCGTCCTCCCAGCGCAGCGTGGCCACCCCGGACACCTCCGCCGTGGCCCGCCACTTGCGCACCGGATAGGAGAGACGGCCCGTCACCTCCCGCACCTTGTCCACGAGCCGGGTCTCGTAGAGGGGAATGTTGCGCGTCTCGTAGTCCGGCACATCGCACAGGCCGCGCCAGACGTACCCGTCGATCGACGCGGGCTTCGAGCACTGCTCCTTGTGGGAGCCCACCTGCACGCGCTCGGTGCGGTAACCGGCCTGGACGACGACCTCCTCCTGGTAGCTCTGCTGCGTCTGGTACGCCACCTCCCGCGTCTCGCCCCCCTGGGACTCGGAGGCGGCACACCGCGACAGGACGATCCCCACCCGCACCTCGCGCGAGCCCCGGGACAGGGAGCGCGCGAGCACCTCGGCCGCCGAGGAGCAAGAAGGGGCCGTGGAGAAGGAAGGCTGGAGCGTGAGCGCGGTGCGCCAGCCATCCCCCAGGGCCTGGAGCTCGGCACCGAGCTGACGGCGGGGCTCCTGCGCGCCGGAGAGCGTCGCCGCGAGCGCCAGGTGCAGGGAGCGCCGGTAGCCCGGGGGAAGCTGGCGCGCCTGCTCCTGGTGCCACGCCACGCCCTGCTGGAGCACGCTCCGGAGCCGCTCGCGCACCGGGTGGCCCTCCTCCACCCGGGCCGCCAGGGGACTCAGGCGATCCACGGCGGCCAGCCAGCGGTGGGCCTGGACGTCGCGCTCGGGCTCCTCCATCAACCGGGCCAGGGCGGCATCGGCGGTGCGCTGGAGCAACGCGAGGGTCTCCGCGGGAGCGGCGAGCCGCTGGCCCTGCTCCCTCAATGACAGCACCCGCTCCAGCCACGCGGCGGCATCCGGGCCGGGCGGAGGAAGGGGCCCGGGAGCCAGACGCCGGAAGTCCGCGTCGAGCAACGCATCCACGGAGGCGGGGAGCTTGCGCTCGCGCAGCCGGGTGCGCAGCGCGAACAGCTCCTCGATGCGCGCCAGGCTCCGCTCCGCCCCGACAGGAGGAAAACCCACCGCGAGGGTGCGCTCCAACGCCGTGACGAGCTGCTCCACCGCCCGCTGCGGCGCATGCTGCGCGAGCGCGAGATCCACCAGTGACAGGAGCACCCGGGTGCGCTCGGACACCTCCGGAGAGGTGGTGGCGGCGAGCCGCTCGGGCAGGGTGGCGTCGACGGTCGCCGCATCGAGGCGGCGGAGGAAGGCGCGCGTGATGCGGTCGGAGCGCACCTGCTCGCGAAGCCGGAGCAGCGCCGTGACGTGCGCCAGCGGAGGCATGGCGTCCCGGCGCGCCAGCTCCGCGTCGAGCATCGGGCCCCACCTGCCCTCGACGAGCGCCGTGCGCTTCTCCCGGAGGCGCTCGTACTCGAAGTCCACGAGGATCTCCCCCTTCATCGCCTTCTCGTACTCGGCGATGGCGCCCGGCTCGTCGCCCCGGGACAGGGCGCGGTCGCCCAGCGACTCGTGCACGGGCGCACAGGCGGAGAGCAGGAGCACGGCCAGCAGGGAGGCGTGGACGGCGGACCCGAACGAAACACTTGTCGTCATGATGGCGAAGCTTCTCCCGGTGGGCCGAGCTCGGAAAGGCCGGCCCCTATGGCGCGAGCCTCACCCGCGCGAGTTGCACCTCGTGGTCCCCCAGGTTGTTGCGCGGGGAGAGGTAGGGCTTGGGGAAGACGCTCTCGAAGAGCACGTCCACCCCGGTGGAGGTGGGAATGAGCGCCACCCGCTCGGCCAGGGTGCCCGGCCGTGGCGTCCACGTGCTGGAGCGCACCTCGCACGAGAGCGGCCCGCAGCCATGGGTGGCCCGGCCATCGTAGAGGGCCAGCGAGCAGCCCTCTCCCTCGCGGCGCGTCTGCACCGCGCCCACGCACAGGGACACGCTCGAGCCCACCAACAGCTCGTCTCCCAACGCCCAGCCACTGCCCGTCCAATGCGCCACGCGCAACGTCCGCGCGTCCCCGGTACGGCGGGCGAGCGCCAGCACGGGACGTCCATCGAACAGCGTCACCGCGGAGAGGCCCGGCAGCGGCAGCAGGTCCGGGCTCTCCGTGTAGACCTCCCCTACTCCGGGCAGCGAGGGGTCGACGAGCGCCAGCGTCTCCACTGAGTCCGTGCCGGCGCCCACGCGCAGCACGGCGTGGACGCCATCGGTGCGCTCGGCGACGAACAGCCCGTCCCCCTCCGCGGTCCCGGTGAGCCGGATGCCCCTGGGGAGCACGCCGGTCAACGAGTACGGCCCCGCCAGCGCCACCTGGACCGCGTCCGCGTCGAGCGACAGCCCGAGCCGCGCCACCGACGGGGGCGCGCTCGCGGACTGGGCGTAGACGTAGAGGGCGTCCCGGGCGGCCAGCGCCGTCAGCCCGGTGCTCCCGCTGCGCCACACCTCGCGCCACGTGGAGCCCTCCAGCGCATGGACGCGGAAGAGGCGCGCCCCGGTGTCGTACGTCGCCACCACCGGCACCCCACCCACCGCCGTGAGGCCCTCGATGCGCCCCTCGAGGCCCGCGGTGTCCGCCAGGACGAGCGCGGGGAGCTCCACCACCTCGAAGGGCGAGCCGGTGTCCGGTACGTTCCGCACGGCGCGCAGCACCCGCACGGTGAAGGAGGTGGGCGGGGACCAGTTGCCGGTGCGCGGATCCTGCACGAGCGCGCGCAGCGACACGAAGGCCGCCTCGCCGCTGACGTGCACGCGCGGAACGTCCGTCCCGGCGTCGTAGTCGCGCGTGTCGAACCAGCGCTCGCGCAAGCCCAGGCCCAGCGGCGTCAGTCCGGGCGTGTCGAGAACCGCCTTGAGCTCCAGCCGGGCCGGCGAGGGAATCAACCCGGTGGAGTCGCCCTGCACCGTCCACTGCGTCGCGAGCGCCCCCACCCACGTCTCCCCTCCCACCACTCCGCCCAGTTGTCCGTGACGCGGCAGGCCGAGCCGCTCCGGCCTCAAATCGAAGAGCCGCGCCCGCTCGTCGGCGAGCAGCGTCACCTGGACGCGCAGGGGAGGACTGCCCGGATCCACACGCGGCAGCACGGCCTCGTGCGCTCCGGGAGCCAGGCCCTCGGGCCAGCCCAGACGCACCTCGGTGAAGTTCTCCGCGAGGACGCGGGCCGGCAGGCCGCCAATGGAGGCCCCCGACGTGGCGAGGCGAGGCCGGAACGTTCCCCGCAGCACGCAATAGCCGGCGCGGGACGTACGGCAGGAGGAATGCACCTCCACCCCGTCCGGCAGGTAGGAGGCCTCCTGGGCCAGGTTCTCGGCCCCCGTCGCCTCGCCCTCGCGGAAGCCGAGCGTCACCGGCGCGCCCTCGTTGCCGCGCCGGGCCGGCCGCGCGTCATCCGCCTCGAAGACGAAGACATCCCCGTCGAGCACGTAGACGCGCGTGGCGTCCCCCACGTCGCGGACCTGGAGATCCGTGGGGTGCATGAAGCCCTCGCCCACCACCGTCCAGGGCGTCTCGTCGGGCGCGTCGAAGGAGCGCCGCAGCACCTGGCCGCGCAGCGCGTCCACGACATAGAGGCGGCCATGGTGATCGGTGGAGAGCGCCGCCACCTCGCCGGGGTAGCTCCAGCAGCGGCGGCCCGGGGTATCGCAGGAGGCCAGGTCCACCCGCTCACGGGCCACGTCGATGCGGCCGATGCGCGTGACGCCCTCCACGGGGACGCGCGTGGTGGCGAAGACGTAGGTGCCATCGTGGCCGAAGCGCCCGTACGGCGGCAGCACCGTCGCCCCGCCCACGCGCGAGAGCGGCGCCTCGACGATGACGGAGCCGTTGTGGCCCGAGGTGACGAGCATGTCCGCGGTGCCCGACAGGTAGCGCCCCCACCCCACGGGCACGTGCGCCGTGTAGCCGGTGGGAACGCGCGGCCGGACCTCCCCGGACTTCGCCCCCGTGCCGGGATTGAGCTGGTGCACGACCGTCTCGTCACTCAGGCCCCCGGTCTTCCGCCCATCGTCATCCTCCGCCACGTGCAGCACGCCGCCGAGCAGGCTCACGCCGTACAGGAACGAGATGCGCTCGCCCTCGAGTGGACCGGGGGTGATGTCGAACAGCGGCGCCTCATGGTCGGGCGCGGCCCACACCTGGCGGTGGGTGGCCACGTACGCACGGCCCTTCGCGTCGAGGGTGAAGCGATCTCCCCGGCGGCTCATGTCGTTGCGCCGCGCGTACACGTAGGCGCGCCCCGGCTCGAAGCTCGCGGGCGAGCCCGGCGTGAGCGCGGCGAGCGCCCCGTCTCCCTCGGAGAAGCGGCAGAGCAGGTGGCGGCGCACGCCCGGCGACGGCTTCTCCACCCGCGCCAGGAGCGCGTGCGCCCCATCGGGGCCGGGAATCACCGACACGAAGTCCCGCAGGGGGACCTCCCCGGCCTGGGCCTCCACCACGTCGAACACCAGCCGCCCCTGGACGAGCTCCGCGCGCACCCAGCGCGCCGTGCCGGGCGGGCTGGCATTCGTCTCGCGGATGAGGTGGACGCGGCCGGCCGCATCGAATGCCAGCAGCGAGGGCGGAGCGGCTTGCAGCGGTGCCCGCACGAAGGTGGCGCCGTCATCCTCCGACACCGCCAGGAAGTCCTCGCCCGCATAGGCGATGCGGCCCCCCGGCCCGAGCGCCGCCCTCGTCCCACAGGGCAGCCGCGGCTCGTCGTGGACCTCATTGCACAGCTTGCGCAGCGGGGCATTGCCCTCCGCGAGCCACCAGCCGCGCGGCCCCAGTTGCAGGTAGAGCGAGCGCGCCCCCTGGCGCACGTGCGGGACGAACACGGTCCGGTTGCCCGTCACCGTGTCGGTGAGCAGCTCCTTCCCGTCATCGAAGGCCCGCCACGTGACACCGTTGTCCGTCGAGGCGAACCACCCCTCGTGCAGGACGGAGGCGATGATCGTCGTGTCATCGAGCCGGTGCACCGCGACGGGGCTGCGCATGTCCACGGAGACCCTCGCGAGGTCCGGCGGAAGCGCACCGCCCTCGCGCGTCCCGCCCACCAGCCGCTGGAAAGTGCGTCCCCCATCCCGCGAGCCGAACACCATGTCCGCCACCTTGACGCCGCCGCTGTCCGCGAAGAGCACGACGCGCAGCGCATCGATGGGCCGGACGCGCCGGGGCTTGAACGTCCGGTCCCTCGGGCCGTTGGTGATGCCCGGCATTTGCAACAAATCATCGGTGTAGATGCGCGAGAAGGAGCGCCCCCCATCGGACGTCCGGTACGCCCCCAGCGCGTTCTCGCTGAAGAAGACCTCGGGAGACCCGTCCGCGGCGGGCACCAGCTCCTCGTGGTGGAAGCCGTTCTCACATTCGAGGCCCACCCGCACGGTTCCCCGGAAGGACTCTTCCGGCGCGGGTTCCGTGACCTCGCAGGCCACGAAGAGGACGAGCGCGAGCGCGACGAGGAGGGCGCGCGGAGCGGTTCCCTGGTGCAAGTTGAATCCCCCTGGAGAGCGGTCCAAAAGACCAGGAGGATGACCGTGGGGGGCGCCCAGAGTCAACGCGGCATGAGCCCGGAGAGCGAGGCCCGGCCCGTCTCCGGCGCCTGGGCCGCGCCGCGAGACCACCCGAGCCGCGCCAGCAACCGGGGCTCCCGGCTCGTCTTCCAGATGAACGCGTCCAGCACGTAGTGCGTGGCCTGCGGCAGCGCGAGCAGCGGCACCACGAGCGCCAGCACGTCCGGGGGCAGCACCAGACCGGCCTCGCCGAAGAGCAGGGGCCGCTCGTGCCACACCAGCTTGTCCCAGAGCAGTTCCTCCCCGAAGGCGAGCACGCACAGCACCCCCAGGAAGCCGGGCAGGCCCGCGCGCACCACGGGCCCCAGCCAGCCATAACCGCCCTCGGCGAGCCGTCCACGCGTGTAGCGGAAGAGCAGCGCGAAGTAGGGCACGCCGTGCAGGACGACGTTCATCACCGTGAAGGCGAAGTCGTCCCGGGCCACCACGATGCCACCGAACCACGTCACCCCCGTGGCGAGCACCAACAGCACCTTGCCCACCTGGAGACCCTCGCCGCGCAGGACGCGCGCGCACTGGAAGCCCGCCCACGCGGCCAGCACCAGCCCCTGGAGGACGAGCGCCCCGGTGCCCACCCACGCGGGCAGGCCGGAGACGAAGTCGTTCTCCACGAACCACCAGAAGGCCCGGGGCAGGTTCGCGTGCCACCAGAGCACGGGGCCGAGGGTGGCGGCGTAGATGGCGGCGGCGTCGAGGACGCGCTCGGTGTCCGAGACGCGGGCCTTGCGGCCATAGAGGGCCACCCAGCCGTACTGCTGGCGGATGAAGTGGAAGAGCGCGGTGTACGCGAAGAGCCGCCAGAAGGTGCCCGGGGAGAGCAGGTACGCGAGCACCCCCAGCAGGTACGCGGCGAGCGGGGCGGTGATGTAGAGCCCGGGCCGGCTCCGCAGCTCGTCCCCGTCGAGGTAGGTGCGGAAGAGGGTGGACCAGACGTGGGCCACGTCGACACAGACGACGAACAGCGCCCACGCCCACAACGGTGTATCCCCCACGGCCCCCAGCGCGGGCGCGGCGAGCACCAGCACCACCGACACGAGCGCGCTGCCCGCGAAGACGGCGAGGTCCACGCCTCGCCCGAAGAGCCAGGCCTGGGAAGGAGCGAGAAAACGAGACATCACCCCGGAGGGTACCAGCACCGAACGTCGAATGGAGGGCCGACGAATGGACCGCTGCTGAACATGCATGCGGCCAGCTTCTTTTTTTCGCCCCCGCCCGCCTGCCGGACAGGGAAGCTCCGGCGCGCCCCGAATCCCCGCTCCTCGTGGAGTGCCATGCTTCCCGACTCCTCCATCACCTTCGATGACTCGCGCTGGCCACTCCGGCTCGTACGGTTCGTGGGAACGCCCTCGTCCCGGCAGTACGAGCACTACCTGGAGACGGTCACCACCAGCCTGCGGCGGCGGGAGCGCTACCTCAGCGTCACCGACCTGACCCGGGGAGGACTGCCCACGCCCGAGCAGCGGCAGCGGCAGGTCCTCTGGCTGCAGGAGCACGAGGGCCTCATCCGCGAGGTGGTGCTCGGGATGGCGTTCGTCATCACGTCCCCCGACATGCGGCTGTCGGTGAGCACCGTCATGCACTTCAAGCCGCTGCCCGTGCCCTACTTCGTCACCGCCCAGGAGGGGGAGGCGATGGGCTGGGCGAGCGCGCGCCTCGAGGAGCAGGGACTGGGCCTCTGTCCGCATGAGCCCAAAGCTGGAAGCGGGCCCCGCGTGGCGTCAACATCGCCCCGCTGATGCCTTCAGACCCGACGCCTCCTCCCGCCAACTTCCGCCGCCGGCTCCTCGCCGTGATGCTCGTCACGGGACTGGTGCCCCTCGTGCTGCTCGGCTTCATCGCCCGGCAGGCCCTGGAGGATCTGCTCTCCGTCTCGCTGACGCCCGTGGAGCAGGTACTCGAGGACGTGTCCGCGGGGCTCGCCCGCGAGGGCCGCTCCCAGGCCACGCTGGATGAAGCGCGCCTCAACCTCGCCCAGGCGGAGCTCGCCCGCCGTGCGCTCGCGCGCCGCACCCCCTGGCTCATCGCCGTCCTGCTGCTCGTCTCGGCCGCAGTGCTCACCGCCGCCGCCGTGCTGCTCGGCCGCGCCCTCACCCGCCCCGTCTCCACCCTCACCCGCGGCATGTGGGCCTACGCGCGCGGCGAGTTCTCCGTCCAGCTCCCCGCCCCCGACTCGCCCCGCGACGAGCTGCAATTCCTCCTCGTCCAATTCAACCGCATGGGCCGCGAGCTCGCCGCCCAGCGCGAGCGCCTCAAGGCCGCCGAGCAGATAGCGGCGTGGCAGGACGTAGCCCGTGCGCTCGCCCACGAGCTGCGCAACCCCCTCACCGGCATGAAGCTCGCGCTGGCGCGGCTGTCGCGCGGGGACACGCCCCCGGATGCCACCCGCCTCACCGAGTCCGTGGCCCTGCTCCAGGAGGAGGTGGAGCGGCTCATGCGGATGACACGGAGCTTCTCGGACTTCGCCCGCCTGCCCGCGCCGCGCTTCCAGCCCGTGGCCCTGCGCCCCCTGCTCGCCGACGTGTGCTCCCTCTACCAGGACACCTCACCCGTGCCGGTGGAGCTGCGACCCGGCCCCGAGCCCTCGCTCTCCGCGGACCCGGACGGCCTGCGCCGCCTCTTCGGCAACCTCGTCAAGAACGCCACCGAGGCCTCCACGCCCGGCTCCGCGCCCGTGCACATCTCCATTGAGGCCCTCTCCGCCGCGGTGCGCGTCTCCATCCGCGATGGCGGCAGTGGGATTTCCGGCGTGCTCGAGGGCCCCGCGCTCACCCGGGGCCTCTTCAGCACCAAGCCCGAGGGCAGCGGTCTGGGACTGCCCATCGCCCAGAAGATCGTCCACGAGCACGGCGGCACCCTGCGCCTGGAGCCCGCGCCCGGAGGCGGCACGATCGCGCTCGTGGAGCTGCCCCAAGCCCCAAACGCACCGGAAGGAGCATGATCGACATGAGGAGCAGTGGAAGCAGGACGGGGCGCACCTGGAGGCTGGCGGGTTTTCTCCTGGTGCTCGTGGCGGCCCTCGGTGCCCGGGCGGAGCCGCCCGCCTCCAAGCTCCCTGGCCGGAAGCCTGACTCCAGGGAGCCCTGGGGCGCTTTCCTTGGCAAGGCCGCACATTATGCCATTGGCAGAGAGTACCAGAGGCAGTACCCCTTCAACCCCGTCTTCCTTGATACAGACCTCTCCACCATTGTGGGGGATGGGAAGTTGGGGAATTCCAAGCGTCTTTCGAAGTTCGTGAGGCTCTTGCGCCCGGACATCACGGACACCCTCACCCTCGTGCTGTTCGAGATCAAACCAGACGATGAGGCGTCACGCAGTGAAGGGAGAGAACAGGCGGGGCGCTATCTGGCGGCGCTCAATGAAGTCGTTGAGCCTGACAAGAAGCTCGCGGGAGGCACCGGCTTCGAAGGGTCGCTCTTCCTCGAATTCGAGAACGGGGGCGCACTCTGGAGGTTGTCCTGGCGCACGCCTGAGCCCGGAGTAACGCTGTACCGCTGGAGCTACCGGCGCAAGAAGCCCGGTGCTTCCTGGAAGGAGCGGGCCGCTCAGAAGGAAGAGGAGGTGCCCCGGGAAGAGGTAGAGCAGCGCGGCGAATTGGCCGAGCAGGCGATCCGGGGCGCTTATGAAGGAGGCGAACGTCCCAAGGGCTTCCAGGGCCAGGTCTATTTGCCCGCGGACTGCCGCTGAGCGGGCGGGAGGCGTCTGCGCTCCTGGCGCGAGCGAAGTGTCTGGCGCTTGAGGCACATCTGACCGCTGTGGTAGGGCGCAAGGCCATGAACACCGAACACTCCCAGGTACTCGAGTTCCCAGCGTGGCTCTACGGCACCAAAGCCGCCATCCGCCGCAAGGTGGGTGCCGAAGGCCTCTGGTGGGCCCGGGAGTACCTCAAGACCGGTGCCTTTCCCCAGCCCCGGGAGATCCGCCAGGTGCAGCCCGGCGAAGTGCTGGCAATGCACTCAGGGGCCGACTTCGACACGGGTGACCCCCGCTGGCGGATGCACATGTTCGGCGGCGTCTTCATGTACTTGGATGAGGAAGTCCCGGACGAAGAGCACCAGCGCATGAGAGACACCTTCGAGTCCTTCTGTCTGAGCACCCCTTGGGGGGCCATCGAGCATGTCGTGTCTCCGCATCCCTTGCGGAGCGCTGAGCGCATGGCGAAACGGTTCGCCGCCGTGCTCCGCTTCTGGGATGTGCTCCAGGGCCTTCGCTACGCGTTCTGGTCATTCGATCAGAAGTACACGCTGGAAGAGCTCATGGATGACATCTACCGCAGGACCCTGGAGGCCTGGTGCCCCGGAGGCCCTGCCTCGGTCCGCGAGCACATGGTCCTGACGGTGGAGCGCATGTCTCGCGCTACCCGGGAGGATTGCATCGAGGCCCTGCTGCGAATGATTCCCTCCCTGGTCGCGGCGGTCGCCGATTTCAAGCACCCCGAGGTGCTCAGCGACCCAGGCTTCCTGCGCGAGCGTCTCTCCACGCTTCCCGCGAAGGACTTCGATGATTTCTCCAGTGCCTACAAATACACGGTAGCCGTGCAGTTGGCGGCCTGGGACAGGGCGCTGGGGCGGCATTAGCATCATCCAGCCCCTCAGTCCTCCACCCACCTCGGAAGCTCGACCGTGAAGCTCGAGCCCTGGCCCTGCGTGCTCTCCACGCGGATGTGACCGCCCAGCTGGGTGACGATCTGCCGCGAAATCCACAGCCCCAACCCCAGCCCGCCGTAGTGCCGCTCGGACACGGCCCGCTCGAAGCGCCCGAAGATGCGTGCCTGGTCCTCCGGGGAGATGCCGATGCCCTCGTCCCGGACGCGCACGCACACCCCCTCGGGCGTGGCCATGGCGGAGACCTCGATGGGCCGGCCCTGCCCGTACTTCATCGCGTTGCCGAGCAGATTCGTCAGCACCTGATCCAGCCGCGAGCGATCCCACCGTCCGGGGAGCGGTGACCGCAGCTTCAGCACGAGCGGACAGCGCACCTTCTCCAGCTCCGGCCCCATGCGCGCCGCCACCTCCTCCACGAGCGCCGACAGGTCCATCTCCTCGAGCACCATCGGCAGGCGGCCCGAGGTGATGCGGCTCACGTCCAGCAGATCTCCCACCAGCCGGCCCAGACGCTCGCCCTGGCGCTGGCACGTGACCACCCACTTGGACAACCGCGTGGGGTCTCCCGGCGTGGCGCTCTCGCGGACGAGCCGCTGGAGCCCGAGCTGCAGCGCCGTGAGCGGCGTGCGCAGCTCATGGCCGGCGATGCCGAGGAACTCGTCTCTCAGGGCGATGGCCTCCCGGGCCTCGCGGTAGAGCCGCGCGTTGTCGATGGCGTAGGTGGCGTGGGCGGCGTACTCCTTGGCGAAGGTGAAGTCGTCCTCGGTGCAGACCCGCTCCGGCGAGCCCAGCAGGAGCACTCCGACCACGCCCTGCGGGGTGGTGAGCGGAATGAGCATCACCGAGTGCACGCCGAGCGAATGGCACGGGCCCTGCCGCTGCGCCTCCCCGCCCGCGTACCAGCTATCCACCTCCTTGAGCACGGGGATGAGGCGGGGCCGTCCCGTCGTCATGGCCTCGTGGATGGGATGACCCTCGGGAATGGCGAAGGTGCGGGCCACCTCATCGGCGATGTGCTGGAGCGCGGGGTCCGCGTGCGTCACCGTCAGCATCCCGAGCGTCCCATCCGGCCGCCAGCCACAGAACGCCGCCACGTTGGCGAGCGCGGGGACGCATAGACGCACCAACGTGCGTGAGGTCTGCTCCTGGTCCAACGACGAGGAGAGCGCCGCGCTGGACTCGGCCAGGAAGCGCTGCGCCTCCGTGGCCCGCTTGCGCGCGGTGACGTCCTGGATGGTGCCAATGGCGCCGCGGGAGCGGTGCGCCTCGTCGAAGAGCGGCACCGCGGAGATGACGAGCGTGCCCCGCCGCTGTCCGTTGACCTCGAGCTCCAGCTCCACGTCGAGCACCTCCCGGCCCGTCGCCGCCGCCCGTTGCATGGGCAGCTCCTCGGGAGTGAGCGCATGACCTTTCTCGTCGAGGTAGCGGATGGGCTGGCGCTCGCCGTCCGGGGCGCTGAGCGAGATGTTGCTCTCGAGCGGCAGGCCGTGCACCCGCGCGAACCAGGCGTTCTGCAGGATGTGCCGGCACTCCTGGTCATAGGCGATGCCGATGCCCACGGGGATGACGTCCAGCAGCGTCTGGAAATCCGCGGCCTGACGCTGGGCGTGGTAGCGGGTCCGCTCCAACTCCTGGCGCAACCGGTCCGTCTCGAGCGCGAGCGCCACACACCCGGCCAGGTCCTCGGCGAGCGCCAGCGCGTCCTCGTCCAGGTGCAGCCGCGGCTCGCGCGAGGCGAAGGAGAGCACCCCGACGAGCGCTCCACGGGACCGCAGGGGCACCGCCATGCAGTCCAGCGGCTCCGCGGCCTGAATGCGGGGGAGCTCCTCCTCGCTCGAGGACAGGAGGACCGCCACCTGCTCATCGGGCCCCTGGAGGAACTCGGAACGGCCCGAACGCGCCACCCGCCGGGCCAGCAACGAGGGAGCGCTTCCCCGAGGGCCATGGAGCTCGCCATGGGGAGCCCGGAAGGCCGCGACCCGCTGGAGCACGCCGTCCTGGAGCACGTCCAGGTCACACCAGTCGCCCAGCTCCGGCATCACCCCCCGGCCGAGGCAGCGGAACACCTCCTCCCGAGAGGCGCACGAGGCCAGCTCGCGGCTCATCCGCCCGAGGAACTGGCTGCGTGAGCGCAGAAGGGACAAGAGGAGGCCTGGTCTCTCCAGACTGGCGCCAGGCACGGATGGCAACTCGAGCTCCAGCATCTGTCCCACCTCCCAGGGGAAGGTCCGGTGGGAGCGTAAGCAAGCAGGGGAGCGCCATGCACGCCTGCTCGAGCCGAAAAGCCCGCCATGCCCCCATGCCGTACCTTATCCACCCACTCCTGGGAGAAACAGGGAGCGGCCCGCCCCCCACTCCCCCGCCACGGCCCCGGCTCGGCCGTGCGCTACGCTGGGCCCGTGAACGCCCCTCTCGCCGCCCCGCGCTCCCAGACCTCCGGCCCGCGCATCCTCCTGGTGGATGACGACCCTGGTGTCCTCAAGGGTCTGCGGGGCCTGCTCTCCGATGAGGGCTTCTCCCCCGTGGAAGCCCGCTCCGCCGCCGAGGCCGTGCGTCTGCTCGACGCGCCCGGCGAGCCTCCAGCGTTGATGGTGCTGGACCTGCGCATGCCCGGAGAGACGGGGCTGGAGCTGCTCGCGCGGCTGCCCCGGCCGCTTCCCGTGCCAGTGGTGGTGCTCTCCGGCGAGGCCTCCCCCGCGGAAGCCGTGCAGGCCCTGAAGCTGGGAGCCACCGACTTCGTGGAGAAGCCGCCCTCGCCCGAGCGGCTGCTCACCGCGCTGCGCAACGCGTTGGTGCTGAGCGAGCTGCGCGAGGAACAGCAGCGGTTGCGCGAGGAGCTGGCCCGGCCCGGGCACCTGGTGGGGGACAGCCCGGCCATGGAGTCCTTGCGCACGCTCATCGCCCGCGTGGGCCCGAGCGACGCGGCCATCCTCATCACCGGAGAGACGGGCACGGGCAAGGAGCGCGTGGCGCGGGCGCTGCACCTGGCCTCCGGACGCAAGGGGCGGCTGGTGGCGGTCAACTGCGCCGCCATCCCCTCCACGCTGCTGGAGAGCGAGCTGTTCGGCCACGAGCGCGGGGCCTTCTCGGGCGCCACGGCGCGGAGGCTCGGCCGCATCGAGCAGGCACACGGCGGCACGCTGTTCCTCGACGAGCTGGGGGACATGCCGCTGGAGCTACAGGCGAAGCTGCTGCGCGTGCTGGAGACGAAGGAGGTGGAGCGGCTGGGCGGAGGGATGCCCATCGCCGTGAATGTGCGCATCCTGGCGGCCACGCACCGGGACCTGGCGCTCGCGGTGCGCGAGGGGCGTTTCCGGCAGGACCTCTACTTCCGGCTCAACGTGCTGCCGCTCACCCTGCCCCCCCTGCGCGAGCGGCCCGAGGACATCCTCCCGCTGGCGCGTGCCTTCGCGGCGGAGCTGGCCGGGCCGAACGTGCCACTGGTGCTGGCGCCCGGCGCCGAGGAGGCCCTGCGCGCCTGGCCCTGGCCCGGCAACGTGCGCGAGCTGCGCAACTACATCGAGCGCCAGAACCTTCTGCGAGGCCAGGGTCCGCTCTCGTTGACCCCCGAGTCGCTCACGGGCGCGGCGGCGCTGACGGCGGCGGCCCCCGCGCGGCTGGTGCTCGGGCAGAAGAGCTACCGCGAGCACGTGGACGACTTCGAGCGCACGCTCATCAAGGCGGCGCTGGAGGAAGGAGGCAGCATCGCCGGGGCGGCGCGCCTGCTCCAGGTGGACCGGGGCAACCTCCACCGCCGCCTCAAGGCGCTCGGCATCCCCGCCACGTGAGAGGAGGCCGTCTCCTCAGTGCTCACGCAACGCGCTCAACACCTCGCGGGCCACGGCCACGGCCGCGATGTCATCCGCACATCACCCCGCGACATCAGGATGTGGAGATGACATCCTCCAAGCGGAGCGGCCCCCTGTGGTTTCGCGCACTTGCAGCGTCCGCCGGCCTGGAACGCCTCATGCTCTTCCCGTCCCGCATGAACCGCATCGCACACCTTCTCTGCTTCCTGTCACTCGCGGCCAACGCCCAGGGCATCGCCGCGCCCCAGACCCCCGAGCCCTCCGGCAAGGACGGCACGACGCCTCCGCCCGCCGCCCAGCAGGCGCCACCGTCACAGCCACCAGAAGATCCCTGCCTGGCCGAGGCGGACAGCGAGTCGGACTCCGAGGTGCTCGGCGCGCTGCGGCTGAGCGTCAACGGGGAGAACCGCGCGCTGTCGGACGTGAAGCTCGAGGGACTCCAGCGCATCCCCGAGCCGGTGGTGCGCGCACTGGCTCACGTTCCGGAGAAGGGCACGCTCTCCCCGGAGCAGGCGGCCCTCCTGCTCGAGCGGCTGGCGCGCACGGGGCTGTTCACGAAGGTGACGCCCACGGTGCGGCTCTCGGAGGGCTCGACACCGGTGCTGGTGGTGGCGCTGGAGGAGCAGCCCCACGTCACGAGCGTGGACATCACCGGCCTGCAGAAGGACGAACTCCAGGACGTCCAGGAGCAACTGTTCCGGCTGCCACCGTCCGCCTCCTCCCACGAGGACGGCGACGACGATGACGATGACGACGACGACACGGTGGCCAACGTGCGCCTCGGGAAGGAGGGAATCCGGGTACACATCTCCTCCCGGAAGTGCCTGGAGCCGGACCCGCCGAAGGAGCTGCTGGCCTGGTTCGATGACGAGGGCCAGTTCCACCCGGGCATCGTGTGGAAGGGCCTGCCGGAGGCGCTGGAGCGCGCACAGGATGAGATCGAGGACGAGGGCTACCTGCTCGCGCGCCTCGACGCCACGCTGACGCCGGAGGGGCAGCTGCGGCTGAGGGTGGACGAGGGCAAGGTGGAGGCGGTGGAGGTGCGGGGCGTGGAGGAGGACGTGGCGGCGCGGGTGCGCGAGGTGATGGGCATCAAGCCCGGCGACGTCCTGCTGCGCAGCGATCTGCGCCGGGCGGAGGAGCGCCTGGAGCTGGAGATGCCCTTCCTCAAGCTGAAGGACGTGGAGACGGAGTCCAGGCCGGACACGCGCTTCGAGGAGGTGCGCGAGGAGAACGGCGGGAGGAGCTACCGGCCCGTGGAGGAGAAGCGGCGCGAAAAGAAGCACGAGCACGGGGACGACGACGTGGAGCTGTCCTGGGAGGAGCTGGCGGAGAGTTGGACGCGCGACTCCGGGGACGAGGCCATCACCGCGGTGGGCCGCCGTGTGGTGGTGCACGTGCGCCCGAGGGGCTCCAGCTTCAACGCGGAGCTCATCCCCATGCACACACAGGTGACGGGCTTCGCGCCCGGCCTGTCGGGCTCGCTCAAGCTGTGGGACGTGCACAATCGGGCCCACGTGACACTGGACGGGGCGCTGACCATTCCCCTGCGCTGGGGCGGCCAGCGCATTCCGGGCGACCCGGAGCGCACGGCCTTCCAGCGGCGGCTCAACTGGCTGGTGGGGGCGAAGGTGGAGGTGCCGGCGGTGCGGCTCGCGGAAGTGGGCGTCCAGCTCTACGACTTCACGGACACCAACGACCGGTGGCGGATGGGAGCCATCGACTCGTACATCTACTCCGCGCTGCTCAACCGCCCGGACTCGGAGTACTTCCGGCGCAAGGGCTTCACGGGCTTCGCCACCTGGCGCCTCTCGCCGCAGTGGCGGGTGGGAGCGGAGTACCGCCGGGACACGTATGACTCGCTGGTGAGCTTCTCGCCGCCCTTCTCGCTCTTCCGGCGTGACTCGGCCCCCTTCCCCAACCCGCTGGTGGACGAGGGACGGATGACGTCGGTGGTGGGACGCCTCGAGTACGCGAGCGACGAGAAGCGGGCCGAGCGCACGGGCCCGCTCTTCCGCAACCCCGAGCTGTCCCTGGTGCGGCACGGCTGGGATTGGCCGGAGCGGACGGCATTGCGCAGCCTGCTGACGGTGGAGGTGGGCAGCCCCGAGCTGGGCGGTGGCGCGGAGTACCGCTTCTGGAAGGTGGTGAGTGACAACGTGCTGTACGTGAACACCGGCCACGATGACGGCCTGCGGCTGCGCGTGCGCGCGGCGGGCGGCCAGGACCTGCCCCTGCAGAAGCAGGAGGCCCTGGGCGGGTGGAGCGCGCTGCGCGGCTACGCCTTCAAGGAGTTCCGCGGGGACGCCTCGCTGCTGGCGAGCGCGGAGTACCGGTGGAGCTTCATTGGAGTCTTCGCGGACGTGGGCACGGTGCAGCGGAAGGAGCTGGGCTGGATGGATCCGAAGCTGGGCGTGGGCGCGCAGGTGTACTTCGGGGACTCGGTGCACCTGTCGGTGGCCTGGCGCACGGACGAGCGCGCGACCATCAGCCCCGAGGCGCGGCTGCTCTTCGTCCGGCCCTTCTGAGACACCATGCGGTCAACTGGCACGAGCAGACGGAGAAGACCCGGCGTGGCGCTGGTGGCCGCGCTGGGTCTGCTCGCGCCCACGGCCCGGGGCGAGGAGGCGCCGAAAGTGACGTGCTCGGCGGCGCGGGCGGGGCGGCGCGTGACGGTACGGCCCGAGGCGCTCGCGCTGGTGGCGCCCGAGCTGGAGCGGTTGATGCGGCTGGGGCTGGCGGGGCGTCTGGAGTTGGAGCTGACGCTGCTGCGGCGCCGGCCGCTGTGGTTCTCCGAGCGGATGGACGCGGCGAGGCTGACACAGGTGCTGGCGTACTCGGCGAAGGAGGGCCGCTGGGTGCTGGACGGCAGGCCGCTGGCGGGCGTGGGGACGCTGGAGCTGGAGCGGGTGGCGTGGACGCTGGAGGAAGAGCCGGAGGCCGATGCCAGCTTCGAAGTTGAGGTGGGAGTCCGGCTACAGGTGGTGACGGCGGCGAGCCTGGGGAAGGTGGCGCAGTGGCTCACGCAGGGGGAGAAGACGGAGGCACAGCGCTCGGCGCTGACACGGGGCCTGCTGCGCACGGTGGCCGAGGATCTCACGCGCCGGGCCGAGGGCCGCTGCTTCGTCCAGCGCCCTTAGTTCGAGTTTCGCAGTTTTTGGCGGCGGTCAAGCCGCTGCCTGCACTCGCTGGTGGTGCGCTCGAACGGCCCGCTGTGGGCCTGGGGCCAGAATTCCTCCGGCGAACTGGGAGATGGCACCACGAGCAGCCGCCTGACACCCGTGCGGGTGCAAGGTCCCTGAAGTCTGGTTGGTCGCGGTGGGGCGGGAAGCAACACCGCCCCGCCGGAGCACCCCTGACCGCCACGCGCGCAGCGGGCCGTGGGGGCAGTCAGGAAAACGTGGCATGATGGAGGACAGTGCCCACGCTCCAGGAGGCTCCGCATGTCCGGTACCATCCGCCCCGGTGTTTCCTCTCTCTTCCAGACGGCCACCCAGGTGGTCAACACCGCCAAGGAGATAGCGAAGACGGTGAGCGACCAGGTGACGTCCGCGGCCCAGAATGCCGCGAGCACGGCCCAGAGCGTCTTCGAGGCGGCCAGCAACGCCGCCCCGCTGGTGGACCTCAGCGGAGGCACGCCCGCCCCGGTGCAGGGCCCGGTGGTGCGTGATGGAAGCCCGGCCACGGCCCTCGGTTGGGCCAACGAACGACTGGGCAATACCGGCTACGACGAGCAGTGCCTCGACTTCGTGAAGGGTGCGTACGCCATCCACCAGACCGCCGCGCGCTCTCCCGAGATCAACTTCGCCAGTGGCACCAACAACGCCATTGGCGCTTTCAACGGTCTCGAGGCGAACGGGAAGATAGTGCCGCCGGACTCGGGCATTCCGTTGCGCGCGGGCGACATCGTCTTCTTCGGAGCCGACGAGAAGAACGACATGGATGGACACATCTGCATCGCCACCGGCAACACGGCGGCGGATGGCACCCCCGAGGTCATCACCTCCGGCTACCCCGGCGCCCCGGGCGTGCACCTCTCGTCCATCGGCCAGCTCTCCGAGGAGTCCGGCCCCTATATCGGACACACCACGCCCGAGCTGGCCTTCGCGGAGGGAACCTGGCCGGGGAGCCCGGAAGCCAGGCCCACCAGCACGCAAGGGGCCACCAACCCCGCGGGCAATGCACCCCAGGCGTGGAACAACACCTGCGGCGCCAACGCCCTCATGTCCATGGAGGCCGCGGTGGACCCGGAGCGCGCGGCCCAACTCGCGGCCATGTCCCCCCAGGAGCGCGCGGAGTACGAGGGCGCGGTGCTCCGCTCGGATCCGGAGAACCGCTTCACGCTCGGCACGCGGCCGGGCGGCACCACGCAGGGCTGGGGCACGTACATGATGAAGCGCCAGGTGAGCGAGCGCTTCGGCGGCGAGGCCACGGAGATCCAACCCCACAACCGGAGCCAGGCGGTGGACGCGCTCACCACGCAGCTCGCCGAGGGCAAGCCCGTGGCCATCGGCCTCGCCGGCCACTGGATGAGCGCCACGGCCATGCGGGACGGTGAGTCCGGGAGGGAGCTCCTCATCCACGACTCGTGGACGGGCACGAGTGCCTGGGTCCCCGAGGCCGACCTGCGCCAACCGGGCAGCGGCTGGGTGCGCACACACTTCCCCGGCGCCCCCTTCGAGGGGGCCATCCAGTCGCTCGTCGCCCCGGGGCAGCCCGTGTTGGAGCCGGGCTCCGTCTACCGCGAGGCCGAGGCCGGCATGCTCGAGGGCGTCCGCGCCGAGATGAGCTGAGCCCCCGACAACCCGGGGAGGCTTGACGCGTCAACGTCCGGTCCTGACGTGTCAGCGAGGCCGTAGCGTGGGGACGTCCCATGCTTCTCGCCCGGTTGGGCGTGCAGGTCATTGGCCTGGTGGATGCATTGAAGGCCCTGAGTCCGCGCGGAATCCATTCGCTCGCGGATGTCATTCCCATCCACCAGGAGAGCGCTCATGGCCACCCAGTATGACGACTTGTTCTTCCGCACCAACCTGAAGGACCACGGGGAGGTTCCGTCGCCTCCGCTGGCCTACGAGTCGCCGGACATCATCCCCTCCGGCATCTACCCCGTCTCCAATCCGCAGGCCCACTTCGCCAGCAACTACGACCAGGACGTGGGACAGAATCTGGTGACGGGCGGCCCGAACTACATCTACCTGCGCATGAAGAACCTCGCCCAAGGCGCGGAGGGCGGGACGGTGTCGCTGTACTACACGCCGGCCAGCCTGGTGCTCTATCCCAACAAGTGGCAGAACAACCAGCTCAAGACCAGCGATCAGCAGACCGGGGTCTACGTCCAGGCCAGCAAGACAGGCGACATCGCCGTGACGGACAACCCGTTCGTCTGGGAGCCGTCCGCCATCAGCAACGACCACTACTGCCTCATCTCCCGGGTCTCCACCAAAGAGCACCCGAACGAGATCCCCGTGGTGGGCAGCTACAGTGACATGACCGACTTCATCCTCAACCACCCGGGCTTCGGCTGGCGCAACGTCAGCCTCACGGACGTCAACGCGCCCACCTTCGACACGTCGGTGGCCTACGCCCAGGGCCAGGATGCCGGACGTATGGTGTTCCAGCTCGAGTGCACCAACGTCCCGGGCGGCGCCAGCGTCGCCTTCTCCTCCGGCACGCCCGTCACCGGCGGCAAGCACATCGTCCTGGAGAAGACGACCGTGCCGGACAACGAGGGAAGCTGGAACACGTCCGTCACCTGCGACGTTCCCGCCAACTACGAGACGAACATCATCTACTCGTACTGGGCCAATGGCACCAGGCCCCCGCCGGGATTCCAGATCAAGCTCAAGGTCATGCACTACGTCGACGACAGCAGCCGGTTCTTCCAGCGGCTCCACACGCCCGAGCGGCTCGGTGCGCCGCCGGAGCTCGCACTGATGATGCGCGGCAAGCGCGGCATCGTGCTCGGCTCACACGTCACCGTGGGCCGCTGAGCCACCCGCGCGGCATCTCGAAGCGGCCATCGGGACGGGTTGTCCGACCGTCACCGATGGCCGCTTTTCTCATGCCCGCGGCCCGCCCGCGCCGCGGGGCTCCCATGACACGACGAAGCGGCCACCGGGGGCGGGCGCGTTGCCCACTCCCGATGGCCGCCAGGCTCCAACCCGTCCCGCGTGCCTAGTTCTTCGTCACGGTGGCTTCACTCAACACCATGGACCAGTTGTTCATGAAGTCCACCTGCTGCGCGCCCTGGCCCTGGGGCTTGTACGTCAGCGACGTCTTCGTGTTCAGGTGGCTGCTCATGTAGATGAGCCGCTGCATCGCGGGCCCCGGCTGCTTGGGTTTGCCCTGGGCATCCCGCAGCGAGTCCCGGAAGCGGGCGTTCAGGTAGGACGGCGGAATGGTCTGGTAGTTCATCCGCACCCGGATGGACTTCCACCCGCTCACCTCGGACAGCTTCACCTGATAGGTGATGTGGTCCGTGCCCTTCGCGGGCGAGGTGTTGAAATCCGGGTCACCGGACACGCTCGTGTCGTTGGCCCCCAGTACGGTGCTGAGCGGCTCGGTGAGGCTCGCGAGCTGCTTGAGGCTCAGGCCGAGCAGCATCTCGTCCGCCTTGCGCTGGGCCGGGGAGACCCACCCCTCGGGGAGCAGGCGGTTGTCCTTCACCTCCCTGAACTGCTGGAGCTCCAGGCTGGTGAGGAGGTTGTAGTCATCCACCGCGCGCAGCTCGTAGATCTGCGCCTGGTCCTGCTGGGTGATGACCTGATGGTTCGGCTGGAGCTTGGACGGGTCGGTGGTGAACTCGCTCGCCAGCAGCGCGCTGTCATCCGGCTTGCACACACCATTGCAGATGACGCCCAGCGCGTTGGGCTGACCGGAGGCCCAGAGCACCTTGCCGGACGCGTCCAGCACCTCGAACTGGAGGAACGCCCGGCGGAAGCCCGCGCCGCTGGGGAACTTGTGTCCCACGTTGCTGGTGACGGTGACGGGCACGCTCAGCATGCCGCCGCTCTCCGTGGGCGTGGCCACGGACACCAGGACCGCGGGCTGCGTCGGATCGAAGACGCCCTGCGCGGTGTTCACCGCCAGGTCCAGGATGGACTGCTCGGCGTTGAGCAGGTTCTGCGCGAAGGTGTAGCCACGAGTCCCGTCCTTCAGCGGCGCCACCGAGCCATCCGGGAACTTCAGCGCGAGGAACACGTCGTCCACCTTCAGCTCGCGGCCGGGCTGGAAGGCCAGGCGCAGCGCGCTCGTCCCGGCGGGAATCGGGGTGGGGCTCGCCACCTGCACACCGAGCCAGCGCTGCTGGGTCGCATTCATGGGGATGGAGCCGCTCGTGGCCGTCCAGGTCCCCTGGGCGGACTTCCGCTGCAACGCCAGCGTGCCGCAGGGCACGACACCATCGCAGTAGGTGGTGGCGCCCCACAGGACGGTCGCCGCGCCCGCCGCCTTGTCGATGAGACCCTGGTACGCGGACACGTCGACGGTCAACGTCGCGCCGCCGCTGAGCTGGAAGAACTCCGCGCCATGGCTGGGCTTGATGGTCTGCTGGGACAGTCCCTGTGCCCGCGACGCCACCGTGACCGTCTGCCCCGGGTCCGGCGTCCATCCGTCGGCCTTCAGATCCGCGCTCGGCCCGTCCTCCGCGCCGGGGTTGGTGACGAGGTTGGGGGTGCGCTCGCGGATCTCCGGGCTCTGGAGGTACGGCGGCACGCGCGAGTCCTGCTGGGCGTAGAAGTCCAGGCCCAGCACGTCAGGGAACTGCTGGAACATCTCGTGGACGAACAGGTTGATGCCCAGCAGCGTGTGACGGTTGTACTGCCGGGGTGGCAGGGACGTGTTGTCCCGGTAGAAGGCCGCCAGGGCATCGTTCTGCTGCGCCACCTTCATGCTGCCGTCATAGGGCGAATCCGGCGCGGTGATCTGCATGTGGCACGTCATGCAGGTGGCCGTGGAGGGGGCATAGCCGCTGTTGAGCCACTCGAAATAGGTGGTCTGTTCATAGGCCAGCTCCACACAGGGGTCGGACAGGAAGTCGGCGGAGCCGCTGAAGGTCGTCTGGCCGGGCGGGCAGCTCGCGGGGCGCTCGTAGGCGCCGTGGGCTTCCGCCTCCGCGATGGGCATCGAGGCCCGGTAATTGGTGGGCACCCTGGGCAGGATGACGACATGGCACGAGCCGCACACCAGGGAGTCGCGCAGGTAGCTGTGCCCGCCCACGGTGGCGGCCGTCTCCAGGCTGAGGCCCGCGGCGGCCATGGGCTGCGTGTTGAGGTGCTTGTCCGGGCCCACGATGGTGCCCGGGTGCAGGTTCATGGACGACGTGAAGGGGAACGGCGGTGGCTGGACGGTATCCGCCCGCGTCTTGAGGCGGGCCGTCAGATTGTCGCCAAAGAGGGTGCCGCTCGTGGTGCCGTAGAAGGCCGCGTAATCGGTGCCGTTCCAGGGCTGCCCGCCGTCGGGCGCCACGGAGTGACACGCGCTGCATGAGATGCCGTCGCGCCCCAGCGCGCCCAGCACCGCCTTCTGCGGGTCCTCCTTGGAATTCTCTGGCGTCGCGTACAACAGGTCGTGAGTGAAGGGCCGGTGCGAGCTCGCCGCCTGGCGCTGGGCCAGGGGGGAGTGGCAGCGCAGACAGAGGTTGTCCACCGAGTCGGGCTGGTGGGGCGACAGGCTCCGCGTGGTCTCCACCTGCGCGAGGAAGATGGGATCGCGACCCGCCAGGGCCTTCACGGACGCGCTCCAGTCGCCGAAGGGAGACCAGTTCGCCGCGAGCGGCAGGGCCGCTTGGGGATCCAGGAAGGATGGCGGCGTGTTGTCGTCCCAGAACTTATCCACGGTGGGCATCTGCCAGAAGGCCATGGTGGGCAGGGCCTTGTAGGTGGACGGGGCGTCGTCAGGCGGCGTGATGTCGCTGTTGGCCAGCCAGTCCGCGTCATGACAGGACTGGCACACCAGCGACGAGTTGAACCGCTGGCTGCCCAGGTTCAATCCGTTGTGCGCGATGTCCAGGGTCCGGTCGGGCAGCGCGGTGAGCGATCCCCGGGTCAGGGATGGGAAGCCGACGCCGCCCTGTCTGGCATAGAAGTCGAGGAACTTCTGGGCCTGGGGGTCGTTCTCCGCCAGCGGTTGGGTCAGCTTGTTGCCATGGGGAAAGACGGGATAGGGCGGCGGTACGGTCCCCGGCGTGGGAGCCGAGGTGACCTTGACCGCGAGCGACGAGCCCACGGCCTGGCTGACGACGGGCGGCGGGCTGGAGCCCGATGCCGGAGAGTCCTTCCTCCCCTGCCCCACCAGGGCCACCGCCACCGTCAGGGCGCTCACGCCTCCCAGCGCGAGCAGGAGATATCGTTGCTGACTTGTCTTCATGGATCCATTCCAGTTGAGGTGAAGAGGCGGCCGTCACGCGGCCAGGGCGCTCGAGGCCAGGGCCTCACGCCGGTTGCGCCAGAAGGGGGCGTCGGGCCACCGCCGCTCCTGGCGGTAGTAGTGGTCCCGTGTCCGCAGGTGCCCGGCGAAGCCCTGGTGTACCTGGGCCGCGTAGGCGTCGAGCGCGTTCGGGCGGCCCCGCAGTTGCCGCTGAAGTGCCTCGGCCGCCAGCAGCGCGGAGCCGAGCGCCTTGGAGATCCCCTGGGACGACAGCGGATCATACGTGCACGCCGCATCGCCCACCGCCAGCCAGCGCTCCCCGTGAGGCCGATCCAGCAGGCTCACGGGCGCCGGCACTGCCCGCAGCGGCTCTCCGGTGAAGTCACACGCCTCCAGCCGCTCGCGGGTGGCGCGGGTGCGCGCCAGCAATGACAACCACTCCTCCGGGGCACGCGGGTGCACGCCCCGCAGAGAGTCCCCGTCCCCCACCAGCGCGACCACGACGCGGCCGCCGGGCAGCAGCGCGGAGTACCACCAGCCCTCCGGGCATGCTTCCACCAGCGCCTGCGTGCTGAAGGCCATGCCCGCCCGCAGGCGGAAGTCTCCGTACAGGGCGAAGCAGCGGTCCACCACCCACCGCCGCGCGCCCTGGGCCATGGCGAAGGCCGCCTTCCAACCGGTCGCGTCCACCACGAAACGCGCCCCCAGCGTGGAGGTGCCCTCCGTGGGGTGTGTCAGGTGCAGCCGGTACCCCTCCGCGCCCAATTCCTCGCAAGCGGTCAGCGTGGTGGCGGTGCGGACGGTGCCGCCCCGCTCCGCGACCTGGGCGCACAGGCTCGCGTCGAAGCGGGCCCGGTCCAGATGCCAGGCCGAGCCCCAGGGTGACATCAGCGTGTCGTGATACCCCACCAGGGAGGAGCCCCAGCAGGACGCCGTGCCGCGCGAGGGCAGGTGCCCATCGCGCATGAAGCCGTCCCACACCCCCAGCCTCACCAGGGGCAGCCGTGCGTCCGGCGGCAGCGTCTCGCCAATACGCGGCGCATCATGGACCGTGCGCTCCACCAGCGTGACGGACAGATGCGTCTGGGCGCGCAGGGCGAGCGCCACTCCCGCGCCAGCGGGCCCGCCTCCGAGGACGGCGACGTCGCAGAGGGCGGCACTCACGGCATGTCACCATCCGGCAGCCTGCGCTCCACTTCGATGTACACGGGCGGCGGATCACCCCCCTGATTGGACGGGCCCTGCTCGGAGGGAGGCGCGTCCTGCCGGCGGAGGATGAAGCCCAGGCCCTTCCATTTGGCGACCATCTCCTCGTCTTTGTCGAAGTTGATGTCGGAGGGGCGCGTCCAGTATCCCTGCTGCCACTCTCCGTTGCGGTCGACGTAATTCACCTCGTAGGGCCGCTGCGAGGGCCACCACCACAGGGACGTGTTCTGCACGACCTGGTTGGAGCACTCGTTGAAGTCCGCCTGCCAGGGCAAGGCCATGTACTTGGTGGCGTCCCCCGGCTCCAGCCCTTGTCCGTCATGCGGGTTGGTGTTCCATTGCAGACCGGGGCCCCTCACCTGGCGGTGCTTGAAGCGGAACGGCTCCATGAAGAAGTGTGGATCGCGGCAGATCCACGTCATCTCGATGCCCGGGCAGAAGGGCCCGCCCACGCAGTTCTCCAGCACGCCCCGGTCCAACAGCTGGCCCGGCGTCGCCGTGGACGTGGGGGGCGTGTCGACGTAGTGGCCCTGGCTGAACTGGCTCAGGAAGAAGTACTGCGTCCGCGTGAGGGTGAGGAAGTTCCGCGGGACGTCCGGCGTGAGGGGGTTGTCCCCCGCCATCTTCGGCATGCGGCCCGGGTAGTCATTGACGGACTGCGGGTCGCGCACGAACTTCATGAAGTTGTGCGAGCCTGACCGGGGAAGCTCCGCGTGCGCGTCGATGCCCTGATCGTTGATGCGCGCCACCCATTGGTAGTCGGACGGGCGCTGGAGGATGGGCAGGATGTCCGCCTGGAAGTTCGGCTTGTAGCCGTCGTTGAACGTGCCGCCCTTGCAGAGCTCGGGCTCCAGATCACACTGGGTGACGAAGGTGTCTCGCAGGGTGTCGTACAGGGTGATCATGTTGAGGAGCTGGGGCGCGTAGGCTGGCGGCGCCACCATCATCCACGCGGGGAACTGCACCTCCACCCGCACCTGGTTCTCCAGGATGATCGTCGCGGTGACGGGCCCATCCGACACGTCGTCCCACCAGAAGTTGTTGTTCGCGTACGTGTCCAGGCGCGGTTGCATGTAGGCCTTCTCCTTCATGAAGGAGACCGTCTCCTGGATGTCGGCCTGGCTGTTGTTCTTGTCCTTCTCCAGCTCCATCGTCATGGCGGCGAGGAGCGCGTCCTGGGTGTCGTAGCACTGGTCGGCGACCTGCCTGAGCTCGACGAGGCGCTTGCGCTGCGAGTCGGTGAGGGTCGGGTCGTCGCTCAGGATGTTGTCAATCAACCCCGTGGACAGGTTCCACACCGCCGTCGTACCGGAGCGGCCATAGCCTCCCAGCGTGTACAGGTAGCCCTGGTCATCCGCGATGGCACTGCCCAGCGTGGTGATGTCGCTGTTGCCGGGGATGAGGCCCGACCTGGGGAAGGTCCGGGGATAGGACTGGCCCTGCGGGTCGTCCTTGGAGAACTCCGCGCGCTGGGGGTGCTGATTGCTGCCCCGGCAGGCCACGGTGCGGGGCCCCGGGTCGATGATGAGCGCCTTGCGCCCAGCCTCGTCCGTCGTGCGCGGGTTGCGCAGGGGGTGATTGGAGTCGTATCGGCCGTCCGCGCCCTGCTGCTGCTGGAACTCGTACCAGGCCGCCTTCTTGTTCGCGACATGGACGGTCCACTCGATGTCCACCACCCCGTCCTGCCCCGGCTGGACGCGCTTGCCCGGTGCGGTGGGGTTGCTGGGATCGAACGTGTGTATCTGGAACCGGGCCGCCTGCCGGCGGATGGCGCCGTCCGCGTCCCGGAAGCGGGTCACGTCCCCCCCCGTCCGCTCCTGGGGCAGGCCCTTCGCCACCTCGGGCCCCAGGTAGTAGTCCTCGCTATCCCCGACGCGGGCCACCCCGACCGCGGGGTGGATCTTGTAACTCGTGCCCATTGCAACGCTCCTCCGGTAGTACCGGGGAGCTCTGCAAGTTGGTGGCCGGGTCACCAGACGACCGGCTCCGAGGACGGAAGCGGTCTTGCACGGCGCTTCATTCCATGCCGGACGCGTCTGGCACCGGGCTGACACGTCAAGAGCACGGGATTGACGCGTCAGCCCTCTGGAGCTGACGCAGGTGCTGGAGCGAATACCGCGCGCCGGGGCCCCTCAAGGGTCGCGGTGCGCAGCACCCTCAGTGAGGGTCATCGTGAACTCCGTTCTCCCGTCAGCCACCAGGTCCTCACCGGCCCGATGCTCTTGATGTCCACTTCGCCCCGTGGCTCGAAGTCGAAGCGCTCGCGCAAGGCCAGACGCGTGGGCTCGGTCACCTGGATGCGGCCGGAAAGCCCATGCGACTCCAGACGGCTGGCCATGTTCACCGTGTCTCCCCACAGGTCATAGGCGAACTTGCGGGTGCCGATGACGCCCGCCACCACCGGCCCACTGTGCATCCCCACCCGCACGTCCAGCACCATCCCCGCCTCCTTCAATCGCGCCACCGCCTCCAGCATGTCCAGCGCCATCCTCGCCATCGCCTCGCGATGGTCCTCACGCGGCGTGGGCACTCCCGCCACCACCATGTAGGCATCGCCGATCGTCTTGATCTTCTCCAACCCATGGCGCTCGGTGAGGGCATCGAAGACGGTGAAGACATGGCCGAGCACCTCGACCACCTCCTCGGGAGCAATGGGAGCCGCCCACCGGGAGAAGCCCACTAAATCCGCGAACAACACCGTCACGTCCTCGAAGCGCTCGGCGATGGTCTGCTCGCCACGCTTGAGCCGCTCGGCGATGGGCGGGGGCAGCACGTTGAGCAGCAGCCTCTCCGACTGCTCATTGGCCTGGCTCAGCTGCCGGGTGCGCTCGGAGATACGGGCTTCCAGTCCCTGGTTGAACTCCTCGATCTGCCGCTGGGCGCGCAGCCGTTCGGAGATGTCGCGGAGGATGAGCGTGGTGAGCACCTCGTGCCGGCCGGGAACGTGGGAGACCGAGGCCTCCACGGGGAACCGCGAGCCCCCGGCGCGGATGCCCGTCAGCTCGAGCAGCCCCGAGGGCGGAGGGGAGACGTCGTACCCGGGAAGGAAGACGGAGAGGGGCTTGAGCAGCGCGGCCGGCGGCTCGCACCGGAAGATGGTCTGGGCGGCACGGTTGAAACCAATGATGCGGCCCTTCCCGTCCACGGTGATGATCGCGTCCAGGGCCGACTCGATGATGGAGTCCGTCCTCCGCCGCACGTCCTGGAGCTGCTCGTCCAGGAGCGCGCGGCTGATGCGCGAAGCCGTCATGGACGCGATGCTGGTCAGCAGGTGGAGGTGCTCCTCGGTGAAGAAGCCCTCCCGGGAGTGCTCCGAGTCGAGCACCCCGATGACCTCCTCGCGGAAGAAGAGCGGAACGGCCAGCTCGGACAGCCGCATCTGGTCGTCCCGGATGTAGCGGGAATCATTCCGCGTATCGGCGATGAGCTCGGGCCTGCCGGTGACCGCCACCGTCCCCACGATGCCCTTCCCCACCGGGATGCGGATGGGGTCGAGGATCTCCCTCGCCCCCGGGTTCTTGGGGCCGTGGGCCGCACGCTGGATCAAATGCTGGCGCTCCTCGTCCAGCAGGTAGATGACGCAGTCCTCCAGACCGAGGTGAGCCACGGTGCTATTGGCCACGTCCCACAGGATGTCATCAATGTCCGTCTGGAGGTGCAACAGAGAGGACGCCAGGCGGCTGAGGGCGTCGAGGCTCCGGGCCTTGGCCTCCAGCGCCTGGCAGCGCTGCTCCAGCTCGCGGCAGCGCTGCTCCAGGGCAGACGGTTCCGAGGGGACTGGCGCGGTGGGAGAGGGAAAGCGCACGCCCCCATCTTGCGCTCGCCTGACGGAGGTTCCGCAAGCCGTCCCCCCCCCAGGCAGGCATGTGTAGATGGGCTGGAAGCTGTCCTTGGAGTTGAGCGCGACGCAGTGCATCCACGCGGCGGCTCAGCCCGCTCGCGCTCTCGGCGGAGGAGGAGGCTCCACCGCGGAGTACCCATGCCACCCGCCCACGGGCAGCAGGAGCATGTCCCCGGGACCCAGCTCCACCTCCAGCCGCAACACACCAGAGCCGGGGCGTGGACGCATGGACATCCGCGGGGGGGTAGCTCAAGCCAGGTGCCGCGTCCACCATGCTTCACTCCTGCCGCAATCGAATCGCGGTGATGACCGCCTACCGCGCCGCGAGGAGGCCGAACGGTTTCCACTCGAGGATTTTCAGGTCGAATCCGGCTTGCCGCTTCTGGGCAAGCCAGTCCTCGAGCCCCATCAGCGCGGAGGCCTCATCGTCGAAGGTCTTGCTCACGCCATCCCTCGTCACGAGCGTCGTCCCCTGGATGATGGCCGACGTGTAGTCGGACTTCCCGTTGGCGTACTTGGAAAGCTCCCGCTCCAGGAGGCCCCGGCCAGGAATCCCGGTCGTGACGCGGAGGAAGTCCCCTGTATAGCGCGCCTCCAGCCGCCGCACCGCGCGCACGGCCTCGTCCGTGCTGTCGAAGGCGAAGCGAAGCGTCGTCTTGCTTCCGTTGTTGTAGCCCGCGTGCACCTGCACGATGGCCTCGAAGCGCTCGATCTCCAGGAACAGATCGCCACGCTTGCGCCAGAAGGTGACGCGCTCCGAGGCCCGTGTCGCCTCGAGGGCCGGCGAGGGCTCCAGTCCCAGGAACTTCTCACCGTCGAAGATGACCACCGGGAACTGACCCGAGCCCGTCAGCCACACCTCGCCCGTCTTCCGCTGCGCGTAGAGGATGGCGCGCGCGCTCACCGGGACCGGCGCACGCGCGACGAGGCCCGCCACGTCGATGCCCTGGAGCTCCTCGTCCGTGGGCGCGTCCGGCTCCTTCACCTGCCGCGGCTGGGGCGCTTCCGTGAAGACAGGCTCGTTCCGGGAGATCCGCTCGAAGAGTTCGTCGTGATGGACCTCGCCCTGGTCCACGTCGTAGAGGCCGGGGACGAGGAAGGTGGAGGCCAGCGACGCCGCTTCCTCTCCGGAGCGTCCCAGCTCGAACCGGTGCTTCACGCGCTCCTCTCCGTGAACGGCGATGTCGTGGTCATTCTCGTCGAGGAAGCGCGTCTCGAGCGCACCGGCGACGACGAGGCTCTCGTCGTTGTAGACGCCCTGGATGGCGTCACGCACGACGAGGTCTCCGAGGACCAGGAAGTTCCCCGACGTCTGAAGCCCCAGGCGGTGCACCGGCCGACGACAACGACCGTCGAGTCGGGCCCAGCGTCGCGGATGACGCCCTTCACCTCCAGGTCACCGAGGACGACGAGCGGTGCGGTGACGCTCAGCGACCCGGAGACACGCGCATGGCCGGTGACGACCGTTGGCTCGGAGACCGTGCCGTCCAGGACTTCGTCCCGGGCCTCGAGCAGCTCCCGCAACACCACGGCCGCGAGACCGATGTGCGTGAGGGGCCCAGGGCACAGCGCCTGGATGAACTCCGTGACGGAGCGCGCCCTGCCTGCTCCGAAGGCGTTCGCGAGGGTGGCGACATCGGGTTCGTCGTGATGGGAGATGGCTGCGAGGACGGAACCGTCGAGCCTGGTGAGCGTCGCTTCGGCCTGGGCGAGAAAGGTGTCTCGGGTGAGTTGCATGGCCGGAGCACTCTAGGAAAAAAGGACCCATGCAACGCCGACAAATTCCGATTGAACGACGAACCCGCTGTCGACGCAGGCGACCGTCCGGCCTCCTCACGAACACGGTCCAGGCACCGCGTCCCGGGTAGCCCATCTGGTGCGCCGTGAGCTCATTCGTCGCCAGCAGGTAGAGCTCCCCGGTCAGCTTCTTGGCCGGGAGCGCCTCATGCGCCAGGAATGCCGAGATAGACACCCGGCTCGGCGGACAGACCCCGCTTGACGTTGCGGCTCACCTCGTCAGCGAGGACCTCGTCCCTACCGGCTTCGAGCGCATCGAGTGTCAGGCGCACCACCTCGGTGGGGCTGGATTTCGGCGCGTTGACGCCATGGGCCATGTCGGTGTCCATGTAGCCGACGTGCAGCCCCAGCACCTGGGTCTTCTGCCCACGCAGCTCGTTGCGCAGTCCGTTGGTCAGCGCCCAGGCCGCGGCCTTCGAGGCGCTGTACGTCGACGTGCCGGGGAACGCCAGCCAGCTGAGCACGGACAGCACGTTGACGATCGCGCCACCGCCATGGCTGGCCAGGATCGGCGCGAAGGCGCTGCTCGTCGCCAGCGGCCCCAGGTAATTGGTCTCGAGCTCGGCTCGCGCGGCGGCCTGGGCGTCATGGGCGAGGAGCGTCGTCGGCTTCAGGATGCCCGCGTTGTTGATCAGCAGCGTCACGTCCCGGGCCTCACGCGCGATCGCCTCGACCTGTTCGGGCCGGGTCACGTCGAGCCGGACCGGCACGACGCCAGGCAATGAGATGGTCGATGGATCTCGGGCGGCCGCGTAGACCTTGCGTGCGCCGCGTTCGAGCAACACCTGCGCGAAGGCGAGTCCAAGGCCACGGTTGGCGCCGGTCACCAGCGCGACTGCATTCTTGATCTCCATGGTTCAGCTCCTGGGTTGTTCCGGGGTTGGGAAACGGTCCGCTCATATGATGATCATCATATTTCCGCGTTTCGCGCGTCCGTTCCCCACCGAGCCACCATGTAGGAATGTGCTCACCTGTGTGTTCGGGAAGTGGGGGAGGTAGCCAGGGACAGGCGAGCCCCTCCTCTCGGAGGGGAGCCTGTCATCAGGATCCAGGCCGCGCGCCTCGTCGTGGCCCCCGAAGCCGCACGCGACCTGTCCTTCCTGACGCGGCTCCAACCCGAGAGCCCAATCACTTCGTGGTGGCCGCGCCGAGCCTCTCCAGCATCTTCACGGCGTTGCCGTTCTTCGGGTCGAGCTCGAGCGACTTCCTGTAGCGGCTGATGGCCTCGTCCTTCCGGCCAGCCTCGGCATAGGCCTCGCCAAGGCTGTCGTGGGTGTTGGCGTCGTCGGGATGGAGTTCGGCGTTGGCCTCGAAGACCTTCACGGCGTCAGCGACCTTCTTCTCGCGCAGCAGCGAGTACCCCATCTCGTTGAGGATGCTGGAGGAGGGCTCCGCATCCGGGCCCGCGTTCTTCTCGTGGTTCTTGAACCAGGCGAGAGCGGCGTCGGTGCCCTGGAAGCGCAGGACCAGGTCCACCGTCGTGGCCGGGCTGTCGGGCATGGCGGTGAAGCCCTTCCAGCCGTACTCGGTGACCACGCTGGCGATGAGTCGATCGAAGAGGCGCGAGCCGTCATCCGAGTTCGTCATGATGGCGAGGCCGCTGCCCGAGTCGGAGAAGGCCATGAAGAAGGCGCGGTAGCCCTCGTTCGCGCCGCCGTGGCCGAACCACTCCACGCCGGGGCTGCGCATGAAGCCGATGCCGAAGGTCTCGGACTGGCGGGTGAGCATCTGCTTCGCCATGGCCGGGGAGACAATGCGCCGGGACTTGCCATTCCAGGCCTTGGAGACCTCGAGGGCGACGCGAGCCAGGTCGGACGGCGTGGTCCACAGGCCGGCGGGGGCCATCTCCGGGTAGGTGTGCCAGCGGCCCTCGAGGCTCGTGCCGCCGGGGCGCGTGCCGATGGCGGCCTGGGACTCCAGGGCCTTGGGGAGGGGCTGCTCGAAGGTGCTGTGCTTCAGGCCGAGCGGTGCGAAGACGGTCTCCTTCATGATGTGCGGGAAGGGCTTCTGGAGCCGGTCGACGAGCATCTGCTGGACGATGACGGTGCCGCCGCCGCTGTAGCGCGTCACGGTGCCGGGCACGGTGTCGACGCGCACGGGGCCGGAGTTCGCGGGTGTCTCGCCGTCGAGAATCCCCTGGGGAGAGGGAACGGGCTCACCCGCCGCGTAGCCGCGGAAGCCGTGGACCGTCGTGCCGGCGTTGTGGGCGAGCAGCCGGCGGAGGGTGACCTTCTGCTCCTTCGTGAAGTCGTTGTCCGGCACCTTCCACGAGGTGAGGAGCTCATTGATGTTCGCGTCGAGCGGCCAGTGCCGCTTCTCGGCGTGGTGCATGGCCGCGAGGGCGGTGACTGGTTTGCTGATGGAAGCGGCCTGGAAGAGGGTGTCGACGGTGACGGGCTCGGAGCCGCCGGCCTGCTTGACGCCGTAGGCCTTGGCCCAGACGAGGGCGCCCTGGTCGAAGACGGCGATACTGACGCCGGGAATCTTGTACAGCTCCATCCATTGCTGGAGCGACAGGCTACGGGGGGCCTCGCCGGGGAGGGTGATGGGTGAGAGGCCCGCTTCCACCCGGGCGATGCGTGCGGCCTCGGTGGGGCGCGCGAGCCACTGGGTGGCGGGCTTGCGCGTGTCCGCGGCCGTGAGAAGACCGATGGCTGCGAGGCCCGCGAGGGTGATGGAGGCGAATCGGGACGGAGTCTGGTTCATGGGTGGCTTCCGGGGAGGGCTCGTGATGAGCCGCCGTGGCAAGACGCCTACGAAAAGCTTCGGAGTTGATTGCATACACGGTCCACCGCCTGGCGCTTCTTGCCGCCCATGGCTCAGCGCGGATGGAACTGCTCGATGGTGATTTCCTCGGCCAGCGCATGAAGCGGGGCTCCGAAGGTGGTGACGGTGGTGAACCAGCATCCGTCCCTACCATCCCGGCTACTACGCGGCCTTCCTGCTCGATCCCGATGGAAACAACGTGGAAGTGGTGTTCCACGGGCCCGCGAACCGCAGTGCCGAGTCGGTCGTCGTGAAGTTCTGAAAATCCGTACCAGGTTCTGACCGGACAGCGGCTCGGCGGCAGGTGTAGCGCCGCAGCGTCACGCCCTCCAGGGTGCGGACGGAGTAGAGGACGCCGCCACCGTCGGGCACGGCGAAGTCCCGGAAGGTCTCTTCCGGCATGGCGATGGAGAGCACCGGCAGCGGGAGCGAGCACTCACGGGAGAAGCGGTGCTGGCGCGAGGCGCGCTCCACGGAATGCACGTACACCTTGCTCGAGCCCCGGGGGCCGACGTTGGCGGTCAAAAGGAGAGGGCCATGAGACAAGCGAAGAAGCTGCTGACACTGGCAGGCGCGCTGCTGGCGGGAACGGCTTTCGGTGGAGACAACCACGCACGGTACATCCAAGAGCATCAGCTCCGTTGAGGGGGTGGCACGACAAGGTCGTCTGCCGCGAAGCCGGGAAGCAACCCCCACCGCTCAGAGGAACTGGAGGTTGCCCTGGAGTGGAAGCGGAGAGGGGGGCGAACCCGGATGGAGGGACGTCCGCTAGGACGGCGTGTCCTCATGCAAGGACTTGAGGAGCGCGCGCAGCTTGTCGGGGTTGCGCGTGATGTAGATGGTGACGATCCGGCCCTCCTCGATGGCGAGGGCCGTGCTCTGCCACAAGCCATCGGCCTCGACGGTCACGAAGCCGGGCAGCCCGTCGATCTTCCCCTCGTACACGAGGCGGGAGGCGTTGGGGCCCGTGCGCTGCAGCAGCCCCGTGACGAAGCGCAGGTTCTTTTCCAGTCCGTAGATGGGATTGAGGGCCGCCTTCGCCTTGCCGCCGCCGTCGGAGTACAGGACCACGTCCTGGGCGAGCAGCGCCTGGAGCGCGCCCAGGTCTCCGCTCCGGGTCGCGGTGAAGAACGCCGAGGCCAGCTCGCGCCCCTGGTCTTCCGTCACGGGAAAGCGGGGCCGGGCCTCGCGCACGTGGCCGCGCGCCCGGCTGGCGAGCTGCCGGCAGGCGGCGGGATCGCGGTCAATCGCCCGGGCCACCTCGTCGAAGTCCATGCCGAACACGTCGTGGAGCAGGAAGGCGGCCCGCTCCAGGGGTGACAGGCGCTCCAGGGCCATCATCAGGGTCAGCGTCAAGTCATCACCCTCCATGGGCTCGACGATGGGCTCGGGCAGCCACGTGCCCATGTACTCCTCGCGCCGGACGCGGGCGGACTTCAGGATGTCCAGGCACAGGCGCGTCACCGTGCGCACGAGCACGGCGCCAGCGTCCCGGACGGCGGCCCGGTCCGTCTGGTGCCAGCGCAGGTAGGCGTCCTGCACCACGTCCTCCGCTTCCGCGGCACTCCCCAGCATCCGGTAGGCGATGCGGAGCAGGCGCGGGCGGAGTGGATCGAAGGTACTCGTGGGACTGTCTTCAGGCGGCATCACTGCGCGAGGCTACCGGATGAATGCTCCGGAAACCGATGGCAATCCGGTTCCAGGCGTTGATGGTGGTGATGGCCAGGGTCAGCTTCACCACCTCCTCCTGGGAGAAGTGCGCCTGGAGCGCCTCGTAGTCCGCGTCCGGGGCGTGCGTCTGGGAGACGAGCGTCAGGGCCTCGGTCCAGCGCAGGGCCGCCCGCTCGCGCTCCGTGTAGAGGGGCGACTCCCGCCAACCATTCAACAGGTAGATGCGCTCCTCGGTCTCCCCGTGCGCGCGGGCGTCACGGGTGTGCATGTGGATGCAGAAAGCGCATCCGTTGAGCTGCGAGGCGCGGATCTTCACCAGCTCCAGGAGGCTCTTCTCGAGCCCACTGCTCTCGACCTTCTCGCTCAGGGAAATCATGGCCTTCAACAGTTCCGGCGCGGTCGCGAAGGGATTCAACCTCGGGTCCATGTGCGGCTCCATTCCGGGCGAAAAATACCTGCCCGCCCCCAGGACGAAACACCCGGGCCGGCCGTGACATGGCCCCGCCTCACGATGATTTTTCCGGCTCATCCGCCAGGCCCGCTCCGGGGCGGGTTCTATTCCCGCCCGGACGGGATGGGGTACGGAGGGCCTAGAACCGCGGCACTCCTCCCGCGGCCCACACGGACACGATCTGCGTGGGGAGAGCCCACATGCTACCGAGGTCGAGCTCGTCGTCCCCCGCATAGCCCTTCTCCAACGCGGACAAGAGGCTCGTGAAGCCCGCGGTGAGCTGCTGCTGCGCGGCCGCGAGCCCACTGCTCCCCGTGGTGGGATAGGTCTTCAGCGGACCGCCGAACTTCAGCATCGCCTGCACCATGCGGAATCGCGCGAAATGGCTGAACTGATCCTCGAGATCGTTCGCGTCCTCGGGGCGAAGGTCCGACTCGATGACCGGGCCCTGGTTGCCCTCACCCTGCCCGATGATGGCCTGGATCACCCCATTCGCCTGTTTGAGCGCGGTGCGGCTGTCGCCGCCGATGGTGCTACTGAATCCGGTGTAATCGTCGTTCTTGTACTGCGGGTTGGCGAACTCGCTCTTCTGCCGGTGGTCCGCGCCGGGCTGGTAGAGCTCGTTCCAGCGCTGATTGATGCCCTGCTCGATGGCCATGTAGAATTGGCCGATGGAATCGTAGACCTCCTGCGGCCCGTTCGGCGCGCCATCGGTCTTGGGCTCGGGGGTCTCGATGGCGGCCAGAAGGGACATCTGCTCGGGGTTCACCGGTCCGAGCTGCACGGGCCTGTTGAGCGCGATCCAGGACGGGAACCTGTCGTACCGCGGCGCCCATTCGCCCGTGAACTTCGGCGAGTATCCCTTGGGGGCGAACAGCGCATTGAAGAGGTTGCTGGCCAGCTCGAGGTGCAGCATCTCCTGCACGACGACCGAATAGATGTTGTTGAAGGCGAGCTGCTCCCGGCTGCGATTGGGGTTCTTCTTGCCGCGGAGGGTCACCTCATGGGGTGGAGAATCGGCGCCCGTGCCAGGAACCTGCAAGGAATAGGCGGCCGTCAGGTAGAGGGGGATGGTCCACAGCTCCAGGTAGACGGCTTTCTGGAGATGGTCGAGGAGGGCGGCGTCGGTCCAGGTTTTGTTTTGCACAAGGATCTCCGAGGTTGTCGTGGGGGTGCTGTGGATGGATGTCGTGGAGAGCAACGTCCGCGCCAGGGAGCCCGCGGAAGACAGGCGCCAGTCATTTCAGTCCCTTACGGTGATGCCCGCCCCTGGGAGCATGCCAGCAACGGAGGCTGACACGTCAGTGATGGAGGCTGACACGTCAGCGGCGGAGGCTCCGAGAGGGTGATGCGACCAGCCATGCAGCACCGGCCCCGCCGAGCAACTTCAGCGTCGGCAGGCGGAACAGCTTCGTGAAGGCCCTGTCCACCTGATTCATGCGCTCGATGTCCTGCAGGCTCAGCCGGATGCGAGGTGCGTCCGGGACACCGAGGAGCTGCTCCACGAAGGCCGAACTCCTGGCGAAGCGCTCATCCGGCTCCGTCACCTTCTCCACCTTCGAATCCAGCCAGGCCTCGAGCCAGCGATCCAACTCGGATTGCGCCTCTCCGAGCACCTCCGACAATGCGTCATCCAGCCTCGCGAGTTCCTCCGCGCGCATGGTGGGATGAGCACGCGCGCAGATCTCCATGGCCGCGGACAGCGCGGGCAGTTCCTTCAAGGAGCTCTGGTCGCCGTAGAACAGGGACAGGAGCGAGGACGGCGCGAGGGTCCGCGTCCCCTCGATCCATCGCTGCCCCAGAAGCAACCGCCGCAGGTTCTCGAGAGCCGATTCTGGATTCATCTCCACACTCTTGCCACGATGTCACTCGCCTGATCCACACGCCCGTGGGCGTCCGTGCGGCCCCGGCGCCTCCAATGCCAATCGCGGAGCTCCAGCTGTCGCGCCCCCTCTCCACCCCCACGGCGCTCAGCATCACCGAGGCCATCGCCGCTCGAGGTGCCGGGGACCGGCAGGGGGACGCCCTCCGCGTCCAGGAGGTCGACCTCCAGCGCTCCCCGAGCCGCCTCCCAGCGCACGCGCACCCCGGCCGGGTGGCAGCAGTCCGCATAGGCGTACAGCCAGTCCGTATCCCCCGGGCACGCCACCTGGCCGTCGAGCGTCAACGGTCCATGGCCGAAGACGTGTGACAGGGGAGGGTTCGCCAGCGCCTGTTCCCGCGTGTCATCGTCTTCCCGCGCGTCATCGGTGCAGGCCGCGAAGGGAGGCCGGCAGCTCGTGCCCATCAGGGCCCCAAGCCCCAGCCATGCGCAACACAGGAGCCCGCGCGTGAAGGTCACCGGGAGGGCCGACACCGACATCTTGAAGAGCATGGCAGCCATCCTCTCACGAGCGCTTTCGCCGCGAGCCGCTTTGGAGCGGCAGCACCGGCTCGGCCAGCGTTGCCAATGCGTCCACGAAGAGCCGGACCTTGGCCGGAAGATTCAGCCGGCTCGGGTAGACGGCGTGGATGGCCCGCAGCATGGCGGGCCTGGGACCGAAGAGCACCTTCAGCCGGCCGTCCCGGACCGCGTCCCGGCAGAGGATGGCCGGCACGCGCGCGATGCCGACCCCGGCGATGGCCGCCTCACACGCGAACTCGAGGTCGTTCACGGTCAGGACCGGCTCGATTCGCGACTTCACCCCCTCCGCCTCCCACGTCTCGAACGCACTGAAGCCAATACAGCGCGCGGAGCGGAGCTCGCGGGCGCTCGGCGTGCCGTACTTCGACAGGAAGCGGGGGCTCGCCACGAAGTGGACTGGACCCTCGCCGAGCTTTCGCGCCACGAGTGACGAGTCGTCGAGCGGACCAATGTGAATCCCGACATCCAGCCCCTCTTCGATGAGGTGGACACGGCGATCCGCCAGGACCAGTTCCACCTGCGTCCGGGGATGGCGGGTGAGGAACTCCGAAATCACGGGTGTCAGGTAACGCCGCCCGTAGAGCACCGGCGAGGAGACCCGCAGCAGGCCGACGGGCTCCGCCTGACGCTGTTGCACTTCACTGTTCGCCTCTTCGATCTGCGCGGCGATGGCGGCGCAACGCTCGTAGTACGTCACTCCGGCCCCGGTGACCCGCACGCGCCGTGTCGTTCGCTCCAGGAGCCGCACGCCGAGCCGCTCTTCCAGCTTGCTGATGCGCTCGCTGATGGTCTGCTTGGTGATGCCGAGCTGGCGCGCGGCCCGGGTGAAGCTCTCCTCACGAACGACCGCGGCGAAGAGCATCATGTCGGCGGGTGAGATCATGACTGTCAAGCCTAGCCTGACAATGCGTCCACCCGCGCCCCTATTGTTCGGGCCCCCCGGACGTCGCATGTTGGCGCCTCCCGCCCACCGCAGGAGCGCAACACATGAAGCTCTACTTTGCCCCTCGAACCCGAGCGACGCGTGCCCGATGGCTGCTGGAGGAGCTCGGGGTGCCCTACGAGCTGGTCAGGCTCGATCTCGCTCGACAGGAGAACACCACCCCCGCCTACCTGGCCGTGCATCCGCTGGGCGAGCTCCCCGCCCTGGTGGACGGAGACGTCACGCTGCTCGAGTCCCTGGCCATCTGCCTCTATCTGGCCGACCGCTTCCCGGAGAAGCATCTGGCGCCGCCCATAGACTCCGCGGAGCGCGGCCCCTACTACCACTGGATGGCCTTCGCCGAGGTGAGCCTCGATCCCGTGGTGCTGGCGTTCTACTGGGACGTCCGGTCGTCCGAGGAGCAGAAGCCTGGCGCGCACTCGGAAGAAGAACTCACGAAGCACAGGACCCGCCTCGGGACCATGCTCGAGACCATCCAGAGAGGCCTCGGCGACCGGGAGTTCCTCGTGGGAGGGGCGTTCACCGCCGCCGATGTGGTGATGGTGTCCATCCTGCACCTGGCCCACACGCTCGGACTGCTCGACGGGCATCCGCGGCTGGTGGAATACGTCAGGCGCCACGTACAACGTCCGGCCGTGCGGAAGGCCGTCTCGGGGTGAGGCGCTCCGATGGGTCGTCCTGGCCCACTGACTCCACCGGGCGCGTCTCAGGCCGCCCGCGCCGCGAGCGCCCGCAGCACATCCGCGGTGTCCACCACGCGGCCGAACTCGGTCGCCAGGGTGGCCAGATGCACGCGGTGCATGGTGTCCGCGTCGAACAAGGTGCCATCGGGTGCCCGTTGCGCCCAGGTGTGGCAGGCATCACCCACCACCACCAGCTCGAAGCCGAGGTTGGCCGCCATGCGCGCGGTGGTGGAGACGCACATGTCCGTGGCGATTCCAAAGAGAACGACCTGCCGCACGCCAGCCGCATGCAGGCGCGCCTCCAGGTCGGTGCCAATGAAGGCGCTGTTCACGCTCTTGGTGATCAGCGGCTCGCCGGCGAGCGGCTCGAAGCCCGGCTTGAGCGCGTTGCCCGGCTGCCCTGGCCGCAGCAGCGAGGTGGGCGAGGGACTGTCATTGCGCACGATGACGAGCGGCCGCCCGGAGTGCCGCCAGGCCGCCAGGAGCTGGAGCCCGTGCGCCTCCATGTGGGGGTTGTTTCGCGGGCCCCAGGAAGGGTCGTCGAAGCCCTGCTGCACGTCGATGGAGATGAGCGCCGCGCGGTCGTGGAGTTCCATGTACTTGCTCCCGTGAGTGGTGAAACGGCACCCTAGGGAGTACAGCCGCCGGTCGATAGGTGGCGGACTGCCGCTCCACCGGCGAAGTGCCGGTGAGCACCGGGGATGGGCCCTCGGGAGGAGGCGACGGGTATGGCGCTGGACGAGCTGGACGGGCGGATCCTCGCCCTGTTGGAGGCGAATGGGCGGGAGTCCGCCACCAAGCTGGCGGCGAAGGTGGGCCTCTCGCGCTCCGCGGTCCAGGAGCGGGTGGCCCGGCTCGAGCGCGACGGCATCATCCAGGGCTACACCATCCGGAGAGGGAGCGGCGGGCCCCCCACCGGCGTGGAGGCCTACCTCTTCGTGCGGCTGGAGGGGCACGCGTGCCCCCGTGTGGCCCCCCAGGTGCGCGAGCTGCCGGAAGTGCTCAGCATCGAGTCACTCGCTGGCGAGCTCGACATGCTCATCCGCGCACGCGTCCCCGACATGACGGCCCTGAACGCCCTGCGCGAGCGCGTGGCCCACATCCCCGAGGTGCGCGCCGTCACCACGGCCCCGGTGCTCGCCGTGCACCTGGACCGGCGCTGACGTCCAGTCGTACAGAGGGAAGACCCTCACCCTGACCCTCTCCCAAAGGGAGAGGGGACATCCACAGCGCTGACGGACCAGGTCCAAGGACTTCGCGGACACTCCACTAGCGTGCTTCCGCGGCGGCCTGGAGCCTCACCTGCTGCTGCTTGCGGATGCCGAGGCTGAGCGGCACGGCCACCAGGGCGATGGCCGTGGCCACCAGGTAGACGTCGTTGATGCCCTCCACGAACGAGAACAACTCGATGTGGCGGCGCTCCGTCACCCCCTGCCTCACGAGCACCTCCGCCTCCCGGGCGGTGAAGGTGGACAGGAGCGACGTGAAGATGGCGATCGAGAACGCCCCGAACACGTTTCGCAGCCAGTTGCTGATGGAAGAGGCGTGGCCGCTCAGCTCGCGTGAGATCTGCTCCATGCCCGCGTTGCTGGCCGGCATCATGGAGAGGGCGATTCCCACGTTCCGCACCACCATCCACCCCAGCATGTAGGCGTGGGGAGTCTCCGGCGTCAGCCGGCTCAACGCATACGTGCCTCCCGCGATCATCAGCACGCCCACCGTCATGAGCGCGCTCGGCCCGATCGGGCCATACAGGCGCCCGACCACGGGCATGAGGAGCGCCATGGCCAGGGAGGCCGGGAGGAGGATCAATCCCGTCGCCAGCGGCGTCACGCCCTGGACCTGCTGCAGGAACAGCGGCACGAGGAACGCGCCCGAGTACAGGCTGATGGTGATGATGCTCGAGATGAGCAGCGTCACCACATAGCGGCCGTTCGTGAGCACCCGCAGGTCGAGCAGTGGAGCGCTCGTCTTCAACTCCCGGGTGACGAAGGCGACCAGCGACAGCGTCCCGAGCAGGAACAGGGACACGGTCTTCACATCCATCCAACCCCAGGCCCGCCCCTGGCTCAGGGCGATCAGCAGCGACAGGGTGCCGGTGATGACGGTGAGCAGTCCGGGGAGATCGAACGCCTTGGGGACCTGCAGGCGGTAGAAGGGAATGGTCCGCATGGCCAGGCCCACGGCGACGAGGCCCAGCGGAACGTTGAAGAAGAACAACCACCGCCAGTTGCCCAGGGTGATCAACCAGCCCGCGAAGGTCGGCCCGAACGCGGGAGCGAGGCTCGAGGCCAGGCTCCAGAGACTGGCGGCCAACGCCTGCTTTTCCCGTGGGACGAGCTGGTAGATGAGCGTCATCGTCACCGGCATGATGGCGCCGCAGAACGCGCCCTGCAGGAACCGGAAGCCCACCAGCGAGTTCGTGTCCCAGGCCACCCCGCACAGCACGGACGTCAGGATGAAGCCCACCAGGCTGGCCACGTACACCCATTTGAAGCTGAAGCGCCCGCCCAGGTAGCCGGTGAGCGGCGCGCTCGTGCCCATCGCGAGCATGAAGCCCGTCAGCGTCCACTGCAGCAGGGAGAGCTCGGCACCGAAGTGCCGCTGCAGCTCGGGAAGGGCGATGGTGATCGTGCTGGAGCTCAGCACGGACATGAACGACCCGATGAACAGGGCGAACATGAACGGCCAGAAACGAGTGGCCCGTGTCTCTTCGGGTGGGTTCATGGGTCTCTGGTGATTACCAGATCAGCGGCAGGCTCGTGATCGCCAGGTTGAAACCGCCCATGAACTTCGGCGGCGCCTGGGGGTCCAGCCGGAATGGCGGTACGCGCTTCAACCACTCCTCGTAAAACACCTTCATCTCCAGGCGGGCCAGGTTCAGCCCGACGCACCGGTGCGGACCCGTGTTGAACGTCTGGTGCGGATCCTTCCGGCCCAGGATGAACTGCTCGGGGTTGGGGAACGCCGTGTCGTCGTAGTTGGCCGCGGGCAGGAGCAGCAACACCATGTCGCCCTGCTTGAACTGGACGCCATGGCAGACCTCGTCGCGCATCACCCGCCGGGGCGTGGACGCGATGCCATAGAGCCGCAGCAACTCCTCGATGGCGCCGGGAATGAGGCCAGGCTCGGCCCGGAGCTTCGCCTGCAACTCCTGCTCTCGCGCCAGGTGCCGGACACCGAAGCTCAAGGCATTCACCACGGTCTCCAGCCCCCCGAGGAACAGGGTGATGCTGTAGCCCAGCATCTCCTGGAACGTGGGGTTGCGGCCCTGGATGTTCGCGTCGAGCAGCTTGCTGATCAGATCATCCTCGCGCTTCTCCTGCCGGGCCTTGATGACCTCCGCCAGGATTCCCGCGATGCGCTTGAAGGTCATCTCGCGGGTCGCGGCATCCACCGTGGCGGACGTCGCCTGCGTGGCCAGGTCACGGAACTCCGCCAGACGGTCGGTCGGCATGCCGGCCAGCTTCATGAACAACGTGACGGGAAGCGGCTCGGCGACCTCCGAGAAGAAGTCGCAGCGCCCCGCGGCGAGCACCTTGTCGATGAGCTCGTTCGCCATGTCCCGGATCGCCGTCTCGAGTCCGGCAAGGGTCTTGGCCGCCAGCGGCTGATTGAGCGGTGCCCGGTACGCCGTGTGCTGCGGCGGATCCGTCGCGATGGGCAGCATCACGAACCCCTGCTGCTCCTTGTGGCCCCCCGCGTGGCCCTCCTTGTGTTCCCCCGAGGCAGCGGCGGCGAGGAAGCCGTTGCTGTAGACCTCCGGGTTCATCGTGATGTCCACGATGGCCTTCTTCCGGGTCACGAACCACATGCCCCCATTGAACGGGGAGAAGAAGATGGGCGGGGCCTCGAGGATGAGCGAGCGCATCCGGGCGTGAGGATCCTCCAACATCCGAGGATCCCTGGCGTTGTCGTACTCGTAGACCAGCTCCGGCGGGACGTGCGCGGGAATCTTGTCCAACTTCTGTCCGCTAAAGGCGCTCATGTTCGAACTCTCGGGTTGTTGGAGGAAGAAGCGCGGGGACCTGTCCGGTCCTCACTCGCTCGTCTGCGAGACGGGGAGACGGACCACCAGCCCGTCCAGCGCGGGCGTCACCTTGAGCTGACAGGTCAGCCGGCTGTTGGGTTGCACGTGGTAGGCGCAGGAGATCATCCCCTCCTCCGCCGCATCCGGCGCGGGGAGCTTCGTCGTCCAGGCCTCATCCACATAGCCGTGGCAGGTCGCGCAACTGGCGAAACCGCCGCACTCGGCGACGATTCCCGGCACGAGGTTATCCATCGCCGCCTGCATGACGGACTGGCCCTCCTGCGCCTCGACCTGGTGCTCCTTCCCGTCCGCCTCGATGAATGTGATCTTCGCCATGTTGGATTCCTTCCGGGTGTTGTCTGTCTTCAGGCAGCGAAGCTGTTGAGCGGAACGGCCGCATCGCCCAGGCGGGTGGCGTCCACCTCCACCCGGCTCGACACCAGCCGCTTCGCGACCATGAACTCCGCGGGCCTGCCGATGACGTCCGCGGCGATGACCCGTCTGTCCTTGAGGTAGAAGGCCGAGAACTCCTTGCCCTCGGCGGAGCCCCGCGTGACGCACTGCTCGTAGCCGGTGGAGAGCCCCACCATCTGCAGCTTCAAGCCGTACTGGTCCGACCAGAACCAGGGAATGGCGGCATACGGCTCCCGCTTGCCCATCAACGTGGCCACCGCGACACGCGCATGCTCGATGGCATTGGGCACGGACTCGAGCCGGATGCGTCCACCCGTGTAGGCACTGGGCTGATTCGCGCAGTCCCCGACGGCGAGGATGTCCGGATCGGCCGTACAGGCGTACTCGTCCACGACGATGCCATTGTCGACGGCCAGGCCCGCCGCGGAGGCCAGCTCCGTGTTGGGAGTGAGGCCGATTCCCACCAGCACCAGGTCGGCCTCGAGCAGCTCCGGTACGCCCTGATACGCGAGGCTCACCCCGCGCACCTGGCGCCGCGCCTCGTCGAGCTCCAGGCCCCGCACCTCGCACGCGAGCCGGAATTGTACGCCCCGCTCGCGGTGGAGCCGCTCGATGAACGAGGACACCTCCGGCCCCGTCACGCGGGAGAGCAGGCGAGGCGCCGCCTCGAGCAGCGTCACCTGGAGCCCGAGCTGTACGGCCACCGCCGCGACCTCGAGTCCCACGTAGCCGCCACCGATGATGACCAGCCGATTGCCGGAAACGAACCGCCCACGCATCGCCTCCACGTCGGAGATGGAGCGCAGGGCGAACAGGTTCTCGGGCCGGGCCCCTTCCAGCCCGGGAAGATTCAACGGACGCGCCCGGCCTCCCGTGGCCAGCACGAGCTTGTCGTAACCGAGCCGGCTCCCATCCCCGAGGGAGATCTCCCGCGAGGAGCGGTGAATGGCCTCGACGCGCGTGCCGGTCTTCAGCTCGATCTCGAAGCGCTCATAGGTCGCCAGCGGCTTGAGGTAGAGGTCGCTCAGCGCCACCTTCCCCTGCAGGAAGCCTTTCGAGAGCGGAGGCCGCTGGTAGGGAGGATGCGCCTCGTCTCCCAGCAGGAGGACGCGCCCCTTGTAGCCGTGCTTCCGCAAGCCGGCGGCCAGCTCGCCACCGGCCTGGCCGGCACCCACGATGACGATGCGCTCTTCCATTGCCACGATGTTCCTCCAGCGAGCTCACCGGCGGGCGGTGACGGGGGCCAGCCACAATCCGACGATCGCGTCGACCAGCCCGGAAGCGGTGGACTCCCAGGTCGAGCGGGGTGCCGCGGTGCCTGCTTGCAGCGCGCGTTCCCGCTCGGCGCACATGTGAACGATCAGCAACCGGCACATGTCTCCCCGCTCCTGCTTCACGTCCTCGGGGAGACGCGGGAGCAGCCGGAAGACGCCTTCGATGGTCTCCTGCATCGAGGGCGAGGACGCCGCCTCGCTGCTCACCAGCTTCCGCAAGGAGGGATGGGTCATGATCTGCGCGAGGAACCGCGCGTACCAGGAGGGGCTGCCCAGCGAAGCGAGGTGCTCGACGTTGGGCTTCACGAGGCAGGACATCCAGTCGCGCAGATCAGGTGAGCCGGTGATCTCCGCCAGCATCTCGGTCCGCCGCCGCTCGATCGACTCGGAGTGCCGGCGCACGATGGCCACCACGAGGTCATCCTTGGTGCCGAAGTGGTAGCCCACCGCGAAGTTGTTCGACTGGCCCGCCGCCTCGCTCACCTGGCGGTTGGAGACCGCCTCCACCCCGTGCTCCGCGAACAACCGCTCCGCCGTGACGAGGAGCAGCTCACGGGTCTCGCTGCTCCGGTCGGACTTGCCCGAGCTCAATGCAGTGGCTCCACGTGGGCGCACAACCGCTCACGCAGCGTGGCCACGGGCGTCTCCCAGTGGTGCTCGAACCAGAAGTCGAGGAACAGCTTGGACGCACGGCCCCGGTGATAGGCGGCCCACACGCGCCGCAGGTACTCGGAGCGCGCCACGCCGGACTGCGGCGTCTTGAGTTGTCCCAGCGTGCCCATCGTCAGGATGAGCCTCGCGGTGTGGATCCCCAGGTTGCCCAGGACGTACGCCTGCAGCTCCATCTCGCCCACCACGTCCGTGCCGTAGCCCGTCAGCAGGTGCAACACGTCATGCGTCTCGCGGTAGCGCTTGCCGATGTAGTCGATGTCGTTCTTGATCTTCAGCGTCGTCTCGAACGGGAAGATCTTGTTGTCGCGGTAGTAGCGCGCGTACTCACGGCCGAGTGTTCCCTCCGGCAGGCGCTCGAGCGCGTTCAGATCCAGATCCTTGGCCTCGAGAGAGGGGCGCTCGGACAGCATGCGGCGCCCGTCCTCGCTGCGCTGGAGCCGCTGGACGAGCGTGGCGTAGACGTTGAGGTCCAGGCAGATGTTGATCGTCTGGCCGTAGTCGGGATTGCCCTCGTTGCCTGGAATCACCTTCAGGATCCGGGTCGCCAGGCGCAGGCGGGTGAACAGGGAGGCGTTCTCGGGCAGGACCAGGGTCTTGGGATCGATCGGAGGCTTCGGCGGAGGGGGAGCGTGGAACGGCTCATCCAGGACCTGCGCGCGGTCGTCGGCACTCATCATGACCTCATGGCCTCCGGGGGGTAGTGGCTCGTCCTCGAGCCCACGCGAAGAGAATTAAGTCAATCGACTGATGAAGTCAACCGACTTAAATCAAGGCCTGGGCCCCGGGCTGCCCGGCGGTGCGGTGACGGGGCTGCCGAGCCTCGGGGCATGCCCGAGAGGCGTGTCCGGAGCGAGCGGAGAGGAGCCCGGGATGGACCCCGTCGCGCTGGGCCTCGTTGCGCTTATCCTCCACACAGGTCGAGCATTGGAGGCCGCCATGTGCCGGAGCATCAAGACGCTGTTCAACTTCGAGCCGCCCGCCACGGAAGATGAGATCCGTGCGGCTGCCTTGCAGTTCGTGCGCAAGCTGAGCGGCTTCAACAAGCCCTCCCAGGCCAACGAAGCGGCCTTCACGAAAGCCGTGGAGGACGTCACGGCCACCGCCCGCGTGCTGCTCGACTCCCTGTCCACGACGGCCCAGCCACGAGACCGCGAGGTCGAGGCCCACAAAGCGCGTGAGCGCTCGCGCCTGCGCTTCAAGCCACGGCCGGCGGGTAGAGCGGGCTGATCACCGCTCCAGCAGCGGAATGCGGAGTGGAGAGCACCCCGGGAATTTCCCGCTCGCCTGTGTGAGCGCGTCCCGGGAAGACTCGGGGCATGTCCCGACTCCTCCTCCACCACTACCCGCGCTCGCCCTTCTCCGAGAAGATCCGCGCCATTCTCGGCTTCAAGGGCCTGCAATGGACCTCCGTCTTCATTCCCCCGATCATGCCCAAGCCGGATGTGATCGCGCTGACGGGCGGCTATCGCAAGACCCCGCTCCTGCAGATCGGCGCGGACATCTATTGTGATACGGCGTTGATCGCCGACGTGCTGGAGCGGCTCGCTCCCACGCCGACGCTGTACCCCGTGGAATCGGCGGGGTTGGCACGCACCCAGGCGCAGTGGGCGGACTCCGCGCTGTTCTGGGCCGCCATTCCCTACACCTTCCAGCCCGCGGGCCTGAAGGCCATGTTCGAGGGTCTACCGCCCGAGCAGGCCAAGGCGTTCCTCGCCGACCGCGCCGCCTTCCGCGCCAATGTGCCACCCATGGCCGCCGCGGAAGCCACCGGAGCGATGCGGCTGTACCTCGAGCAACTCGAAGCCCAGCTCGGGGACGGCCGGCACTGGCTGCTCGGCGCTTCCACGAGCATCGCCGACTTCTCCGTCTACCATCCGCTCTGGTTCATCCGCCGGGCCGGTGCCGTCGCGAGCCTCCTCGATTCCCACCCGCGCCTGGTGGCCTGGATGGAGCGCATGCAGGCGATCGGTCACGGCACCTTCGACAAGATGGAGAGCGGTGAGGCCGTCGCGCTCGCCGCCGCCAGCAAGCCGCGGCCCACGGACGGTGAGGCCTTCCTCGACCTGCACGGCCTCTCGCGAGGCGCACGCGTGACGGTCTCCCCCACCGACTACGGCCTCGACCCGGTGGAGGGTGAGCTCGTGCTGTCGCGCCCCAATGAGGTCGCGGTCCGGCGCGTGGATGCGCGCGCGGGCGAGGTCGTCGTGCACTTCCCCCGCCTCGGCTTCCAGGTTCGCAAGGTCGAGTAGGAGCCAGGGGCTCGCCCACCGGCGGGCCTTCGTTCCACGGCATGTTGACACTGACCACATCTGATGTTTACATGAGAAACATCAAAGCGGATGAACCGCTGGAGGAGCCATGGACGGCGAGCTGATCCTGAAGGTGTTGAACGTCCCGGTGCTGGTGGGGTGGGCGGCGATGCTCCTGGCCCCTCGGACCCGGTTCACGCGGTGGGTGCTGGAGAGCGACGTGATTCCCCTGGTGATTGGTGTCGTCTACCTGGCGCTGGTGGCGCCGCACCTGCCGGGGTTGCTCAGCCAGTTCGACACGCTGGAGCACATCGGTGCCGCCTTGCAGCGCCCCGGCATGCTGCTCGCCGGGTGGATCCACTACCTCGCGTTCGACTTCCTGGTGGGCCGGGTCGTGCTGGCGGATGCGCAGCGCCGCGGCATCCCCCACCTGCTCGTCGCGCCCTGCCTCGTCCTGACCTTCCTGCTCGGCCCCACCGGCTACCTCGCCTACGCGGCCGTCCGTCTCTTCACCCGGCGCTTCCTGCCCGCCATCGCCTCGCTGCCCCAGCCGGCCGCCCCCCTGGCCAACGAAGGAGTCCGCTGATGTCCGCCACCCCCTCCGCCCCGTCCATGCGCTCGCTCTGGAGCCGTGCCTGGGCCCTGTCTCCGCCCCTCGCCATCTCCACCGTGCTCATGGTGCTCGGGGCCGTGCTCACCACGATGGGACTCTTCCTGGATCCCCGGCAGCTGGTGGGCGAGCCCATCTGGCTCAAGCCGATGAAGTTCTACGTGTCGTTGGCCGCGTACAACGCCACCGTGCTGTACTTCTTCTCCTTCCTCTCCGAGAAGCGGCGGCTCGTGCGCATCTCGGGGAACATCCTCGCCGCGGCGGGGGCCCTGGAGATGGTCGCCATCACGCTCCAGGCGGCGCGCGGGGTCCGCAGCCACTTCAACATCGCCACCCCGTTCGACGCCGCCATCTTCAGCACGATGGGCATCGCCATCACGGTGCTGTGGGTGACGATGATCGTGCTCGCGGTTGCCCTGCTGCGCTCGAGGCTGGCGGATCGCCCGCTCGCGGCGGCACTGCGCATCGGCTTCATCGCGGCGGTGATCGGCATGGGGCTCGGGTACTTCATGACGAACCCGAACGCGGCGCAGCTCGAGGCCATGCGGGCCGGGCAGCGGGTGGTGGAAGCGGGCTCGCACACCTTCGGCGCGCCGGACGGTGGCCCGGGACTGCCCCTGGTCGGCTGGAGCACCCAGGCCGGTGACATGCGGCCGGCGCACTTCCTCGGGCTGCACGCCATGCAGGTGCTGCCCATCCTCGCGGCGCTGCTCGCGCGCCGGCGGCACCGCTCCGAGGCGCAGCGTCTGGCCGCCGTCCGGGCCACGGGCATCGCCTACACGGGAGTGATGCTGGCGCTCGCGATGCAGGCGCTCCGGGGCCAGTCCCTCGTCCAGTGGGACGCGGTGGGGCTCTGGGCCCTGGCACTGGTGGTCACGGCCGCCCTGGGCACCGCCGCCGCCACGCTGCGCCGCCCGCCCGTCTCCGCCGCGGTGGCCTGACACCGGGGCGGGTCCCCATCGTAGAGTCCCAACGCCTCCCTTGAACCCGGCGGACGGAGCGACACGATGGTGGAGATGAGCATCGAGCAGGTCACCACCCAGCTTCGGACCCTGGGTGTACGGCGGGGCGGCGTGTTGCTGGTGCACACGTCGTTCAGGGCGGTGCGCCCGGTGGAGGGGGGCCCCCTGGGGTTGATCGCCGCACTGAGGTCCGCGCTCGGGGACGAGGGCACGCTGGTCATGCCGACGATGACCGATGGTGAGTCGATCTTCGATCCCGCCTCGACGCCGACGTGCGACATGGGCATCACCGCCGAGCTGTTCTGGAGACAGCCGGGCGTCCGGCGCAGCACGCACCCGGGAGGCTCGTTCGCGGCCGTGGGCCCGATGGCCGAGCGAATCTGCGCACCCCAACCGCTGGCGCCGCCACACGGCCCGGACAGCCCGGTGGGCCGGGTCCACGACCTCTCCGGACAGGTGTTGCTCCTCGGCGTGAGCCACAGCGAGGACACGACCCTGCACCTGGCGGAGGCCCTCGCGGGAGTCCCCTACTCCATCGAACACCCCTGCGTCGTCGAGGTCGACGGTGCCGCCCGGACCGTGATGATTCCCGAGACCGATCACTGCTGCCGGGGCTTCAACCGGGTCGACGCGCCGCTGCGTGCGCGCGCGTTGCAGCACGAGGGCGTCGTGGGCCACGCCCAGGCACGGCTGTGCGACTCCAGCGCCATCGTCTCCGTGGCGCTCGAGCTCCTCGCGGCGGACCCGCTCGTGTTCCTCTGTGCACCAGAGGAGCACTGCGAGGAGTGCGACCTGGCGCGTGCCAGCGTCCGGAAGATGTGACGCGGCGGCGCCGACGACCCCGGCCAGGACACGGCCGAGGGCTGTGAGTTCCCCAGCAACATCCCGTGAATCGGTGGGGTGTTCGCAATAGCGGGCCCGACTGATACGTAACGTGGACTTGGAGGAAGGGATTCATGAAACACGAGAACCCCGCGCTCGAGCAGCCGGACCCGGGCCCACCGGCGGTGTGGGGTCCCATCCCCCGCCTCCCCGCGACGCTGCGTCCGCATCCCAACTTCCTCACCTACTCCGCGCTCGAGTCCCTGCTTCTCGGCCCCGCGTTCTGGGTGAAGCTCCTGTACTCCTACTTCCGCTTCCGCACGCTCGTGTACGAGGTGGATGAGGAGGGCATCACCATGCGCTGGGGCATCCTCTTCCGGCAAGAGGTGAGCCTCACCTATGCCCGCATCCAGGACATCCACCTCACCAGCAACGTGGTGGAGCGATGGCTGGGACTCGCTCGCATCCAGGTCCAGACCGCGAGCGGGAGCTCGAAGGCGGAGATGGTCATCGAGGGACTTCAGTTCTTCGAGCCGCTCCGGGACTTCCTGTACTCCCGCATGCGCGGCAGCCGGTCCCGGCCCGGAGCGCTTCCGTCTCGCGAACCGTCCCGGGCCGCCTCGCCGGAGGTAGCGACGCTCGAGGAACTGACCGCGACGCTTCGCGAAGTGGCGAGTGAAGTGCGCGCGCTGCGAGAGGCCATGCGGCCCCCTTCGGGAGGCTCCCGTGCCGACTGAGCGGCTTCGGAACTGGGTGCTCCAGGTGGCGCGGGTTCCTCCGGAACCGAAGCCCCCGGAGGGTGCGTCTGATTCGGTCCGCGTCTTCCGCGCGGCCTCCGCGTACTACCGCTACCGCCTGGTGCGCTGGGGGCTCGCCCAGTTCGGCGGCGCGGTGGGCCTGGTGGTCGGCTACTTGATGCTGCCCCTCTGGTGGCGATGGCTCCGGCTCCCCTTCCTCATCGAGTACGCCCTGCTGATCGAAGGCCTGGCCTGTGCGGGCTTCCTCCTGCAGCTTCTCATCAGCTACACGATCCTCCGGCTGGACTACGAGCTGCGCTGGTACCTGGTCTCGGACCGCGGCCTGCGCATCCGCGAGGGCGTGCTCTCCATGCGGGAGCAGACGATGACCTTCGCCAACGTCCAGCACGTGGGCATCCGGCAGGGTCCCCTCCAGCGGCTCCTGGGCATCGCCGACGTGGAGGTGTGGACGGCGGGAGGTGGAGAGGCCAAGGGAGACGCTGGCGAGCATTCGCACGACGGCGGGCTGCACGTGGGCTACCTGCGCGGGGTGGACAACGCGGCGGAGCTTCGCGCCGGCATTCTCGACCACCTCCGGCAGTCCCGCGACTCCGGCCTGGGGGACCCCGATGACGAACAGGGCCCACGGCCCTCGGGCGAAGCCACGCGCCCAGCGCCTCCACGACTCCTGGAGGCCGCCTCGGAGCTCCTTCGCGAGGTGCGCATGCTCCGCCAGGAGGCCGCGCGTTCCCCGGCCCCCCAGCGGGCGGACACGCCCTGGGAGTGACGCATCACTTGCACAGGTACTGGCCCGTCGAGCCGGGAGCCGGTGCGTACGTGGTGTTGTTCGGGCAGACGCAGCATCCCGATGGCGGCGGGCTGCCCGGGCTGACCGAGTGGCACGACGTGCTGGGGTTGAAGGGCACGTTCACCGCGCAGAGGGGATGCGAGGTGGAGAAACCCACCGACAGGCCGAAGGGCACATGGTTCGCGTCGCCCTTCCACACCACGAAGGGCGTGGGCAGGGTCTCGGTGCGCCTGAGCTTGGCATCGCTGGTGCCCAGGGGTGGCGGATAGAAGCCGGAGGCTCCGAAGGTGGCCCCGCCTGTCTCGCCGATGCGTGCCATGGGAAGGGCGGCCCTGGCCTGCTCATGCAGCGAGCGCATGACCTCGTACGGGGTGGAGAGCCCCGCGGGAACATCGAAGGAGTAGTCGATGCCCTCGTAGCTGAGGGTGTAGGTGCCCGGTGACGCCACCGTCACCACCTCGAGGCCCACCGAGGCCTCCACCCTTCCGGGCGCATTGAACTCGTGCGGCACCGGATTCGTCCACCGCTCGTCGATGAGGTCGTCCACGTCGAAGCCAAGGTCGATCGAGATGTTCGCCGCATCGAAGGTCCTGGGAGCGACACGCGGCTCGAGCGACGCGCTGGCGGCGGCGTTCTTGTCGAACTCGATGCGGACGGGGCCGTCCATCGGGACGATGACGAAGCGGTCATAGCCCCGGCGATGCGTCCCCTCGTTGGCGAGGCTCAGCAGGTAGCCTTTCTGGGTGGTGGAGAGCGGCGTGCTCGCGGCCAGGCTGTCATAGGCGATGCCGGTGAAGTGGTAGGGGCCCCCCATGCCGGAGTCCTCGAGCTCGACGATGCGCGCCTCGGGGAACCAGTCCCTGCGCGAGAACAGGACACTCATGGCCTGGACCCTGCCAGTCGGCGCCACGCTCCTCGCCTTCCAGTCAGGGAAGATGGGCGTGACGTAGGAGTCCCCGACGGAGGCGAACGGCGGGTAGCGATGAAGCGGGTGCTTGTCCAGACCGTTGTTGTCGGCATCCATGCCGAAGTAGTGGAAGTCGGCGACATTCCCCAGTCCGCCCAGGTCGTAGAGCATGCCCGTGCGGTAGAAGTGGACCTCGAGGAAGTCGATGTCGAAGGCACCCACCTGGGTGAGGAATGGGTCTCCAGACGTGGGAGGACCCATGATGTACTCGTTGGCCAGGACCGACAGGTCCACGACACCATTGTTCCGCAGCAGGATGTCCCGGGCGCTGTCATGTCCGGACAGCAGGGGGGACATGTATGACCATTCGGTGGAACCCATGCCCGTGGTGCCGTAGCCGAAGTGGGCGTTGAGCTGCACGGCCTTGCCGGGGCGGTAGTCGTACGCGACGACCTCGAGCTCACCCAGACGCAAGCCATGCACGAGGGAGGAACGAGCGGCGAGGGCGGAGCGGGCCGAAGGAGCCCTGGAGGCCCCCGCGGCCCGGCTCATGTCACTGTCGACGAGGCGGGTGGTGAGAGCCCACTTCTCGGATTGGGAGGAATCATCGCAGGCGGTGGCACCGACAGCGGTCATGAGCAGGAGCGGGAGTAGGCGCATCCCACCAGAGTACTCCCGGACAGCAGTGGCAGGGTATGGGGGGCGGCCTCAGAGCCAGCTCGGGTCCGCGCGGCCCAGTCCCTTCAATGCCTTCTCCGCGGCCTTCACACCGAACCAGTTGGCCTCCTCGAAGAGGGCCATGCCGCCCAGGTCCGAGTGCGCGAAGTGCAGCGAGTCGCCCAGGCTCTCCTGCGCCGCGAAGCGCGCCGGTCCCCAGAGGAAACCGGGCGTGGGCCGCACCATGGCATGGCCCCAACGCATGACCTCCAGGCGCCGGGTCAGCGGGGCGATGTCCTGATGCGCGGCCAGCATGTCCGCCATCACCAACCCCTCCCACTCGGAGTAGCCGGCGGACAGCACCTTCTCGCGCTCGGCCTTCACGTCCAGCCCGGCCATGGGCAGGTACCAGGTGAACACCGTGGGCCCGCGCTCGTCCATGCGCAGGCCCTGGTGCGTGGCCACCACGTAGCCCAGGCTGCGGCTCTCGTAGAAGACGTTGTCCCACGCCAGCGGGAAGCCATGGGACGCCGGCTTGTCCGACAGCGTCAGGTTGGCCACCACCCACGGCCCGTACTGGAAGGCGCCCAGCCACTCGGGGCGCTTCTCGCGCCACGGGGCCACCACGTGCGCCGCCACGAAGCGCGGACAGGCCAGCACCACCTGCCGCGCCCGGTACGCCCGGGGCCTGCCCGTCGCCGCCTCCAGCGCGTCCACCCGGCAGCCGCCCTCCACGGGCTCCACCGAATGCACCAACACGTTCCGCTCCACCTGTCCCGGCGCCAGCGAGGACAGCAGGTGCTTCACCAGATGGCCATTGCCCTCGGGCCAGCTCAGGAAACCCTCGCTGCGCTCGCCCTTCCCGTCCTGCCGCGCGGCGAAGTACCAGATGCCCGCCCACGCGGAGACGCCCTCGGCCGTGGTGCCGTAATCGTCCCGGCACGCGTAGTCCACCAGCCAGCGCAGCCGTGGCGAGCGGAAGCCCTCCGCCTCCATCCACCGCGCCATCGTCACCTTGTCGAGCGCCGTCCACTCGGCGTCATCGCTGGAGAGCGCCGTGGGCACCGCGAAGGCCTTGCGCCCCTTGGCGTCCCGCGCCGCCGCGAAGGCATTCATCCTCGCCTCGAAGCGCTCCAGCTCCGCCAGCTCCGCCGGACTCGCCCCCGCGCGCAGGTAGAGGCCCTCGTACCAGTCGCCCTTGTAGAAGATGCGCTCCTCGGGCTCGTGGATGAGCAGTTCCTCGGCGTAGTCGGGGTAGCCCTGCGCATCCACGCCCGACACCGCGCCCATCTCGCGCAACAGCCGCATCACCGGCCCGGAGTCCACCAGCGGCGCCGGCAGGTAGTGCGCGCCCCACGGGTACGCGGACACCTCGTTGCGCCCCGAGCGGGACGTGCCTCCCGGCTCCGAGTCCAGCTCCAGCACCCGCACGTCCTTCACGCCCGCGGCCGCCAGCCGCCACGCCGCGCTCAGGCCCGCCACGCCTCCGCCCACCACCAGCACGTCCACCGTCTGGGCCTCCGCCGCGCGCGGCAGTGCCCCGCCCCGCAGCTTGTGCCCCACGTCCACCGCGCGGTCCACGATGGCGCCGGGCACCGGCTCTCGCGGACGCATCCGCCGGCACCCACTGGCCGCCACCGCCGAGCCGAGGAACGCGGCGACGAGCTCCCGCCGCGTCAGTTCCACCGCCGCCACTCCTCCTCGTAATAGTGGACGAGCACCTGGTTGTTCAGCCGGTTCACCTCCGCTGGCAGCGGGCTCATGTCCATGGGGAACTGGAAGAGGCCCTCGTGTGTGTCCTCGGTGAGGAAGCGCAGTCCCTCGGGCATCGGGCGGCGCGGCGGCGCGGGCTCATGCGCCACCAGCACGTAACCCCACTCCCCGAAGGAGGGCACCAGCGCGTGGTAGGGCTGCGTCCAGAAACCCGCCGCCTTCAGCGTGGTGTCGATGCACCAGAAGGAGCGCCGGGCGAACATCGGCGAGGTGCTCTGGATGACGGCCACGCCCTCCGGCCCCAGCCGCCGCTTGAGCAGCTTGTAGAAGCCCGTGGTGTACAGCTTGCCCAGCGAGAAGTTGTTGGGGTCCGGGAAGTCCACCACGATGACGTCCCACGTCTCCGGCTTCTCCCGGAGGTACTCCATGGCGTCCGTGTTGATGACGTGCATGCGCGGATCCGCCATCGCGTGCGCGTTCAGCTCGGCCAGCTCGTCGTAGCGCGTGGCGAGCCCCGTCATCGCGGGATCCAGGTCCACCAGGGTGACGTTCTTCACCTCGGGGTACTTGAGGATCTCCCGCGCCGCGAGCCCATCCCCGCCGCCGAGCACCAGCACGCGCTCCACCTTGCCCGCGCGCACCAGGGCCGGGTGCACCAGGGCCTCGTGGTAGCGGTACTCGTCCAGGCTGGAGAACTGCAGGTTGCCGTTGAGGTACAGCGAGAAGCCCCGCTTGCCGCGCGTCAGCACAATCCGCTGGTAGGGCGAGCTCGTCGCGTGCACCACGTCATCCGCGTAGAGGTGCTCCTCGGAGAAGTTCGTCAGCCGGTCACCCAGCACGAGCCCCACCACCAGGAAGAGGCTGAGCGCCACGGCCTTCACCCGCAGCCGCAGGGGGTGGGCCAGCACGGGCGCCAGCAGCCACGTGCTCCACAGGCCCACCAGCGCGTTGAGCAGCCCGAAGAGCAGCGAGGTGCGCACCAGCCCCAGCTTGGGCACGAAGAGCAGCGGGAAGGAGATGCTCGCCGCCAGCGCGCCCAGGTAGTCGAACGTCAGCACCTGGCTGACCAGGTCCTTGAACTTGAGCTCGTCCTTGAGGATGCGCAGCAGCAGGGGAATCTCCAGCCCCACCAGCGTGCCAATGACCAGCACGCTGCCGTACAGCGCCACCCGGAAGATGTCCGTGAGGGCGAAGGTGAGGAAGAGCATCGGCGCGCACAGGCCGCCCACCAGGGCCACGCCCAGCTCGATTTCCACGAAGCGCTGGGGGACCCCGCGCTCGATGAAACGCGAGAGCCAGCTGCCAATGCCCATGGCGAACAGATAGCTGCCAATCACCGTGGAGAACTGGGTGATGGAGTCGCCGAGGAGGTAGCTCGCCAGCGCACCCGCGATGAGCTCATAGATGAGCCCACACGTGGCGATGACGAGCACGGTGAAGAAGAGGAGCGTCTTGTTCAAAGCGGGTACTGCCTGTGCGGCGGGGCGTCAGCCCGAAATGGCCGCGGCCACGATGATGGCCAGGCCGAGGATGAAGGAGCCCATGACGAGACCGAGGGCGGTGTTCTGGTCCACCTCGATCTCCTTGTGCACATCGAAGGGCATGATGAGCCGGAAGACGAACAGGCCCGCGACGAACACCGCCAGACCGACGAGCGAGTACACGAGGCTCGCCAGCAGGTTGTCCAGGCTCACCACCACTGACAGGACTCCCAGGAACATCACTTCCCTCCCATGAAACCGCCGGTCCAGGTTCGCACACCGCCGCCGCGTGCCACGGCCTGGCCACGCTGCGAACGGGTGAAGGGCTCACAGCCGGTGAATGCCACCACGGCATAGAGGATGACGACGATTCCGCCGATGTACTTCATGGACACCCTCTCTTCTCAATCATCCGAGCTGGAACCCAGGTTGCTCTCCGCCCAGCGCGCCGACTCGAAGCTGGAGGAGCGGAAGAAGGCCAGGGCGGGCGCGATGAACAGCATCACCAGCGCGACACAGAACCAGGAGCCGCGCGGCGTGTCGCTCACGAGCCTCACCTTGTAGCTCAGGGGCGACCTGGGCCGGCCGTCGAAGAAGGCCGTGGTGCGCAGCACGTAGCGCCCCGGGGCCACCGCGGACAGGTATTCCGTCTCGCGCTGGCTGCCCTCGGTCCACGAGCCGTCCGAGTCACGGCCGGAGTACATGCTCACCTCTTCGTAGAAGCTGACGGCCTCGCCGGTCGCCTCGTTCACCAGGTCTCCCTGGACGCCGAGCCAGGAGTTGTTCACCTGCCCCCACAGGTTGGCCTCCACGTTGCCGCGCTTGCGGATTTCGAAGGGCTCGCTGAAGGCCATGGCCGAGGGCGTGCCGGACTGCGCGTCCGGCTCCAGGCGGACCTCCTGCTCCAGCACGGTGCGCTTGTCGGCGCTGATGTTGGCGACGAGGAAGACGGCGAGCAGCACCGTGGCCCAGATGCCCGTCCACTTCCAGGTGCCCGCGCTGGAGTTCGGGTTGGGCTGGCTGGGGGCAATCCCCTCCGGCTTGGGCAGGGGCTCCTCGAGCTTGAAGGCGTCCTTGATGACCTCGGGGGCCACGTACTCGCCGAGCGTGTACGTCACCTCGTTGTCGGTGCGGTCCACGTTCACCGAGAACGGGGGGGCCACGTACTCCTCGGCCTGTGCCGTCTCACCGGCCTGGACCTCCCAGTAGAACTCGCCGAGCACCGTCTCGGTCTCGGCGGTCACGCTCTGGAAGGCCCGGTAGCGCCGGTTGTCCAGGTGCGCGGCGACGCCCGGGGCCACCGCCACGTCACCCGCGGCCAGCGGCTCGAGGAGGGTCCAGTGCCCGTTGGACTGCATCAGCCAGATGAAGCCGCGCTGGCGGTTGAAGAGGAGGTACTCCTCCCACGGGTAGCGGACCCCCTCCACCCTGCACGAGCGAATCAGGAAGCCGATGCACACCCACTCGACGTCCCGCAGCTTGCCCTTGGCGCCCAGGGGAATGAGCGGCGGGTGCTCCGGCTTCTCCAGCAGTTGGAGGAAGGACAGCTTGCCGCGGCTCGCGTCCAACAGCGCGCCACAGAAGGGGCAGGCCACGCGTTTGGTGCGGTCCGGAGCGTGCAGGTCCAGGGGGCCGTTGCACTGGGTGCAGCGCGCCTGTTGCAGCGCCACCTTGCGCACCTTGGGCCGCAGCTGGTCCGGGGGAATGCCCAGCTCCGTCAGCTTCAGCTTCTTGCCGACGTAGACCTCGGGCTCGCTCGCCCCGGTGCCGAAGTCGAGCGTGACGAAGACGCCGCCGGGGCCCGTGGCGTCCACGTAGTGGCTGTCCGCCGTCGGGTCCACGTCACTGGGGAGCTGGCCCGCGGCGGCCACCACGTGGCCATGCCCGCGCTCCTCCACCACCAGCCGGTGGCCCTGCAACGTGAAGCGGTGGCCGGGCTCGAAGTCCTCGAGCACCAGCTCCGGCTCGGTGCCGGAGGCGATCATCAGGTGGAAGGCCCCCTCGGACTCGGAGAGCCAGCCGGTGCGCCCGTCGTCGAACTCCACGTACCACTCGTCCCAGGGCCCCGCGCCGTGATCCTTCTGCAGGTGGCCCACCAGCCGGTAGCCGTCGCGGCCGATACGGCCCTCGGCGTTGAGCTGGAGGGGCGAGTCGGTGTCGACGATGGCGCCGATCTTCCCGTGCGCCTCGAGGTGTTTGCCCTGACGGGCCACCACCGTCTGGCAGTGGCCACACACCACCACCAATGCCGTGCCCGCGGAGAACTCGACGGGAGCTCCACAGGAAGGACAGTTGCCCTGCGTCACGCCTCCACCCCCCGGGGCAGCTCACGGACGCGGCAGGAGGCCGCGCCCAGGTGCCGCGCCAGCAGCGCCTCGAAGTCCGGGCGCTTGCGGGTGCGGCAGCAGTAGACGTTGAGCGCGGCGAAGCCGTGCTCGGGGAAGGTATGGACGGCCAGGTGGCTCTCCGCCAGCAGCGTGAGACCGGTGATGCCGCCCGGCTCCGGGAACACGTGCCACTGCGGCTGACCCACCACCTTCAGCTCCAGCAACACGATGAGCTCCTCGAACAGGGCCGCGAGCGCAGCCGTGTCCTTCAGGCGCTCTGGCGGGCACCCGCACACATCCACGAGCCATTCCTGTCCGGTCGTCAGCGTCCTTCCTCCCCTTACGAGCCCCACCTTCTATCACGAGCCCCCCGCCTGTGTGTGCTGGAGAACGGACGGGCCCGGTCCTGGTACGCTGAGGGCCCGTATGTCTCGGAAGGATCTCGTTTCCCCTGCCCCGCCCCCCCCGCCCCATCGAGGGGGTACGTACTCTCCGTAACGCTCCGCGGCAGCCCGCCACGGGGGCCGTGGCCCGGCTCCTGCGGTCGCTGAGAGAACTGCCCGAGGCGGTGCGCGAGCCGGGCCCCGGGAGCAGGGGGCTGGCCGGGTGGTTCAAGGCGGAGACGCCGCCGCCCACGGATGTCACGGCCCGGTTCCGCGAGGTGCACCAGCGCGTGCGCGAGGGCGAGCCGGTGCTGCCGGACGAGGCACGGCGGCACCTGTACCTGATGGTGAAGGGGATGTTGGGGGACGAGGTGCCCGGCTATCTGGAGGACAACCAGGCACGGCTGGAGAAGCGGGGGCTGGAGACGCGAGAAGTGGCGGTGGACACGGAGGGGCGGCTCGCGGACAACGTGAAGGTGGTCCGCGAGGCACTGCTGGACGCCATCCACTTCCGCCGCTCGGTGGTGCTGGTGGGGCACAGCAAGGGGGGCGTGGAGGCGCTGAGCACGCTGGCACTCCATCCGGAGTTGCGCCGGCACGTGCGCGCGGTGGTGACGCTGCAGTCGCCGTTTGGCGGCTCGGTCATCGCGAATGACCTGGTGACGACGCCCTCGCTGCGGCGGTTGCTGGACGTGACGTTTCCCTCGCTGTTCCAGGGGGACGCGGGCTCGGTGGAGGACCTGTCGTACGCGCGGCGGATGGAGTTCGTGCGCCAGCACCCGCACCCGATGGACATCCCCACTGTGTCACTGGCGACGTCGCGGCTGTCGAGGCGCTCGCTGCTGAGACCGCTGTGCGCCTACGTGCACGAGCGCTACGGGTGGGCGTGCGATGGATTGGTGAACGCGGTGGACGCGGAGGTGCCGGGCTCGCGGGTGGTGCGGCTGGACGACATGGACCACGCGGAGGCGGCCCTCACGGGCCTGCCCGGCTTCTCCAACTACTACCCGGGCGACCTCACCGAGGCGATGGTCGCCCTGGCCCTCGAGACGCGACCCTGAGCATCACGCCGCGGCGGTGCTGGCCGCGGCGACCGCCGGAGCGAAGCGCGCCATCACATCCCCCACGTACACGTAGGACAGGTACGTGGGAGACGTCCTCGCCTCGCTCTGGCGCAGGCGGCGGAGTGCCTCGCCCACGGAGAGGTGCTTCTCCTTCAGGTCCGCCACCAACTGCTCCACCGCGTTGCGCGCATGCGCGTCCTGCACCGGCCACAGCGGCGCGATGAAGCCCGCGAAGGACTCGCTCACGAACGTCTCGGCCCAGCCGCCAATGCCTCCGAGCAGCTCGGTGGCCGTGCCCACCTCGCAGGCGTTGAAAATGACGAGCGGCCGCGACTTCTGCCCCAGCATCACCATGGAGTTGCGGACCTCGAGCGTCCTCAGCTCCCCGTCCTCCAGGAACACGCAGGAGGGCGACACCTCGTTGTTCGGGCTGTACTTGCCATGCCCCGCGAAGTGCACCAGCCCCACGGTGGGCGCGTAGCCACCGCCCAACAGGTTCAGCACGGACTGACGCCTGCCAGCGACACGCACCGCCCGGAAGCGCTTGGAGAGCTGCTTCGATTCCTCCTGCGCCTGCGGCAGCGGCGCCAGGTGCGCGTGGTACTGGTAGTCCGGAGCGATGGTGAGAATGTCCCCGTGCGTCAGGCGCGCCGTCATCGACGTCTGGTAGTCCAGCAGCCACCGCGCCACCGGATGGTCCATGCACAGCAACCCCGCGTCCGGCACATCCGAGGGCGCCATCAGCTCCCAGGGGATGTGCGGATCATCCGTGATGAACTGGATGGGGAAGCCCGGCCCGTACTCCTGACGCAGCGCCCGGAACGTCTCCCGGAAGGCGTTGGGCGTGCGCTGGTAGAGCAGCTTCCCCAACCCGAGGAACCAGGGGAAGTGCTCGCCGGAGCGCAGCTCGCGCGCCGTGGCGGCCACGCTCTGGAAGAAGGCGGACGGGTCCGAGCCCAGATCCAGGTCTCCCGAGAGCCGCGCCGGCAATCCCTTGCACGGCACCGACACGTGGAGCATCCAGTACAGGCGCCGCGGGTTGCCCTTGTCCAGCTTGTGGATCTGCACCGTCAGGTGGGGCTTCTGCGCACCGGCCTCGAGGGCGAACGTCCCTCCCTCCGGCGCCTCCTTCGCGGACGCGGGCGTCATTCCCGCCGGCGGCGTCGAGGGGGAACGCGAGGAGGACGGATCCACACCACCCGAGCCAGAGGACTCGATGGGGATGCGCCTGCGGGCCGCGCCGCAGAACCGCCCGTTGTACTCGAAGGTGGCCACCACGGTGAGCTCGCCCGAGGCGCCCGGATTGACGGTGCCGGTCAGGGTCACGGGGGTGGAGGCCTCGTTGCGCCGCACATACACCGTGCCCGAATCCTGTCCCGCGGGGAACGTCATCTCCGAGCAGAGCAGCCGGACCTTGATGGGGAGATCCTTCCAGTCCGGCGCCAGTCCGGACAGGGTGACGCCCGCGGACTCCGTCACCGCCCCCACCTCCGCCAGCGTCAGGTCCACGGTGAGCGGAAGCTTCTGCCCGGCCCGCGCGGGCACGAGCGGCTCCACCGAGGGATAGCGGGTAATGGCCTGCCCCTCGTCCCGCGACACCGGAGGCTCGGTGGGCTCCGGCGCGGGCGTCACCAGGGTGCTGTGCTGGAGAAGCACGGGCACCACCGGATTCGTCACCTTGCGCTGCGTATCCGGCTCCGGAGCCGGGGCTCCCGAGGTGTGGAAGCTCACCAGCTCGTTCACCACGTCCTCCCCGTCCGCCGGCAGCTCGCCCGCACGGTGGAAGACGGCGAAGACGTCGGTGACGGGGATGACCTCGGGGCCACCCTTGACGCTCACGCGGTACATGCCGGCCGGCAGCGGCGGCAGCGTGCCCACGTGGAAGCCATCCGCGTCCCGCTCGAGCTCCGCCGCGAAGGTCTGCTGCGTCTTCACGTGGGTGACGAAGGCCCGGAGCGAAACGGGCTCGGCCGAGGGACGGACACGCACCTTCACCGGCTCGTCGTGCGCGTACGCATCCTCGATGTGCAACGAGAGCTGCCTGGCCGCCTGCTCCGGCGCCCGGTACTTGTCGAGGTGGATCTCCTGGCCGGTGAGCACCCCCTGCACGTGGGCCAGCACCTCGAAGGCGTTCTGCAGCGAGGCGTGGGACGTGGGGCTGTACATGACGCGCGAGTGGTGCCGCTCCTCCAGGGGGAAGGCGGAGACGCGCGGCACGGTGCCATCACCGCCGTTGTCCGTGCCGTCCGGGTCGCTGTAGAGCATCTCCACCGCGCCGGACGCCTGGACGCGCACGCCCTGCAGCGTGGGCTGGAAGGTGCCCACCACGGGGTGGAGGTCGTAGCCCTGCTCGAGGTACGCGGAGCTGCGCGAGTTGGCCAGCATCGCGCTCTCGATCTCCCGCTGGAAGGCGAGGCCCTGCGCGGCGCGGACGGGATCCAACCCGCCAATGCCCTTCGCCTCGCCCGGACGGACGAGGCTCCCGTCGGGCATCTGCACGCACGGGTAGATGGGCAGCAACTGGTACGCCGAGGGCAGCGAGCGCACCATCGCCGTCAGATCGAAGAGGTTCACCGGCCCGAGGTCCTTGCGGAAGCCCAGCGCGAGCGCCTGCAGCGCCATGAACGAGCCGCGGTGGGGCGTGCCGAAGGTGATGAGCGCGCGGGTGTCCTTCCAGCCGCCGAGGCACTCGAGGAAGTAGCGCGAGACGACGCCGCCCATGGAGTGGCCCACGAGGATGAGGCGCGCGTCGGGATGGCCCCCGTGGCTGTTGCGCCACGCGTGGAGCCAGCGCGGAGCCTGCTGGGCGAGCCGCTTCGCGGTGAAGCGGATGTCGCGCCGCCAGTCGTAGGGAAACTCGAAGAAGTTGGCGCCCGGAATGAGGCCGAGCTGGCTCACCAGCGTCTCGGCCACGCGCGTGTAGCCGTCCACCTTCCACAGCCCGGGGATGAGGTGCGTGTCGGGAAGCATGGCGGTGGCTTCCACGCCATCGTCGGCGAGCTCTCCCCCGCTGTCGGACTTCAGGGTGAGGGACTTCACGCTGCCCGTGCCGCTGAAGAGCGCGCGGAAGATGGCGCTGCCCGACAGCCCCCAGATTTCCTTGCCGTCCCGCTTGAGCACGCTGCCGAGCAGACCCGGCAGCAGAACGACGACATCCTTGATGACGGCGGCCATTGCTTCCTCCAGAGAGGGACACCCACCCCCAGGCGCTCACGCTCGAGCTCCAGGAGAACTGACGATAGCGGGGATTCTACGGTTCCGTTCCGACTGGCCGGATCCGCCGGACGGTACGGCACTGAACGCTCGGAGCAGGCGTGCGCGGTTCTGAACACCGGTTCAGAGCGGTTCATTCCTCGACGAGCCGGGTTGCGAGCCTCCGTTCGCTTTGTAGGATGCCCGTCCCATGAGCAATCGACTGCTGAAGACCGGACTCCTGCTTCTCGCCCTGACCGCCTGCAAGGACAAGCAGGCCGAGACGACTCCTCCCCCGAGCACGACGCCTCCGGCGGCCCAGAAGCCTCCCGAGGCCGCGCCCGCGACGCCCCCGGCGGACACGCAGGCCGCCACCGAGCCGAAGGTCCACGGCTCCAGCGCGGTGCCCCGGACGAAGCCGCCCGCGGAGAACCCGGGCCCCTGGCAGAAGAAGGCGCTGGAGGGCCAGGAGCTGTTCGCCACGATGGACACGAACCAGGGCACCATCGTGTTGCGGCTCTTCTCGAAGGCCTCGCCGCTCACGGTGGCGAACTTCGTGGGCCTGGCCACCGGTGAGCAGGCGTGGACGGACCCGAAGACGCGGGAGATGAAGAAGGGCGCGCCGCTGTACAAGGACGTCATCTTCCACCGGGTCATCCCGGGCTTCATGATCCAGGGCGGAGACCCGGAGGGCACGGGCGCGGGCTCGCCGGGCTACAACTTCGAGGACGAGGTCCAGAACGGCCTGCAGTTCGAGAAGCTGGGCCAGCTGGCGATGGCGAACCGGGGACCGGGGACGAACGGGAGCCAGTTCTTCATCACGACGTCGGTGCCGGAGCACCTGACGGGCCGGCACACCATCTTCGGCGAGGTGGTGAAGGGCTACGAGGTGGTGGATCGCATCTCGAACGTGCCGACCGGCGATCGCAACAGGCCGCAGAAGGACGTGGTGCTCAAGAAGGTGACGATCAGCGACGAGCAGCCCAAGTAATGAGGCACGCGATGCGACGTGTGAGCACGCGCCTGGGCGAGCTGGACTGCCAGGTGGTGGATGGGGTGGCCGAGGGAGCGAGCCCGGAGCTGGCGGTGGTGCTGTGCCACGGCTTCGGGGCGCCCGCCACGGACCTGATGCTACCGGCGATGAAGCTGGTGGAGCTGAAGCCGGAGCTGGGGCCGAAGGTGCGCTTCGTGTTCCCGGCGGCGCCGCTGACTCAGGAGTTCATGGGGCAGCGGATCCCCGCGTGGTTCCACCTGCCCGAGGAAGTCCTGATGCGGCAGGAGCGGAACTGGGAGCAGTTCGCGGTCTCGACGCCGGAGGGGCTGGCCCAGGCACGGCGCGGAGTGATGAGCCTGGTGTCGGCGCTGGCGGCGGCGACGAAGCTGCCCTATGGGCGGATCGTCCTGGGCGGGTTCAGCCAGGGCGCGATGCTCACGACGGACGTGGCGCTGCGGCTGGAAGAGGCACCGGCGGGGTTGTGCATCCTGTCGGGGACGCTGATCTGCCAGGACGAGTGGAAGCAGCGGGCGGAGAAGCGCACGAGCCTGCCGGTGCTGCAGAGCCACGGGCGCGTCGACGACATCCTGGCCTTCCATCAGGCGGAGCGGCTGAATGAGCTCCTGACGACCGCGGGACTGCCGGTGGAGTTCCTCCCCTTCAACGGACCGCACACGATCGCGCCGGAAGTGCTGGAGCGGATGGCGGAGTTCCTGCACGCCCGTCTCACGAGTCGTTGAATCCATCCCGGCCCCGAGGAGTCGAGCCATGTATCGCGCGAAGGAACTGACGGTGGCGACGCGGGGCCGGGGCTTCTACGACATCACGGGCGAGGTGCAGCGAGCGGTGGAGGAGAGCGGTGCACGGGAAGGCCTGTGCACCCTCTTCCTGCACCACACGAGCGCCTCGCTGCTGCTGTGTGAGAACGCGGACCCGGACGTGCGGAAGGACCTGGAGTCGTTCTTCTCGCGGCTGGTGAAGGACGGGGACCCGCTCTTCCGCCACGACGCGGAGGGCCCGGACGACATGCCGGCGCACGTGCGCACGGTGCTGACGCAGAACTCGCTGAGCGTGCCGGTGAAGGGCGGCGAGGCGAACCTGGGAACGTGGCAGGGCATCTACGTCTGGGAGCACCGGACGTCACCGCACCACCGCCGTGTCACGGTCTCCGTGGTGAG
>NZ_JPMI01000212.1 GCF_000733295.1 Archangium violaceum Cb vi76 | reverse complement strand
TCTGGGAGAGGGCTAGGGTGAGGGTCTAGCCGTGCGTCCTCTACCCCAGCCATCGTCACGTACCGGCGGGCCTGCGTGCGTTCATCGAGATGGTGAAGGAGGTCACGAAGTGCGACGCTTCACGTTGATCCAGGCGTCGCTTCGGAGAGGGGACCCTCGGAGTGGATCCGCTCATCCCCTCCGTCCCCGCGCCAGAGAAGCCGCCAGTGGTCCCCTCGCCTGCGCATGATGATCTCGCCGGGCGAGGAGGCCACGCCCTTGAACGCCGGGTGCTCCGCCAGGACGCGCTCGAAGCGTTCCGCCGAGTCCACGAGGCGCTCGCGAGCCTCGGGGGTCAGGGCGGCTTCATCGCCGAGCAGTCCCCGCTTCGAGCTCCACTCCCCGTCCTCGGGCAGCGCGAGTGCGAAGCCGGCACAGACCCGCTCGAAGTCACGCGCTCTCCGCATGGCCTCGGCCCAGGCCGAAGCCGTCCTGCCGAGTTGCCGGAGCCCCACGACGAAGACACCCAGGTAGGCCCCCAGCATCAGCAGCCCCAGTCCCCACACGAGCGGCCGGTACGAGGGAGCCACGAAACGTTGAGTGAGCACCGCGGCGGCGCCGAGCAGGAGGAAGAGCAGCAGTCCAACGACGAGCATCTCGACGAGCGACACTCCGCGCCTCATCGAACCTTCATTGCCCGGGCCGCGGCGTTGGGTCAAGGTGCGCCGCACGGAGGAGACGGATGGACAAGGCAACACGGCCGTACATCATCTGCCACATGGTTCCCTCGGTCGATGGCCGGATCGTGGTCAAGGGCTGGAAGCTTCCCCCGAGTGGCCTGGCCGAATACGAGAGCACGGCGGAGACCTTCGGAGCGGATGCGTGGATCATCGGCCGGGTGTCGATGGAGCCCTACGCGGGGAAGACCCGGGTCCCGGTGCGCAAGACGCGGGAGCCGATTCCGCGCACGGACTTCATCGCGAAGCACGACGCGGAGTCCTACGCGATCGCATTGGATCCATCCGGCAAGCTCACCTGGAGCTCCAGCTCCATCGACGATGAGCATGTGATCACCGTGCTGACGGAGAAGGTCTCGGACGATTACCTGGCCTTCCTCCAGTCCAAGGGCGTCTCCTATGTGTTCGGAGGCAAGACGGAGCTGAACCTCGAGCGGGTGCTGCAGAAGCTCCGGAAGGAGTTCGGCATCAAGAAGCTGCTCCTCGAGGGAGGCGGAAAGATCAACGGCTCCTTCCTCGCCGCGGACCTGATCGACGAGCTGAGTCTGTTGCTGGCCCCTGTCGCGGACGGGAGCATCGGGACGCCTTCGCTGTTCGATGCGAAGGAGGGCCGAGGCCCCGCTCGTCAGCTCAAGCTGATCTCCATGGAGAAGCGCAAGGGCGACATGCTCTGGGTGCGGTACAAGGTGAAGCGATGAAACCCGGTTTTGGACGCGACCTCACGACCGGCAGCATCCCCAGGCACATGGTCGCCTTCTCCATCCCGATGCTGATCGGGAGCTTTCTGCAGACGGCCTACAGCTTCATCAACGCCATCTGGGTCGGAAAGTTCCTGGGCCACCAGGCGCTCGCGGCCGTGACGGTGAGCTTCCCCGTCATCTTCGTGCTCTTCGCCATCGGCATGGGGCTCACCCTGGCCACGAACATCCTCGTGTCGCGCAACTACGGCGCCCGGAACATGGAGGAGCTGCGCAAGGTCGTCGACAGCTCCACCGTGCTGACGTACGCGCTGGGAGTCGTGCTCACCCTCCTGGGCGAGCTCTTCGCGCCCGCCATCCTCCGCGCCATGGACACCCCGCCGGAGGTCTTCGACGAGTCCGTCAGCTACCTGCGCATCTTCCTGCTCTCGTTGCCCTTCAGCTTCGGTCTCTTCCTGCTCCGGAGCATGCTCCAGGGCGTGGGCGACTCCAAGACACCGCTCTATTTCCAGCTCGCCTCGGTGCTCTTCACCACGGCCCTGGACCCCGTCCTCATCTTCGGCTGGGCGGGGTTGCCGAAGCTCGGACTGAATGGAACCGCCTGGGCCACGTTGATCTCCCAGGCGGTGGCACTCGCCGCCCTGATCAGCTGGCTCCGTTGGAGGAAGCTCCCCGTCGCTCCCTCGTGGCCACGACTGAGCCACCTGGGGCCCGTCACCCGGCAGACGCTGCGCATCGGGGTACCCTCGGCCATCCAGCAGTCGCTCGTCTCCATCGGCATGGTGCTGGTGACGGGCCTCGTCAACGGGTTCGGGGAGATCGCGACGGCCGCCTTCGGCGCGGCCTCCCGCATCGATCAACTCGCCTTCATGCCGGCCATGACCTTCGGCATGGCCATCTCGACGATCACCGCGCAGAACCTCGGGGCGGGCCACTACCACCGCGTGCGCGAGGTCTTCACCTGGGGCTGCCTGTTCAGCGGAGGAATCACGCTGCTCATCTCGGCCCTGGCCGTGGCGTTCCCGGAGGCGCTGCTGCGCATCTTCGTCTCGGATCCCGCCGTCATCGCGCCCGGCGTCTCCTACCTGCACATCGTGGGAAGCGCTTACGTCCTCTTCGCCCTCATCTTCGTCAGCAACGGCATCATCAACGGGGCGGGACACACCCTGACGACCACGGTGTTCACGCTGATCAGCCTCTGGGTGGTGCGGGTCCCCGTGGCCTGGTGGCTCTCGCGGCGCATGGGGAGCGTGACGGGCGTGTGGTACGCCATCTCCCTGAGCTTCGTCGTGTCGCTCATCGTCAGCATGGCGTATTACTTCTCGGGCCGATGGATGCGGTCGCTCGCCAAGAAGCCCACGGAGGGGGCAGCGGTGCCGAATCCGGGGGAGATCTTCGGTCACGAAACGGGAGAAGCGTAGTCAGTGATCGGCAACATTCCTCGTCACGGGGGTGGGAGGCCAACATGTTCCGAATCGAGACAGAGAAAGAGCTACTGAGCGCGTTCCGCTCACGGGATCGCAAACACGTCGAGTTGCCCAAGGGCACCCAGCTGCCCCTCTTCGTCCGTGACTACCTGGCGTGGGTGGATCCATATGGGGTTCGCGTGTTCCTGGTGTTCACCGCGCCGGGTGGCAAGCGGCCCACGGGGATTGCCTTCCGCCGCGACCAGCAGGGAGACAAGGCCCTGGCCCTCCGGGTGTGTGAGTGGTGCCGGACCGCTGGCTCGGCGGATCAGATCGGACTGCTCACCACGGACGTCGATTCCAAGCGCCGCGTGGGCGTGAACCTCTGTCTGGATCTCCGCTGCAACGAGCGGCTGGAGGCGGAGATGAACAGGGCCGGCCGCAGTGTCGTGGACGAGAACAAGCACCTGATCGAACGCATGTCGCGCTTCGCGAGCGAGGCGCTGGGCATGGAGTTCAGCTGACGGGTGCGAGCAGGCGGACAGGCGAGCGGCTGGAGGCCCGGGTGAGGGCCAGCGGCTGACACGGGAAGCAAGAGGACCCACTCTCCTCGCAGGAGGCTTCCATGGCCAAGTGCGAGGTTTGTGGCAACGATTACTACCTGGCCTTCCAGGTCATCACCGCGGGCGTCACCCACACCTTCGACAGCTTCGAGTGTGCCATCCACAAGCTGGCGCCCGTCTGCGACCACTGTGATTGCAAGGTGCTGGGCCACGGCATCGAGGCGAACGGCACCTTCTACTGCTGCGCCCATTGCGCCCACGCCGCCGGGGCTCGCTCCATCGTCGACAACGCGGATCACGCCCCCGTACAGCAGTAGGCCCGGCCGCCTACGTCTCAGGCGCCACGAGCACCGCGCGCATCAACTCCACCGCCGTATCCGCCAACTCGCGGAGTTGGCCCGCGCGTCCCTTGTCGGCCGCCACCAGCACCAGCTCGTTGATGCCTCCGACGAGCGCCGTCGCCATCGCGGGTGACAGCGCGCGCAGCTCCGGGTTCTCCTCTCGCGCCATCCGTACCAGGCCGCGCAGCTGATCGGCGAAGCGCTGGTGCACCTCTCGCCGCAGCTGCAAGGCGCGCGGGCCGGCGGCGTGAATCTCCAACAGGTACGTCCGCGTCACCTCGGGCCTCGCCTCGAGCGCGTCCAGGTACGCGCGCGTCGCGGCGTGGAGCCGCTCCTTCCACGCGAGACCCGGAGCCGCGGCGGCGGTGTCGATCGCGCGCAGCGTCTCCTCGCTGGCGGCCACGTACGAGGCGAGGAAGCACGCGTCCTTGTCCTCGAAGTGCTCGTAGAAGGTGCGCTTGGACACCCGGGCGTGCCGGACGATGTCCGCGATGGTGGTGGCGGCGTAGCCCTTCTCGGTGATGGCGGCCGCCAGCCCCTGGAGCAGCCGGACACGGCTCGGAGTGCCATCACTTCCTGGGCGGGGGCCGCCAGTCTCGGGGGGCGCTTGCATCTGGTACCAGACCGTACCACAGTCGCTCCACCCCACCGGGAGTCAGAAATGAAGACAGTGCAGGGCAAGGTCGCGGCAATCACGGGTGCGGGCTCGGGAATCGGCCGGGCCACGGCGAAGCTGCTCGCGCAGAAGGGCTGCCATGTCGCCATCTCGGATGTGAACGAGCAGGGGCTGGCCGAGACGGAGGCCCTGTGCCGCCGGTCGGGCGTCAAGGTGCTCTCCGCCCGGGTGGACGTGGCTCGACGCGCGGAAGTCGAGGCCTGGGCGGCGCAGGTCGCGCGCGAGCTCGGCGGCGTCCACATCATCATCAACAACGCCGGGGTGGCCCTGGGCGCCACCATCGAGGACATGCGCTACGAGGACTTCGAGTGGCTCATGAACATCAACTTCTGGGGCGTGGTGCACGGCACCAAGGCCTTCCTGCCGCACCTCAAGGCCGCCGGGGATGGGCACATCGTCAACATCTCCAGCGTCTTCGGGCTCATCGGCGTGCCCACGCAGGGCGCCTACAACGCCGCGAAGTTCGCGGTGAAGGGCTTCACCGAGGCGCTGAGCCAGGAGCTGGAGGTCGAAGGGCTCCCCATCGGCGTGACGAGCGTGCACCCCGGTGGCATCAAGACCAACATCGCCCGCAACGCCCGCTTCACCGCGAGGAAGGGCTGGGTAGACGAGCAGGCCAACAGCGACTTCGAGAAGGCCTTCGCCACCTCGCCGGAGGTGGCGGCCGAGAACATCCTCCAGGCCATCCTCAAGAACCGCCGGCGCCAGCTCATCGGCACCGACGCGGTGGTGATCGACCTGGTGCAGCGCGCGCTGCCAACGCTCTACCAGACGCTGCTGGTGGCGGGCGCCAGGCTGCGCCGGCAGAAGCTGCTGAACAAGGACGGGTGATCAACCCTCCATCACGGGGTCGGCGCCCAGCGGCGCCTTCTCCGGCTCGCGGGCCTTCGGAGCCGAGGCCTCGCGCGGCGTCATGCCATGGCCGCCCAGGGAGATGCCGGTGTGGTAGGCGCGCTCGCCATGCACGTGGGGATCCAGCCCCTCGTACTCGGCCTCGGCGTCCACGCGCAGACCGACCACGGCCTGCACCACCTTGAGGAGGATGAAGGTGAGGAGCGCGGAGAAGGCGGCCACCGCCAGGATGCTGAGCGCCTGCTTGCCCAGCAGGGCCCAGTTGCCGCCCGCGATCACCCCATCGGCGCCGGCCGGGTTGACGGCCACCGTGGCGAACACCCCGGTGAGCAGGGCGCCGAGCGCTCCGCCAACACCATGCACACCGACCACGTCCAGGGCGTCGTCGTAGCGGAGGTGCTCCTTGAGGAGGACGCCGCCGTAGCAGACCCCGCCGGCCAGGAGACCGATGGCCAGCGCGCCCATGGGCGAGACGAAACCGGCCGCCGGGGTGATGCCCACCAGTCCGGCCACGAGCCCACTGGCGGCGCCCAGGGCGGTCACCTTCTTCAGACGCAGCAGATCCACGAGCCCCCACGCCACGGCGCCGCCCGCGGCCGCCAGGTGGGTATTGGCCGCGGCGACGGCGGCCAGCTCGTTGGCGGCGAGCGCACTGCCCGCGTTGAAGCCGAACCAGCCGAACCAGAGGAGCCCCGCGCCCAACAGGGTGAAGGTGAGGTTATGCGGGGGCTGACGCGCGCCCCGGCGGCGGCCCACCACGAGCGCCACCACGAGCGCCGAGACACCACTGGTGAGGTGCACCACGGCCCCACCGGCGAAGTCGAGCGCGCCCAGCTTCAGCAACCAGCCGTCCGGTGCCCACACCCAGTGCGCCACGGGCGCGTACACGAACGTGGCCCACAGCACGGTGAAGAGGAGGAAGGCGGAGAACTTGAGCCGCTCGGCGTACGCCCCGCTGATGAGCGCGGGGGTGATGGCGGCGAAGGTGCCCTGGAAGAGGAAGAAGAGGATATGCGGCAGCGTGCCCTTGGCCTCCTGCCCCACCCCTCTCATGAACAGGTGGGTGGTCCCTCCGATGAGCCCTCCATGGCTCTCTCCAAAGGCAAGCGAGTAGCCCCACAGCGCCCAGACCACCGTCACCACCGCCAGAGCGCCAAAGCTGTGCATGAGGGTGGAGAGCACGTGCTTGCCCTGCACCATGCCTCCGTAGAAGAGCGCCAACCCTGGCACCATCAACATCACCAGGGCGCTCGCTACCAGCACCCACGCCACATCCGCTCCGACGATTCCGCCCGGCATCATCACCTCGCACGGTATGGGCCCCGTGGGCCCGCGCACCTCGAAGCCAGTGCAACCGGAAGGCCAGACCCGGGTGCGGCGTATCCCCTCGGAATCATGGGAAGGAGACGCCTGCCTGGCGAAAATTTTCGCCTGTCCCGGCCCTACAAATTTGTCGGACGGCCCCTGGGAAACGACAAATTCGTAGGACTCCTTCCGAGCGCCCGGAGGACATCCGCCGCGCCCTCCCCGCTCTCGGCCAGAGGGCGCCGGGCGCTGCCTCCTACGTTTTTGTCGGCCCACCGATGAATTCCTACAAATTCGTAGGAATGTATTGATGGGTTGACAGGGGCCGTGATGCGCCGCATCATGACGTTGGATTCAGTTTTCAAGCACCACCCTTCCATGCTCACTACCCTGGACACCCTCCTCAAAGCCAAGCGCAGCCGGCTCTACGAACGGGGCTCTGGTTAGGTGATTGCTTTGGAGGTCGTTCCTTCGAGCCCGCCAGCCCCGCGCTGGTGGGCTTTTTTATTTCCCCCCACCTGTTTCCCCCCGCCACCCGCAGTTCAGAGGAGCACAAGACGATGTCAACGGCCGTGACCGAGAAGCTTCCCGCCCACACCCTGGACGCCATCTCCTTCGGAAAGATCGTGCAGATTCGCGAGGGGCTGCTCCGTGCCCAGGCAACCGGCAAGCGGGTCATCCGCTTCGAGTCTGGCGACCCCAGCTTCTCCATCGCCCCGCACGTGGCGGAGGCCATTGCCGCGGCGATGAGGGCGGGCAAGACGCACTACGTGCCGAACGACGGCATCCCGGAGCTGCGCGCGGCGCTGGCCGACAAGCTCCGCCAGAAGAACGGCATCAAGGGCGCCACGGCCGAGCAGGTGTTCCTCACCAATGGCGCCATGCACGCGCTGTACGTGACCTTCGGCGCGCTGCTCGCGCCCGAGGACGAGGTCATCCTGCCGGATCCCATGTGGACCGAGGTGGCGGAGAACGTGAAGCTCGCCGGCGGCAAGCCGGTGGGCGTGCCCGTGCGCGCCGAGGAGGGCTACGCCTACCGCCCCGACGCCATCCAGGCGGCCATCACCCCGCGCACGCGGGCCATCTTCCTCAACACGCCCCACAATCCGACCGGCGCCGTCATGCCCCGCGAGACGCTGGAGGCCATCGTCGCCCTGGCGCGCGAGCATGACCTGTGGATCGTCTCGGACGAGGCCTACGAGGACGTCATCTACGAGCCGCACGTGCACCACTCCGTCGCGTCGCTGGCCGGGGACCAGGCCGAGCGCGTCATCAGCGTCTACTCCTTCTCCAAGAGCCACGCGATGAGCGGACTGCGCACGGGCTATCTGCATACGCCGTGGCCGCTGCTGCAAAGACGCGTGCAGAAGCTGCTGCGCTGCACCATCAACGGCGTGAACAGCCTGGCGCAGTGGGGCGCGCTGGCGGCGGTGACGGGGCCGCAGGAGCCCCTGCAGGCGATGCGCGCCGAGTACCGCCAGCGCCGCGACGTGCTGGTGAAGGCGCTGGAGGGAATCCCGGGCGTGCGCCCCTTCACCCCGCGCGGGGCGTTCTACGTGTGGGCGGAGCTGGAGCCGTCCCTGTACTCGCGGCTGGATGTGCCCAACGCGGACGCGCTGTCCGCCCGGCTGGCGGCGCAGGGCATCGGCAGCGCGCCGGGCGATGCCTTCGGCCACTCGTGCGAGAACGCCATCCGTTTCGCCTTCAGCTGCGACACGAAGATGGTGCTCGAGGGCGCGGAGCTGCTGCGCGCCGCGCTGCTGCGCGGGACGTAGCGATGAGCGGCCGTCGTGAGGCGGGGAGCTGAACGCTCCCCGTCCCCCGTCGCACTCAGTCCTTGATGAAGTCCGGGAACGCGAGGTCGATGGGTCCGTCGAACCACGAGGCGTACGCGCGCTCATCCGCCACGTTGTAGACGTGCCCGAACGCCTCGCGGAAGTAGGCCGCCCAGTCCGGCTTCCGCCCGTCCACATCGGTGAAGCCGTACTCCTTCGCGAGATCCCAGGAGCTGAAGACACGGCCCGCCTTGCGCCGGACTTCCGGATCCGCCGCGAGCGCCGCGACCCCGCGCGCCACGTAGTAAGGCGTCTCCGAGGCGATGAAGTGGGGATCCTTCGCCGCCCCATCCCGCCACGTCGCCTCGGTGACGCCGAAGTGCGCGAGCATCGCCTCCGAGCGGAGGAAGCCCGGCGTCACGGCGAGGGCCGTCATCCCGGGCTTCTTCCGGAACTCGTTGGCCATCGCGAAGGCGAGGCGGATGACCGACATCTTGGCCAGGTCGTAGAAGAGGTTGCCGCGATAGCCGAAGTGATCGCCATCGGTCACCTCGATGATCAGCCCGCGCTGCCCCTCGAGCATGAGGGGCACGGCATGGCGGCTCGTCACGATGTGGGTCCAGATGGCCCGCTCGAGCAGCACGCGCCCCTTCTCCAGGGAGAGTTTCCAGAAGGGTGAGCCGAACTCGGTCAACTCGTCCCCGCCCCAGATGTCGTTCACGAGCACGTCCAGCCGGCCCTGCTCGGCCCGGATGCGCGCGCAAAGGGCCTCGACCTCGGACTCCACCGTATGGTCGGCGCGTACGGCGATCCCCTTGCCTCCCCGTGCGGTGACCAGTTCGGCCGTTTCCTCGATCGTCTCGGGACGTCTATCGAGCTCGAGCAGCGGGCCCGGACCCTTCCCCCGCTCCGTCTGCGCGCGCGTGCTGCGGCCCGTGCAGTAGACGGTCGCTCCGGCCTCTCCCAGCGTGCAGGCGATCGCGCGCCCCGCCCCCCGGGTGGCTCCAGCGACCAGGCAGATTCTTCCCTCCAGCGTCTTCTTCATGGCGTCTCCTCCGGCGTCCACATCTTCAAGATGAGGGCGGCGACCCTAAACGGCGATTGTTGACACCTCCTGTCAGGAATGGGCGCTACGCTGTTTTCCATGCGCGCGGACCGGTTGGTGAGTCTGATGCTCCTGCTCCAGGACGAAAGGCGGCACACGGCCGAGGAGCTCTCCAGGCGCCTCGAGGTGTCTCCACGCACCATCTACCGGGACCTGGATGCACTCTCGTCCGCGGGAGTTCCCGTGTACGCCCAACCCGGCTCGACCGGGGGAATCGGGCTGCTGCCGGGCTGGCGCACCCACCTCACCGGCCTCACCGAGCCGGAGATCCAGGCGCTCGCGAGCGCACATCCCATCGATGCCCTGGATGACCTCGGGTTGGCGGGCCCGCTGCGGACGGCGCTCGTGAAGCTCGCCGCGGCGCTCCCCAGCGTGCAGCGGACGGCCGCCGAGCACGCCCGGCAACGGCTCCACATCGATGGCTCCTCCTGGTTCGGCGAGAAGGATCCGGTGCCCCACCTGGCCGTGCTTCGCGAGGCGGTCTTCCAGGACCGGAAGGTCCGGCTGGCCTACCGTGACTTCGAGGGCGCGCGGAGCACCCGCGTGGTCGACCCCCATGGCCTGGTCATCAAGGGCGACCACTGGTACCTCGTCGCCGACGACCAGGGCGTGACGAAGGTCTTCCGGGGCGCACGGGTGGAGGCGGCGCGCATGCTCACCGACACGTTCGCGCGGCCCGCGGAGTTCGAGCTCCGGGCCTTCTGGAAGGACTGGTGCAAGCGGTTCGCGACCCAGCGGGCCCGCTACGAAGTGACGCTGCGGCTCACCGCCGAGGGAGCCGAGGCACTCGCGGCGATGCGTCCGGGTTCGGAGCGCGAGCGCATCCGCGCGGGCACCGTGAACATCGACTTCGAACGCCTTTCGATCGCCCTCTCGCAGCTCGTCCAGCTCGGCCGGGGAGCCGAGGTCCTCGAGCCACCGGAGCTGCGCGCCCGGCTCGGAGCGCTCGCGAACGACCTGAGCGCTCTCTACGGAACGCGGCCCCGCGCCACGTAAGGCTTTCTTAAGACCTTCGCGCGAAAACTGTCCTCGAGGGGAGAACACGGAGCGGCCATCGCCGCCGCTCCAGGAGGAACAGGATGAGCAACGACATCAAGAGAGACGACTCACCCGTGAGCCTGACGCGCCGGAAGGTGCTCGGTGGCATTGGCCTGGCCCTGGTGGCCGCGCCCCTGGGTCATCTGCTGGCCTGCGGTCCGGGCACCGACGGAAACACGGGCAATGGGACCGATACGGACGGTGGAACCGGCACGGACGCGGGGACCACCGATCCCGGCTTCTGGGCCACCGGAGGCACGGCCGCGATGACCGCCGCCAGCTCCTACCCCAACCCCTTCGCCTCGGGCATCGGCACGGTGTGCGCCCTCACCTGCGAGGCCACCCTCGGCCCCTGCTACGCGGAGACGATCGACCGCAAGGACATCAGCGAGAACCACGCTGGACTGCCCGTGCGTCTCGCGTTCCTCGTGGTGGATGAGTCCTGCAATCCCATCCCGGGCGCCAGCGTCGACATCTGGCATGCCGCGCCGGAGGGGCTCTACTCGGGTGAGGACGCCAGCACGTTCTGCACCGCGGACGACCCGAGCGCCACCTCCGCCCGGTGGTTCCGCGGAGTGCAGACGGCGGATGCCAACGGCCGCGTGGACTTCGATACCTGCTTCCCGGGCTGGTACAGCAGCCGGACCATCCACATCCACTTCACGGTCCGCGTCAACGGCAACGAGTACGTGACGTCCCAGCTCGTCTTCGACGACGCGCTGAACGACGACATCATCGGCACCCAGCCGCTCTACAAGGATCGCGGACCGCGCGACACGACGAACTCGAACGACACCGTCATCTCCGCGGAGAGCGCCGCCGAATACTCGTTCCAGACCCAGCGGATGCCGGATGGCGCGCTGCTGGCCTGGAAGACGCTCGTCATCCGCTCCTCGCTCTCCAACCCGACGTGCCAGATTCCGGGCGGCAGCGGCGGCCCTGGCGGCCCCGGTGGTCCTCCTCCTGGCGATGGCGGCGTGCGTCCTCCTCCGGGTTGGGACGGCGGCACGCCTCCCCCGCCTCCGGGAGCCTGAACGGAGGAAGGCTCCGGTCGCGCACGAAAGCAACTGGTCCGACTGTTGGACCAGTTGGTCCGCCGCGCGGCCGGAAGGTGCCTCCCGTTCCGTGGCTCAGGAGGGGGGAGGCAGCTCGCCCAGGAAGTCCACCTGGAGCCCTCCGTATTCCGAGGGCCCCAGTTGCAGGCGCCAGTCGTGGAGCACCGACACCCGCCAGGCGATGTTCAAGCCCAGGCCGTGCCCACCGGGCCCACGTGTGCGTGCCGCATCACCCCGGACGCGCCGCTCCACCACATGGGAGAGCTCGTTCTCGGGAATGCCGGGCCCGTCGTCCAACACCCGCAGGCGGAACGTGTTCGACGGCAGGCGCTCCAGCACCACGGCGACATGGCCTCCGCGAGTGTTGTAGCGCACGGCGTTGTAGATGACGTTGCTCACCGCCTGCTCGATGAGCGTGTCGTCCCCGATGACCCGCACCGGTGCCTCCGGGACGGCGTAGTCCAGCTGCACGCCCTGGCCCCGCGCGATGGGACGATGGCGGCCGATGCACCGCTCCACCAGCGCATTGAGATCCACCGGAGCCCGCTGCACAGAGGGCTCGCCCGCCTCCAGCCGTGCCGCGGCCCCCAGGTTGTGGATGAGCGCCGCCATGTAGTGGGCCTCCTGGCTCGCCGCCGCGACGACCGAGGCTTCCACCGTCTCGCCCCGTGCCGCGCGCTGCTGCAGCTCGGCCAGGTGCCCCTGGAGTACCGTCAGGGGGATCATCACGTCATGCGTGGTGTTCTCCAGGAAGGAGCGCAGGGTCTGCTCCCGCTTCTCCTTGAGCTCCATCTGCGAGCGCACCTCGTGTCCCGCCTCGTCGAAGGCCCGCGCCAGCTCGGAGATCTCATCGTTGCCGCGCAGGGTGATGGAGCCCTGGTAGGCACTGCCCACGAAGGTCCGCACCTCGCGGGTGAGCTGGCGCAGACGGCCCACCACCGGCCCCAGCGCGAAGAGCACTCCCGCCAGCGCGAGCACCGAGGGGAACAGCCAGAACTCGAGGGGGATGGACGGGAACTTCTCCCTCGGGCCGGAGCGTTCCGGCCAGTGGACGAGCACGAAGGCACACGGCCCCGTGCCCCAGGGCATCCGGACGAGGATCCGCCGCGGCTCCCGCATGCCGAAACCCGAGGACAGGCTGGCCACATCCTGCCCCCGCCGCATGGCCTCCACGAGCGACGCGTCCAGGCGGGGCGCGGCGGGGTTGCGGGCCGAGAGCTCCGAGTCATAGGCGAACAGCCGGGTGCCTCGAGGCGGACGGGGCCCGCCTGGGCCTCCTGGACCTCCCCCTCCGGGAGGGAGCGGCGGAGGGCCTCCGGACCGCCACTCCGGAGGAGGTCTCGAGCCCGGCTCCTTCCACTCTCCCGGAGGCGGTGGCCCCCGGGGCTCGCTGCTCCAGGACTCGGGAGCGGCCTCGCAGCGCTCGCGTCCTCCCGAGAGCATGTGCACGAGGGCGTACTCGGAGAGGGCCGTCTCGAGTGCTCGGGCCTCGACGGCCCGGTGGATCCACGCCATGCAGAGCGCGACGGGGATGGCCACCGCCACCGTCGTGAGCGCCAGCCGCATCCGCAGCTTCACGTCTCGCCTCCCTCGCCCAGCCGGTAGCCGATGCCCCACACCGTCTCCACGTGCTTGCCGGGGCCCAGCTTGCGGCGCAGCCGCGACACGTGCACGTCCAGCGTCCGCTCGGAGCCCTCCCGCTCCGGATCCAACACGTTCTCCACCAGCCACTGGCGTGTCACCGCCGCACCGGGCCGCTTCGCCAGTGCGGCCAGCAGATCGAACTCCACGCGCGTGAGTTCCACCGGCTTGCCTTCCACCCGCACCTCGCGCGACTGGAGATCCACCTGCAGTGCGCCGATTTCCAGGAGGCTCTGCCGCTGCATCACCGGCCGGCGCAGCCGTGCGCGGACACGCTCCACCAGCTCCTCGGGCCAGAAGGGCTTGGTCATGTAGTCATCGGCGCCCAGCTTGAGCGCGCGCACCTTGTCCGCCGTATCGTTGCGCGCGCTGAGGATGAGCACCGGCACGTCCGAGCCCTCGCGGAGCTGCCGGAGGATGTCCAGGCCGTAGGTGCCGGGCAGCATCAGGTCCAGGATGATGAGCCCGTAGGCCGAGGACTCCCCCGGCTGCAGCGGACGCCCTCCGGTCCACCAGGTGGGCTCGAAGCCCGCACGGCCCAGGAAATCGGCGATCTGCGCGCCGAGCTGCGGATCGTCCTCGATGAGCAGGATGCGTTCACCCATGGCACCAATGTCCTACCAGGTGTGTCTTAAGAGAATCTCAAGATGCCGCCCGGCCTCCTCGTGAAGATTGGGGGACAGAATAAAAACCCGGCCCTCCCGTCCAGAGGGGTGTTGGCAGCAACCCACACCGGGAGTCTCCACCATGAAGACGCTGAAGCCCTTTTCCTCCGCCCTCGTCGCCGCCCTGCTCCTCGCCGGTTCCGCGCAGGCCCAGAACCAGAACCAGAAGCTGCCGCTGCTGCGCACGCCGGAGAACCGCGAGATCCGCGCGCCGGACCGCCACGAGGAGCGCCAGAACGCCGCCGAGCGCAGGGATGACCGGATGGACGTGGCGGAGTTGGAGCGGGTGCTGGCGCGCTTCGACAAGGCGCGGTCGCAACGGAACAACGCCGCCGAGCTGGCCGCGGTGGACAACCGGCTGCGCGAGCTGCTGAGGGCGGAGCTGGCCGAGGGCAGCAAGGAGAAGCTCCAGGCCCGCGCCGAGACGCGGCGGGAGTGGGGGGAGAGCCGCGCGGAGAACCGGGACGATGTCCGGGACGCGCGCGCGGAGGCGGCCTCGCTGACGGCACGCAAGACGATCGCCCGGGAGCTGAACTCGCTCATGGGGGCCCGCGCCCCGTCGCAGCTCAACCGCAAGCGCGACCTCATCGTGGAACTGGTGCGGCTCGGCAAGCAGGAGGTGCGGCAGGACCGGCAGGAGCAGCGCGAGGACCGCAAGGACCGCCGCTACTGAGCACTCCCCTGCCCTGAAGTCCCTCAGCGCCGCGTATCGCGGCGCTTCTGCTGACGCGCATACTCCGAGCGCAACGCGCCCCCGATGCGTTTGCCGGCGACCAGGGTCATCTTCGAGACCGGGTTGCCCAGCTTCCGGGGCTTGATGGCTCCCCTCGGAGTCAGACCCTCCATCCCCGGTAACGCCCGGCCGCTCCCGGGGATGCCTCGGGCTCCAGGGAGTGGTCACCAGGCGGCCATGCGACCCCTGGGCACTGCCCGTGTGTCTGGCATCCACCCCAGGGTCGTACGTAGGGCCCCAGGCGCGTTCCGGCCAGGTGGGGACTACTTTCCCATTCTGCTGATGTCTCAGTGGAACGGGGCTTCTCTCCGAGGCCCGGGGGAGGAAATCCGGAGTGAACCTCGAGACACATCGGTCCACGAGCCCACCTGCCTCCCTGGCGGACCTGTTGGATTCCCGGCGGGAGGCCATCACCCGCCAGTGGCTCGAGCGTCTGCAGGCGGACCTGACATCCGGGCCCCGGAGCCGCTCCGCCCTCGAGGACCACATCGGGGACTACCTCCTGGAGCTGGCCACGGTGCTGCGCCACACCGGGGACAGCGCGGCCGCCGCGGTGCCAGACCGGAGCGCCGAGGCCCGGCTCCACGGAGGCCAGCGCCTGGGTCAGGGTTTCAAACTGCCCACGGTGGTGCGGGAGTACGGCGTCCTCCACGACTGCATCCTCGAGCAGGCGAGACAGGAGGGCGTGTCCCTCTCCCACACCGAGGTGCAGCACCTGGCCTCCTTCATCGTCACCGGTATCGCCGAGGCGGTGGACGCGTACACCGTCCAGCGCGACGAGTTGCAGCGCCAGAACGAGCTCACCGCGCACCAGGAGGAGGAGGCCACGCGCGCCCGGCTGCTGAGGGAGTCCGAGGCACAGCGCGAGCGCCTGGCCGCCCTCTTCCAGGAAGCGCCCGCGCTCATCTTCGTGCTGGAAGGGCCCGAGCACGTCCTCACCCTGGCCAACCCCCGCCTCCACCAGGCCATCGGCGTGCGGGAGATATTGGGCAAGCCCCTGCGCGAGGCCCTGCCCGAGCTGGAGGATCAGGGCTTCCGCGTGCTGCTCGACAACGTCTACCGCACGGGCGAGCCGGCCGTGGGCCACGAGGTGCGGGTCTGGGTGTACCGCAACGGTGGCCGCCCGGTGGAGTGCTTCTTCAACTTCGTCTACGCGCCCAACCGGGGAGCGGATGGACGGGTGGAGGGCGTCTTCGTCCACGCGGTGGAGGTGACGGAGCTGGTGCGCGAGCGCCAGAAGACGGAGGAGGCCCTGGCGCTGCTGGACACCCTGCTCACCACCGCCCCGGTGGGGCTGTCCTTCATGGATCGGGATCTGCGCTACGTGCGCGTCAACCAGATGCTGGCGGACATCATCGGCGCCCCCATCGAGAACATCCTGGGCCAGGGGGTGAAGGAGCTCCTCCCCGGACTGGCCAGCCAGCTGGCCCCCATGCGCCGCCAGGTACTGGAGACGGGACAGGCGGTGCTCGGCCAGGAGGTGACGGGCACCACTCCCGCGACGGGAGGGGAGATCCA
>NZ_JPMI01000211.1 GCF_000733295.1 Archangium violaceum Cb vi76 | reverse complement strand
AGCGCGCCGAGAGCGCCACCGAGGAGCGTTTCCGCCTGCTGGTGGAGAGCGTGGAGGACTACGCCATCTTCATGCTGGATCCCGAGGGCCGGGTGGCCAGCTGGAATCCGGGCGCCGAGCGCATCAAGGGCTGGAAGGCGGAGGCGGTGCTCGGCCACCCCATCTCCCTCTTCTACCTGCCCGGCGACGTCATGGCCGGCGTGCCCGAGGAGTCGCTGCGCATCGCCGCCTCCGAGGGGCAATACCGCACGGAAGCCCTGCTCGTGCGCAAGGATGGCACCCGGTTCTGGGCGGACGTGCTCATCAGCGCCCTGCGTGACGAGCGGGGCGGCTTGCGCGGCTTCGCGATGATCACCCGCGACATCTCCTCGCGGCGGCAGGCCGAGGAGGTGCTGCGCGCGACGACGCGGCGGCTCGAGGCCATCCTGGAGACGGCGGTGGACGGCATCATCACCATCGACGAGCAGGGCGCCATCCAGAGCGTCAACCCCGCCACGGTGCGCATCTTCGGCTACGCCCCCGAGGAGCTGCTCGGCCGGGACATGCGCCACCTGGTGCCCGAGCCCCAGCAGCGCAGGAATCCCGGCACGGGGGTGCGCAAGCTGATTGGCATCGGGCGCGAGGTGCACGGCCGGCGCAAGGACGGGAGCGTCTTTCCGCTGGAGCTCTCCGTCAGCGAGACGCTGCTGCCCCAGGGGCGCTTCTTCACCTGCATGGTGCGCGACATCACCGCGCGCAAGCGCGCCGAGGAGGCCCAGGCCCTGTTCGTCGAGGTGGGCACCCTGCTCTCCCAGTCCCTCGACGTGCACACCACCCTCAAGAGCCTCGCCTCGCTGGTGGTGTCACACCTGGCGGACTACTGCATGGTGGATCTGCTGAGGGAGGACGGGCAGCTGCACCGGTTGGAGCTGACGGCCCGGGACGCGGATGGGCAGGCCCTGCTGCACCACACGATGATGTACCCGCCCCACCTGGGGAACGGGGGCGTCCTGCTGCAACTGCTCAACACCGGCGTGCCCCTGGCCGAGCCGGACGTCACCCCCGAGTGGCTGGACTCCGTGGCCCGCAACGAGGAGCACCGGGCCCTGCTGGAGGCGCTCTCGCTCAAGTCGGTGATCCTCGTGCCCCTGGTGGCGAGGGATCGCAAGCTCGGCATCATCTCCTTCGCCTGGAACCGGTTCCGCCCCACGTGCACCTCCACGGACATGGAGGTGGCCCGCGGCGTGGCCGATCGCGCGGCCATGGCGCTCGACAACGCGCGGCTCTACCAGGAGGCCCAGGCGGCCATCCAGGAGCGCGAGGATCTGGTGGCCATCGTCAGTCACGATCTGCGCACGCCGCTCAACGCCATCGCCCTGTCCGCCACCACGCTGCTCAAGCGCGAGGACGTGGACGAGCGCACCTCGAAGGCGGCCCAGCGCATCCACAGCTCGGCGGACCGGGCCAGCCGGATGATCCGGGATCTGCTCGACTTCAACCAGGCGCGGATGCGGGGCATCCCCGTGCACCGCGAGCCGCTGAACCTCCACGAGCACGTCCGGCGGGTGGTGACGGAGGTGCGGCTGGCCTGGCCCAACCGGCGCATCTCCTTCCAGGCGAGCGGAGACGGCTGGGGCGAGTGGGATGGGGATCGGCTGGCCCAGGTGGTCACCAACCTGGTGGGCAACGCGCTCCAGCACAGCCCCCGGGACACGCCCGTGCGGGTATCCACCCGGAGCGAGGGCGAGGACGTCCTGCTCGAGGTACACAACGAGGGGAATCCGATCTCCCCCGAGGTGCTGCCGGGGCTCTTCGAGCCCTACCAGCGGGGGCCGGAGGCGGGGGCACGCCAGGGGAGCCTGGGGCTGGGCCTCTTCATCACCCGGCAGATCGTCCTGGGCCACGGAGGCGCCATCGACGTGAGCTCCACGGAGGAGGACGGCACCACCTTCACCGTGCGGTTGCCCAGGCGCCTGGCGGCTCAGGACCAGCTGATGTCGTAGTCCACGTCGAGCGGGGACAGGCGGAGGCCGCGCACCATGACACCCGGGACGGCGGAGCGCTCCACGACGGCGGTGAGGGTGCCCTCGACGTAGTTCATGGGCAGGAAGTCGCGGCGCGCGAGCAACCGCACCTGCTTGTCGCCGATCCGCTCCACGGAGCGCTCGCCATAGCTCAGCGCGGCGCGGCAGGCGTTGGGGAAGGCGGAGAGGAGCCGGTGCGGATCATTGCCGGCGAGTGCCACCATGGTCTTGCCCACGGTGGAGTGGAGGAAGTCCTCGGTGGCGCGGCGGCCGAGCCGGTGCAGGACGGCCTCCCTGCCGCCCAGCTTGGGGCCGAGCGTGTCCGCGGCGGTGTAGATGGCCTTGAGCAGATCGGCGACGGGGTAGCTGCGGAAGTCGACGAACTTGCGATCACCGGCGGCCGCGAGGCACTTCGTCCGGGCCTCCTCGCCGCCCAGCGCGCGCGTCGCATCGAACAGGCCGTTGAAGAACATGCCGCGAGCGGTATCCGCGGGGGTGGCCAGCGAGAGCAGATGTTCCAGTCCGGGGGCGGGAATGGAGGAAGGCAGAGGCACGGTGGGGGTACTCCAGGAACGTGTCCGGCGATCTCCATTAGAGCGTAAAACGCGGCTCTGACCACCTATCGCGTCGTCAGCTCCGCTCAGGACCCATCACTCCTCCTTCACGCCCCCTGAATTCCTGGATTTGTCCGTGGTGCTACAGCGATGTAGTGCGCCCACCGGGCCGAGCGAGGCACCGGTGGGCGTGGATCAGGCGTGAGTTGGAGGACTGATTACGGCAGGTCCTCGACCAGCAAGAGGTTCTGGCCGCGGTTCCAACCGAAGTAGTTCGAGCCGCAGAAGGTTCCATCCCAGGAGTGCTGCGTGGTCGACCAGATGGAGAACGTATGAGGGCCGGGCGTCAGATTCGGAATGAGGCACGTCAGGTTGGCCGGGTGGTGATGGTCCTGCGGAGCGTTGCCCGAGACCGACACGTGCTGGCCGTTCATGCACCCGGTGGGCTTGTAGTCAACGTAGAGCTGGAAGAAGCCCCAACGCGCATTGCAACCGGCAACAGCACGGAAGGTATCCGAGTACGTGACCTTCACCGTCTTTCCGGGCGCGGAAACATTGTGGATGATCTGTCGCGCCCCGACGCCAGCCCACCCTCCAGACAGATCGCCACTTACGAAGCCCATGTTCGAATAGGTGAGCCCCGTGTTCGGGAGCTCCTCGACGAGGAGGAGCGGATTGCTCCGTTCCCAGCCGAGGTATGCCTCACCGCCCGAGTTCGCCGAGAGCGCAACGTCCAGCGTGTGCTGAGCAGCGGAGACATTCGGGAGGATGCAGGTCAATACGAACGGATTGTGGTAATCGCTGCCGGTTCCCTGGGCATCGTACTTGCCGGTGTAGCAGCTGGTGTTGACGCCATCGAGCCGCACCATCACCGTGCCCCATCCACCGTTCTGCACGTAACCCACGCGGAGGGTATCCGCGAGCGTCACCTTGAGCAGCGTGGACGCGGACTGCTTGAGGAACGTGACCTGGCGCCCGTTCATCTTGGCGTATGACGTGCTTGTCGTAGTGCTCGGACCTCCTGCCTTCGAAAAGGCATAGGGCTTGGTACCATCGAGTTCCTCGGCGAGGAGCACCGCATTACCATTCGTCCAACCACCGATGTAA
>NZ_JPMI01000210.1 GCF_000733295.1 Archangium violaceum Cb vi76 | reverse complement strand
GACTTTCTGTACGTAGCGGACTCAAAGCTATGCACTCGGGAAAACATGGACCACATTGCCCGTCACGGGGGGCGGTTCATCACGGTGCTACCGCGGACTCGGGGGGAGATACAATCCTTTCGTTCCTGGCAGAAGAAGTTCGGCGTCGAGTGGGTAGAGGTTTTGCGTCGCCCCAACTCGCGGCAGAAGGACGGTCCGGATGACGTGTTCAAGGCCTATGAGTCGCAATTCCCATCCGATGAAGGCTATCGGATTGTGTGGATATGGAGCTCACAGAAGGCCGAGGGGGACGGGCTGTCCCGGCGTCGGCGGGTGGCGCGGGCCACCGAGGAACTGCAGAAGCTGGCGACACGGCTACAATCGCCCCGCTCACGAGTCAAAGACGCTGTGCATGCTCAAGAATTGGCGAAGGACATTCTCGCTCGTACCCGGACCGACGAACTGATAACCGTGGCGGTGGAAGTCCAAGAAGAAGAACGCTTCAAACAAGCAGCCCCTGGTCGGCCAGGCAAGCAGACCGTCTATGTGCGTGTGCCTCGGGAGAAGCTTCAACTCCACTGGAGCACTCAAGCCGAGGCCCTGGAATTCGAGCAGGCGATGGACGGCATCTTCCCCCTCGTGCTCAACGACCGGCATTTGTCACTGAAGGATGTTCTGCTGGCATACAAGCATCAGCCTCGACTGGAGAGGCGCTTCGAGCAACTCAAGTCCGTCCTGGAGGTGATGCCCG
>NZ_JPMI01000209.1 GCF_000733295.1 Archangium violaceum Cb vi76 | reverse complement strand
GGATGTAACTGGTTCCTCCGCTCGCGTATGACCACACATCGAACTCGTACAGACCCTTCGGGAGCTGCTCGGTGAGGCAGACGTTCGCGAATGGCAGGTGATTATTGTGGGTCCAAGCGGAGGTGTTCCCGGTATATTGCCAGGCGTCGCATCCCACTGCGCCACCGTTCATGCGCACCGAGTACACGCCTTTCCCATAGGCATAGCCCAGACCAACCCGGAAATTGTCAGAAACGGTGAGCTTGATACGCGACGTATCGCTGGTCTTGTAGATCCAGACCCGGCGCGACACGGGGACCCATAGGTTGGTGATTTCTCCGGAGTCATAGCTGGGCCGTGCGTTGCTCGCCCACTTTGTCGGGAAGAAATTGGCCGCGCTGCACACGAACTGGGTCGTCGTGACCTCGGAATCGCTCAGCGTCCCGTCGGCATTGGAGTCGAAACCCGTCTTCACGGCCGTACCGCCGTACGCGCAGTTGGCGCCCGCGGGCTCGGTATCGAGCCGCACGAGAGCCTCGCCCCGGTTCGGATAGTCCGTGAGCCCGTTGCACACGAACGTGGTGTTCGTCACCTCGGTGGCACCAAGCGTTCCGTCACCATTCGCATCGAAGCCGCTCTTCACGGCCCTGCCGCCCTGGCCGCAGTTCGCACCGGCGGATGCGGCGTCGAGCTTGACGAGCGCCTCGGTACCGCTCGCGCCCGTCGCGCCGGTACAGACGTACTGCGTCGTCGTCACCTCGTTGCTCTCGAGCTGACCGTTGACGTTCATGTCGATGCCTCCGAGGACCGCCGTTCCACCCTGGGGGCAGTTCGGACCGGCGGCCTCGGACGCCATCTTCATCAGGTACGCATTGCCCTTCTTCTCGCCGTCCCCATCGCAGAGGTACTGCGTGTGGGTGACCTCGGAGTCCCCCTGCACGCCATCAGCGTTCGTGTCGACCCCGGACAGAACGGCGGTACCACCGGACGCACACCGCACGCCCGCGGCCTCGGGCATCAGCTTCACGAGGGACATACCGCCGGACTGGGTGCCGCTCCCGTTGCACACGTATGAGGTCTGCTCCACCTCATCGTCGCTCAGCGCGCCGTCCTCGTTGTCATCGAGGCCCGTCTGAAGCGCGGTGCCACCCTGGGGGCAGCGGGCTCCCGGTGCCTCTGGAATCAATCGGACGGCCGCGTTCTTGCCGTTGCTGTTGGGGGTGCCGCTCTGCCCGTCCGCACCCGGAACATCCGAGGGCGACGAACACGCGGTCACCGCGAAGACGAAACCGGCCATGACAGACGGGCGCCAACTCCACTTCTGGGACATTCAACCTCTCCTGGATTGCAGAAGCGTGGGACACGCCGCATCGCGGTCCGTTCACGCATCAGTGCGCAGTAGAGAACTTTGTTTCTCCTATCACCGTCAAGACACCACACTTGCACCAGCGAAGCGCCAGGAATCAAGGCCGATCACCAGTCAGACACCGACCAGGAAATGCATAGCACCTGCAATGATTCACAAGCCGTCTTCGTGGAAATGCGGAGGTTATGCAGAAGGCAGGCTTCGTCCCCTGCCCTCCAGGCGCCCTCGACCCAACAGACCGTCCGGAGAGCAGGCAGGCTCAAGTCCTCCCATTTTACGTTTTGTTGTTTTGAGGACAAAGTTTGTGACATCCATGCTCGCCAGCCCCATCCCCGTCCCGTGCCCAGAGCCTGTCCTCTTCTCGCCCACGCTGGCTCAACTGCTGACCAGTTATCCGAGGACTCCCGAGGCGGAGCAGCGGCTGGGCGAGCTGCTTTCGCTGCTGACGTCAGCCCCACCCCGGGCGCCGCTCGCGGCCCGCCTGACGTGGCTGGAGGAGCTGGTCCGCTGGCTCCAGGCCCCTGGCGCCACACCGTCGCGTCGCGGGCGGCTGGCGCCAGTGGAGTCCCAGGGGTCGGCGCGCCTGAGGCTGCTGGTGGAGGTACTCAGCGAGGTGCCCGCGTGGTGCGAGGTTTTGCGTGATGTCCTCGAGTCGGTGCTCGCGGAGACGTCCGCGCTGACGTTGTTCACCGAGCCGGGCCTGTCCGCCGGGCGCGGCCTCCTGGGAGATGCCTTGGCGCGGCTCGGGCAGCAACTGGTCCCTCCCGCGCCGGACGAGCGGGACCTCTCTCAATGGGTGTGGCGCCTGTTCCCCGGCAAGGAAGGCCAGACCTGGCTGGACGAGCTGTCCGAGGAGCTGGTGGTGGCCTTCTGTGCCCTGCTGCGTGCGCCCTCCTTCGCCCCGTTGACGGAGGCGGTGGAGGACGCGGTGCTCGTGCTCGCCGCGCGCGTGAGTACCCTCGGTCTGGCGAGTGACGTGCTGGCACGGCTGCCTCCGGGTCCGGTCGAGCACTCTCCGTTCGTCCGCCTGCCCCGCGCGTGCGAGGCGCTGCGGTTGGAGGTGCGGGCGGGCGCGCAGGGCTCCACGGTGGAGCGGCGACGGGAGGTCTGCGCCGAGGCCATCGCCGATTGCCGTGCCGCCGCGCAGCGCGTGCTGCGCCACATGGATGTCCACGCGGTGGGGACGGATCTCGTCTACCGCCTCGAGCAGCTCGGCCACACCCTGGATCGGCTGGAGTCGCTGTTGTGGCTGCTCGCCCCGGATCGCGCCCGCGCAATACCCGGCGCCGCCCTCCGGCTGCTGTCATCTCTCGTGGATGCGCACGCGAGGGAGCGCAGCGTGGCGGCGCTCTTCCGCAGCAGCGTGCGGTGCGTCTCGCGGCGCATCTTCGAACACACCGGTGAGGTGGGCCGCCACTACATCGCCACCACCCAGGACGAGTACCACCGGATGGTGAGCGCGGCGGCGGGCGGAGGGCTGCTCACCGCTGGCACCGCGGCACTCAAGCTGGCCATCACCTTCGCGGCGCTGCCCCTCTTCTTCGAGGGACTCGCGGCCGCCACCAACTACGCGCTCGGCTTCCTGCTCATCCAGCTGCTCGGCTTCACCCTGGCCACCAAGCAGCCCTCCATGACGGCCGCGGCCCTGGCGGCCTCGATGGACGTGAAGGCCGGCGACAAGGGAATGCACAGCCTGGTGAAACAGCTGGCCTGCATCACCCGCTCGCAACTGGCCTCGGTCTTCGGCAACCTCGGCGCGGTGGTGGCCACCGTCACCTTCGTGGGACTCGTCTTCCAGGCGCTCCGGGGCCAGCCGCTGCTGGAGGCGAGCGAGGCGGAGTACGTGGTGCGCTCGCTCCACCCGCTGAAGAGCGGCACCCTGCTCTTCGCCGCCCTCACCGGCGTGCTGCTGTGGTGCTCGAGCGTCTTCGGCGGCTGGCTGGAGAACTGGGTGCACTACCAGCGCCTGCCGGAGGCGCTCGCGCGCCACCCCGGCCTGCGCTGTCTGCTCGGCGAGGCCCGGGCGAAGAAGCTGGGCGAGGCCCTCGCGCGTCATGCGTGCGGCCTGGGCGCCAATGTCAGCCTGGGCCTGCTGCTGGGCATGACGCCCGCGGTGTGCCGCTTCTTCGGCCTGTCCATGGACGTGCGGCACGTCACCCTCAGTGCTGGCACCCTCGCCTTCGCCGGCACGGCGCTCGGGCCCGAGCGGCTGTTGGAGCCAGCGTTCCTCTGGGCCGTGGTGGGCCTGCTCTGCGTGGGGGTACTCAACCTGGCCGTGAGCTTCTCGCTGGGTCTCTCCGCGGCGGTACGAGCCCGGGGCCTGGAGCCGGTGGGCTTCCTCCGCCTGGCGTGCGCGGTGCTCGCGGGCGGATTCCGCTCCCTGGCTGATTTCGTCCTTCCCCCGTTACCCTGCTGCCGGCTCCCCCACCCTCGTCGCGCTATAGCGTGCGATCGGCGGCACGCCCGCGCACTTCCACCCGTGGCGGAGATGGCCTCCACGCCATTCCCCTCGCCACCAGTAGAACCCCTCCCAGTACTCATCATCAGAACGGCTGAAACACCGCGTCGCCACGAGGGTTTCGGCCGTCCCATCCCTGGACTTTCCGTGTCGGTCCCGCCCGGTACACTGCGTCTCCGTCGCATCTCCCTCCCGAGCGCCACATGACCGCCGCCCAGACCGCCAAGACCCTCCTCACCCGTCTTCACGAGACCCACCCGGGTGCCCGCTACGAGCTCAACTGGAACACCCCCTTCGAGCTGCTCGTCGCCACCATCCTGGCCGCGCAGTGCACGGATGAGCGCGTCAACCGCGTGACCGCGACCCTCTTCACGAAGTACCCCGGCCCCAAGGCCTTCGCCGAGGCCGACACCGCCGCGCTCGAGGAGGACCTCAAGCCCACCGGCTTCTTCAAGCAGAAGACGAAGTCCGTGCAGGCCATGAGCCGCGAGCTGCTCGCGAGCTTCGGCGGTCATGTGCCCAAGACGATCGACGAGCTCATCACCCTGCCCGGCGTGGCCCGCAAGACGGCCAATGTCGTGCTCAACACCGCCTTCAACCTCCCCTCGGGCGTCATCGTCGACACCCACGTGGCCCGCGTCAGCCAGCGCATGGGTCTCTCCAAGAAGGAGAAGCCCGAGGAGATCGAGAAGGACTTGATGAAGCTCATCCCCCAGGACCAGTGGACCTTCTTCGGGCCCGCGACCGTGCTGCACGGCCGCTACACCTGCACGGCTCGCAAGCCCAAGTGCGAGGCCTGCCCCATGAACGACGTCTGCCCGAAGATCGGCGTGGAGGAGAAGTAGAGCCCTCCCCCGCCCCGTCCGGTGTTCACCTGGCGGCGCGAGCCACCCGGGCGAAGTGGTGGGCGAGCCGCTCGAGCAACTCCCGGTTCTCGGCCTCGGCCGAGCGGAGCTTGGGGAGCTGAGAGCGCAGCTCGTCGAGGTCCTTCTCGTACAGCTCGACCAGCTCCTCGGCGCCCTGGGTGAACCAGCGGTCGAGCTCGTCCGCGGTGAGCTCCAGATGGAACTGGAAGCCATACGAATCGCCGAGCCGGAAGGCCTGCTGGGTGTAGCGATCCGTGGAGGCCAGGAGCGTGGCGCCGGGCACGGCCTTGAAGGTGTCCTGGTGCCAGTGGGCTACAGTGGTGCGCGGGCGCACGCCGGCGAGCACGGGATCGGCCAGGCCCTCCTTCGTCCAGCGCACGGGCGTCGCGCCCACCTCGAGGCCGTTCTTCCCGACGAAGACCTCGGAGCCGGCCGCGGCCGCCAGGAGCTGCGCGCCCAGGCACAGGCCCAGCACCGGGAGCCCCAGCGCGAGCCGCTCGATCACCAGCGCCAGCTCCTCGCCGAGGAAGGGATGGCGATCCGCCTCGTAGACGCCCATGGGACCGCCGAGCACCACCACCAGCTCCGCGTTCAGGTCCTCGCGCTTGACGCCGCGGAAGCGCTTCACCAGCGTGAAGCCCGCCGCCTCCAGCGCGGGACCCAGCAACCCCGGCCCCTCGTGCTCCTCGTGCTGCATCACCACCGCGCGCATGGCGCCTCCTGGATGGAGTCCGCGCACCGTAACGACAAAGGCCCCACCCGGGAAGCCCGGATGAGGCCTTCATCACCACGAAGCGGAAGCTCCGAGCCGTTACGGGCAGGGAGAGGTGCAGACCAGCTGCCCGGTGATCGGGTGCTTGTAGCAGTACGGCGCGCAGGTATCGGCCTGCACGGGCGCGGAAGCGAGGCCCAGGCCCAGGGCGATAGCGGCGACGGCGACGAAGAGAACGCGCTTCATGTGGTGCTCCTTGGGGGGGGTTGAAGTGAAGCGCGATGAGGATAAGGGATCGGCTCGGGCTTTCATAGCTTTTCCTGCTTTCACGGATAGTTCTCGTTTTGACATACGGAGGGTCCGGGGGAGGGGTCGCGCCATGCGCCGCACCGCCTCGGCGAGCTCGGACTCTCCTGGAGTACCGGCGGCCCTGAGGCCGATGGCGAGGCGCGGACCCGAATAAATCTCCTCACTGAGGAAGGATAAAAACCCACACGAAGGGCTTGCCTCGGGAATATCCGCCGAATATCCATCTCGCTCATGGGAAGGATATCCGGAGCCCGCAACCGCAATCATGAGGAGACGCGCTCGCGGCTCCTGGCCAGCGTGGCGCAGCAGATGCTCATGTCGGGCGGCTCGCACCCGACGCATGCGAGTGCTCGCGGAGGGCGCCGGGGTGGACGCCGGGACGCTGAGGCACTACTTCGGCGATCGCCAGGGCGTGGTGCAGGCCGCCTTCGAGTACCTGTTGAAGTTCGGACAGGAGCGCCAGGCCTGGGCGAAGACCCTGGCGGATCTGCCGGCGAGGGAGGCCTTCTCGCAACTGCTGGGACAGGTCGCCGCCGCGTGGTCCGGGGCCCTGGGCGGCATGCACGCCACGGGCTTCGCCGAGGGCATGGCCGACTCGGAGCTCGGGCAGATCTACGTCTCGTCGATCCTCGAGCCCACGCTGAGCTCGGTCGAGGAGCTGCTGATTGTCTTCCACACGCGAGGAGAGCTGTCCGTGCCCAATGCGCGGGTGGCCGCGCTCGCGCTGATGTCTCCGGTGCTGCTGGCGCTCTTCCACCAGCACCAATTGCAGGGCCGCCGGTGCCGTCCGCTCGTCATGGAGCACTTCATCGAGCAGCACCTGGATGGCTTCTTGAAGGGCTACACGAAGAGCTAGTTCCACACCGCATTCCAACAGGGGAGTTGTCCATGCTTTCACCGCGTTTATCGACGGTGCTGGTCGTGCTTTGCCTCGTGACGGGTTGTCAGTGCGGCGGAGGGGGGGAAGTCCCCACCGTGCCGGAGAAGGTGGTGGGCCACTGCGTCTATATGAACCGGTTCAGCAGCCTCGAGGAGTGCCGGGACTATGTCGGTGAGTGGACCGACGAGGCCGCGGTGGAGGACTGCAAGGACCAGGGCTCGACGGCGGTGCTGGGCTCGGCCTGCAACCTGGAGGAGCGGCTGGGCTACTGCTTCCTGGGAGGCGAGGACGACAGGTGGACGCGCATCAGCTTCCCCGGTGTGGACGCGCAGAAGTGCGGCTCCATGCAGCGCGGGTGCGAGCTGTTCGGCGGAGGCGTGTTCGATCCGGCGCCCGTGTGCGGTGGGCAGGTGCAGGACAGCGGTGGGGGCACGGGGCTGCCCACGTTCCAGCAGCCGGTGCTCAACTGTGTCGACCCCAAGCCGGGCGAGCCCCCCGGGATGTCGCCGGGCGGGAAGGTCTGCACGTGGGAGATGATCTCCGGAGCCACCGAGCTGGGCCGTAGCTTCATGGACTACGCGAGCTGCGATCGCGTGCGCACGCAGCGCCCGTACTATCCGGTGCCGCCGGCGGAGAACGCGGAGCGGGAGGATGCGCGCATGGGGGATGCGGCGTACGTCGCGGAGGCCAACTGGGTGAGGTCGCAGATCGAGTCGACGGCCTGTGTCTGCTGCCACTCGACGCGTGCGCCCAAGGGTCCGTCGAACTGGTACGTCGAGTCGCCGGGCAACTTCCTCAACTCCTTCAACCCGAGGGGCCTGGCCATGGGCGCCGGGTGGATCAACACGGTGGGCTTCGGCACCTACCCGCGTGAGCAGAACAACGGCTTCTCGCGAGCGGGGCCCGAGAACCCCCACGACTCCATCTTCGTCACGACGGATCCGGTGCGGATGATGAGCTTCTTCGAGTCCGAGCTCTTCCACCGGGGCTACAAGCGCGAGGACTTCGCCGGCCAGACGTATGGGGCGGGACCGCTGGATGAGCAGCGTTTCTACCGGCCCACGCTCTGCGAGAACGGCGAGGGGGTCGCCGCGGATGGGACGCTGTCCTGGAGGGGTGGCAAGGCGCGTTACGTGTACGTGCTCGAGGCGGACGCCACGTCTCCGACGGTGCCGCCGAACCTGGATCTGCCCACGGGCACGCTCTGGCGCATCGACGTGCCGACGGATGGGACACCCGTGTCGAGCGGAACGGTGCGGTACGGAGTGGTCCCCACGGGCCTGTCGCAGCGCTTCCCGGCGTCCGGCCGGCCCGACTCGCTGGTGAGTGGCAGGACGTACTACCTCTATGTGCTGGCGGACCTGATCGTGCCCATCACCCGCTGTCTGTTCACCCTGCCGTAGTCCTCCACGAATTCTGCACGAACATTCCTCGGGGGGTGCACGGGGCATCCATTCCCATTGCACCCCCCTGCCCCACTCTGGGTCCATGAGCCCAGACACCCTTCCTCCCCCGCCTCCGCCCACGCCACCGCGCCCGCCGGCGAGCTCGCCGGTCCGGCGGGCGCTCGGGTGGCTCGTCCGCCACCACGTCTTCGGCAGCCTCCTCATCGTCGTCTTCGCCACCGCGGTCATCGCCGGCCAGGTGGCGGACCGGACGGACTTCGCCAGCTCGGAGCTGGCCCGGGACGTGGAGGAGCGCTGGGGCGCCCCCGTCGTCCAGCCAGCGCCCTCGCTGCGCTACGTGCAGAGCGGCACCATCTTCACCGAGCTCAAGCCCCTGCCCTTCGACAAGCAGCACGTGCAGGTGCAGTCCCGGATGAACTACCGCAAGCGCGGCCTGCGCTACTTCTCCGGCTTCGACTTCACGCTCTCGGCCGACTACGCCGTCGTCAATCGCGAGGGCCACGACATCGACGTGGCCTTCATCTTCCCCATCGAGGTGGACAAGTCCCAGGTGCTCCTCTCGGAGCTGCAGTTCCTCGTCAACGGCGCCGAGTCGGATCTGGATCTCGGCGAGTCCGGCAACCGGCTCGTCTGGACGGGCCGCATCTCCCAGGGCGCGACCAACACCTTCGCCATCCGCTACCGCGCCCGGGGGCTCGACTCCTTCATCTACAAGCTGGATCCCGCCCTGCCAGCCCGTGACGTGCGGCTGCACATGGCCGTCGAGGGAGGCGAGAACTTCGACTATCCACCCCAGGTGCTCTCGGCCACCCAGGTGGAGGCCGGGCGCGGCACGGTGGCACTCGATTGGGCCTTCCAGTCGCTCGAGTCGGGCGTGAACCTCGGCGTCATCCTCCCCTCGGTGGAGGCGTATGATCTCGTCATCTCCACCATGGCGGGCCGCGCCTGGGTGCCCTTCCTCGCCCTGCTGGCCCTGCTGGCCGCCTTCGGCATCCGCCACCGCCGGCCGCTCGCCTTCTACGAGTCGTACCTGCTGGCTTCCGCGTACGGCTTCTTCTTCGTGCTGCTGGCCTACCTCGCGGCCTTCATGAACTTCTACGTGGCCTATGGGGTGGCCACCCTCGGCCTCGGCGCGGCGGTGGTCGTCTACGTGAAGCGCCTCTACCCCCAGGAGCGGACCGCCCACCTGGCGGGCGTCTGGGGAGCCACGCTCGTGGTGCCCACCACCGCCGTCATCCTCCAGGGCTACACCGGCCTCATCTACACGTTGGAGATCCTCGCGGCGCTGCTCGGCCTGATGGCCCTCTCCACCCGCGCCAGTGTGCGGGCCCTGCTCTCGGATCTCCCCCCCGGCGGTGAGCCGCCGCACGCCCCCATCGCCCAGGAAGCCAGGTGAACCATGTGGACTTCTTCTCTCGTACTCGGATTGCTGCTGACCGCTTCGGCGAGCTCCCCCTTCACCCCGGCGGTCTCGGGCTCCGCGACCGTTCCCCTCGAGGAGCTGCTCCCGCTGTATGCGAAGCGCCCGGAGCAGGCGCCGCCCGCTCCGCCCACGGACGCGTTGGTGGTGAAGAGCCAGCTCAAGGGACGCCTCACCGCGGACGCCCTGCTGGTGGACGCCCACTTCGAGGTGGAGGTGCTCGCCAGCGAGCGCTGGACACAGGTGCGGCTGCTGCGGCTCGACGCGGACACGTACCTGACGTCGCTCCCCACGCTGGAGAACGCCACGGTGGGCGCGCTGGAGGACCAGCTCACCCTGGTGACGCGCGAGCCCGGCCGCTACAGCTTCGACGTCAGCCTCGCGTTGCGGCCCTCGAGCAGCGCTCCCGAGCGCCAGGTGCAGCTGCGCTTCGGCCCCCACGTCACCCCGGTGCCGCTGCGGCTGGAGGCGGATGCCACGGCCTTCACCGTGACCGAGCCTCCCGCCTCCGGAGGTGAGGACTCCGAGGTGTACCCGCGGCAGGGCGTGCTGCGGATCGGCTGGCGCACGGCCGTGGCGCCGAAGGTGGCCCGCCAGGTGGTGCGGCCGCCGCTGGAGCCGAGCATCCCCGAGGCCCACGCCTCCTGGGTGTCCACGTTGGAGGGCAAGGCATCGGTGCGCGTGCGCTACGCGCTGCGGTTGGATCGCGAGCAGGAGCTCGAGCTGGAGCTCCCCGAGGGCCACCGCCTCGAGCGGGTACTGCTCGATTCAGTGCCGCTGGTGCCCGCCGGGAAGGACGGCAAGCTGACACTGAAGGTGGCCCCGGCGCGGTTCGGGGAGACGGAGGCCTCGCTGGAGGTGGTGCTGGCGAGGGACCTGGGCGTCTTCCACCTGTCCGGCAGGCTGAAGCTGGCGCTGCCCCGGGTGTCCTGGCCGGTGGCCACGGTCCAGGCGCGGGCCCACTTCCCGGCCGTCTTCAACTACCGGCGCGAGGGCGGCAGCATGGAGCAGTACGAGGAGACGGAAGCGGGCGGCGGACTGGAGACGCAGACGCCACTGCCCGGCAAGGTGATCCACTTCCGCCAGTACCTGGTGGCGGCCTCCGCACCCACGCTGGAGCTGGGCTACTCGGTGGACATCTCCCAGAGCTACTTCCGGTGAGCTGCCGGCCCGCGAGCCTCCCGGGCGCGCGATTCACCAACTGGTCCAACAGTCGGACCAGTTGCTCGACCTCGCGCCCGGAGGGCTCCCTCCTGACGCTCAGCGCCGCGAGAAACGCACGAGGAGTCCGTCACGCGGGAGCGGGATCGGGAAGGGAATGAGGCTCAGGTCCTGCCCGGGAACGAGCTCCCACTGATAGCCGCGCAGCAGCAGTGCGGCGACCACGGCCATCTCCACCATGGCGAAGTGCTGCCCGACGCACACCCGCGGGCCACCGCCGAAGGGAATGTAGGCCCCCTGTGACTTCTGCTCGTTGCGCTCGGAGCCCATGCGATCCGGATCGAACCGCTCGGGGGACGTCCACGGGGCGCCCCGGTGCGTGCCGCGGATGCTCAGGGATATCTGCCATCCCTTGGGGATGCGATAGCCCCCGTAGGCCACGTCCTGCGTCGTCACCCGGAAGGCTCCCGCGACAGGGGGGATGACACGCATCACCTCCTGGATGACCTGGTGCAGGTAGGGCATGGCCCGGAGCGACTCCAGCGTCAGCGGCCCCTTCTCCGCCAGCTGCTGCTCCTGGCGGCACCGCTCCAGCACCTCCGGGTGGCGGGCCAGCATCATCATCAGGTTGGAGGTGGCCGTCACCGTGGTGTCATGGCCCGCGAAGAGCAGGAGCTCGAGCTCGTCGAGGACGGTGTCTCGAGGCAGCGGCTGGCCCTGCTCATCCCGGGCGGACAGGAGTGAGCCGAGGGTGTCGGGGGGCTGCTCGGCCAGCTTCTCGCGCTCGGCCACGAGCGGGGTGAGGTACTCGCGCATCTCCTTCTCGGCGGCGACTCCCCTGCCAAAGGTGGTGAAGGGGATGTCCACCGGCACGGCGGAGAAGAGGCCCGCCACCCATCGCTTGAACAGGCGGCTCATGTAGGCCGCGTCCACCCGGCTCTCGCCCACCAGGAGGACGATGGCCACCTCGAACACGAGCGCGCGCACGGCGTCCACGGCCTTGAACGGCTGCTTCGCCGAGAGCCACTGCTCGAGGTGCTGATGGACGAGAGCCTCGATGCGCGGCACGAAGTGGCGCATGGAGGCGTAGGTGAAGTGGGGGGCGAGCAGGCGGCGGCGCTCCAGGTGGGCGCTGCCATTGATCATCGCGACGGACTGCTTGCCCAGCAGCTTCCGGGCGCTCAGGTGCCAGCGATTGCGCAGGTACTTGTTCTCGCCGGCGAAGATCCACCGGTTGGCCTCGGGACCGACCAGGAAGACGATGGGCTCGCCCAGCACGTGGGAGCGGAAGACATCCCCATGGAGCCGGCGGCGCTCCTCGAGGAACTTCCCGCTGTCGCGGATGAAGGCGAGCGTCTCGCCCAGCAGCGGGAGACCCGAGCTGCCGGGCGGTAGCGGCAGTCGGGAGACATCCACTGAGGAGCCAGGCGGGTTCTCGGGAGAGGCCGGTATTTCCATGGTCTGGTCGTATGCCATGGGCGCCGCGCCGTGTTAAAGTCCCGACGCTTCCGGAGCCCTGACATCCACCCACACTCTCCCAGGGGAGAGGCGGCTCCACAGGGGGGTAGACATGACCGAGACGTACGATGCCCTGGTCATTGGCACCGGCTTTGGGGGTGCGGTGGCGGCCTGCCGGCTGGCGCAGGCGGGCCTGTCGGTGCGTGTACTGGAGCGTGGCCGACGCTATCCCAAGGGTGGCTTCCCGCGTGACTGGGACAATCCGCTCAACGGCTGGCTGTGGAGGCACAACCAGGGCCTGCTCGACGTGAAGCTGCTGTCGGGCATGAGCGTGGTGCAGTCGGCCGGCTATGGCGGTGGCTCGCTCATCTACGCCAACGTGCACCTGCGCCCGCCCGAGGAGACCTTCGCCAACGGCTGGCCCGCGGGCTACGGCCGGGCGATGTTGGATCCGTACTACGATCTGGTCGCGTACATGCTGGACGTGCAGCCCATCACCACGTCCGCGCGGGGGCTGCCCACCAAGACGAAGCGCATGCGCGAGGTGGCGCAGAAGCTCGGGCGCGAGGCGCAGTTCTTCCACCCGGACCTGGCCGTGCGCTTCACCCCCGCCGGCGAGTCCATGCCCAACAAGTTCGGCGTGGCGCAGGAGGGCTGCAACTACTGCGGCGAGTGCGACATCGGCTGCAACGTCCGGGCGAAGAACACGCTGGATCTCAACTACCTGGCCGTCGCCGAGCAGCGCGGTGCACAGGTGACCACCCAGGCCGAGGCCATCGACATCGAGCCGCTCTCGCCGGGATACCGCGTCACCTACAAGGACCACTCCGCGGACGGGGTGGAGCGCACGGTGGACGCGCGGCGCGTCTTCCTGTGCGCGGGCGCGGTGAACACCACGGAGCTGCTGCTGCGCTGCCGGGACGACTCGGGCACGTTGCACGAGCTCAGTGACACGCTGGGCTACCGCTACTCGGCCAATGGGGATCTGCTCGCCTTCGCCTTCGACACACGCGAGCCGTGGGATCCGGCGGTGGGGCCCACCATCACCACCAGCATCGTGGTGGACGAGGGCCAGGGGCCGAACAAGCAGTGGTTCCTCTTCCAGGAGGGTGGACACCCGGTGCAGGTCGCGGGGGCCCTCCAGATGCTCAACCCGGCGCAGGGCCTCGCGCGGATCCCCACGGACCTGATGCAACGGGAGCTGGTGAAGGTGTTCCGCCAGCGCGCGAAGGAGATGTCGTCCATCGACGGCGAGCGTGGGCGCTTCCAGTCGGTGTTCCTGGCCATGGGCCGGGACAAGTCGAACGGGAAGCTGGAGCTGGTGCCCCTCACGCGCGAGCTGCAGGCGAAGTGGGACGTGCCCTCCAACCTGCCGCTGTACCGCACGCAGGAGCAGCTCTGTCAGGACATCGCGAAGGCCCTCGGGGCGCGGATGGCCTACAACCCGCTGTGGGAGCGGCTCCACGTCCCCGTGTCCGTGCACAACCTGGGCGGCTGCGTCATGGCCGAGGACGAGGCCTACGGCGTCACGGACCCGAACGGTGAGGTGCACGGCTACCCCGGGCTGTACGTGCTGGACGGCGCCGCCCTGCCCTCCAGCACCGGCGTCAACCCCGCGTCCACCATCGCCGCCGTGGCCGAGCGCAACGTGGAGAAGGCCATCCGCGTCATCCTCGACCACCCGGACTGGAAGGCGCCGGAGCGGGCCCTCGCCACGCCCCGCGAGGATCTGATCGGCAAGGTGACCATCCCGGTGGGCGGCACGGTGGCTTCCACCAGCCCGGTGGTGGGCATGCGCTTCACCGAGCGGATGAGGGGCTTCCATTCACCGGGCCACACGCCCGCCGGGGACTACACGGGCGCGGAGAAGGCGGGACAGAGCGCCCACCGCGTGGCGGAGTTCACCGTCACCATCACCCTGGCCAACCTGGATCGCTTCCTGGCCGAGCCGGCCCACGGTGGCATCGCCCAGGGCGTCGTCCACGTCTCCGGCCTCACCCCGCCCGAGGGCGCCAGGGTGGAGAATGGTGTCTTCAACCTCTTCGTGGACACCGACAGCTTCTACGAGCGGCGGATGATCTACCTGCTGCCCTTCATCGGCCAGGACGGCCAGCCCTACCTGCTCGACGGGTACAAGGTCGTGAAGGACCAGGGCGACTTCGACGTGTGGGGGGCGACCGCTACGCTCTACACGGTGATCCGCCAGGGCAAGGACAAGGACGGGCCGGCGGTGTCCAGCGGCATCATCCGCCTCGACAAGAAGGACTTCGCCGAGCAACTCACCACCTTCGAGGTGCTCGGAACCACCTCGACGCAGGCGAAGGCGGAGGCGTACTGGCGCTTCGGCTCGATGTTCCTGGGCACGCTGTGGGACGTCTTCGTCCGCCCACGACTGGAAGATTAGGAGAGACACATGGCTGCGATGGCGAACCGGTATGACGTGGTGGTGGTGGGCTCCGGCTTTGGAGGCTCCATCTCCGCCTTGAGGCTGGCGCAGGCCGGCAAGTCGGTGGCGGTGCTCGAGCGCGGCCGGCGCTACAGCCCCGGGCAGTTCCCCCGGGACGTGACGCGCACGAACGAGCTGCTCTGGCGCCACGCCTCCCGCGAGAAGGCCCAGGGCCTCTATGATCTGCGTTTCCTCTCCGGCATTGGCACGGCGGCGGCCAGTGGCGTGGGCGGCGGGTCGCTCATCTACGCCAACATCCACGTGCGGCCGGACCCCGTCGTCTTCGAGGATCCACGCTGGCCCAGGAGCTATACCCGCGCCTCGCTGGAGCCCTACTACGACAAGGTGGCCAGCGAGCTGAAGCTGGCGCCGGTGCCCGAGTCCATCTCCCTGCGCAAGCGCAACGTGCTGCGGAGCGCGGCCCAGCGCATGGGCCGGGAGGTGTTCGATCCGCCCGAGGCCGTGGCATGGACGGAGTCGCCCGGTCCCGGCCGCAAGGCGTGTCAGCTCTGCGCGGAGTGCGAGTTCGGCTGCCAGTTCGGCTCCAAGCAGACGATGGATCAGACGTACCTGGCCCGGGCCGAGGCGCTCGGGGCCACGGTGTGGCCGCGCATGCAGGTGTCCCACGTGGAGCCCGCACCGGGCGGCGGCTACCGGGTGCACTTCCAGGACCTGGTCTCCGGGCAGAAGCGCTTCGTGGAGGGGGCCCGCGTGGTGCTGTCCGCCGGGACGCTGGGCACGGTGGAGATCCTCCTGCGCAGCCGCGACAAGGCGCGCACCCTGCCCAGGCTGAGCGCGCGGTTGGGCCATGGCTACTCGGGCAACGGTGACTTCCTGGCCTCGGTGTTCAACAGCCGCGAGGACCTGGAGCCCTGGGTGGGGCCGGACGTCTCCACGGTGATGCGTTTCTTCGACGCCGAGCCCTCCTTCACCATGGCGGCCCCCACCTTCAACAAGCCCGTCATGGAGGTGCTTGCGGGCCTCGGGCAGCCGAACATCATCCCGCTCCTCCAGGGCCTGGGCGCGCCGCTGTGGCCGCTGCTGGGGCCGGCGCTCGACCTGGCCTTCGCCAAGGGGCTGCTCAGCAAGCCGGCCCGCAACGCGGCGGATCCGGCGCGCATGACGAACCTCTTCGGCATCGGCCGGGACAACGCCAACGGGCGCATGGTCATGAAGGGCAACCGGCTGGACATCGAGTGGGACTACGCCGGGGAGAACAAGGCGCTCGTCGATCGGATGGAGAAGTCCATGCGGGAGTTGGCCGCCCAGTACGGCGGCACCTACGCGCCGCTCGTCACCTGGCAGCTCTTCAAGAAGCCCCTCACGGTGCACTCGCTGGGCGGGGCGCACCTGGCCGAGTCCCCCGAGCGCGGCGTGGTGTCCACCGAGGGCGAGGTGTTCCAGTACCCCGGCCTCTACGTGGCGGACGGCTCGGTCATTCCCAGCTCCATCGGCTTCCACCCGGTGATGACCATCAGCGCGGTGTCCGAGCGCATCGCCGAGGCCGCGGCGCGCGGCTTCTGACAACCCGGGCGGCCCGAGACAGGGCCGTCCCCGTGAACGAGGAGAGGGCCATGAGGCTCATGGACACGCTACCGGCCGCCGAGCGGCACGAGGTGCAAGCGGGAGACGGCGTCCCGCTGCGGCTCACCCGCTACCAGGGCGGCACGAAGGGCCCGGTGTTGCTGGTGCACGGGGCCGGGGTGTGGAGCGGCATGTTCAAGCTGCCCACCATCTCGGAGAACTTCGTGCAGTACCTGGCGCGCCATGGCTACGACACGTGGCTGCTGGACTGGCGCGCCAGCACGCAACTGCCGCTGCGCCAGTTCTCCCTGGACGAGGCGGCCGAGCACGACATGCCCGCCGCCGTGCGCAAGGTGCGCGAGGTGACGAAGGCGGACAGCGTGCAGGCGGTGGTGCACTGCGCCGGCTCGGTGACGTTCTTCATGTCGCTGGCGGCGGGGTACCTGCCGGACGTGCGCAACGTGGTGGCCTCGCAGGTGGCGCTGCACCACCGCGTGCCGCGCTCCACGTTGCTCAAGTCCCGGATGCGGCTGCCGGACATCCTGGACGTGGCGGTGAACTACATGTCCCCGGACGAGGGCACCCAGAACCCGAGGCTCCAGGCGGCCTTCGGCAAGATGGTGGACCTGGTGTACCGGGAGTGCGACAGCACGGTGTGCCACCGGCTCTCCTTCCTGTACGGGCGCCTGTACCGGCACGCACGGCTGAACACCCAGACGCACGAGCGGCTGCACGAGCAATTCGGCCGCTGCAACATGCAGACGTTCCGCCACCTGGCGCAGATGGCCCGGGCGGGACACGCGGTGCGCTACGACTACGGCAAGGAGGAGAACCTCCGGCGCTATGGCACCGTGAAGCCGCCCGACTACCTGGATCCCAAGCACCTCGAGCTCCCCATCACCTTCGTGGTGGGCGAGCACAACCAGACGTACCTGCCCACCGCCTCGGAGCTGACGTACGAGTGGCTGCGGGAGGCCCACGGGGCCGCGCTCTACGAGCGCAAGATGCTCCCGGGGTACGGGCACCTGGACACGTTCATGGGAAGCACCGCCTCGCGCGACACCTACCCGGTGATCCTCCAGGCGCTGGACGCCCGGGCCTGACTCAACCGGTGAGGGTGATGCGGCGTCGGCCCAGCACTCCGCCGTCCATCTCCACCACGTCCCCGGCCTTCAGGATGCGGGGGTTGGTGGCGTGGGTGCGCAGCGCGGCGGACAGCCTCGCGGTGGGGCCCGGCAGCAGCGCCGCCAGCTTGCGTTTCCACGCGGGCACCGTGAAGGCCACGCCCGAGGGCGTCCCGGTGAGCACGGCGTCGCCCTTCTCCAACAGCCCCGAGGGCACCGCGCGCGCGGCCAGCCGCAGCAGCTCGCGCGGCGAGGCGATGAGCTCCATCGTCCGGCCCCGCTGCCGTACCTCCCCATTCACCGTGAGGGTGAGCGTCACGTCCAGGCACGCCTCCGCCTGGGGCGCTTCCGGCACCCACAGGACGGGCCCGGGCACGAAGAAGCCCGGGAAGCTCTTGGCGGCGCCCCAGAAGGCCATCCGGTCCGGCCGGCCCTCGCCGAGCACCTGCACCGTGCGCGCCGTCACGTCATTGGCGAGGAAGTAGCCCACCGGCGGCGCGAAGTCCGGGCGCTCCAGCGCGTCCGCGCGCACGTCCTCCAGCAGCACCAGGCCCAGCTCCACCTCGTAGTCCAGCAGGGGCGGCAGCTCCGGGAAGCGCGAGGCCACCCGCGAGGACAGCTCCGCGTCCAGCCTCGCCACCGCCGCCAGCATCGCGTCGCGCGAGGGGCTCGTCACCGAGTCCCCCCGCACCAGCAACGACGCGGCGTCCTTGGCGAAGACGGCCGGGCCGCCCGCGTCGCTGCCCGTCTCGTTGATGTGGGCCGCGTAGGTGAGGCCGAGCGCATGCACCCGCTTGGGCGACAGCACCAGGGGCCGCGTGCGTCCGGCCGTACGGTCCGGGTCCAGCGCCGCCATCGAGGCCGGGACGGCGCGCGACGCCAGCGTCAGCATTACGTGCCCTCCGCCGCCTTGAGGGGCACCTCCTGGTCCGGCAGCACGGTGCCGTCCCACTCGATGTAGCGCACCCCGCCGATCCGCTCGTGCCCATGGAACTCCAGGGCACCCACGGCCGAGGTGAGCTTCCTCCCGTCCGGCTTCCAGTCCGCGTACGGGTGGGAGCGGGTGAAGAACTCCAGCTCGCAGTTGGCCACGTCGCTCTGGGCCACGTGCACGTCCCAACCCTCCGGATCCCTGTATGCGTAGCCCACCAGCGTCCGGGGATCGCACCACGCGCGCCCCTTCACGGACACGGTGGCCGAAGCCGCCTGGAAGAGCAGCTCACCGGGACGCGGCGCCTCCATCTTGGTGAACAGCAGACCGGGCACCTCATGGAAGGTGTGCTGCTCCTTCGAGGTACGCAGGTAGATGGGCGTGAGGCGCGGGCCCCGATCGCGCCGTTGACGGACCGTGAGGGCCTCCAGCCGGGCCTCCGGATCCTCGCGGAAGATCGGGCAGTACAGCCACGTCAGCTCCTCGATGCGCCGGTGGCCCCACAGGTGCTTCTGCATCCCCGGAGCTCCGCGCACCTCGAACTGCTTGCCGTCCACGGTGACGGTTCCGCTGAAGGTGAGGTCGTCCTGGGCGTGGTTGACGTGCGTGACCAGCGGCAGCATCCCCACGCCCCGCGGCGTACGCCGGACGGCCTCGCCGGACTCGGGGGTGTAGCGCAGATCCCACGCGATGGAGTGCCCGCCCGAGGCGACACTGCCATGGCACTTGCCCGGCGCCAGCTCCGCGTCCCCGATGCGGATGCCGAAGCGGCCCGGCGTCCCCGGATCGAAGGCGGAGAGGGGATGGATGGCCTTCACCGCCACCGCGGGCTCGTTGGGCGATCCACAGTCGAAGGCCGCGGCCCACAGCGTGGCCCGAGGCTCACCCGGAGCGCCCGGCGCCGGCGTGAACAGGGTGTAGCGCAACCACCAGGCGCGCTCGCCACCCGGATCGAGCACACACAGGAACCAGATCTCGAAGAACCCCGCCTGCTTCTTCCAGCGCGGCAGGTTGGCTTGCTCGCTCGTCGGCATACCGTCACCCCCCTATACGCGAACCTTCGCAGAGCCGACGTGACCCGGCAAGAAGCGCACGGGTTGCAGCACCGTCAGCGCTTCTCCTCCGGCCAGGAGATGCGGAAGGTTACGCCCTCATCATCAAAATGGCGCAGCACTGCGGTCGTCTCGAGGTCCCCCGCGCAGCGCCCCGTGCCCAGGACGATGCCGTGCTTGAAGTGGCGCAGCATGCCGCGCTCGTTCAACCACATGTCCACCTCGGTGGGCCCCACGTCGGTGATGATGACTTCCTGGTAGTTGTTGCCCGCGCGGAAGTTCTGCCGCACGCGCGCCAGCCGCTTCTTGCGGTTGAGCAGCCGGAGCACCCCGAAGAGGGCCCGGCCCAGCATCGTCTCGCTGAACCCCTCGATGTGCCGCTCGCCCAGCAGCCGCATGGCGTCCGCTTCCGGCTTGCCCGGGTGCAACGACCTCGCCGCCAGGCACAGGCACTGCTCCCACACCTCGACCGGGTAGGCCGGCAACAGCTTCTTGTCCAGGTCCAACCCCGCCTGCTTCAGCTGCTGCTTGAGGGAGGGCGTGATCTTCGGACCGATGGCCCGGACGAAAAGCCCCTCGACGGTCTGATCGAAAACGAGTCTCTCGTTCTTGAACATGGTGTTGCTTCCTTGCTGTGCCCAGACCCTTGGGTCAGGCCCCCTTGGCACGCAGGCACCCCACTTCTGGCGTCATGACCACAGCCTACCATGGGACCACCTCGGGCGGTGTGGGTCTAGCCCGAGGCAGGGCCCGTCCACAAGCGGGGAGCCGCCTCCACCACCGCGAAAGCCACCCCTCGTTGCTGTTGTAGCCCCGATGGCAACAGCTCCAGGCTGGCCCCGAAGGCCCGCAGCATCGACTGGGCGATCGTCAGGCCGAGCCCCGTGCCTCCCCGCTCGCGCGCCGTGGTGAAGAAGGCGTCGAAGACGCGGGCCCGGTTGGACTCGGAGATGCCCCCACCATCGTCGCGCACCACCACCCGTCCCCTCCCCTCCCCCGCCACGTCCGCCTCCAGCCGCACGTGCACCCCCTCGCCCCCATGCTGGGAGGCGTTGGTGATGAGCTGCCAGAGGATGTCCTCCAGCACCTCGGCGGGCAGGCCCAGGACGAGCCCCGCGGGTACCGCCCCCACCTCCACGGCCAGCCCCCGAGCCCGGCCCCGCTCCGCCAGGGCCTCCAGCAGCGGGCCCACCTCCGTCCGCGAGGGACGGGCCACCAGCGAGTCCGCCCGGGCCAGCTCCAACAACCGCTGCACCAGCCGGGTGAGCCGCCGGGCATCCGCGTCGATGTTGGCGAGGAAGCGCTCGCGCTGCTCGGGGGACATGGCGTCGGCGCTGTCGCGCAGCAGCTCCACCGCCCCCTGGATGGAGGCCAGCGGCGTCTTGAACTCGTGCGACACGTTGGCCGCGAAGGAGCGGATGTACTGGTTGCGATCCCTCAACGCCGTGGCCATGCCGGCCAGGGACTCGGAGAGCTCGGCGAGCTCCTCCACCACCGGGCGGGCCACCGGCTCGAAGCCCTCGGGCGCGCTGGCGGCGATGGCGCGCGTCTGCCGCACCAGGGCCCTCACCGGGCGGACCACCAGCGCCGCCGCGGCCAGCGACATCAACGCCACCACGCCCAGCAGCACCAGCCCGGTGGCCGTGAGGTTCCACCGGTCCGCGTAGAGGGCCTTGGCGAACGTCATGGGCGTACGGGAGAGCAGCACCGCGCCCCATACCCGCTCGCCCTCGAGCACCGGCAGCACCACCGTGACGCGCACCCCGGTGTCCCGGCTCAGGGAGGCGAGCGGTGCGTCCTCGGGATCGGCGAGCCGCTGGCGCAGGACGCTCCGGGGCTCGCCGCGGAGGGCCTGCTGGACTTCCTGACGCGCCAGCAGCGTGGTCCCCAGCCCCATGGAGCTGCTGGCCACCACCACGCCCTGGGCGTCCACCACGCGGATGCCGGCCAGCGTGGAGCGCCGCACCTGGGCGAGCAGCGGAGAGAGCTGCTCGCCCGCCTCGCGTGCGCGGGGCTCCGCGGGGATGGCGGAGACGGGGGGCTCCTCCACCGCGGGCAGTGCCTCGTCCGAGGCCCTGAGCGAGGGAAGGATGGGTCGCAGGTTCGAGTCCGCGGGCGAGGCGAAGGGCCAGGGAGAGAGCCGGGTCAGGCCATATGCCTCCGCCCCGATCTTCTCGCGCAGCAACTCGCCATACAGCGAGGAGACCACGACGCCCTGGGCGATGAGCTCGCTCTCCGTCTGACGGATGAGCTGGTTGTCGTAGACGCGGACGAACGCCAGGCCGAGCAGCGCGATGATCAGGGCCCCCAGCCCCACCGCGGCGAAGACCATCCACAGGCGCGGGCGGGCGCGCTGGCGGTCAGGGGAGCGCGAGCCGGTAGCCAAGGCCATGCACCGTCTGGATGACTTCGCCCCCGGCCGAGGCGAACTTCTGCCGGATGTGCCGCACGTGGCTGTCGATGGTGCGGTCACTCACCACCACGTCCTCGTAGACGCGCGTCATCAGCTCGTCGCGGGTGAAGGCCTTGCCGGGCGCGCGCAGGAGCGCGGCGAGCAGGTGGAACTCGGTGACGGTGAGCACCACCTCCTGGCCGTTCCAGTACGCGCGCCACAGGTCCAGGTCCATGCGCAGGGGCCCGCGCTGCAGCACCTGGGCGGGCGAGGGAGCGGGCGCGGAGGGCGTGGGGCTCGCGTTGGCACGGGCCCGCCGCAGCACGGCCTTGATGCGCGCCACCAGCTCGCGCGGGCTGAAGGGCTTGGCGAGGTAGTCATCCCCGCCCAGCTCCAATCCGAGGATCCGGTCCACCTCGTCGTCGCGCGAGGAGAGGAACACGATGGGGACCTCGTGGGTGCGGCGGACCTCGCGGCACATCTCCAGCCCATCCATCTCGGGCATCATGATGTCCAGGACGATGAGCGCGGGCACGGAGCGGCGCACCTGCTCCAGGCCGACGCGTCCATTGGAGGCCTGCTCGACGTGGAAGCCCGCCTGCGAGAGGGCGAAACCCACCACCTCGCGCAGGTGCGGATCATCATCGACCACCAGGATGGAAGGACGTTCGCTCACGGCACCCTGGAACCTATCACGGGCCGTGCCCCCCTCCATTCCCGGCAACAGTCTGATTAGATGCGCGCGAGACTTCCGGGTACGGCGTGCCGATGGCCGGCGCCCCTCCGGAGCAAGGGGGCATGTCGATGAACCACGAGCCGGTGAGGAACGAGTACCTGGATCAGGTCCGCGAGCAGCAGCAACGCCTCGAGGTGGACCTGAAGGCACGCAAGGCCGTGATGCCCATGGCCCAGGCCCAGATGGCCCCCAGGGCCGCCCGGGCCCTCGCCGCGCCCCCTCGCGAGATTCCGGGCAACGCCGTGGACGTGCGCATCACCGGCTTCTGGAGGTGGAAGACGGTCGTGGTTCCACCCAACGCCTACGTCGTGCACACCCGCCGGGGCCACGCCCAGCCCCTGCACATCGGCCTGGGCGTCTCCTTCCGCTTCAACCCGGGAACGGACTCGTTCCTCGTCGTACCGGGGGCCATGCAGACCATCCTCATCAACGCGCACAGCATCTGCCGCGAGCTGCAGGGGCTGCTGGTCCAGGGCTACGTGCAGTGGATCATCGAGGACTTCGCCACCGCGTACAAGAAGCTCGACTTCACGGACGCCGAGGACCCGATGCGGGTGGTGAACGTGCAGCTGCGCGAGCAGGCCGAGGCGGCCATCAAGGACAAGGTGGCCACCATGAGCATCGACGCGGTGCTCTCGGACAAGCAGCCGATCATCGAGGAGCTCACGGCGCGCCTGCGCCACGTGGCCGAGGGCGGCGGCGGTGGCGACAAGGGTCTGGGGCTGCGCATCGTCACGGTGCAGATCAAGGAGGCGGTGGTGAGCTCGGCGAGGCTCTGGGAGAGCCTGCAGAAGCCCTTCCGGGCCGAGCGCGAGCGCGTGGCGCGGCTGGCCACGCTGGAAACGGAGGAGGCCATCAACCACCGGGAACTGGAGGTGGAGCAGCAGCGCGAGCGGACGCGGCTGGAGACCGACGGCGAGCTGGCGATCCTTCGCGCACACAAGGAGGCGGAGGCATACGACCGCGATCAGACCGAGCGGCTGCGGCGCCAGCAGCGCGAGGAGGAGGACGCCCGGAAGCTGGCGGTCGAGCGGCAGCAATCCGCGCTCCAGACGGCCGAGCTGGAGAAGGCGCGCCTGGCGGTGGAGGCGGATCTGACGAAGCAGAAGCAGGAGGCCGAGGCCGCCCAGCGCAAGCGCGAGGCATTGGCGGCCATCGAGCTGCTCGACACGCAGCGGGCCGCGGCCAACCGGCAGAAGCGGGTGGAGCTGGAGCTGCTGGAGAACCGCCAGCGCATCCTCAACGGGCTCAGTTCGGCCAACCTCCAGGCGAGGATGGTGGAGCTGCTGCCGGCCATCGCCGAGAAGATGCCCAGGCCCCAGGAGCTGCGCTCCGTCACCATCGGAGGAGGCGCGGGAGCCCAGGAGGGCCAGGCACTGACCACCCTGGTGGCGCAGATGATGGCGCTGGTGGGAGCCATGCGACCCGAGGGCGAACCGGCTGCCCCCGAGCAGACAGAGCACCGGAAGAGCTGAGCCTCATGAGGTAGCTCCACGAAGGAGCACTCCTAAAAACCGTGCTGACACCGCGTCAATCTCCCCTCGCCCTCCGGGAGAGGGACGGGGTGAGGGTATCGGGAGAACCCGGGTTGAATCCCCTGCCCACGCAGTGGGCTACGGGTTGGAGGATTGGCCATGACAGGTCAAACCGAGCTGTTCCTCTGGCGCCGGACCGATTGGAAGGGCCGGCGCTGGGTGGAGGACATCTTCATCAACGCCTCCCCGTCCGGGTACGCGGCCATCATCAAGAGCCTGCGCCGGATGCGAGAGCATGGCCGGGAGGGGACGTGCCGCTTCGCCTCGAGGCCCGCCACCCGTGAGGACGTGGCCCGGATCTCCCACGAGACGGATCACCGGACCCTGAAGTCCACCAAGAAGAAGCCCTTCGCCGGTTTCGACGTCGCGGAGCGGCTCCGTGAGGCGGGAGCCCGCATGGAGTGGCTCGGGCCGCTCGTCATCCAGTGGAGCGCCGATGGGCTCGAGGACACCCTGCGCCTGAGCGGCCGGGAGGTGCAGCTCACCCTGGGCTCCGAGGGCCTCGAGGCGTTCATCAGCGAGTGCGAGGCCCAGAGCGCCGGATGGGGAAACGAGGGCTGCTTCGGCGCACGGCTGTCCTATGGTCTGGCTTTCGCCCCGGACTGGCTCGGCATCGAGTAGGCGTCACCGCGTCGCGTGCGCGAACACCTGCCGGGAGAGGTCCGCGATGAGCGAGCGGGCCACCTTCTCGTCGGGGATGCCGCTGGTGAGCACCACGAGGACATAGGGAGTCTTGCCAGACGGATAGACGATGGCGGCGTCGTGGAGGACGCCGGAGATCTGCCCCGTCTTGTGCGCCACGGGCGTACCCGGCGGCAGGCCCGCGGGGATCTCCAGGTTCAGCTCCTGGGCCAGGAGGATGGAGCGCATGGCCTGCGTGGAGGCAGGTGACGCCGCCTTCCCCTGCTCTATGGCGGTCATCAGCGTGGCGAGGTCCCGCGCCGTCGCGGTGTTGTTGAGGCCCTTCTGGTACGCCTTGCCATCCTCCACGCCGCGCAACACGGTCATCTGGCGGGCCCCGAGCGAGCGCAACATCTTCGTGACGCGCTTGGCGTCCACCAGGGCGATGACGGTGTTGGTGGCCAGGTTGCTCGAGCGGGTGATCATCCGCTCGACGAGCTCACGCGCTGGCACCGGCTTGCCGAGCCGCTCATAAAGGGAGGCATCCTCGTCGTCCTTGGCATCCAGGGCATACGGCGAGCCATCCACGATGGAGGCGAACTGGTTGGCGAGGGTCAGCTCCTGGCTCACGGAGAGCTTGTCGGCATCCACCTGGCGGAAGAACTCGATCATCACCGGCACCTTCATGGTGCTGGCCGCATGGAAGGAGCGATCGGCCTCCAGGTAGAGCGACTCCTTGGAGTTGCCGAGGTGTCGATAGGCGACGGCCACCGTGGCGCCCTTCACCTGGGCGATGCGCTCCTGGAGGGAGGCGCGGAGGGGGTCGGTGCCGGAGGGGGTCGCGGCGAGGAGGACGATGAGCGCGGTGGAAAGCATGGGTTCAGTTCGCCTCTCCATCAGGACTGGCGAGAACGACGACATAGCCGTCCAGGTCCTCGATCCAGATCTCCCGATGTTGCGGAGCGGGGTTGAGGCCTGACCGTGAGTCGACTGGGTGGACGCATCGAGACCTCGGAGGAGAGCACACGCGACGTGGCGTTCTCCGCCGACCGTAGCATACAAACGACTGAGAACCGGGCCTGGTCCAACGTGACGGCTCGCGCCCTACTTCGCGCTGACGCGTCAGCCCACCGGACTGACGCGCCAACGCACGGGCTGCCCTCCCTCGCCCGGAAAGCAAGACCCCCCTCGCGTCGAGGGCCCTCGGTTACGGGCAGGCACGTGCCTTGCTGGATACGGTGCGCTGTAGGGTCCCTCAACTCCTGATAGGACGCACCAGGCAATGCTCACCAAATTCCGTAACCCCCAACAAAAAGGCTTGGAAGTCGCGGTGGTACTCGCCATCGCCGCCGTTGTCATTTGGGGGGCGATGACTCTTTATCTCTCGACCTCCAACCAGCGCAGAATCACAGACACTCAAACCCTTGTCGTGTCCGCTGTCCAAAAGGTTTCTGACCTTTACGCAGGGAGGGATATCAGTGGCTTCAACGGTCAAATTGCCGTGGCCTTTGGCGTGCTACCTGAAAGCTATAAAGCCGATACTGAGAGCTACAACCTGCCCATAGCAAATGCCAAGATGACTTTTGGTGCGACAGCTTTCCATCCTGGCCCCAATTTCGGCATCATCACCACAGGTCCTCTCACCCCTGAATCCTGCATTGCACTTGGCAAGCTGAACCTTGGCGATGTCGTGAAATACGTCACCGTGGACAAGTATGTAGGCTTCACAGGAACAGATGCGACCGCTTTATCCAGACAGTCCATCAAGGATGCCAATGGCGATATTCCGATTGCCGCTATTTCCGCCGCTTGCGAAGACGGCTCTTATGTTCACTATTTTTTGACGAACTAGGGTAACCGGGGCGAGCCCCCCTTACGCGGACCCTCTGTCCGCGCGCTGGCGCAGCTCGCTCCACGCTTGATTGAGCTTGCGCGTTTCCTCCGCGGCCAGCGCCTGGAGCTTCGGCCCCAGCTGCGCCACCTTGTCCGGGTGGTACTGGGTGATGAGGGCCAGGTAGACCCGCTTCACCTCGGCCAGGGGCGTGCCCGGAGCCACGCCGAGCACCTCCCATGGGCTGCTGGGGGCGGGCCTCGCGGCGGCGGGCGGCTCGGACTCTTCGGACTCGGGCTCTTCGGGCTCGGGAGGTTCTTCCTCCACGAGCGGCCTGGCCCCGAGCTCCTCCGCGCACGCCGTGCACAGCAACAGCTCTCGGGCACCCGGGCTGGCACCCTTCTTCACTCCGGGCTGCACCGGGTGTGGCGGCTCCGGCAGCGAGTAGTCGCCGAAGCAGTCGCCACACACCATCCGCCGGCAGTGCTCGCAACGCGCGGCGCAGTCGACCTGATCGAGCGAGGCCGCGCACGAGAAGCACTCCTCGGGCAGCGGAGCCTCCTCGCCGCACGCGGTGCAGAAAGCCCAGGTGGGCTCGAGCTTCGCCTCGCACCCCACGCACACGGGCGCCCCCTCCTCGGTGGAGGGCCGCCAGCGCTGCGCCGTGGCGCACCAGGGGCAGTACGGCATCAGCCATGCCACCCTGCCCTCGCACCGACGGGAATGGCAGTCGAAGTCGAGTGCATAGCCCTCGGCGGAGTCCTGGGCTTCGTTCTCCTCCTCGAAGGACTCGCCGCAGGCCCAGCAGGCGTTGAAGGCCTCGTGCGAGGGAGCTCCACACGCGTCGCACCTGGGGTTGCCGTGCTCGGCCTCCCATTCCAGCTCCAGGCCGCAACTGGGGCAGCACCGCATCCACCGGATCGCCTGAGGGTGCGTGCAGGCCGCCTGCTCCGCCCGCCTGCGCCGGCCCGGAGGCTCGGGGAAGGACGGGGTCCCGCCTCGAGCCGAGAGCGCATCCCACAGGCAGCTGACACAGGCCTGCCTCCGCGAGCCCCGAGGCGTCTTCATGCCTTCGGGGCCCGCGTGCTGGAAGAGCACCTCCACGTCCGGCGAGCCCGAGCGCAGGCAGTGCTGGCACACCGCGTCACCACAGAGCCCGCAGCTGCCCGCGAGCCGCCGGCCACCGAGTCCCAGCAGGGCGGGCGTCAGGACCTCCAGGCAGCACGGGCACGAGGACATGGGCGCAGTATACGCCCGAGGCCAGGTGATGCCCGGAAACCGCTGCCCACGGGCGCCTGACGCGGAGCCCTTCACGGCCAGTGGATTTCCTGGCCTATCAACCTCAAAGACAGACATTCCGCCAGCCCGAGCCGCGGTGAGCGGAGGGCGGGAAGCGAAATGCTCCCCGCCGAGGAACTGGCGTGCAGGCCGTGGGGCACTTCCCCCACGGCCTTGGCGTGGCCCGGCTCAGGCCTTGAGGTCGTTCAGGCGCACCTCGCACGCCTTGCGCACCTCCTGCACGGTGGCGGGCGCGTCGAACCGGAAGAGGCCGCTCAGCTTGCGCTCCACGCGCGAGGCGCGGATCGCCGCCTTCACCGCGAGGAACACGGTGGTGGCCAGCACCAGCGGCGGCTCGCCGACCTCCTTCGAGGAGAAGATGCCCTCGGTGGCGTCCTCCGGGACGCCCGCCAGGTTGCGCGGGAAGAGGTACACGTTGAGCTCCAGCGGGATGCTGGTGGTCGCGGGCGGCTTGTAGCGCCAGGTGTTCAGGGAGTTGAGGCGGCCGGCTTCCTGGCCATCGGGCTCGAACGCCAGCTTCTCGGACAGCACGTAGCCGAGCCCCTGCACGAAGGCGCCTTCCACCTGGCCCACGTCGATGGCCGGGTTGAGGCTCCAGCCCATGTCGTAGACGAGGTCCGAGCTGAGCACCTTCACCTCTCCCGTCAGGATGTCCACCTCCACCACCGAGCACGCGGCCGAGTAGGTGAACCCCACGAACGAGTCGAACGCGCCGGGATAGGCATCCTTCTTGTCGACCAGGGGGTAGCCGGGCAGCACGGGTTGCTGCTCATACGGCTTGTAGGTGATCACCGGCACCGGCGTCTCACCGCCCCGGATGGGCGCGGTGAAGGTGGACACCAGACTCACCCGGTACTGGTAGGCCAGCGCCACCAGGAACTGCCAGATGCGCTTGGTCTGCCCGTTGACCGTCACCGTGGCCATCCACCCCTCTTGCCCGTGGTTCCAGAAGTCGATGCCCTGGCTCACGCACCAGTCGTTGCCCTGCTCCGTGCGCATCTCGTAGGCGAAGTCCCTCAGGCGCGCGGCGAGCTCCTGGCACGTGCGCTTGACCGCCTCGCCGTTGTAGGCCGTTCCGGTGGACGCTCCGGTGCTGGACGGGTTGGGGGTCACGAGCGTCTTGGGCGCCTCCACCTGGATGTACTCCAGCGGCACGTTCAGCACGTAGGCGGCGATCTGCCGGACCTGCGTGAGCAGGCCCTGCCCCATCTCCACGCCGCCCTGGTGGATGACGATGCTGCCGTCTCCCTGGAACACCGAGACGACCGCGGCGGCCTGCTCCAGCATCACCAGGTTGTAGCCCGAGCCGTACTTGACCGGCATCACCGCCAGCCCGCGCTTGCGCCAGCGGTTCTTCGCGTTGAACTCGTCGACCTCGCGGCGCTTCGTCGCGTAGTCGCACTTCTGCTTCAGGTAGGACCAGACCTCGCGGATGTAGCAGTACGAGAGCGCCTGGCCGAAGGGCGTCACGTCCCCGCGCTCGTAGAGGTTCTTCTCCCGCACGTCCTCGGGCAGCATGCCGATGGCGTAGGCCGCGTCATCCACGGCGTTCTCCAGCATCAGCTTGCCCTGGATGTCGCCGAACGCGCGGAACGCGGTGCTCGGCGCGGTGTTGGTGCGGCACACGTCGATCTGCGTCTCGAAGTTGGGGATTTGATAGGCATTGTCCGCGCGCGCCTGGATGCAGTTGGAGACGATGAACGAGCAGTCGTAGAAGGCGCCGCCGTCTCCCCACATCTTGTTGAGCAGGCCGCGGATGCGCCCCTTGTCCCTGGAGTCCACGTCGCCGCGATCGATGGCGATCTGGTACTGGGAGAAGTAGGCGTGGCGCTTGCCGATCATCGCCGTGTCCTGCTCACGCGAGAGGACCAGGCGCACCGGCCGTTTGATTTCATGCGCGGCGATGGCCGCCGCTCCCACCACGAAGCGGGTCTGCTCCGTCTTGCCGCCGTAGCCGCCACCCACCGGGGGGACCTGCACGTCGATGCTGTTGTAGCGAGCGCCCAGCGCCATGGCGGTGGTCTGGTGCATCTCCATGGGGCTCTGCGTGGAGGGCCGCACCATCATGCGCCGGCCATCCAGGGGCTCGGCGATGGCCGCCTGCGTCTCCATGTAGAAGTGCACCTGGCCGCCGCACGCCTGGGTGCTCTCGACGACCTGGCAGGGAATGCCGTCCAGCGTCGCCTGCCGGTTGACGATCGTCCGGTCCACCTGCTGCTCGGGCTTGTTCTTGGGGGTGACCCAGCCAAACCGGCTGCCATTGCGCGTCACCTTCCAGACGTGGGTGACGAAGGCGGCGGCTTGGGGCCAGTCCGGGTAGATGCTCCCCAGACGGATGGCGTCCTCCAGGCTCAAGATGGGCTGGGACCACCACGGAGGCAGGGGCCTGTCGTCTCCCTTCGGTGGCGGGACCGGGCCGTAGGCGACGCACGTGTCGGTGACGTACTGGGCGATGCGCTCGGCCAACTGCTCGGTGTCCGCGAGCACCAGCGCGAGGGACTGGCCCACGTAGTCGACCCGCCCCTCGGCGAAGATCGGCTGATCGGCGCCCATGCCCTGCTTGTTGATCTGCCCGTTCTTGAAGACCTCGCAGGTGATGAGGTCCACGAAGCCCTCGTAGCGGCTGGAGAGGTGCTCGCGCAGCTCGCTCGTCTCGCGCGCCTTGTCGCTGCCGGGGAGGACGAATTGGAAGCTGGCGAGCGCCCGCCGGCTCTGGACGAAGGAGGCATTGACGGTCCGCGGGGGGACCGGCAGCTCATGGGTGTAGTGCAGCTGCCCGGAGGACTGCTCCATCGCGGTGATCTTGATGTACGGCTGCGAGACGGGAGCCTTGTAGCTCTGGATCTCATACTCCTGGATGCCGTCGCTGACGGGCCAGTGGCCCCAGGTGATCTCGCCGGCCGAGCGGATGGCCGGGGGGACGGTGGCGCCACGCTCGTCCATCGCGTTGACCGCGGCCTTGTAGAAGAAGGCCGTGGCGAGCTGCACGCGGTACTCGTCCGTGAATCCCTCCGAGGGCAGGCCCTTCATGCGCGGGGCCTGGCGCGCGAGCTCGGCGCTCACCTCGGCGGCCAGGATCTTGGCCAGGGCCGGGAGGGTGGCCAGCGACAGCGGCTTGTCCCGCAGGGCCTTCTCCGTCTTCCGGGCGCGCCACGGATAGGGAGCGATGCCGCCGAAGACGAGCACCGCCACCTCCACCTCCATCGTCTTGGACAGGCCCAGGCGGCTGGTCGCGTTGAGGATGCTGTGCGCGTTCACGTCGCGCAGCGCCACCTTCTGGGCGAGCACCACCTCGTTGCGCTTGCCGAAAGGCAGGTGGTAGGCGAGCAGCACGAGGGAGTCGGCCAGCGCGGGCCTCGCTGCCACCCGCTCCACCAGCGCCTGGACGGTGGCGCGCTGGGGCTGGGCGTTCTCCCCCTGCTGCGTGTCCAGGAACTCGATCTCCGCGTCGATGGCGGCCAGGGCCGTGAAGGCATCCGAGGGGAACGGCTCACCGGTGCCCTCGGCGATGTGCTTGAGCACCAGCATCGAGTTGCCGCCCAGCGACGCGGCGTTGCGCACGATGCGGCCCGCGGTCCGCCGCGCCATGAAGCGGGTGGCGCCCAGCCGCGTCGTCTCCGAGTAGTCCGTCTCCCCATCCTTCCGGGCCTTCGCCTCGCCGCGCGAGAGCATCGTGCTCTCCAGGACGCGGATGAGCTCGCTGTAGTTGATGCCCGCCCCGACGCGCAGCCCGGTGTCCGTCACCCTGGGCGCCACGTTGAGCTCCGGGATGAACCGGACGTCCAGGAAGAGCTCCGTCTCCAGGTACTCCTCCTTGTAGATGCCGTAGGAGGTATTGGAGTGGACGAGGCGGACCTTCTCGCGCTGGTTCTCGCGCATGAGGCGGGCCAGCTCGGACAGGCTCGCCGGGGTCAACCAACGGCGCGAGGTGCCATCCAGCGAGACGCCACTGGCGGGCGCCCGGGCCTCGGGGGGAAACGGAATCACCACGTTCGGCGTCGGCAGCTGCGACTGGACGGCATCATCTCCCAGACACTTCATCCGGTTCGCTTCGTCCTCCTGGGTCCAGTTGGAGGCGAAGGTCTTCATGCCGGTGAGGATGGAGCGGTAGCCCGTGCACCGGCAGATGTTGCCGTCGAAGATGTCCTCGATCTCCCGCTTGGTGGCCTTGGGGTTGTTCACGATGAACTCGGACATGTTCATCACGAAGCCCACGGTGCAGTAGCCGCACTGCGTGCCGTTGTTGATGGCCAGGCGGTGGGCCACGGGGTTGATACCCTCGTGCGAGAACTCCGAGGGATGATCCGGCACCTCCTCGCGCAGCTTCGCCGTCAGGGCGGCCTTGGGCCGGGCCTTGTTGACCTTCCGGATCACCTCGAGGCGCTTGGCGTTGGCCGCCTCCTGGGCGTTCACCAGCGCGGGCGGAGGCGGGAGCGCCGTCTGCGGCACCACGGCGGCCCGGAAGTAGGTGGCGGAGTGGCTCAGGTTCTCGGGGTTGGGACGCCGCGCGGCACCGGTGCCCTCCACCGTCGTCACCACCAGGCCCTCCAGCGCCAGCACCGGACGCAGGCACGAGTTGATGGCGCGATGCTCGGCGCGGTTCTTCTTCTCGTTCCAGTTCGAGAGGATGACGGTGCAGCCGCCGCATCCGCCCTGGCCGCAAGGCTTCTTCGGGCCCGCCAGGCCCACTTCCGGAGAACGGAGGTAGTCGATCAACAGAAGATCCGGCGATGGATCCTCGAGCGTGACCGCCCTGCCATTGAGGAAGAACGACACCTGCTTCGTCATGAAGCCGCCTTTGGTGAACGAGAGGGGGGCGAGGCTAGTTCTCTGCTTCTGACGGAGCAAATTGATTGAGCTTGCGCGTTTCCTCCGCGGCCAGCGCCTGGAGCTTCGGCCCCAGCTGCGCCACCTTGTCCGGATGGTATGGGGGTCCCAGCAGCGGGGCGGGCCGACGGTCCGGCCATGGTAGATTGCCGGACCATGTCCAGCGGAAAGACAGTTTCGGATCGCCCCATCGGACTCCCCATCCGCACGCTCTTCATCGAAGTCGTGGGTGGCCCGGATCAAGGCGCGTCCCACACCGCGGGCGACGAGACGGTGACGGTGGGGACGGCGGAGAGCAACGAGCTGCGCCTGACGGACCCCACCGTGTCCCGGTACCACCTGGAGCTGTCCCGCAAGGGAGACCGGGTGGCGATAACGGACCTGGGCTCGACCAATGGCACGGGGGTGGGAACCGCCCTCCTCGAGCGGGGGACTGTCGCCCCGGGGACGATCGTCACGCTCGGGCGGACGTCGCTGCGGGTGGGGGATGGGCCCACGCGGACGCTGTCCCTCCATGACTCCGGGGCCCTGGGGCCACTGCGAGGCCAGAGCGCGCCGATGCGGCGGCTGATGGCGCAGATCCTCCGCGCGGCCCAGACGGACGCCTCGGTGCTGCTCCAGGGGGAGTCCGGCACGGGCAAGGAGCTCATCGCTCGCGCCCTCCACGATCAGAGCCCGCGGGCCCACAAGCCCTTCGTGACGCTGGACTGTGGCGTCATCTCCCCCGGCCTGGTCGCCAGCGAGCTGTTCGGCCATGAGCGCGGCGCCTTCACGGGAGCGGACCGGCGCCACCTCGGCGTCTTCGAGCGGGCCCAGGGCGGCACGCTCTTCCTGGACGAGATCGGCGAGCTGTCCCCGACACTCCAGACGGCGCTGCTGGGAGTGCTGGAGCGCCGGCGCTTCCGGAGGCTCGGGGGCACGGAGGAGCTGTCCGTGGACGTGCGCGTGGTGAGCGCCACCCACCGGGATCTCCGCGCCGAGGTCAACGCGAACACCTTCCGCCTGGACCTCTACTACCGGCTCGCCGTGGTGAGGCTCGAGGTGCCCCCGCTGCACCAACGGGAGGAGGACATCCCCCTGCTGGTGGAGCACTTCCTGAACGAGGCGGGCTACGCCGGACCGGTGGCGGCGCTGGTACCACCGCCGCTGATGGCCACCCTCCAGACGCACCGCTGGCCGGGCAACGTCCGAGAGCTGCGCAACTACGTGGAGGCCATCCTCGCGATGGGAGAGCCTCCCTCCCTGGAGCAGACCGCCGGGGGGCCCGGCGCGGCGCACCCGCCCCCGGCTCCCTCCGTCGTGCTGCCGCTGGAGCACAGCTACCGCGAGGCCCGCCAGAAGGTGCTCGGGGACTTCGAGGTCCAGTTCCTCAAGGCGCTGATGGAGCGGGCGGGGAGCAACGTCTCACTGGCCGCGCGGCTGGCGCAGATGGACCGGAGCTACCTCATTGATCTGCTCCACCGGCACCAGCTTCGCTGAGGCTCAGGGCCTCCAGTGCAGATCCCCCGAGGCGCAGACACGGATGCCCTGGGCGCACTGCTCGGTGAGGGTGTCGAAGCCCAGGTACACATCCCCCTCGATGGCGTTGAGCTCCACGGGACAGCTATAGGCACACCCGACCAGCTCCTCCTCACGCAACGCCGGCACGGTGCCGCCGCTGGCCAGAAGCGCTTCGCAGGGCTCGAGGGTGGCGGTGACACGGACGATGATGAACTCACCTGGCGCCTCGCTGGAGACAGGGGCGCCCGAGAGGTCGCGCAGCGCCTCGTGGATCTCCGCGCGCGCCTCGGGGCGCTCCAGGCTGGCGATGTCCGGCAACGGGGCGGGGATGCAGACGCGGTGCTCCGGTATCACCGAGCACGGATGGTCCGCGCACCAGCGGATGAGCTGCCCCGAGCGGCACCCTGGCAGCCCTCCCAGCCGGATGAAGTCGACGACGAGCGAGGAGGGCACCTGCCCTCCCCCCGCGGGGACCGCCCGCGAGAGCAGGTAGGAGCCATCGTCTTCCCGGCACAGGAAGCCGTCGAGCCCCTCGCCCTCGTCGCCGAACGTGAGTCGCACCTGCCGCACCTCTTCACAACCGGTGAGCAGCACCAGGGCCAGGAGCCCTTCGAGGAGCAGCCGCTTCAAAACCTCACCTCCGTTCGCACGGGCCGCTGCCAGAGCAGGGCCGCGGTGGTCGCACCGGCGACGGCCGCGGCCACACCCACGGCGAGCCAGAACTCCCTGCGCCGATAGAGCGCGGGCGCTGGCTCGACGAGGCGGCCCTGGAAGAGCAGATCCCTCAGGGCGCCCTCCACCGTCTCGGGGAGCAGCTTCGTCCGCGCCTGGCGCTCCGTCCGAGCGGCCACGCGCCCATCGATCGCCAGCGCCCCGCGCAGCCGGTAGCCCTCGCGCTCGGCCTCGGCGGTGAGCAGCACGAGCCGGGGCGCTCGCAGCGCGTTGGAGAGCAGGCGCAGCGAGCCAGCGGAGTCCAGGTCCGCGGAGAGCGCGCCGTAGCGCGCCGCCCACTGGCTGGCGGCGAGCTCGGGCGAAGCTGGGAGCGTGGTGAAGGCCACCGCCAACTCGGTCCCCTTGGCCGAGATGACCTGGACCGCGCGCTGTCGTCCCTCCGCGTCGACGCGAACCACGTGCCGGCCCTCCAGTGCATCGAGTGAGCACGGAGCCACGCAAACGCCGAACCGGCCATCCAGCGAGACCTGCGCGGGTCCGAAGTCGGAGGTGACGCGCAGCGTGGTGCGCGCCCGGGCCGCGCCGGCCTCGGCGCCCTTGACGAGGACGCGGCCCACCTCGGGGGGCAGCACGCCGATGTCCGCTGGGATCTCCAGCCCGAGGACGCCCAGCTCCGAGGCCACCTGGAGCGCCGCCTCTTCACGTCTCGAGCCCACCTGGCATGCGACCTGCCAGAGCAGCAGCCGGGCGACGAGCTGCCGATGGCCCTGGCTCAGGGCCTTGGGGAGGACGCCCTCGTCGCCGAGCACCTGGAGGCAGTCAGCGAACTCGGCGTCGATGTAGTGCCGCCGCGCCTCTTGCAGGTGCCGCTCGAACTCCAGGAGCTGGGAATCATCCCCGCGCCGGGCGGTGAACGAGAGAGGCTCGGCGAGCCGTACCGTCACGGGCAAGCCGGTGGGCCCGCCGAGGAGCCAATCCTGGAGGGAGGTGCGCGCCTCCGGGGCTCCCACGACGAACAGGGTGATCGCGGGACGGGACGGTGTGGGCTCGGCGGCGAGTGAGGCGTTGCCCCAGAGGGCCAGGAGCAGGGAGAGCGCGAAGGCGCGCTGGCGGGCAGACGGCGCGAGGCGTCTGGGGCGAATTGGATGGAGACTCACCTCCAGGGGGTATAGTGCAGGCCGGGCCTCGCGCAACAGGTACCTCTCAGGGGTGGTGTGGAAGCGTGGAGTGGGGTGGACGCTATCGACTGATCCGGCAGCTCGCGTGCGGCGGGATGGGAGAGGTGTGGGAGGCGAGCGCGGCGGGGACCGAGGGGTTCGCGCGGCGCGTGGCCATCAAGCGGCTGCTCCCCGGGCATGAGCAGGAGCCCTCGCGGGCACGGATGTTCGTGGACGAGGCACGGATCGCCAGCCAGCTGCACCACGCCAACATCGTCTCCATTCTCGACTATGGCGTGGAGGAAGGGACGCCCTATCAGGTGCTCGAGTACGTGGACGGAGTGGACGCCGAGCGTCTGCGACAGCGCGGGCTCGAGGCGGGAGAGCTCTTCCCGGTGGAGCTGGCGCTCCACGTGTGCGCCGAGGTGGCCCATGCGCTGCGGTACGCCCATGAGGCGAGGGATGCGGCGGGGCAGCCACTGGGGATCGTGCATCGGGACGTGAGCCCGTCGAACATCCTGGTCTCGTGGACGGGGGATGTGAAGCTGGCGGACTTTGGCATCGCGCTGGCCAGAGACAGGCAGGAGCGCACGCAGGCGGGGTTGACGAAGGGCAAGCCGGCCTACATGTCACCGGAGCAGGTGACGCGCGGGGAGTTGGATGGGCGATCGGATCTGTTCTCGCTGGGGTGCGTGCTGCACGCGCTGGTGGCGGGGAGCAGCCCGTTGGCGGGCGAGGATCCGATGGCGGATCTGCTGGCGGGCAAGGAGCTGGAGCTGGCGGGGGAGCTCCCCGAGGACGTACGAGCGCTCATCGCGCGAGCGGTCCGGAGGACAAGGCACCAGCGGTTCCAGAGCGCCGCGGAGTTCGCGGAGGCCACGAGCAAGGTGCTCGTGGCCCGAAGCGCTCGCTCGGGGCGTGTGCTGCTGAGCGAGTGGATGGCTCGGGTGCGCGCGAAGGAGGAGGGCCGCGCCCGTGCCGTGTCGGGGTGGGCGGGCTCGTTCCTGGAGGTGGAGCAGCTTCTGGGGGGAGTGGTGGCGCGGGACCCCGAGACCGGGATGGGCGTCACATCTCCGGGCGCGCCGACCGGGCCACTCCCGCCCCCCGCGGAGCACCGGGTGACACCGCGGCGGCCTCCGCGCTGGCGGTGGGCATGGCTCGCCCTGCTCATGCTGGGAGGTGCCGGAGCCCTGAGCCCCTGGCGGCTCGCGCGGCGGGAGGACGAGCCGTCCCAGGCCGCACCGGTCCCGGTGTCTCGTGAGGTCACGAGGCCGCTTACCCCGGAGAAGTCGCGGGAGGCCGCGGCCGGGAGTCCACCGCCCGCCCCGGTGGAGGCGTCCGCGGCACGTGTCGCTCCGCGAGAACAAGCGAGCCCCTCGAAGCGGGCGCCTCGTGCCAACCCGCGTCCGGCCCGTCAAGGCTCGGGAGCGCTGGCGGTGGGAGGGGAAGGCGCGTTGCGTGCGAAGGTCATCATCGACGGCGAGCGAAAAGGACACGCTCCCCTGCTCATCGAGCTTCCCCTGGGCGAGCATGTCCTGGAGCTCGAGACACCCGAAGGTCTCCGGATCGGCCCGGAGCGGATCCAGCTCACCGAGTTCCACACGCCCGTTGCTCCGCTGCGCTGGGTGGTGCCAGCCGACGCTCCCCTCCCAGCCCGGAGATGACCCAGGGGTGGCCGCGGAGCCGTCGTCCCTGGGAGGCGCTCCAACCCCGTGCGTCGGCGCGGCTCGGGTTGTGGTGCATGATGTTCTGTTCGCCCGTGTCGCTCAGGAGGTCGGTCGTGCCGTCGGTCTCGACGGAATGGTAGAGGCCGAGGAAATGCCCCAGCTCGTGCGCGAGGACGCGGGCATAGGCGTCGAGTGGCCAGGGAGTCGGGCCCGCGGCGAATGAGTCGCAGCGCAGGCCGGGCATGAAGACCGCCGACGCAGGACCGGCGCCTCCCCCCACGCGAGGGGTGAAGCCGTTGACCGGCGTTGGCGGCCCGAAGAAGGGATCGTCGTACTGGAGGCACCCGGCGAAGACGACGTCGACCGTGGCGTCCAGCGCGGGCGGCGCGCGCTCGAGCAGGGCCTCGAGCTCGGCGAGCCCGGTCGTCCAGAAGCGCGTCTCCGAAGGCACGTCCGGGAGCTCCGCGACCGCGTCCAGCGTCACCTCCAGACCCGCTTCCTGGAGCTCGTCGTTCAAGCGCTCCAGCAGCTCGCGCTGCCGCTCGGGTTGCCCGAGGAGCATGGAGTGCTGGGACACCAGGAAGCGCAGCGAGAGGCGTCCGCGCTCCGGAAGACGCTCGCGCGGCAGCCAGGCCAGTTGGAGCCGCTGCCCACCCCCGGTCTCGACGGGGGTGAGCGTCTCGCAGTCCATGAGCCCGAAACGCACGGCAAGGCCCTCGCTGGGCGTGAAGCCCTCGCCGCTGGGGAGGACGATCAACGCCTCGTCCCGTGCGAGGGAGGTGCGCACCGCGCAATCGGTGCAGTAGGGGCCCGCTTCTCGCCCGGTCACCCAGGCCCGGCCCGCGGCGTCCTCGAGAGAGGCGAGCGCGAAGCAGGTGTCCGGCTCGCTCTTCACCCACAGCGCGACGGACTCCCCATCGAACGGCGGGATGGAGAGCGCCGGCGTGAGCCCGCCCGCCCCGAAGGCAACGGGCTCCGCCGTGAGCAAGGGCCCTCCCCCACCGCACGCCACGAGCCCCACGAAGGCGGCGCACGTGGCGAAGGCTCGCCTCCTCGAGGACGTCATCGCATGAACTCGCGCAGCTCCCTGGGAGTCACGAACGCTCCGATGCGCTGTTGGAGGTGGACGTTCGGCTCCTGAGGGAAGTGGGCGGCCAGGACGCGGCGAGCCTCGAGCTGACCGCGGGCGCGGCCTACCCAATCGATCACCGCCGCGCGCTCCTCCGGGCTCGAGGCGCTGGCGAGCCTCCTTCCAGCCAGGGCCAGCTCATCCCGCGTCAGCTCGAGCTCCGTTCCGGGAGCCATCTTGCTCAGGCTCCGGAGGATGGCGGTGCTCACCCTCGCGCTCGACTCGCTCTCGAGCTGGGAGACGAGGAGCGGCCGGGCGACCTCGGGCGAGAGGTGGCCGAGCGCCTCGGCCGCGCGCCCCCGCAGGGCGGGCTGTCCCGTCCGCAGCCGCTCGTCGAGCTCGGCACCGAACGCGTCGTCGCCGCTGTTGCCGATGGCATCCAGGACGGCGAGCTCCTCGTTGCTGCCGGTGGCGCGCTCCAACTCGCCCCGCAGCGCCGTATGCAGCTCGGCGCGCAGCGGATCGCCGGGGCGGGTGCGTCTCGCCATGCTCCCCAGCCCGAGCAGGCTCACGTTCGCGACCATGGGCGAATCCGACGCCCGTACCTGGGTGAGCAACAGGTCCGCCGCTCGCCGCGATGGTTCGCCGTGGTCGGCCAACGCCGACGCCGCCCGGCTGCGGTCGAGCGCCGAGAGGTCCCCGCTGACCAGCGCGTCCGCGAGCACCTGCCGGGACTGCTCGGTGCCCGCCAGCTCGAGGGCCAGGAACAGAGCGGAGTGCGCCACCTCGTCGATGGCCCCGCGCCGCAGATCGGCCAGCAGCAGTGCGCTCTCCCGCGGGTGTGCGCGAAGCCACCCCGCCAGGAAGCGCGCGGCGGGGAACACGGCGCTCTTCCCGCCCTCGAGGAAGAAGGCGAGGAAGCGGGCGCGTGCCGCGTCGGGGTCGAGCGAGGCGAGCGCCGGGTCCACGGGCGGCGGCGACTGGGGGTCTGCCTGGAACACCTCCGCGAAGTCCGCCTCCCCGGGCGACACCGAGTCGCTCACGGAGACGAAGCGCGCGTCCTCGCGCACCAGGCGGAAGCGGAGCGCGAGGCCCTGCGGGGCCTCTCCAGGAAGGTGGAAGCGAACCGTCTCCTGGCCCTCCATGCGCCGCACCCAGCCGCCGCGCTCGGAGTCGAGGTCCGCCTCGGCCCGCGCGCCGAGCACCTGTACACGCAACCCCAGGCGCCGGGCGGTGTCGTCGAGGTGGTAGCGTGGCTTGGTGCGGACGATGCGGGTCGTGCCCCGAGAGGAAGTGTCACGACGGTACTCCGCGGTGTACGCGCCCACCGCGTCGCGCTGCTCGGCCTCCCAGTGCGTCGAGTCGTCGCGCGGCAGCACGAGCTCGAAGCCCTGGAGGAGCGTGGTCACGAGGCGGCGGCTCGCACCGCTCCAGCGCGGGGAGAAGCCGATGCCAGCGAAGCGGCACGTCGTATCCATCCGCACGTAGAAGGGGCTGTCCTCGAGCTCCGCGGCGCTCACCCGCTCTCCGGAGAGCGCCTGCTCGAGGACCACGGAGCTCAATGCGGCTCGCAGGAGCGCGGGGTGGCCCTGGCGCGCCTCCTCGACGACGACCCAGCTCAAGAGGCCTCGGAAATGGTCTTCCGGCCGCGGGGAAGGGGCGGCGTCGAGCGTGGCGCTGGACTCGAGGGCGAAGGCCGCGGTCTCCTGGCGCTCGAAGCGGCACCCGGGGGCGCCCGGATGGGGCGTCCCGGGCTCTCCACGCGTCACGGACGACGGCGCCCCCGCCGTCATGTCATCCCACGGCCAGGCCACGAGCCCCAGTGCGGCGAGCCCCAACCCGGCCACCATGCCGATCATCCGCCTGCTCACTGGAGGACCTCGGAGACGTCCATCGAGCGGTCGAGCAGCGTCCGGGTGAAGCGCTTGGAGCCGAAGCTGAAGAGGTTCACGCGGAGCGTGCGGCTGAAGCGGCGAATCCCGACCCGGCCCACGATCGCGACGTCTCCGCTGATGAGCTGCATGCCGAGCGTCCAGTTGGCGTTGCCGAGCACCATCAGGCCCCCGTCCTCGCGCTGGCCAAAGGCGAGCGAGGCCTCGAGCGGGAAGTCGGTGTTGACGAGCTTGAGGTCGGCCACCACGGCGGCCTTGACGATGCGGAGGTTGATGCCGCCCTCGACCGAGGCGGTGAAGTTGAACCCGGGGGTGATCGTGCGCGAGATCGCCCCGCACCGGCCGAGCGCGTCCGCGCTCTGGAGCAACGACGCGCACCGTGCGGTGTCCGTCGAGATCGAGAGGCTGTCGTTCGTCGTCAAGCCCACCTCACCGCCGAGGCTGATCTGGAAGCCGACGCGGACGGGACCGAAGCCGAAGCCGAGGTTCGGAAAATCGAAAGACTTCGCCGTCGAGAACTCCTCCTCGTGCTGGAGGATGGACTTGCTCTCGGAGACGCTGTGGATGCGCTGGTTGAACGCGTCGACGGTGATCTCATAGCCCGTCTCCGCGGCCTCCACGCCGAGCGTGGCTTGCCCGACCGCACGCGCGATGGTGACCGAGTATGGACGTCCGAGCTTGCCCTCGAGCTCGACCTCGCCCTCGATGCGGCTGGAGGCACCGGCACGATCGAGCCGGTTCCGGGTCAACATCCGCACCGCGACGCTCATGCGGTCCGAGCTCCCGAGCTGGCGGGTGAACTCCTCGTCGAATCCAATCGACGTCGCGGCGGAGGAGTCCGGGGTCTCCCGTACCAGCACGATGGGGAGGGTGCGACAGTCGCTCGTGTTCGCCTCTCCCGCGTTGCCCTCCTGCGCGAAGTCGGCCGTGAAGCAACCCCTCAGCGAGAACTGGCTGACCTCGGCCCACGCGCCATTCTCTTCCAGGGCGGCGCGGGTCTCCCCCTCGGCGAAGAGCTCATGGGCGAACGTGTTCGAGGTGCCAGGGAGGAGCCGCTCGATGACGATCTCGTCGACGCGGCCGTTCTCCCGGTTCGGATCCCCCACGGTGAGCGGAAGCCAGCCGCTCTCCGCGCTGGCGGGCGCGAGCTCGTACCGGAGCAGGGCGCGGCCGGGCATGGCCGTGAGGGTCCCAAGCTCCGAGGGGTCGAGGCCGAACTGGAGGTCCTCGGTGATGCCTGGAGCGCTCGCCTCGAGCTCCGGCGGCACGGCCTCGGGAGCCAACCCCGAGATGTAGGGGTCACGGCCGTTGACGACGAGCGTCGACTCCACGACCAGGCTGGGCTTGAGGTCCTCCTCCGTGGCGGACGGGTCGGCGTACGGGAGGATGGCCACCGATGAGGCGGGATCCATGTTCTCGTAGCGAATGTCGATGAGTTTTCCGCTCCCGTCGGCCGGAGTGGGCTGGATGTCGACGGGGTAGACACAGCCCCGGTTGACGTCCGGCGACGCCGGATCGACGGCGCTCCGGCACGCCTGGTTGGGCTCCGCGCCGCGAGCCGCTTCGGTGAAGGAGACCGCCGGGTAGTCGATGCCGGTTCCCGGTTCGTCGCCGTCGAAGGCGACGCGCAGGTTCACGGTCTTGCCGATCAGCGCTCCACACAACGAGGTCGGCCAGATGAAGCCGTTGAAGATCTGCTCCTGACCATTGCCCACCAGCGTGAGGTCGAGGGCGCTGGAGGCGCACTCGATTGGCTCCTCGGGGTTGGTGGGGGTGGCCTCGACGAAGCTGAAGCTGACGGCGACGTTGCGGGTCGCGGGCGCGGCCGGGTCGAGGCTCGTCGCCGTGATGCCGAACTCGATGGGCACGCGGTTGTTCACGAAGACAGGCTGGCTCAGGTCGTAGCGCGGTTTGAGATAGGTCAACCGAACCTTGGTGAGGCACACGCCGTTGGCGGCGCTATCGGGGCACACGGGGGGAGGCGGAAGCTCTTCCGGCGTGCCGCCACAAGCGCTCGCGGCGAAGACGAGGAGCGTACCGATGGCGCGAGACCCCAGCCAGGAGCCGCGACCCATGCCGGACAACAAGGACTCCACAAAGCTCTTCATGATGGACCTCGGAGAGGGTGCTGCGTTGGTCGGTCCGAGGCATAGGCAACCGACGTGCCAGCGCGCCGAGCCGTGCGGTTTCAGAGGCGAACGTGCGGGGTGTCATTGGAGGTTGGCCCCCACAGGTGTCGGCGGCTCCCTACAGGCTCCAGCCCACACTCCTACATGGCCACGGCGTGAGCCGACTCCAGACAAGGCCGTGCCGATACCGGCACGGAGCTTGCCGGTGCACGGGCAGTGGTGGACTTCTCCGCTTTAGCCTCCGAGCACCGTCGCGACGGCCCGGTACTCCGGCCGCAGCATCCGCTCGGCTTCCGTTCCGGCCACGACCACCGGGAGCATCGCGCCCTCCAGCCCCGCCTCGGCCGAGAGCTTCACGGCGATGGGCGCCATCACCTTCGCCTCGATGAGCCGCTTCAAGGGCCGGGCGCCCAATTTCGGATCGTACCCGTGACGCGCCAGCCAGGCCCGCGCGTCCGGCTCCACCACCAACCGCAGCCTGCGCCGCAGCAGTCCCGCCCGGGAGGCCGCCTTCTCCAGCTCCAGGTCGACAATCCGCAGCACGTCCGCCTCCGACAGCCGGCGGAACGGGATGACGTGGTCGATGCGGTTGAACAGCTCCGGCCGGAACGCGTGCCGGATGGCGCGCATGAAATCCTCCGAGCCGCGCTCGGCCCCGAAACCCGTGGGTTCCGACTGCTCGACGCCGAGGTTGCTCGTCATGCACACCACCGTCATCCGGAAGTCCACCAGCCGCCCGAGGCTGTCCGTGAGCCTCCCCTCCCCCAGGATGCCGAGCAGCAGATCGAATACCTCGGGGTGCGCCTTCTCGAGCTCATCGAAGAGCACCAGCGACATCGGCTGTTGCCTCACTCGCTCGGCGAGGCTGGTGATGCCGGGGCCCACCTCCATCAACCGCTGGGCCGAACCGGGCTGCATGTACTCGGACATGTCGAGCCGGATCATCCGGTCCTCGCTGCCGAAGAGCGTGCGCGCGAGCTGCTTGGACAGCTCCGTCTTCCCCACGCCCGTGGGCCCGGCGAAGAGCAGCGTGCCCACCGGCTTCTCCGGATCGTTCAGCCCCGCCTTGAAGCGCGCCAGGACGCCCGCCGCCTGCTCGCAGGCGCGCTCCTGGCCGATGACCCCCTGCTTCAACTGCCCCGCCAGCGTGGCCTGCTCGGCGGGGATCTCGTCACTGATGAGCTGGAGCGGCAGTCCCGTGTAGCGCGCATAGGCCTCGGAGGCGTCGCGCGGATAGAGCGTCCGGGCCTTGCCCGGCTCGCCCTGCTGCTCCAGCCAGTCGAGGAAGCGGAAGGCCTTGCCCGGAAACAGGCTGTCGCGCTGGAACGTCTCCAGATGCCCGACGAGCTGCCTCAAACCCAGGGCATGGATGCTCACCCGGCTGCGCTTCGCCGCCTGGTAGCGCAGCATCAACTCCGGCACCTGCGAGGCCGGCGGTGGCTCGATGCGGATGATGCGGAAGGGCCGCAGCGACTCCGGGAAACGCCGCTGGCAGCGCTCCAGCTCGGCCTCGGTGCACTCGGCGATGAGGGAGATCTCCCCGCTCATCGCCGCGGGCAGCAGCAGATCGCCAATGGACGAGCCGTCCGGCTGGGGCGCGAGGATCGACGTGAGCCGATCCACGTAGAGGTAGTCGTTCTCGTACGAGAGCGCGTCGACGATCTTCAGACAGCGCTCCTGCCACATGCCCAGGTACACCATGCCGGCGACGATGCGCTCGGCGCTGGTGCGCCAGATCCTCGGCAGGCTCGCGTTCTTGTCCTCGCGCCGCTGCTCGGCGATCACCCGCGCGAGCTTCAGCACCTGGCTCGTCTTGCCGGCACCCGGGCCCCCCACGAGCAGCAATGACTGAGGGGGCTGACGCCGCGCGTGAGCGAGCCAGGAACGCATCGAATCGGCGTCATACACCAGTGCCGGCTGCCTCCCGCCCAGGGCGCGCGAGGTCAACTCCTCACTGATCTGCTCGAGCACCTCCGGCGGACGCTCCTCGCTCGGGCCACGCCGGTTGTCCCGCTGCAGCCAGCCGAGCTCCCAGCTGCTCACGTACTCCGCGCCCTCGTGGCGGAAGTCGTACAGCCCCTTGGGCTTCTCCCCGAGCAGCACGGTGGTGAGCGCGTTCTGCAACACCTCGCGCGCGATGGAGAGCTCCTCGAGCACGAACGACCAGCCGAAGCGCGGCACCCGGATGCGCCAGGCACCGCTCTCCAGCTTCCCGTAGACATACGTCAGCTTCAGGGGGATCAGCGCCTTGGCGATCACCGGCCGCTTCTTGTGCAGGGTCTGCGGATGGATCTCCACGGTGATCGTCCGGGCCTCCAGGTTCTCCTCCCAGAGGAACCGCTCGAGCCCGGCGGGGTTCTCGAGCAGCATCAACCGGATGCGGGTCTCGAGCAGCGCGTAGATCTCCGCCTCGCTCTTTCCGTAGGCCGAGGGGGGAGACTCATCGAAGAAGCTGTCCCAGACCGGCAGGAGCTGCCCGGTGAGCCGGCCATCGTGGTGGGTGGTGAAGTAGACGCGAAGGCTCTTGTCGCTCATGGGGTCACCCGCTCGCTCATCCGCAGCCGCCACAGGGCCGGCAGGGCCTCCGCGGGAGTCCTCACCCGGTGGCTGCCGCTGTGGGTCAGCAGGTAGTCATCCAGCTCCAGCACCGACACCGTCCCCGGACGGGCGGGCGGCTCGAAGCGGTAGGCGCGGACGACGGGAGCCGCCGCCTCGGGATCCTCCGGGAGCGGACGCACGCCCTCCTGGCGCGCCTTGTGGAAGGCCTGGAGCTTCATGGCATGCAACGCGAGCAGCTCCGCGGGCGCCGGCGCGTTCGCCTCGTGGACGCGGACCTTGACGATCTCCGGGAGCCGGCCCGAGGACTGCCAGACATGCAGCCCGGCCTCGCCCTCGAAGAACGGCCGCACGCCCGGGCCCACCAGCTTGATCGCGGCATGCACGGGCTCCTGTGCGGACAGGTGCAGGAACTCCCGGAGCTGCCGGGCCCCGCCGGACACCACGGCCCCTCCGGGCAGGTGCGCGGCGAAGGACTCGAGCTCCCCACGCGAGTGCGCATAGGCCGAGCAGAGCCATCTCGTGAGCAGCGAGCCGGTGGACGCGCCCTGGCGCCACTGGCCGAGCGGGAGCAGCTCCAACATGACCACGTGCTGATCCGCGCTGGAAATCCCCCGGAGGATGCGTTGCAGGAAGTAGACCTCCGACAGCGCATCGAGCATCTGCTCCCGGGAGACGGCCTTCACCGGCTCGAGCGCGCGCCGGGAGAAGAGCCGGATGCGCGTCCCCTGCGACCAGCGGTCGACACCCACCCGCTCCACGCCGAAACGCTCGGCCTCGATCATCTCCCGCTCCGCCTCCTCGGGAGCGCGGGCGAGCAACTCCAGTTGCGTCGCGAAGGCCTCCAGGTACATGCGCATCGCATCGAGCGTGAAGAGCGACTCGGCGTGCTCGTGCTCTCCCGCCCGCAGGCGCTCCAGGTGGAAGCGGACCTGGTCGGACAGCGCACCGAGTGCCTCGCTCTCACGCATCTCCTGCACCACCTCGCGCTGCTCGAGCATCTTCTCGCGCAGCCGTGCGATGGGGAGCGACAGGAGCGGCTCCAGCTCGAAGCCCTGGGCCAGCGGCTCCCGGGGAACGAGCGCATCGGCCTGCACCTCGAAGCGGCCTTCCCGGGTGTAGAGCTGAAACAACCGCAGGAGGGCCTGGGGTCCCCGGATGATGGCCTCGGAGAGGACCTGCCCGACCTTTTCCTCCAGGTAGCGCTTCAACGGCCGCGCGCCCAGGTGCGGATCGAAGGACTCCTCGACGATGCGCCGCTTCACCGCCTCGTCGGCGGCCACGAAGATGTTGCGGGAAACGAGCCCGTGCCGTGACAGCAGCCGCGCCAGCTCCTTTTCCACCACCTTCTCACCCACGTCCCGCGACAGTGGCGAGAAGTGCACGATGCGATCGATGCGGTTGAAGAGCTCGGGCGGGAAGAACTCGCGCACGGCCCGGTCGGCATCCAGCTCCAGGGCGCGAGCGTCCGGTGCCCCGAGCCCCACCGCCGGCTTGCGCCGGGCCCCGAGGTTGCTCGTCATCACGATGACGGTATGGGTGAAGTCCGCCGTCTCGCCCGAGGCGTCCGTCAGCCGGCCCTCGTCGAACGTCTGGAGCAGCAGGTTGAGCAGCGAGGGATGCGCCTTCTCGATCTCATCGAGCAACACGAGCGAGAAGGGCTGCTCGCGGATGAGGCGCGTCAACCGGCCCTCGGGTTGCCAGGCGTCGCCCGTGAGCCGCGCGACGGCATCCGGCGTCTGGAACTCGCCCATGTCGAGCCGCACCAGCCGCGATGCATCGCCATACAGGTAGCCGGCCAGCGCGCGGGCGAGCTCGGTCTTCCCCGTACCCGTGGGGCCGGTGAACAGAAAGACGCCATAAGGCCGCTGGGGATCCGTGAGCCCCGCATGGATGCGCGCGACGAGATCGCAGGCCACCCGCACCGCCTCCGGCTGTCCCATCACCTTGCGCGACAGGGCCTCGTGGACCTCCTCCTGCACCAGCCGCTCCTGGGGGCGGAGGAGGAAGTCCGGCAGGCCCGTCCTGCGTGAGAGGTGCGCGAACAGCTCGCCGACGCCGAGCTCCCGGCCCGGGCTCCCCTGGTCCGTGGCCAGCTCGCGCAGCAGATCGAGCGCCTTGCCCGGAAGCGCGGACCCGGAGAAGAGCGTACCGGACTGCTCCAGCAGCACCGGGAAGAGCGGAGGGGACCAGGCGATGCGGTGCTTGGACTCCAGCTCGCGCGCCTCGTGCAACAGCATCCGGAGCGTCTCGTCGGCGCGGGTGGAGCGCACGTGCACCTGGGTGAAGAGCGCGGCGAAGGACGGGGCGTCCGTCTCCAGCCGCTGGAGCTGCTCGGGCGTCACCGTGCCGGCCAGAGTGATCTCCCCTCGGGAGAGCGCGCCCTGGAAGAAGAGCGCGAGGTTGGTGTCACTCTCCCGCGAGCGGCCGATGCGGCCGAAGGCATGCAGATCCTCGACGAAGAGGATGCGGCGCCCTCCCCTCGTGTCCTCGAGCACCTTGAGGCAACGCTGCTCCCAGTCGCCCACGTAGCTCATGCCGGCGATGATCCGCTTGCCGGCGATCGACCAGACCTCGGTCACCTTGTCCAGGTTGCGGTGGGTCTGGAAGCCCTCGGCCTCGAGCTGCTCGGCCACGAAGCGCTTGAGCAGGGTCCGCTTGCCGCAACCGGGAGGACCGACGAGCAGCACCGGCGTGCGCCGCTCGCCTCCGAGCAGGAGCTGGAGTTGCTCGCGGTAGGGGCTGCGCGGCATGCCGGCGTCGAGCGTGCCCTCCGCGGCCTGGAGCGTGAGGTGGGTCCCCAGCTTGTGCAGCACCTGGGTGCCGCCGCCCGACTTCTTCTGCTTCTTCTTGCCACCACTCCGTTCCCGCCGGTCCTCGTCCTCCAGGTCGTCCCAGGGCCCCTTCTTCTTGCCGAGCGCGTCGAGCAGCGACTTCGGCTGGGCCACGAACGCGAGCGCCTTGAGGGTGTCCTTCCGGTTGGAGCGCAGCTCCTCATGCTCGTGCGGCTCCAGCGCGGCCCAGGCGCGGGTGAAGAAGACCTTCGCCTGCTCCTCGAGACTGGCGCCGGTATCGACCGGGAACCACTCGTGCTGGCGCGCGGGGTGGTAGGCGATGGTCATGAGCTCGTCACGCGTGCGCCAGCGCGGCTCGAGGATGAGGGGGAAGAGGCCGGACAGCCGTGGCGTCTCGGTTCCGGTGCGCACGCGCTTGAAGTCCAGCTCGAGCTGCACCCGCTCCAGGCGGATGCCTCGGGGGAGCTGGAAGTACGACAGCTCCTGGACGGGCAGCTCGCCGATGACGCTCCGGAGCTCCTCCACGAGCTTCTGCTGGAGCTTGACGGTGCTCCGGCCCTCGCGGCCGCGGGTATGCGGGCCGAGCGCGAGCGTGGTCCACCGGTAACCACCGGAGGCATCGCGGCTCTGGTACACGCCGATGGTGAGGTTCATCGAGCCGCCCCCCTCATCACGTCGAGCGCGAAGGAGAAGCCACTCTCGGGCTCGAAGTTGCCGGAGCTTTCGAGAAGGAGGATGTGTTCGAGCAGGATCCGTTCGAGCGCCTGGAAGTGCTCCCCGGGATCCAGCTGAAGCTTGCGTGCGCCCTCGCACAGCAGGAGCTCACCGCCGGGGACGTACTCACGAATGGTCGGCATCAGCCGCAGCTCCTTGATGGCCCGTTGTGCCGGAGGGGCGATGGCGGGCAGATCGAGCTCCTTCTGGAACAACTGGGTGGACATGGCCACGGGCCTGACCTCGACCTGGACCAGCTCGTCCTTCTCCGTGGGAGGGTAACGATGAATCCCGGCCTCGAGCGCCAGGAAGACCCCCGCGTTCGTGCCGCTGACCGAAACCAGCACCTCCCGGAAGCCACGCGAGGGCGCGGCGAGCTCCTTCCGGAGCTGCTCCGCGCTCAATGACTTGTCATCCCATTTGCGCCTGCGCTCGCTGCTCTTGTGGGTGACCGAGACACGGCCCTCGACCGTCCAGCCGCGCCGGGGCGAATCCTCGATCAGCGGCAGGAGCCAGCGTTCGAGCCCACGCGTCTCCCCCGCCTCCTGGATGATCAACGTGAGCTGATCCCGCCGGGGCTGGAGCGCGAGCAACACGGACGGCATGAGCTGGCGGATGGCCTTCATCTGCTCGTGGGCCTCGTCCACGAAGGGCGCGGCATCCTGCTGCTCGAAGAGCGCCATCAGCGCCAGCTCCTCGGCGGCCAGGAGTGAGGCGCGCAACCGCCGGGCCTCGCTCCAGAGCGCCTCGAGCCGGCTGTGCTCGTGCTGGAGCTGTCCCAACGAGGAGGCCTCGGGCCCTCGCATCTTCTTCTGATCGCCCTGGGCGAGCTGGGCCACCAGGAAGTGGATCCGCTCCCCGACGTTCTCCACGGCATCCATCCGGAAGAGCGTGTCGATGACCCGCCGCTGCGCCTGCATGTCGCGCACGAGGTCGAGCTGGTTGCGCGCCGTCTTCGGGCTGCCCTTGGACAGCTCCACCGCGATCCCACCGGGACGGGAGGCGATCACCACGCGTCCGCCCTGGGCCTCGGGCCCGGCCTCGGAGAGCGCGCGGGCGATGGGGACGACGAGCTGCTGGTCCAGGTGCCTGCGCATGGCCCGGGCCCCATAGGCCTCCTGGTAGCCGGACATGGCGAGCGAGGTGGTGATCTCGGGAGGCACGAGGAGCGAGACCCCGCGCTGCGTCAACCCGCGCCGTTGCCGCAACCGCTCCACGCCGAACCGGGCCACCTCCGCCGCCTGCTCCGGAGTGAGCGGATGGAAGGGAATGAGCTGGTCGATACGGTTGACGAACTCGGGGCGGAAGTGCCGGTGCACCTCGCGCAGGTAGTACGAGGCGTCATCCACCGAGGTGGCACCGATGCCCAGTGGGGAACGGCGGTGCGCCACCCCGAGGTTGCTCGTCATGATGATGATGGCGTTGTGGAACCACGCCGTCTGTCCCCGGGCATCGGTGAGCCGCCCTTCCCCGCACACCTGCAGGAGCAGATCGAAGACGGCCGGATGGGCCTTCTCGATTTCATCGAGCAGCAGCACGCAGAAGGGCTGCTGGCGGACACGGCGCGTGAGCAGCCCCTCGCCCTGACTGTTGCCCCGGATGAGCCGCTCGGCGGCCCAGCCGTCCATGAACTCGCTCATGTCGAAGCGGAACATCCGCTCCGGCGAGCCGAAGAGGAACGTGGCGAGCAGCCGCGCCAGCTCGGTCTTCCCGACGCCGGTGGGGCCCACGAAGAGGAAGGTGGCCAGTGGCTTGCCCTGGGGCTGTAGCCCCGCCTTCACCATGCACAGCGTCTCCACGACACGGCGCACCGCCGTCTCCTGGCCGACGAGCTGGCGGCGGAAGTGCGCCTCGACCTCGCCCGCGAGCAGCGCGCGATCCTCGCGCAACAGGAACTCGGGGACGCCGGTCTTGAGGCTGAAGAGCGAGTACACGCGCTCGCGGGTGAGCAGGGGCACCTCGCCGGTTCCCGAGCGCTCCTGTTGCAGGCCCGCGCGCATCTCCTCGTACAACCGCACCGCCTTGCCGGGCAGCGCACGGCTCGGCAGGTAACGCTCGGCCAGGTCCACGAGCGGATCCACCGCGTCGTCGGCCAGCGAGGACCGGGAGGGCTCCGCCTTCCGTTGCCAGACCGTCCGGGTCCGGAGCGCCTCGCGGGTCCGCCGAGTCCCCAGCGGCTCCACGCGCACGCGCCCGAGTACCGCGAAGAGGCCCGGGTGCCGGGTCTCGAGCAGATCCAGCGACTCCGGGGTGAGCTCGCCGAGGAACCGTACCCGGCCCTCCTCCAGGAAGGGCTTCATCGCGCCGGGGATGTCGATGTGCTCCGAGGACTGCTGCGCGAGCAGCTCGCCGAGGTTCTCGAAGTACAGGACCGCGTCGAGCTCCTGCGCCGCGCGCATCACGCGCAGCACGCGCTCCTGCCACTGGCCGAAGCCGGACATGCCGGCGATCAACCGCGAGCCGCTCGTGGCGTACACCCGCCGCTCGCGGCCGGCCTTGCACTCGGCACGGAGCCACGAGAGGAGCAGCTCCGTCTTGCCCACCAGCTCCGGGCCCACGAGCAGCACGCCCTGCCGCTTCTCGCCGCCGAGCAGCCCGGACAGCAGCGCGAGCTCGGTGTCCCGGGCGATGAGCGGCGGCCCATGCCGGGCCTCGTCGCGATCATGCAGCGGCGTGGAGACGGAGAGGAGCACCTGGTGCGCCTGCTCCCGCTTGAGCTTCTCCTCCAGCTTCTTCTTCGCCTGCCGGGCCTTGTCGCTCGCGTCCTGACGCCGGAGCGCGAGCTGGACGGTTTCGAGCGTCACGGACTTCGGAGGCAGCAGCCGCAGGTACTCATGGGCGGCCGGCTCCCGCGCCGCGAGCAACCGCTCCACGTCCGCGCGCACCGTCTCCCGGACGTCCTGGTTCCTGCCCACGTAGACCGTGTGATCGATCGCCGGGACGAAGACCCAGGTCTCCTCCGGGAGCGGCACGACGATGGTGGCCAGCTCGACGGTGACGGGTTTGACGAGGCGTTTGGGGAGATCGGCGCGGGGCGCCAGGATCTCCAGCATCTCGAGCCGCACCTGTTCGGGGAAGGAGAAGCGGGCCAGCTCCTCGGGCTCCACCTTGGACAGGTGCTCCTCGAGGAACAGGCGCTGCTCGCCCAGACAGGCCTCGAGGGTGGGCGCGTGGCTCGTCAGGGTGGGCGCGGCCACGGGGAACACCTGGTGGTCCCCGTTCCAGAGCTGCTGGCAGACGAGCGGCGTGGAGAACTCGAGGGTCCCGGGGACGGCATCGGAAGGTGCCATGGGCCCGGCATCCTATGCCGCCCGCCCCTTCAAGGGGATGGGGTGAGTCAACCCTGATGAGGTACGCTGGTGGGCAGGAGGGGTCACGCACCATGTCGCACGTCAACCCGAGCAACTTCCAGTCCGCACTCGATCGCCGCTTTCGCGATGAGCTGCTCGCCAGCGAGGACGTCCAGCTGGCGTTGCGGGAAGTGGGCGCGATGCCCGGTGGGTTCGGCGCCGTCACGAGGCAGAGGCATTTGCTGTCGAACGCCTTCAAGCTGACGCACCCGGTAGCGCCGCGGGTCCTGGATGCACTGGCCGCCTGCAAGGAGGTCCTGGGCTACGAAGGACCCGTGGACGTGTTCGTCAACCCCGAGCCCATGATCCGGGCCGCGGCCGTCCACGCCCCGCCAGACACGCCCGCCATCGTCCTGTCCTCGCGGCTCCTGGAGGCGTTCCAGGAGGCCGAGCTGCGCTTCATCCTCGGGCACGAGCTCGGACACCTCGCCTTCGAGCACTTCACCCTCCCCCTGCCGGCCACGGCCATCGCCTGGGACGAGGAGTCCGGAAGGTGCGTCTCCCCCGCCTCGGCCCTGGGGTTGTACCGGTGGAACCGGGCGGCCGAGGCCAGCGCCGACCGGGCGGGATTGCTGTGCGCCCGGGAGCTGGAAGCCTCCGCGAGCGTCCTGCTCGCACGGGTGAGTGGATGGACCTCCGGCTCGGTGAAGTCCGAGTTGCAGGCGGCGGCGCGCCATGTGGACGCGCTGCTGTCGGATCCCTCGGCCCGCGAGCGGCGCGGCGAGGACGAGGAGTCACTCGGTGGTTTCCGCTCCCATGCCTTCAGCCCGTGGCGGGTGCGTGCGCTCGTGGCGTTCTCCAAGACGAGGATCTTCCTGAAGAACGCGGGCCAGTATGCGAGCGAGGAAGGACTGTCGGACGAGGAGGCCGACACCCTGTTGGCGTGGGAGCTGCGGGAGCTGGATCCTTCCTATCTGGAGAAGTCCGAGCATCCCGATCTGCTGCAACTGGCCCTGAGGACGGGAAGGCTCCTGCCCGTGCTGGAGCAGCTGTACCTGGAAAGGGCGGCCCTGCCCGAGCGGGCCCGGCTGGTGCAGCATCTCACGCTGCGGAAGGCCCCGAACGGCGAGGTGGACAACCTGGACTACCTGGAGCTGAAGAAGGTGGCCGGAGCGCTGGCGGTGCCCTCGTGGCTCGTGGACGAGGCCCTGCGCGGCGCCAGCAACCCCTTGGATTGAGGCAGCCCCATCCCGCCCGGGGCCACGACGCACGTGAGGTGCTCGTCGCGCCCCGCGGGATGCAAGGATTTAGACCTCAATCAATGACAATCAAGCAAAATTAATTGCAAGTCTTTGCTTGTCTTTAAAATGACAATTAATTGTTGTCTTTTATTGAATAGGCAAACACAATCAAAACGCCAGACACGACAGCGACATATGTTTGTCAATTCAATATATATATGTCTGTCTATTGCTCATCCATACAAAGGCCGCTAATGTAGGCATGATGTGTTCGAACTCCTTGCCGCCACGATGTCGTGAGATGTAGGCATGATGGGTTCTATTTGGAGCACGGACTGGGTGTGCAGAGAACTAGGCTCGGGCCATGAACGGCATGGCAGCACCCGAGAAGCTCCTCCAGCCGGGTTGCCCCTGGTGGGACATGAGGGTCACTTGGGGCGAGCCGAACGTGAAGTGGTGTGAGGCCACGCTGTGCGCCTGGGTGAACGAGCCCGCGAACGCCTGGTCCAACCTCGCCTACCTGGCCGTGGCGTTGGGGTGTGCGTGGAGGTGGCGGGTCACCAGCAGCCGCGCCATGGGACACTTCGCCTGGACGACGTTGCTCGTGGGGGCGCTCTCCTTCGCCTTCCACGCGACGAACAACTTCGCCACCCAGCTCCTGGACTTCGTGGGGATGTACGTGCTCGCCTTCCTGCTGGTGGCGTTGAACCTACATCGCCTCGGCTGGTTGCCCCGCGAGCGGGTAGGCGCGGTCCACACCGGGCTGACGGTGGGGTGCACCCTGCTCGTGCCGGTGATGCGGCTCGCGGGGGTCCCCTACCAGCTCGTGGTGCTGGGGGCGGTGCTGGTGATCGTGGGAACCGAGGTGCGCCTGTCCCGGCGGAAGGAGCCGCGCGAGTCGTACCGGGATTTCTGGCTGGCGGTGGGACTGATGGCCGCGGCGGCGGCGTGCTCGGTGGCGGACGTGACGCGGGTGTGGTGCGACCCGGACAATCACTGGATGCAGGGACACGCGGCCTGGCACGTCCTGAGTGCGCTCGCGCTGCTGTTCACCGCGCGGCACCACGCCGGGCTGGAAGCTCAGGCGGTAGCGCCCTCATAGGTGATGCGCAGACCCTGGTGGGTCACCGTGAGGAGTGGACGGCCAAACCAACCGCAGTGCTTGCAGACACCGTGGGGACCTGTGCGCTCGGACGCGCACTCTTGACATCGGCTCGCGGTCCAGGCGTGGGTAGGAGCGCATGGATGAGTCTCCACCCTCCCCGCTGCCCTTCCCGACGAGCCTCTGTCACCGCTGCGCCGCGCCACCGAGGTACGTGAGGACGAAGACGTCCACGTTCATCCTCTGCCCATTGCTGCCGCAGAAGTACGCGCCTCAGCCCGTGCTCCGGTGTCCCCTCTTCCGGCCCAGGTCCCCGGAGCCGGAAGCGAAGTAGGGGCACCCGGTGTGCTTCAGCCCAGGTGCTGCAGCTCGCGCGAGAGCTGGGTCTCCAGGTCCCGGATGTTGCGGTACACGAGGCAGCGGTAGGCCGCGACGTCGAACTTGAGCTCCTTGAGGTCCCGGACGAGCAGGATCGTGGGCCGTCCCTTGCCCCAGGCGTAACCGACCTCCAGGTAGACGTTGGGGTTGGCCATGGACAGGTCCGCGATGACGACCTTCGCGGTGTCGATGCGCTCCTTGATGCGCTGGATGATGGCGCCCTCGAACACGGCCTGATCCACGCGCTCGCACAGGAGCCCCGCGGCCTTCACCGGGCCCAGGATGCCGTAGTGGTAGACGTCCTCCATCTCGGTGGCGAAGGGCATGGCGACGAAGGCGTGGGGCTTGGCCAGCGACTGCGCCCCGGCCGTGGCCATGGGCGGCGCCTGGACGTGCTGGCTCGTGCGCTTGACGCGGAAGCCCCAACCGCTCGTCAGGGGCTCCACCCCCGGGCTCTTCCCGAGCCCCCGCTCCAGCGCCGTGCGCAGCCGCTCCGCGCGCTTCTGCTGTAGCTCCACCACGGTGATGCGCTCCAGACCCTGTGGCCCGGCGCCCCGCATGAAGGCCTCGACGAGGCCTCCGACGAGCGCGAGCGCCGCCTCGTCCTCGTCCAGGCCGTAGTTGGGGCCGTGCACCGTGCAGGCGATGTGACGGATGTCCGGGCGCGACTCGAGCGCCTTGAGCGCCCGGGCCGCGAACTGGCGGATCTCGTGGTAGCCGAACTTCCCCAGCTTCACGGTGCCGAGGAAGAGGGCCAGGGGCGCGCCGATGGCACCCCGCGTCTCGATGAAGACATGGTCCCCGATGGGCACCGAGAAGCTCGCCATCGGAATGCCCACCTGGACGAGCCGCGAGGCCACGGCCTGATCCGCGCCGTAGAAGCTCTGGGCGTGCTTGAGCAGCACCACGTCCGCGCGTGTGTCGGTGATGTTTCCGGCTTCCAGGACGAGATCGATGGCGGCGCTCATCGAGCGGGACTGTGGCACGGAGGGGTCGGGCCCGCCAATGGGACCTCCGCGGCGAGGCCGCGCGGAGGAAAGTCAAAAGTGGGTAGGATGTCCGAGGGGGGTACCCTCGCCTGAGCCATCCGTTCCACATCGTCTGTGATCCCAACCCGTTTTGTTACGGGTCCATCTCCGTGCTGCGGGCCCTCGCCCACCATCTGCCAGAGGCCCGGCTCACCGTGCTGGCGACCGGACCGGTTCTGGAACAATGCGATTCCGCCACCTTCGCCCAGGTCCTTCCCTGTGACGTCAAGGATTCAGAGTCCGTGCGCGGGTACACTCCAGTGCTGGCATCCGCGGACCTGTACCTGTCCATCTCCAACAACGCCAACATCGATCTGGCACTGGCGTTGGGACTGCCGCTGGTCTTCGTCGACATCCTGTTCTGGATGAAGCGGCGGGTGACGCCCGCCATGCGCCAGGCCCGCAGCTACATCATCGAGAACTTCCCCGGCGTGGCCGGGACGCTGAGCCGGTATGGCCACGAGATAGCCCGGCCACGAGTCGTGGGGCCGTTGATCTCGCCCCAACCTTCGCTGAAGACACGCCGCTCCACGTCCCATCTCCTGGTGAACTACGGCGGAGCCCACTCCCCGGACATCGTCCCGGGGAAGAACACCTGCTACCCCTCCTCCATGACGCGGCTGGTGCGGGAGCTTCTTCCCGAGGTGGGATGGTCCGAGGAGTCGGTGACCATCGCCGCGGGAGCACGAGCCGTCGAGCGCATCCGGAAAGACGGCGCGGAGGGTCTCCTCCGGGTGGAGACGCTGCCACAGGAGCGCTACCTGGAGCTCCTGGCCGCCTCGCGGCAGTTCCTGACCGCTCCGGGACTGAACGCCCCCTTCGAGGCCTTCGCCCTGGGCGTGCCAACCAGCTTTCTTCCTCCCCAGAACCTCACCCAGGTCTGCCAGCTCCCCGTCTATCAAGAGCACGGACTGGCGCCTCGGGGATTGAACCTCCTCGAGCTGTACCCGGAGTACCCTATCGATCCACAGGCGCCGGAGGCGGATGGAACGGCCCGCGTCCTGGATCTGCTCGCCCGATTCGACACCGATCCACGCGCCAGGGAGACGGTGAGAATGTGTGTGGCCACCCAGCTCCGCCGCAGTCCCCTGGAGCTGGAGCGGCAGCTCATGGCCCAGCAGGACTTCCTGCGAGTCCTCGGGCCTCCTGGCGGAGAAGAAGCCGCCGCGGAGATCCGCCATGTTCTCCAGGCATCCCGGCGCTCTCGCCAGGAAGGAACGCCATGAGGGATTGCTCGATCTCCGTCATCATCCCGACCCGGGATCGCCCAGCCCTCCTGCGGCGAGCCCTCGCCAGTGTGACGGCACAGACCCGCTGCCCCGACGAGGTGATTGTCGTCGATGACGGAGACCTGCCCATGGAGCAACCACCCGGCCCCGGGGTGCGACTGGTGCGCCAGGAAGTACCCCATGGAGCGGCCCTCGCTCGCAATCTGGGGGCCTCCGCCGCGAGTGGAAGCCTGTTGGCGTTTCTCGATGACGATGACTCCTGGGACCCGGTCTACCTGGAGGAGGCCGAACAGCTCGCGCTCACCCGGGGACTCGAGCTGGTGTTGACGGCATTCCTCAAGGTGCGGCACCGGGAAGGAACGCAGGAGATGATTCCAGAGAAGGTACCTCCCGCCGTCCTCCAGCCCGAGGACTTCCTGGTGCGCAATCCCGGCATCCGGGGCTCCAACCTGTTCATCTCCCGGGAGGTCTTCCTCCGGGCCGGTGGATTCGACCCGGCCCTCCCCTCCTTCCATGACATGGATCTCGGCTTCCGCCTGGCCCGCCTCCCGGGCCTGAGATACGGGCGCAACGTCCAAGCCCGGGTGCACTTTCACGTCCACCCGGGCCTCCGTCTGTCCACCCCCGGTTCTTCCACCAACGTAGCCGGTCTGCGGGCCTTCCTGGCCAAGCACGCGGACACCATGGGGCCCGAGCGGATCTCCGCCTTCCGGGAGCGGGCACGTCAACTCTTCGGGGTGGAGCCATGAAGCGTCTGACCTGGCTGGTGGGTCCTCCCGCGGCGGGAAAGAGCACCTGGGCGGCGAGTCACAAGAGCCAACCCGAGCCTCCCCGAATCCTGGAGCTCGCGGAGATGCTCCACCCCCTCGTCGATCCCGCGAAGCCGCGCAAGGGGATGATGCGGGCCAAGGGTTTGTTGATGCGCGCCATCCGCCAGGTGGAACTGGAGCCCTCCAATGATGGACTCCCCCCATTGGTCGTCATCGCGGCCCTGCTGGGAGAGGAGGAACTGTTCCCGCTCTCTCCCGGCGAAGAGGTTCTCCTGCTGCTCCCGCCACGCGAACGGTGGGAGCGACAATTCCTGGGCCGCTCGCAGTCCCCCGCGCCCGGTGGCCGACGGATGGGACTGGAAGAAGCCATCGGGTGGTACGAGCGATACCTCCGCTGGGAGGAGATGGGATTGCCCTTCACACGCGTGACGGACCCATGGCGTCCGGGGTGAGCCGTCACCCGGTGTGCCACCATGCCTCGTCGCGCGCGGTGTACCAGTCCAGGGTCCGCTGGAGGCCTTCCGAGAAGGAGAACTCCGGCCGCCAGCCCAGATCGCTAGCCGCCGCCGCCGTGTCGGCATGACTGTGCAGCATGTCTCCTGGACGCCGGGGCTCGAAACGTGGAGGACGCTCACAGCCCAGTGCCGCGGCGATGGCCTCGAAGACGGAACGGACGGAGATCCGGCCACCCGCGGCCACGTTGAACACGCGGCCATGACAAGCCTCCCCCGCGGCGAGCGCGCGCAGGTTCGCCGTCACGACGTTTCCCACATAGGTGAAGTCTCGCGTCTGCTCCCCATCTCCATAGATGACGGCCTCGCCACCCCGCAGACAGGCCTCGACGAACCTGGGCACCACGGCCGCGTAAGCGGACTGGGGCCGCTGGCGCGGACCAAACACGTTGAAATAACGCATGCCGATCGTCGGCAGGCCGAAGCCGTGGGTCCAGGCCTGGGCGAGTTGCTCCAGGGCCGCCTTCGTGGCCCCATAGGGACTGCATGCGGCGACTGGCTGGTCCTCGCGCTTGGGCAGCCTCGGGTCCGCCCCGTACACGGAGCTGCTGCTCGCGTAGATCACACGCGACACCCCGGCGGCCCGCGCGGCCTCCAGGACGTTGAGGGAGCCCATCACGTTGACATCCAGGGTCGGACGCGGCTCGGCCAGCGAGCGGGGCACGGAGTTGCGGGCGGCCAGGTGCATCACCGCCTGGGCATGACGGACCCCCCGAGCGCAAAGCCCGGCATCCAGGATGGAGCCGACGAAGACCTCCAGGTGGGGCTCCCGCTCCGGGAGGTTGGCCAGCCGCCCCATCGACAGGTCGTCGATGACGGCCACCTCATGGCCCTCGCTCAGCAGCGCATCCACCACGTGGGAACCGATGAAGCCGGCCCCCCCCGTCACGAGCACACGCATGGGTCTCATCCGGCGACGACCAGCGGATGCCCGGGCGTGACGAACTCCCGAGGCAGTTGAAACAGGCCCGACTCACGTGTGAGGGGCCCCGGGACACAGGTGAGCGCACACGACGCGCCCACTCGCTCGACACGGCGCGCGACCGCCAGATCGAAGGCGCCATCAGGGTACGCGAACGGCACGGCACGGCCACCCGACAGCCGGGCCACCCATGCCACCGAGGCGGAGAGCTCCGTTGACACCTCCTCCTCGCTCATCTTCGTCAGGTGCCGGTGTCTCATCCCATGCCCTCCGAGCCGGTGACCGGACATCCGCAGCGTTTCCAGCTCACGCTCCGATGGATAGAGCATTCGAGGCAGCGCGCCAGGCACCTCGATGAGCAACACCTCGGCCAGGCGCGCCAACACCTCGCGAACCTTTCCGCGCGCGCCCCCCACCACGAACTGCTTCAAGCTCCCGGTGATGAGCGCGGTCTTGCCCTCATCGGTCTCGAGAGAGCCCCCGGCCACGGTCCCATCCGGGAGCCGGAGCTCGAATCGTGAACGCCTCGCATGGTCCAGGAGCCAGTAGAACACGTCGACCGGATGGGCCTCCGAGGCCTCCTGGAGGAACGCCGGGCAGATGAAGAAGGTCGCGGATGCCCGGTGCTCGGAGAGCCGGAGAGCGACATACTCGACCCACTCGCGGTACCCGTCATCGAAGGTGAGGACCAGACCTGGAGGAGGCGGCTCGCCCCGGGAGAGGGCCTCGACCACCTCGTCCAGGGAGCGGAACGGACCCGCCTCCAGTAGCCGATCAAACTCCTCCGGAGTCAGAGCCGTGCCGCGCAGGCGGTAGCACGAGGGCCGGCCGAATGCCATCGGCCGATCCGGCATCACCCGGTGCAGCATGAGCACGCGGGTCAACGCCGGTGCCCCACCGCGAAGCCCGGGTTCCGGGCAGGTGCCCCCCTCAACAATTCCTCCACCCGGGCAATCGCCTCCTCGGCGGTCCAGGCCTTGGCGATGGGAATCTCGCCGCGATGGTCGAGGGACTGCCCACCCAGGCGGCTGCTCCATCCCGCTCCCGTGTCGAGCGCCACGACGGGGATCCGGTGCTGCCAGGCGAGCGCGATCTCGGACAACGTGCCCGCCCCGCCACCCAGGGCGACGAGCGCGTCGGACATGGCCACGAGCACGACGTTCCTCGCGAAGTTCATCCCCGTGGGCACGACGATGTCCACCCAGGGGTTGGCCGTGCTGGCATCCAACGTGGGCAAGACCCCGATCGTGTCGCCATCCGCCGCGCGGGCAGAGCTCTTGGCGCCACGCGCTGCGGCCTCCATGACGCCCTCGAGGCCGCCGGTGAGCACACGATGGCCACGATCGACGAGCAGCCTACCCACCTCTTCCGCGAGCCGCAGGGTGTTCTCGTCCGCCGATGCGCTCCCCACGACTGCGATCTGTTTCCGGCGCGGGCTCATCCAGTCTCCCCCAGGGGGAGAATGCTATAGATTTTCGAGTGCCGCTCGCCATCCGTGAGTTCGACCCGTGCGAGCAGACGCCCCTCGGGGAGCGCCAACAACAGGATGGAGGTCTCGGTCCCCTCGGGTTCCCGGTCCGCCCAGCGATGGCGGGGCATACGGCCCCGCCGTACCTCCGTGAGACCCACCGCCAGCAGACGGCCATCGCTCCACAGCCCACGGCACCAGCCTGCATGGCCCGTTTCGAAAACCCGCAGCCGCGTCCCGGCCTCTCCCATCACCCGGCCGTCCCGCAGCGGTACCGCGCGCACCAGCCCGTCGATGCTCGTGGTCCAGAACGCATCGGCCGCGATGAGACCATCGTGAGGATGGGCCTCCGGGAGCGTCAGGACCGTGTCGAAGGTGCGGAGATCCCGCACCGTGCCGTCATACAGGCAGGTCACCAGCGTCTGGCTCGGGGTGACGCAGACATGATTGGGATGGAGATGATCCGGAACCTTCAACCGGGCGAACGGCGCGCCGATCCGGTTCCCACCGAGATCATGGTAGCCATCCTCGTCCCGCTGCCGCGGCCACGGCACTGGCTCCGCACCATCCCAACCGCTGTCGAGGACCTCGGACCAGCCAGAAGGATCTCCGCCCGCCATCCGCCGGTGGTTCGCCCAGGCGGGGAGCAACGCGTGCGAGCCGATGAAGCGTCCACCCAGCTCGTGGATGTCGACCGCGCCAAGGCCCGTGTTGGCGATGTACAGACGCCCTTGCGAGACCGCCACATGGTGGAGGTCGTTGAAGCTCGGCTGGTGCAATACCCCCGAGACCACGGCCCGAGATATGTCGATCCGGACCACGGCGCAGTGCGCGGCGACGTACAGGTGCTCCCCCATCCGGCAGCCACCCGAGAAGCCCTTGCGAGGCACGTGGAGATGCACGGGCGGACTCCAGCGCAGGAACGGCTCCGCCCGCTCCCGCTCCAGGTCGACATGCCAGACGACGCCTTCCCCGGAGGCATCGAAGTATCCCCCCGTGACCAGGAAGCTCAACCCCATGCGGACCTCCAGTCTGGCAGGGACGAGACCACGTGCCGGGCGAAGTCCGCGAGCCGCTCGGGGAGCGCCGGGTCCTCGAGCGCGTCCACCGCACGGGCCAGCGTCTCCAGCCGGGTCAGTGCATCGAGGCAGGCCCGGGCGCTCACCGCATCACCCTCCTCCCGCCACCACCAGGCCTCCGGGTGGGCCAGCACGCCACGGGCCTCAGCGATCACCTGACGCACCCCTTCCTGGCCACGGGCGAGCAAGCCCCGCCGCGCCGCCACCTCACGCTCGGCGTCAGCGGTCTCCATGGCGGCTTCGCGCTCCAACAGCCGTGCGAGCACCACGCCCCGCTCCTGGCCCTCCACGAAGCCACGAAGCGCGAGAGGATCCGGCTGTTGCTCCGCGAGCGGAGAGCTGCCATCCCCGTCCCTCCGGCCGTGCATCAAATCCAGGTCCGCCTGGACGAGGCGGATCAATGGCTCGCGAGCGATGAGGTGCGCCCAGAGCGTGTCGGCGCGGCGGGTCACGACACCGTCCACACCGCGCAGCACGGGATAGGGCGCCGCCACGAGGGCATCCAGATCGAAGAACAGTGCGTTGCCTCCCCGATGGCGGCTCGGGACGAGGTGGCCCACGGGGCCATGCGTCAGCGGCCGGGTGACCTGCTGCCCGTGGGGGACCCGGGTGAACGCCGCGCAGAGGGTCCGGAAGGCCTCGCGGACCGTCCAGGGCGCGCGCCCCGGAGGAGTCCAGGAGAAGACCGCCTGGAGGTGCGCCGACGAGCCCCGGGCATGGTCGTAGTAGTAGTCGGGTAGCTCGCGAGGAGAACCCCGGGGAGTCCAGGGCGCCTCGGGGGACAGGTCCGCCAGCATGCGGAGGTTGCCGGCCAGATCCCGCGTCTGCACATGGAAGGTCGCGTAACCCGGGATGGGCGGATCGCCCGTGCAGGTACCGAGCACGATGGAGACCTCGGGATGATGCAGCCAGAGCGACTCGGCCCGGGAGAAGAGATCTCCCACCGGCTCGACTTGGAAGCCCTCGGGTGTCTCGCGCAGCCGTTGCACGGACAGATCATCGTCCAGCATCCACACGGCCACCGGGCCTCCACCCTTGCCGGGGAATGGCAGGCCGAGGGCACCCGTCCGGAGGTGCTCGTGCAGGAGGCAGGCCTGGAGGGTGCGAGAGGCGCCGATGGGCAGCGGTACGGAGGATGGGGTGGGAAGCAGTCCACAGCGCTGGAAGGGAGCGAGGCGGCCGAGCTCGTTCCGCGCCTCCACGCGCGTCACCCAGAGCCCTCGTTGCCAGGCCTCCGCCAGGACAGCCTCGAGTGCACTTCCGCTCTGGCCGGTCCGCCCGTTATCGAGCAGCAGGACCCCCACCGAGTCGCCCGGGCGCCGGTCCCGCTCGAGGGTATCGGCGACGGAGCGCAGCAGCGCCCCCACGCCATCGGTTCGATCCGTGACGGCCAGCGAGAGGATGAAACGAAGGGGCGCGCGAGGAGGCACGACCTCTCCGAGAAGGTCCGGCATACGTCTTCGGAGCACCTGGAGGGCCCGGGCGATCAGATCCTCGGGAAGCCCGAAGGTGGAGTGCAGCAGCTCGGCCATCGCCGCCCAGCCCACCACCGGACGCGTGGTCGTGAGCCCCCCCGCGACACGCTGATAGAGGGCACCCCGAACCGAGACCCACGCCCACTCGGACCTCCGGGCGGCCTGGATCGATCCGAGCCCCGGCCCGGTGGGCCCGGACTCCTCGGGAGCCACATCGACGGCGAAGCGCCCCTCTGGAAGGCGGACGGCCCCCACGGCCTCCTCCGTGAGCCACGCGTCGAAGCCCAGAGCGCGCAGCAGCGCGACGAAGGGAGGCGTCAATTGGAGACGGGTTCCCCCAAGGCCAGCGATGTTGCCCACCACGGAGGCTTCGATGGAGGGAACGCCTGACTCACGCCCTTCATTGGCCAACAACCCGAGGTTGTGGAACGGCAGCGCGAGGAGGTGGGCCTTCCGCAAACGAGACAGCCCCTGGAGATCGACCGAGACCGCTGGATGACCGAGCCGTGCGAGGTACGCGCAGACGGTTGCATCGTCGAGCCGGGGCAGGGCCGTCATGACATGCCTCGTGCCATTTGATCGACCCAGTGGAATGCCACCTGGAGCTCCTCGGCATGAAGCGGGAAGGTCCACAAGGGAACCGACTCGTTGGATGCGTGGATGCGGGAGAAGGAGTCGTTGATGCCGAGCGCGAGGTAACGCGCTCCCACGGGCAGGTTCCGGTTGAACGGACACCCGCCCTCGACCGCGCCCTTGTTCAGACCACGGACCTCGAGTCGGCTGCCAATTCCCCAACATCCGGCGAGCTCACGAAGGTCCTCGAGCAAGCGCCCCATGGCCACGTCCGGAGGCGCGCTGCACCCTGGCTCCGGAGCAATCCGACGCGCGATGAGCCGAAGCGTTCCATCCTCGTGGTCGTGGTAGCCGGTCTCCTCCAACCAGAGATCGGCCTCCAGCTCTGGAAACCGGCCCTCGAACACCCGGGAAGCCGCCGCCGAGCCTGTCTCCTCCTCGCCCTGGATGAACCAAGTGAGCGCCGGGGTCCGCGCGAGCCCGGCCAGCGCGACGAGCCGGGCCGCGAGTGGCCCCTTGTTGTCGGCGACTCCCAACGCGAACCAGCGCCCATCGGCTTCCGTCAACACCCTGGGCGGGCTCATCCAGCCGTGTCCTCCAGTGGGCGCGGAGGCCACGTCATAGTGGCCGTACATCACCACATGCCCGCTCATGTCACGGGCCGGGCGGTGCGCTTCGATCACGGGTGGAGCACCCTCAAGGGGCCGATGAAGCCGGCACGCGAAGCCGAGCGCCTCCAGACGCGCGCACAACCAACTGGCGCATGCAAAGTGGCCCGTCCCTCCGGGGCTCGTATCGAAGGCGATCAGTGCATCCAGGGTCTCGCGCGTGCCCGGCAAGGGAACCGCGTGTCTCATCGAGATGGAGCTCATGGGGAAGAATCCGGCGCTTGGATGGAAGCGACCTCGACCGCGCCTCCCGGCTCCACCGTGACGCGCACGGGCAGGAAGTGCTCGATGAGCCACGCGTGCGTGGTGAGGTGATCCGTCACCCGCGCCGCCGTGTAGCGCGTCGTCCCCGGAGAGGAGGCGCCCAGCTTCCCCGCCGCCAGCAGCGCCGCGGGCAGGAGGATTTGATCTCCGAGGTGCTCGTCCAATGCGCCCCCGCTCTCCATGAAGCGCGCCACCTCTTCCGCCGCCTCGCGCCCCACGTCCTCCGCCGGAAGCCCCCGCTTTCCCAGGGCCGTGAAGCCGGCGATGGTGTTCTCGAATTGCGCCAGGATGAACGTCACCGTGCCCACCGAGTGCGTCACCGGCAGCGGCCGGTTCTCCGCGTGGCTGTAGATGCCCCGCTCGCGCAGGGCCGCCACCGCCGCCTTGGACTGCCGCTCCGCGATGCCGAAGGGCAATCCGCCCACGAACGAGCCCACCGCGATGTCTCGCAGCGTCCCGCGGGAGGGCAGCTCCACCCGGCCCGGTGGATCCCGCACCGGCTCCACCTCGGCGATGAACTCTCCCGCCCCCTGTGGGTAGAAGCCCGCGTGCACCAGCCGCAGCGCGGCGTTCAGCCCGTAGGCCTTCACCACCGGCAGCCACACGCCCACGACGTAGTGGTAGCTGGGGCTGTGCGGCAGGTGCGTTCCCCCGCGCAGGGTGAGCGAGCCGCCCCCCGCCAGCGCCAGCGGGTAGAAGAGGCACTGGAAGAGCAGCGGCGTGCTGCCCGCCGTCCCCACCTCCAACACGTAGTCGCCCGGGCGCACCGGCCCCGGCTCGAAGCGCAGCTCAGAGGCCCCCACCGCCGCGCCCTCGCTCCGTCCCCCGCTGATGGCTTCCGCGCCCCGCACGCAGGCGAGGTGCTGCGGCCTCAACCCCGGCGGCTGGCGGTTGGCCCTCACGTTCCTCATGTGGAAGGGCCTCCCGGTGATGAGCGACAGCGAGAGCGCCGAGCGGAGGATCTGTCCTCCCCCCTCTCCCTCGCTTCCGTCGAGATCCACCGGTGCGTCGTGGCGGTCGGTGCCTGCCATACCCCTTCCCCCTCCGAGAAAGTCCACTCAGCCTAGCAGAAGGCTTTCGGGTACTGTCCGCCCGCCTTGGCCCTCGCCATCTTCCTGTTCACCTACGTCTTCATCGCCGGTATCCGCCTCCCCTTCCCCAGGCTGGATCGCCCCGGAGGCGCGCTCGTGGGCGCCGTCCTCATGGTGGTGGCCGGTGTCGTCGCCCCCTCCGAGGTCTTCAACTACAGCTCCGATCCCTCCCGGCACGCCGTGGACATGGACACCCTCGTGCTCCTGCTGGGGATGATGCTGATGGCGGACTACCTCTCGCAGGCGGCCTTCTTCCGCGCGGCCGGTGCCTGGGCGCTGAAGAAGGCCCACACGCCCCGGCTGCTGCTCGTGGCCGTGGCCTGCACCAGCGCCTTCCTCTCCGCCTTCCTCGTCAACGACACCCTCTGTCTGATGCTCACCCCGCTGGTGCTCGTGGTCGTCGAGGACGCGCGCCTGCCCCCCATCCCGTACCTGCTCGCCGTCTGCATGGCCTCCAACTCGGGCTCGGTGGCCACCTTCACCGGCAACCCCCAGAACATGCTCATCCAGGGCGCCTCCGGGCTGCCCTATGCGCAATTCGTGGCCTACATGGCGCTGCCGGCCGTGCTCTCCACCGGCGTGGTCATCGCCGGGCTCCTCTTCGTCTTCCGCGAGCAGCTCTCCCACGAGCGCTTCGACACGCACCCGCCTCCGCCTCCCGTGGATCGGCCGCTGCTCGGGCTCGCGCTCGCCACGCTCGTGGGCGTGGTCGCCGCCTTCTTCATCGGCCTGCCCATGAGCTGGAGCGCCCTGGCCGGCGCCGCGGTGGTGATGACGCTCTCCCGCCGCGCCCCTCCCCGCCAGGCCATCGAGCGCGTGGACTACGTCCTGCTGCTCTTCTTCGCCTGCCTCTTCGTGGTCGTCTACGGCGTCAACAAGGCCGGCTGGGCGGATGACATCTACCGCGTCTTCTCGCCCTTCATGTCCGGGCCGCCCTGGCGCGAGACGCTCGGCTTCGCCGGGTTGACGCTCGTGGCCTCCAACCTCTTCAGCAACGTGCCCTTCGTCATGCTGGCGCGCGCCTGGGTGCCCACCCTGCATGATCCCGTGCTGGGCTGGCATGTGCTGGCGCTCGGCTCCACGCTGGCTGGAAATCTCACCCTCGTGGGCAGCGTGGCCAACCTCATCGTCTTCGAGGCCGCTCGCGGCAAGGCCGAGCTCAGCTTCCTTGGTTACCTGCGCGTGGGCCTCCCCATCACGCTCGTCAGCTTCGTGCTGGGGCTCGCGGTGCTCCTCGCGGAGCACGCGATCTTCTGAGCAAGATGCGCTGTCACGCGGCCATTTTCCCCCTCTCCCCTCGGGAGAGGGACGGGGTGAGGGTTTCGGGTGCACCCGGGTTGAACCCACTGTCCACACTGTGAGCCACGGGTTGGAGAACCGGGACAGGCA
>NZ_JPMI01000208.1 GCF_000733295.1 Archangium violaceum Cb vi76 | reverse complement strand
CCCCAGCCCCAGACGGTGCCATCCTCGCGCAGCGTCAGGACATGGAGCCCGCCAACGGAGACGGTCTTCGCCTCCCTCAGGCGGGGCACCCGCACCGGCGTGGACCGCAGCTCCGTCCCGGTTCCGAGCCGGCCGTTGGCGTTGTCACCCCAGGCCCAGAGGGTACCGTTCCTGCTCAGCGCCAGCGGGTGCTGGTCCGCCGCCAGGGAGATCACATGCTTCAGCCCGGGCACCTTCTGGGGTGTGTGGCGGCTGATCCTCGTCCCGTCTCCGAGTTCGAAGGACGAGTTGCGGCCCCAGGCCCAGACGGTGCCGTCCGCGCGCAGCGCCAGGGAGAAACCGTCGCCAGCCGCGAGCCCCACCACGTTCGTCAGGGCTGGCACCTGCGCCGGGAGGGAGGAGAGCTCGAGGGAGGGGGACTGCCCGCGCTGGCCGGAGGAGTTGTCACCCCAGGCCCAGACGGTGCCGTCCGCGCGCAGTGCCAGGACGTGGTCGGAGCCCGCGGAGAGGGCCACCGCTCCCGTGAGCTCCGGCACCTGGGTGGGCGTGGAGTTGGGCTCGTAGCTGGAGGGCCACCCGAGCTGGCCTCTGAAGTTGGCACCCCAGCCCCAGACGGTGCCGTCCGCGCGCAGCGCCAGGGTGTAGAGCCCCTCGGCCGCGATGGCCACGACGTCCGTGAGGCCCGGCA
>NZ_JPMI01000207.1 GCF_000733295.1 Archangium violaceum Cb vi76 | reverse complement strand
AAGTGGCTGCGGGTGGAGCTCGAATCGTCGAGCCCACGCCTCCCCGGAAACGTCGGGTTGCTGGAGAAGCAGCGCCCTGTCCTCGAGGCCCCACCGCCCGGCGCACGGAGCAACCCGCGCTGGAGTGAGTACGTCACCTACTACGAGAAGCGTCTCGGGGAGCTGAGACAAGGGACGGCGGTGAAACCGCCCCTGGCCTGGGCCGGCTATGAGCGGATGCGGGGATGGTTCGCCCGGGGGCTGGCTTTCGAGCGCATCATGGTGGAAATGCTGCGCATCGACGCGCAGCGGCCCCGGGCGGAGCGCCGCTTCCTGGGGGACTTCCTCCAGCCCCGCATCGAGACCTATGTGGGCGTGAGGACACTGAAGAGCGGCCTGCGCTTCGCCGATGTGCTCGTCATCGAAGAGGGTACGCTCGCCGGCACACCGCCGCGCGTGGAGACGTTCAGCTTCAAGAGCCGCGACTTCTCGCTGCTAGAGGAAGGAGCCTTGAAGACACAGATGAAGGCGGACGCGAGTGAAGCCCTGCGGTACTACGGCGGAGCGCTGAACATCCGTCGGCCTTCCCTTCAACACCTTGTACACGAGGGCAGCAACGTGTCGGTCCAAAACGTCCGCCTCATCTACGAAGGCGGTGCTCTCAAGCCCAAGGATGTAGCCGACTTGCAGGCAGCTGTGAGCGCCGCCAAGGATGCTGCTCCGGCAGTGGAGGTGCTGTTCCAATGAAGCGGCTGAAGTTCTCGGACTTGAATGAGGAGGATCGCCTTCGGCTCGATTTCGAAGGTTCCTTTGACCAGCAGGCAGAACTCGAGCACGAGTTGGAGCCTTTGCTGCAAGCACTCGAGGAGAACGCAGACGAGTGGATGCCGGATGTCGTTGAGGGCCAGCGGCAACGCAAATACTCCCGCGCCTCCATCTGGAAATCCCTCGAGGAGAAGCGCGACGAGAAGAACACCGACATCGTGTTCGGTCGTACGACGTGGCCCGCGTTGTACATGATGCTCGACCTCCGCTTCCCGCCACTCCCTCCCCAATTACGCCTCTCGCTCAAGGTGCAGCCCCTTTCCTTCTTCGCGGAGGCGGAGCGCTGCCTCAAGCTCGTGGAAATGGTGCGAGCCTGGGCCTCTCGCTACCCGGTCACCCATGCCTCGGCCCACAGCCTGGCTGACAGGGGACTGGCGGACTCGCCCCTCTTCGGCCGCGACATGGAGACCTCCATTCGAGACGGCTTCGACAAAATCTACGAGGTTTTCTGGCTCAACGTCTTCGGCCCCAGGCTGGTGGAGACGGTCGGCCGCGAGCGCATGCTCTCCACTCCGGCTCACCGGGTGGAGGAGTTACCCAACGGCTCCGTCCTCCTCGTCACCTGGCCCACCGCCGCCGACTTCGCCAGCGATGCGGCCCGCCTCGCCCAGGCCCGCGCCCACGCCCACCTCCGGCCAGACCTCGACTTCTCCACCCTCCTGCGCACCCTGCGCGAGCGCAGCGCCACGCTCGCTCCCGTCGAGCCCCGCTTCCACCCCGACGTCGCCCCGCTCCTCTCTCGCGTGGTGGATGACCGCGCCCTCCACGAGCGCCAGCGCCTCATCTCCGAGCTCAACCACTACCAGCCCCCCGAGCCCGACGAGTGGCTCCCCGCCTCCGCCGCCCTCCCCTCCGACGTGGCGGACCCCCAGCGGGCCCTCGGGCTCTACGGCGAGCTCGCCGAGCACCTCGTCGCACTGCTTCACACCCAGGTGCCCTCCGTCTTCGACGAGACTCCCCAGTCCCTCACCGAGGTCGACTACCAGTTCTGGCACCAGGACTTCCCCACCGTCTTCGAGCGCCACCACATCGACGCGCATGCGGTACCCGCCATCGGCGCCTACCTGGGCCAGGTGCTCGTGCGCCACCTGGGCGGCCAGTGGATTCCTCGCAAGAAGCTCGAGGAGTCCCAGGTCCTCGTGGGCCACCGCGTCTGGCTCCCCTTCGTCCGCGCCTGGCGCTACATGCGCTCGCGTCAGTCCCTCCTCGACTCCTCCCTCACCCAGCTCTACCGCGTCGCCGAGCGCCACCGCCTCTAACAGCCGTATGTGGCCAGGCATTGAACTGTGCATGGGAGGTCTGGTGCCCACTGTTTCTACTTCAGTCATTCTCAGAGCAGGGCCGCCCGCGCATCCGGTTGCCCTGACGTTGGCCATGTTGGTGCTGCTCGCTGGCTGCGGCACGGGCCACCCGCGCGGGAGTCTGACGGGCGGCTTCGGCCTCCACTCCCGCTCCGCTTCCCGGCGGCCAGCCACCGCTCCGGTACTGGCCGAGACCGCGGGAGGCGCGGGCGGCTTCCCCGGGCACGGCGGAGACGACGCTCCCTGGGAGAAAACCTCCTGGGAAGACTTCGCGCCGGCCCCGCTCTCTCTTGCGCGGGCGTGGCCTTTCCACCGGGCTGGCCCGACCTGGCCTCTAGCGACGAGGAGTTGCTGGCGCCCTTGTGGGGGTGCTCCCCCGCGGAATTCCTCCAGGTACAGCAACGGGTGGACATGCCCCGACTGCTGGAGGCGTTGGAGGATTGGGGCGCTGTAAGGCTCGGCGCCCTGGGGCCCGTGCGAGAGGATGCCGTGCCCCTCCTGCAGCGCAAACGCGTCGCCTTCCTCCTCACCACCACCGAGCT
>NZ_JPMI01000206.1 GCF_000733295.1 Archangium violaceum Cb vi76 | reverse complement strand
CCTTCGTCGACTCTCCCCGCCAACCTGGCCTCGCCGCCGTTGCGGCTTCCGCCTTGTCGAGGGGCGCGGCTTCTACCACCGCCGCGTTGGGAGTCAACTCCGCACTGCCGACCCCGTATTCCTTCTTCAGCCCGTCCGGATCATCCCACCGCCAATGCGGTTTCGCCTTCCCGTCCGAGGGGGCGCGGCTTCTATCACCGCCGCGTTGGGAGTCAACACCCTTCATTCGACGTCATCTTCCCGCTGGTTCAACCTCCGCAGCCCGCCTCTCCACCCGTGCACTCCATTCCTGCTCTACCTGCCACGCAAGTTCGCTCGATAAGCAGCCGAAGGAGCGGAGGCTCGCACTTCGGCCTCACGTGCATCGATCAGCTGCCACTTTCCGCGGCCACAGAGGAGGCGACTCGTCCTGGCGCTCCACGTCATCCGCACCGACATCACGGACTGATTCACCCATGGGCGGTAAAACCCAAGCAGCTTGAGCACCCCCTGAGTCGTACGCGGTTGCTCCCGACATCAGCGCCACTCCTCGCCAAGCTCGTCATGACGAGATGGAGCGCAACGGAAGGACTCCAGCCGTAGCGCTGGGGAAGAGAGGGGCACAACGCCACCACGATTCATATCCGCTGTAGTCCTCCCTGAACGAGCTGCTCAACAACCGCGGAGATTCGCGGGACGAGCACGATGAGCTCCTGCTCGAGCCATAAGCCGCGCACGACGAGCTCCTGCACCAAGCCAACCGAACCAAGTTCGGTCAGGGGAACACAGCCGCTGAGGCCGATAAATCGGGACCTGGCGCCAGGTCCCCCCTGAACGGAACTGCTTCGCTTGGCTTAGAGAAGGGGCCCCGACGACATCCAGGGCAGACGGCCACGGCGCCTTCAGGCCATGGCTGTCGACGAGCTGCGCCCAGAAAGAATGAATGAAACAGCGCAGATCCGATCGTCGCTCGCCCAGGAGCACGTAGATCCGCACTCCGTTGGGCTCGAGGTCTCCGAAATGAAGACCGGCACATGCGCAACAAGCTCAAGCAGAGGCGGGACGGTCGACGGAATCCCTGCCTGGAACGTGAGACAGTCAGCCGTGCGGTGCAGGCAGGACCGCCAGGCGCCAAGGTTCTCGACGAGCAGCACACCTCGGAGCTTTCCCTCGAGAAGAAGGCCGTCCAGAAAGGCCCGCTCGGGGATGGCGACTTCGCCGAATACGTTCGCGACGGCGGATAGGTCGGCATCGCCGCGGCGGATGCGCGCCACGAGCCCGACAGGTGGGAGCAGCCGCACCGTGCCGTCGTGAGTCGCCTCGACCCCCCCCGAGCGCCAAACGCTTGGCGTATGTGAGCGTGGCTGTGGAGTGTGGCGCGGCAAGAGCTGCGGCCGTACGCCGCTTGAGACGCTCGGGCAGTTCGGGAATGCCCTCGGCTCGGCGCGCATCGAGAAGTCGGCTCCATCCATCTGGCGTGAGTGGAAGACCGTGTGCAGTCAGGGCCGAAAGACCTTCGCGCCAGGCGGGCCAGCCACACTCAAGGAGCAGAACAAGCTCGGGGCGCCGCTCCTCTGCGAGCCCAATCTCATCACGCCACCCGCTTGTAGAGCGACAGCAAAATTGACCCCCATCCCGGGGCCTCCAAACCAGGGAGGTAACCTCGATGGGAGAGTCGGCAGCAGTTGTGGCACCCGCGCGGCGGAGGTGCCGATGGTCGAGCAGGAAGTGGTGCGGCGGATACGGGTGCTGGCGGAGGCGGGCTGGTGTTGATGGTCACCAGGAAGCGCGGATTCCTGGTCATGGGTCGTCGGGAGTTGCCTGACTTCAAGACCACCCCCTGAGGTGGGTTCGGCCGAGAAGTGGAGAGGGGGAGAGTGCGCCGGTGGAGTCCGCAGTTGCGCGCGTCCTGAAAAGACGGAAGGCCCACCAGTAGCGGCTGGAGGGCCTTCCTTGGAGGCGCGCCCTGGTGTGCGAGAGGGGCGAGCCGGTGAGGAAGAGGTAGCGCACTCCGGGGCGCGGCGCCAGAAGCCGGCGCGCGCAGGAGTGTCGTGGAGGCGCTGCGCTTCGTGGTGTGTGGTCGGCCCGAGTGCCGGCAGGTGTTCTTCCTCTGCTCCGCGTGCGACCGTGGCCAGCGCTACTGCGGGCCGCCGTGCAGTCGAAGGGCGCGAGCGGAGTCGATGCGCGCGGCTGGTGCGCGCTACCAGCGCACCCGCGACGGACGGCACGCGCATGCCGCGCGGCAGGCTGCCTGGAGGCAGCGGCGGCGAGAGAAAGTGACGCATCAGTCTCCCGCCGCCGAGGCTCAGACGGCGAGTGTGCTCGTCGCGCCGGACCCGGCCGCCACGCAGGTGGCCGCGGAGCCGAGCGCAGCGAGGCCACTTCCGCATGCACCGCCGCCCTCCATCCCCGCCTGCACCTCGTGCGGGCGTCAGAGTCCCTTCCTGCGTCACACCACGCTTGCGCGCACCCACGTGGGCCAGCGCTTCAGGGCTGCCCGTCCGCCGTGAGGTGGGCCCATGAGCTCCCCCGAGCTCGCCGCCCGCATCCGCCGGCTGCACTTCGCCGAGCACTGGACGGTGGGCACCATCTGCGCTGAGCTGGGCGTGCACCACGACACCGTGAGGCGCGCCCTGACGCTCGAGCGCGTCAGCGGCACGGGGGTGAAGTCCGTCAGGCCCACGCTGTTGGATGACTACAAGGACTTCATCCAAGCCACCCTGGAGGCCCACCCACGCCTCACCGCCATGCGCCTCTTCCACATGGTGAAGGCGCGCGGCTACGTGGGGGGCCCGCTCCAGGTGCGCCGCTACGTGCGCACGGTACGCCCCACCTCTCGCGCCGAGGCCTTCCTGCGCCGCAACACGCTTCCGGGCGAGGAGGCCCAGGTGGATTGGGGACACTTCGGCACGCTGCCCGTGGGCAACACGCGCCGCCCCCTGTGCTGCTTCGTCATGGTGCTGGGCCACAGCCGCGCCCTCTACGCGCGCTTCTTCCTGGACATGACGCTGGAGAGCTTCCTCGCGGGCCACGTGCTGGCCTTCCAGGCGCTGGGGGGCGTGCCGCGCGCGCTGCTGTACGACAACTTGAAGTCCGTGGTGCTCGAGCGCGCTGGCGACGCCATCCGCTTCCACCCGCGCCTGCTGGAATTGGCCGGCCACTACCACTTCGCCCCCAAGCCCTGCGCTCCCTACCGCGGCAACGAGAAGGGCAAGGTGGAGCGCACCATCCGCTACCTGCGCGACTCCTTCTTCGCCGCGCGAACCTTCAGCGGCGTGGAGGACCTCAACGCGCAAGCAGCGCGGTGGACGGCCGAGGTGGCCCACGCGCGCCAATTGCCCGGCGACGTCACCGGGCGCACCGTCGCCACGGCCCTCGAGGAGGAGCGCCCGCGGCTGCTGCCCCTGCCCGTACACCCGTTTCCCACGGACGTGGTGCGCCCCGTCACCTCTGGCAAGACGCCCTACGTGCGCTTCGACTCCAATGACTACTCCATTCCACACACCCTGGTGAAGAAGCCCCTCACCCTCGTGGCCTCCGAGACACGCGTGCGCGTGCTGGACGGCTCCGAGGAGGTGGCCTCCCACCCGCGCAGCTTCGAGAAGGGCCGCACCCTGGAGCAGCCCGGCCACCTCGCCGCGCTCGCCGACGCCAAGGCCCGTGCGCACGAGCTGCGCGGCCGGGACTTGCTGCGCGCCTCCTGCCCGCAGGCGGAGGGCTTCCTCGCTGCCCTCGCTCAGCGCGACGTCTCGCTGTCCCACCACACGGCGCAGTTGCTGAAGTTACTGGAGCTCCACGGCGCACGTGCCCTGGATGAGGCCCTCGCCGAGGCCCTGCGCAAGGGGGCGGTGAGCGCCCCCGCCGTGGCCCACCTCCTGGAGCAGCGCGCTCGCCGCCAGCGTCAGCCTCCACCCCTCACCGTGGTGCTGCCGGATGACCCGCGCATCGCCGCCTCACGCACCCGCCCCCACTCCCTCGCTGACTACGACCGCCTCCTCGACAAGGACTCCTCCGATGACCACTCCACTCGCTGACCGCCTGGCCTCCCTCGGACTGCACGCCACCTCCCAGGGCCTCTCGGACCTCATCGCCCGCGCCACCAAGGCCAGATGGGGCGCTACCGAGCTGCTGGAGCACCTGGCCGACGAGGAGCAGAAGGAACGCGGCCGCAGAAGTCTCGAGCGGCGCCTGTCTCGCAGCCGCCTTGGCCGCTTCAAGCCCATGGCGGACTACGACTGGGGATGGCCCAGGAAGATTGACCGCGAGGCCGTCGAGTCCGCCCTGCGTCTGGACTTCCTGGAGGGCGCGCGCAACGTCGTAATAGTGGCGCCGCAGGGACTGGGCAAGACGATGATTGCTCAGAACATCGCCCACCAGGCCGTCCTCAAGGGGCACTCCGCTCTCTTCGTCACCGCCTCCCAGTTGCTGCTCGACCTGGGGGCCCAGGACACCAGCCGCGCACTGGATCGCCGCCTGCGCCACTACACCAGCCTGCTCGTCATCGACGAGATGGGCTACCTCGCCTACGACGCGCGCAACGCCGACCTCCTCTTTCAAGTCGTGGCGCGCAGGTATGAACAACGCTCATTGGTGATGACCACGAATCTGGCGTTTTCGGACTGGCCGACCATTTTTCCCAACGCCGCGTGTGCCACCGCGCTGATTGACCGCGTCATCCACCACGCGGACGTCCTCGCTATCGAAGGCGAGAGCTACCGCCGCCGCGAGGCCGAGGAAGCCGCGACGACCAGGAAGGTGAAGTCCAAGCGCTGAGCCTCACCTCGGACCGGGATGCCGGAGCCCCGGCACACCTGCGGCGTCCCGGTCCAAATTTCCGCGCTTCCTCGTGAACGCCAACAGTTGGAGGACTACGCCGCCGTGGTGGAGCAGGCCGAGAAGCGAGGTGCCGCATGAGCCACGAGCTCATCCACGCGCGCGTGCTCGAGCACCTGGAGCGGCTGCGCCTTGGACACCTGGTCGAGCGGCTGGACGTGCTGCTGGCGGAGGCGGCGCGCACCGAGCCCACCTACCTGGACTTCCTCGACGCGCTGCTGCGCGAGGAGATGGGGGCCAAGCAGCGCAAGCGAATCCGCATGGGAGTCACCATCGCGCACTTCCCGGCGGTGAAGACGCTGGAGGACTTCGACTTCAAGGCGCAACTCTCGGTGGACCAGCGGTTGGTGCGGGAGCTGGCCACCGGCAGATTCATCGCCCAGGCGGAGAACGTGCTGCTCTTCGGCCCGCCGGGAGTGGGCAAGACGCACCTGGCGATTGGACTGGGCCGCGCTGGCCAAGGCCGAGAGCGAGGGAACTCTCAAGGACGAGCTCAACTACTTCGCCAAGCCCAAGCTGCTGGTGGTGGACGAGCTGGGCTACCTGCCCTTCGAGAAGCGCAGCACCCACCTCTTCTTCCAGTTGGTGGCGCGTCGCTACGAGAAGGGCAGCATGCTGCTGACCACCAACCAGATGGTGGGGGCCAGTGGGGCAGCGTCTTCGGCGATGACGTGCTAGCCGCGGCCATCCTCGACCGGCTGCTGCACCACAGCCACACGCTGCTCATCCAGGGTGAGAGCTATCGGCTGCGGCAGAAGAAGAAGGCCGGACTGCTGAGCCGGGGCGTGCCGCAGGCCACCAACAGCGCAACTGAAGCCGAGCG
>NZ_JPMI01000205.1 GCF_000733295.1 Archangium violaceum Cb vi76 | reverse complement strand
AATCGCGTCGTGGTACTTCAACCTGCCGGCTGTCATCGCATCACCTGTCTTCCCCGCTGGGAAACTGGTGGGCCTAGGTGGACTTGAACCACCGACCTCGCGCTTATCAGGCGCGCGCTCTAGCCAGCTGAGCTATAGGCCCAGTTGGTGAGTTACCCGAACAACTCTCTTCATTCTCAAAGAACCGAGTCGTGACTCGGTCCTTCAAAACCAAACAGCAAGCCCAGACGATTGCGAAACGTTGACCTGGTCGACCTATTGCAGCTTTCGCT
>NZ_JPMI01000204.1 GCF_000733295.1 Archangium violaceum Cb vi76 | reverse complement strand
TGCGCTCCCTCATCCACGACGCCCAGGCCTCCGTCATTCTCGCCCCCTCCTTCATCACCTCCATGGCGGAGTTCCTCTTCGAGTCCGCCCCGGACTTGCGCTCCCTGCGCTGGGTGGCCACCGACGAGCTTCCCCAGGGCTCGGAGTCCACCTGGAAGCGGCCAGCGTCGCACGGCGATTCCCTCGCCTTCCTCCAGTACACCTCCGGCTCCACGGGCACGCCCAAGGGCGTCATGCTCAGCCACGCCAACCTGCTGCACAACCTCCACCTCATCCACGGCGCCTTCCGCATGCACGAGGGCAGCGCCGGTGTCATCTGGCTGCCGCCCTACCATGACATGGGCCTCATCGGCGGCATCCTCGGCACCGTGTACGGGGGCTTCTCCACCTCCCTCATGTCTCCGCTGAGCTTCCTGCGCCG
>NZ_JPMI01000203.1 GCF_000733295.1 Archangium violaceum Cb vi76 | reverse complement strand
CCGGTGGATGGCGGTCCGCCCGGATGGCTCCTTCATGACCGGACGCGAGCTGCCCGCCCTGGTGCTCGTGCGCGCCGTGCCGGGGCCCTCGGGGCTGCACCTGTCCGCCCCGGGCATGCCGGAACTCGAGGTGCCCTTGCCTCCCGCCGGTGCGCCCCGCCTCGACGTCACCGTCTGGGATGACACCTGCTCGGCCGCCCGCGCCCATGAGAGCGCGGACCGGTGGCTCTCCGAGTACCTCGGTGAGCCCACGCGGCTCGTGTACGTGGACGAGCGCATGCAGCGCCCGGTGGACCCCCAGTACGCCGCTCCGGAGGACCGTGTCGGCTTCGCCGATGGCTTCCCCCTGCTGCTCATCTCCCAGGCCTCACTGGCGGACCTCAACCAGCGTCTGGCGCAGCCCGTGCCGATGAGCCGCTTCCGTCCCAACCTCGTGGTGGACGGCTGCGAGGCCTTCGCCGAGGACGGGTGGAAGCGGCTGCGCATCGGCACAGTGGAGCTGGCTGGGGTCAAGCCGTGCGCCCGCTGCGTCTTCACCACGGTGGATCCGGAGACGGCCCGCGCCGATCCCCAGCAGGAGCCCCTGCGCACGCTCTCCACGTACCGGCGCACCGTTCCCAACAAGGGGGGCGTGATGTTCGGCCAGAATGTCATCGTCCGGCGCCCGGGGGAGATCCGCGTGGGGGATGCGGTGGAGATCCTGGAGTAGGGCTGAAAGAATTACGCCCCCTTCACGGTGGGCTCTGTCACCGGGCGCCCATTTCCCTCGGATTCGAGCCAGGAGAGGGGTCCGGCGCGCTGGCACGGCGCGTGCTGTGCCCATGCGCCATGACCGTTGCGCTGCGTGCTCGAAACACCCTCCAGCTCTTCAAGAAAGCCTTCTCGGAGTGGAACGAGGACAAGGCCCCGACGTTCGCGGCCTCGCTCTCCTACTACACGATGTTCTCGATCGCCCCGATGCTCGTCATCGCCGTGAGTGTGGCCGGCATGGTCTTCGGCGAGGAGGCGGCGCGAGGACAGATCCAGACGCAACTGGAGGGGCTCGTGGGCACGAGCGGGGCCGAGGTCATCGGGCAGATGATGATCAGCGCCCGCAAGCCGAGCTCCGGCATCCTCGCGACGGCGCTGGGCGTGATTGCCCTCATCTTCGGTGCCACGGGCGTCTTCGTGCAGTTGCAGGAGGCGCTCAACCACATCTGGCACGTCCAACCGAAGCCGAGAAACGGCGTGCTGAACTTCCTGCGCAACCGCTTCCTGTCGTTCGCGATGGTGCTGGTGATCGGCTTCCTGCTGCTCGTGTCGCTGGTGGTGAGCGCCGCGCTGGCGGGCATCGGCGCCTATTTCGAGCACGTGTTCCCCGGCTGGACGCTGCTGTGGCAGGGGCTCAACCTGCTCATCTCCTTCGCCGTCATCACCGTGCTGTTCGCGATGATGTACAAAATCCTCCCCGACACGCATGTGGCCTGGAGGGACGTGTGGCTCGGGGCCGCGGTGACGTCGCTGCTCTTCAGCCTGGGCAAGTTCGGCATCGGCCTGTACCTGGGCCGGAGCACCGTCTCCTCGAGCTATGGCGCCGCCGGCTCGCTGGCGGTGGTGCTCATCTGGGTCTACTACTCCGCGCAGATCCTCTTCCTGGGCGCGGAGTTCACCCAGGTCTACGCCCGGAGCCACGGCAGCCGGGCCCAGCCGGCGTGACCCGCTCCCCGGTGCGCGTCAGGAAGCGGCGCACCGGCCGTCGTGATAGGGTGAAGGAGCCGCTCGCGGGACTGTGATGCGACTTCCGAACCGAGCTTCTGCAGCTTGACTAGCTGGTCGTGTCCGCCTTCCCCGAGCGGCTCCTTCTTCCCGCCTGGCGGAGGTGGACGTGATGGACGCGGCGTTGGCGCGCGCCGAGCAGGTCGCTCGCGAGGACTTGGTGATGTTCGTGAACGCGTGCTTCTCCTGCACGGGGCAGCGCGAGTTCTACAACGACGCACGCGGGCAGGCCGTCTCCATCGAGTTCCTGCACGCATACATCCTGGGCAACTACCGCCGCCTCTACGCGCGGACGCTGGCCGCGGGCATCAACCACTTCAACCAGGCGCAGATCATCCTCAACCTGCTGGCCACCGGGAAGGAGACGCGGGCCGAGGACAAGCAGGAGGAGGGAGCCCTCATCGCGGCGGCGCTCCGGGCATTGCCTCCGCAGCGGGCCTTCCGGATGCTGGAGGTGCTGCGCGAGCGCCGCATCAACAACCGCCGGGCCCGCGCCATCGTCCAGGAGTACCTGGAGGGACGGCCGGATCCGAGCTTCGACGCCATCAAGTACCGCTCCAAGCTGCGGGCCGCGGTGTCGCACGGGCACCTGAAGCTCGGGGGCGAGCTGAACCTCTTCCTGTTCCACGGCTGGCGCAAGCGCGTGTACACGACGCCCCTGCTGGAGAAGTTCCGCCAGGCCCACTACGACGAGTCGGCGATCTTCGAGCTGCCCTTCACCGTCGCCGAGGGGCTGGCCGCCAAGCACCGCATCCCCCGTGACGTGTTCCTGAAGCGCATCGAGCCGCGCCTCACCGCCGCCGAGCGGCTGCGCCTCCAGGGCGCGGCGGCCCGCGAGGACGGGGTGACGCTCACGATGGACCTGGGACGCGCGCCGCTCACGAAGCTGGCGCTCTACGTGCTGTCCCTGAAGCCCGAGGTGCGGCGGGAGCGCCGGGCCGAGCTGCATGCCGCGATGGAGCAGGCCGCGGCCCGCACGCTGCGCCGGGCCTCGGTGCCCCTGGGCCGGGTGGCCGCCGTGCTGGACAACAGCTACTCCGCCTCGGGCTCCACCGAGAAGCGCCGCCGTCCGCTCGCCGTGGCGCTCGCCGCGCACTACCTGCTGTCCGCCTCGGCCCGCGAGTACCGCGCCTTCTGGACGAACCCCGTCGAGGAGCCGCTCTTCATGGGCGCACGCGGGCAGACCGACCTGGCCACCCCGCTGCTCGATGCCCTGGACTGGATGCCGCACCTGGTCGTCGTGGTGTCCGACGGCTACGACAATGATCCGCCCAACGCCGTGGCCGAGGTGACCCGCGTCTTCCGCACGAAGCTGGACCCGGCGCGCCGCACGTCCATCGTCCACGCGAACCCCGTATTCGCCTCGGAGCTGTACGCGCCCCGGGGCATCGGCTTCCACGTGCCCACGGTGGGCGTGCGGGACGCGGAGGATCTGCCCACGGTGCTCGGCTTCGCGCGCTTCGCGGAGGGCGCGGCCCCGCTGTCGGAGCTCGAGGACTACCTCGCGGCGCGCGTGCGGATGCTGCTGGAGCGCGGGCAACGGAGCCAGGGGACGGCGAAGCCCCTGGATGCCACTACGGAGGCCAGCGGGGAGCCGACGGCCGAGGAGGAGGAGTGATGGCCCGCACGGAGATGAAGCACATCCTGCCCACGGGCCTGCGGCTGGCACCCTCGCAGGTGTGGGGGAGCATCCGTCTGGTCCCGGTGCTGAGGGACGAGGTGCGGGGAGACCTGCGCTTCGCCCGGCGGACGTACAACGACGATCTCACCATCGTCTCGCTCAAGGGCGGGCTGATGGAGCCCGGGCTCAAGTACATCTCCTACGTGCCGCACGGGCTGGTCATGGGGTGGGACGACAAGAGCCGGAGCGCGGGCGCGGTCTTCGGGACGCAGCTCCACCAGCCCGAGGGCAAGGCGCTGAAGGTGGGCCCCTTCACCGTCCGCGTGCTGCACCGCATGGCGCATCGCGAGGACAAGAACCGGCTGCGGTTGTTGCCCCTGCACCTGGCGATGGAGGGCTTCCTCGCCCTGCACTTCGGTGGGCCGGAGGTGGCGTGGACCGAGTACTCGCAGGAGGCCCTGTCCCGGGGGTTGGATCCCCGGAGCGAGTGGTCCGTGCCGGGCTGGTCGAGCACGGCCTTCGACGAGGCCCTGCGCATCTTCGAGATCCACGAGCAGCAGGTGGGCGTGCTCATCTTCCACGCGGACCTGCTGCTGTCCGCCTTCATCGTCTCGCACCCCGAGGACTACCGGGCGCTGCACCGGGCGCTGCTGGAGGACTTCTACGGAGATCTGCTGCTCCAGTACGGCTTCCTCGGGGACGTGCCGCCCCTGTCGCTGTCCATCGATGACCGGCGCGTCTCCTCGCTCGGGGACCTGCGGGCCGCCATCACACGGATGCGCGAGGACTGGGGCGTGTTCCAGGGCTTCATGGCCGGGGGCGTGTTCGGCGTGGAGGTCTCGGCGAGCACCGTCTACGAGGCGGGGCCCTTCCACCTCCAGCGCTTCGTCACCAGCCTGTCGCCCTCTGAGGAGAACCACGTCGGCGAGGTCATCATGCGCGGAGACGGGACGCTGGAGTACCTCAAGACGTACCGCCTGTCGGCGGCGCAGACGCGGCGGGCCTACCTGCTCAAGCAGCTCTCGCAGGCGGACTGGAACCTGGAGCGAGCGGCGGTGAACCTGAAGACCACCCGGAACGAGCTGATGCTGCGCCTGAGCAACGCGGGCTTCGGCTACCTGCTCAAGGAGTCCGTGCTCCAGGCGGCCCTGCGGCAACATCAGGGCCGGCGATAGCGCCTGGGGGTATCAACGAAAACGCCCGGAAGCCGATGGGGCTCCCAGGCGTCTTCACTTCAGCGGTTGCTCCGGCGCGGTACCACTACGCCTTCGGAGCCTCCTGCTGGGACTGCTGCTCCGGCTTCTTGGGGGAGACCAGCGAGTCGATCTTCCGCGTCAGCCGATCCAGCTCGCGGTTGATGGCCTCCACCTGCGACTGGCTCGCCACGCCGCCCACCACCTTCACCATGCGGTCCTGCAGCCCGTTGAGGCGCTGGCGTACCTCGCCACCCACCCACGTCGCCTTCTTCTCCAGCTCCTTCACCGCCGGCTTCTCGCGCAGCTCGTTCACGTGCAGCCGCTGCAGCACCTCGCGGCTGGACTCGCGGCCGCGCGACACCAGCGTCTGCAGCGCCTTCTGCGCCTCCGTCTCGAGCTGGCCGAACTGCTTCTGCGCCTGCTCCAGCCGGCCCTTCACGAAGGACGTCACCTGGCCCGCGGCCCCGGTCACCACCGTCTCCACCTTCGCCGCCTCGGCCTTCACCGCCTCGGCCACCTTCTCCACCACCGGCGTCTCGGCCTTCACCGCCTCGGCATTCACCGCCTCGGCCACGACCGTCTCCGCATTCACCGTCTCGGCCTGCTGCTGGGCCACCGGCGCGGCCTCCTGGGCCACCGTCTCCGCCTGCTGCTGGGCCACCGGCGCGGCCTCCTGGGCCACTGCCTCGTTGTTCACCTGCTCCGTCGTCTGGGCCACGGACTCCTTGGCGGCCCCCTCGATCTTCGCCGTCTTGTTCTTCGCCATGTGTGCTCGTCTCCTGGACTCGGACTGACGGGCCTACAGGTAACGCATCGCGTCAACGACGTCAACCATTTTTGACGCAATGCGACAAATGCCTCGTACCCGAGGGAGGGGCGGGCAGGCGGGCATACAGTGTACGCCTCATGTTCAACGCCTTCCGATCCACCCTGACGTGCGGCCTGCTTGGACTGTCCACTCTCGTACAAGCCCAGCCTTCCGAGGCCTCCCGGCGCGACGTCGCCGACATCTACGCCTCGCTCTGCGCCAACTGCCATGGCGCCAAGATGGAGGGCGCGCTGGGGCCGAGCCTGATCGACGACATCTGGAAGTCCGGCGCCGACGACGAGGGCATCGCGCGGAGCATCCGCGAGGGACAACCCGCCTCGGGCATGCCGGCGTTCTCGGGCGCTCTGTCGTCCCAGGACATCCGCGCGCTCGTCATCTACATCCGCGAGCAGGGCGCGCAGCGGCGGAACGCGGCCGCCTCGATCGCGAAGCCGGTGGCCGACAAGGCCGTGCGCAGCGAGCTGCACGCCTTCAAGCTCGAGACGGTCACCGAGGGGCTCGACACGCCGTGGTCCGTGGCCTTCCTGCCAGACGGGCGCATGCTCGTGACGGAGAAGGCGGGACGGCTGCGCCTGGTGGAGAAGGGCCGCCTCCTGCCCGAGCCCATCGCCGGCACACCGGGCGTCTGGTCCAGGGGCCAGGGGGGGCTGCTCGATGTAGCCGTGCATCCCGACTACGCGAAGAACGGGTGGATCTACCTCTCCTATAGCGACGCGGGCGCGAATGGCTCCGCCATGACGGCGATCGTCCGGGGCAAGCTGCGCGCGGGCCGGTTCGTGGAGCAGCAGACGCTCTTCCGCGCGCCGCCCGAGCAGTACCGCACCGGGAACGTGCACTTCGGCTCGCGCTTCGTCTTCGACGGCAAGGGGCACCTGTTCTTCTCCATCGGCGAGCGGGGGAAGAAGGAGGACGCGCAGGAGCTGTCGCGGCCCAACGGCAAGGTGCACCGCATCCACGACGACGGGCGCATTCCGGAGGACAACCCGTTCGCCGGCCGCGAGGGCGCCATCGCGAGCATCTGGAGCTACGGCAACCGCAACCCGCAGGGGCTCGCGCGGCACCCGGTGACGGGAGAGCTGTGGGAGACGGAGCACGGCCCCCGGGGCGGCGACGAGCTGAACCGCATCGAGCCGGGCCGCAACTACGGCTGGCCGGTCATCACCTACGGCATGAACTACGACGGCACGCCGATGACGGATCGCACCGCGCAGGAGGGCATGCAGCAGCCGGTGTTGCACTGGACGCCGTCCATCGCCGTGTGCGCGGCGGACTTCTACACGGGCAGCCGCTTCCCCCAGTGGAAGAACGATCTGTTCGTGGGCGCGCTCGCGCAGCAGGAGGTGCGGCGCCTGAGGCTCGAGGGCGGCAAGGTGGTGCACCAGGAGGTGCTGTTCAAGGACGTGGGCCGCGTGCGCGACGTGGTGAGCGGCCCCGATGGCTACCTCTATGTGGCCTTCAACGGGCCCGATCGCATCGCGCGGCTCGTCCCGGCGCCCGCGATCGAGCCCGCCTCCGGCAAGGCCCCGGGCGCGAAACCGTGAGCGAAGGACGCGCTCGGAGGCCAGCACCCGGGAGCCCTCACGGGCTCACGACATGACGAGACCGCCGGTGGCGCCAATGGACTGACCCGTCACCCACTGGCTGCTCTCCGAGGCGAGGAGGGCAACGATCTCCGAGATGTCCTCGGGCTTCGCCATGCGCCGCAGGGGGGTGGCCTGGATCATCGCCTGGACGGTCGCCCGGGACGAATCTCCCGAGCTGAGCCCCATCGTCATGTCCGTCTCCACCATGCCGGCGAAGATGGCATTGGCGGTGATGCCCTTCGGTCCGAGCTCGGCCGCGAGGGTGCGCGTGAAGGCCTCCACGGCGCCCTTGCTCGCCGCGTAGATGCCGAGCGCGGAGAAGGGCGTCCGGGTGGCGGCCGAGGTGATATTGATGATCCGGCCGCCCTGGCCCAGGCGCCGCGCGGCCTGCTGGCTGGCGCACACGACCCCCCACAGGTTGGTGTCCAGCACGCGCTGGAAGTGCGCCCGATCAATGGCGTCGATGGGACGGAACTCGAGGATGCCCGCGTTGTTGACCAGGATGTCCAGGCGCCCGAAGCGCGCGTCCGTCCGCTCGAAGAGCTGTTTCACCTGGGCCTCATCGGCCACGTCCGCGCGCTCGACGAGCACCTCGCCTCCGGCGCGCTGGATGTCGGCGGCCACCTGGTGGGCGGCATCCTCGTTGCGCGTGTAGTTGATGACGACCTTCGCGCCCTGCGACGCCAGCTTCCGCGCGATGCTCGCACCAATACCGCGCGAGGCTCCCGTGACGACGGCGACCTTTCCTTCGAGTCCCTGCATGTGTGCTCCTTGGGAAGAAGCCACATCATGCCCCAATCCCGCCGGGGACCCTCTCAACCCACCGGAAACATCACGTTGCTGGGAGTTCCTCCTCCTCGCTGTCTCCGGCGGGCCTCGAACCCCGTTGGGACGCGAGCCGGGCTTGACCCGTGGGGCACAGATCGAGCACCGCGCACCGCTGGCACGCCGGCTCCCGATAGAAACAGCACCGCTGCCCATGCAGCATCAGCGCCTCGTGGTTGTCATAGACGCGCTGTGCATCCCAGTCCGGCGGGAGCTGCGCCTCCAGCAATCGGTGCGCTGGTCCCACCGCCGTGGTCTCGGGGATGAGCCCCAGCCGCACGGCGACCCGGTGGTGGTGGCTGTCCACCGGTAGCGCGGGCTTCCTCAAGCGGCTGAACAGCAGCGTCGCGGCGCTCGACTTGGGCCCCACCCCGGGCAGGTGCTCGAGCCAGTCCCGCGCCTCGCGCACCGGCAGCTCCGCCAGGAAGTCCAGCGACAGCTCCCCTCCCCTCCGGTCGGTGATGCACCGCAGCACCTGCTGGATGCGCGGCGCCTTCTGCTCCGGCCAGGTCACCGCGGAGATCGCCTCCTGCACCTCCACGCAGGGTGCATCACGCACCGCCTCCCAGGTGGGAAAGCGCGCGCGCAACTGGCGGAAGGCCGCGCCGCTGGAGGCGTTCCGCGTGCGGTGGCTCAGCAGCGCGGAAACGAGCTCGCTGAGCGGATCCTGCGAGCGGAACCACGGGATGGGACAGCCGTACTCGGCGCACAGGCGCTCGTGCACCCGCAGTGCCTTCGCGCTCAGGCCGACCGGGGCCTCGGGGAACAACGGGAGAGATGGCATGTCAGCACCCCACTTCTGAAGTCACCCCTCCAACCTTCTCATCCCCTTCCCTCCTGGCGACCCCGGACGTCTCCTCCAAACGGCGGCCGGGCCAGCGAGCGTCCGAGAGTCCGCGCGATGGCCAGCCCACCCCCTGCACGTATAATGCGCGAGCCCCTCGGGCCCCCATGCTGCGCCGGCTCCTTCCCACCCTCATCGCCCTCGGATGCGGACTCCTCGCCCTCACCTGGGGGCTGGTGAGCCTCCAGCGCATCTTCGCCCAGGAGCGCGAGGACGCCCGTGCACAGCTCGCCTCCCGCCGCCACGCCATCGAGGAGTTCGCCACCCTCGCCCTGCGGCAGACGCTCGGCGCGCAACTCAAGAACAACCTCACCGCCCTCCACGCGGCCATGGGAGATCCGCTCGCTCCGGGCGAGGGCTTCTTCCTCAATTTCCGCGGCCACCAGTTCCTGCCCCGCCTCACCCGCTCCACTCGCGGCTCGCGCGCCACCGCGGTACGTCACTACCGCGAGCTCGCCAAGGCCTTCGCCGAGAGCTCCACGGCCGAGCCCTGGGGCGAGCGGCTCGTCCGCCTTCGCGCGGTGGAGGCGGCGCTCGACCAGGGCCGTGCCTCCCGCGCCCATGCGCTCGCCGAGGAACTGCTGCGCCACCACGCGGAGCACCCCCTCCCGCCCGTCCAGGAGCTCCCCTTCGTCCTCCTCATGCTGGAGCGGCTCCAGCGCGGTGAGGCCACTCCACCGCTCGTCCGCGCGCTGCTGCGCGAGGGGCTCCCCGAGGACTTCGGCGGCATCGAGCGCTCCGCCGGCCTGCAGCGCGATCTCCTGCGTGAGCGCTGGCGCTTCACCCAGCCCGACTTCGAGTTCCTGCTCGCCCATGTAGTCCAGCTCAGCACGGCGCTCGGCGAGCCCTCCGACGACTTCCAGGCCCGTGCCCGCGAGGCCGGCGCCGGCATGCTCGTCATCCCCGAGAACCTCTCCGGCCCCACCCTCATCGGCCAGCGCTGGTACGTGGAGCAGCAGGAAGAGGTGGTGCGCGGCATCGCCGTGGACCTCGACGCGCTCCTCCGCGACCTGGCCCAGGAGCTGCGCCGGCGCAACCACTTCGGCGCGGACGGTCTGGTGCGGCTGCGGAACCCCGAGGCCGTGCAGCCCCTGGAGTCCCTGTGGCTGGAGGTGTCCGTCCCCGCGTGGACCGCCGCGGAGAACGCCATCGAGCAGCGCTACGGGCTGAAGACACTGCTGGTGGCCACCTGTGGGGCGCTCGCGGTGGCCATCGTGGTGATGGCGGTGGTGGCCCAGCACGGCCGCTACCGCTACGTGGAGCTCAAGAGCGACTTCGTGGCCACCGTCTCCCACGAGCTGCGCACCCCCCTGGCCTCCATCCGCCTGCTGGCCGAGACGATGGAGCGCAAGCTCTCCAAGGTCCCCGAGATGCGCGACTACCCCGAGCGCATCATCCAGGCCGCCGACGGGCTGCACTTCCTCGTCGAGAACATCCTGTCCTTCAACCGCATCGACAAGGGCCGCTGGCAGCTCAAGCCCGCCCGCGTGAAGCTGGACGAGCTGGTCGGCATGTTGCGCTCGGACCTGGTGGGCAACTCCTCCGTCCCCGTCCAGCTCTCCGCCGACGTGGGCGACGTGGAACTCGAGGTGGACCCGTCCCTGCTGCGCCTGCTGCTCATCAACCTCGCGCGCAACGCGTGCGCCTACAACCGCCGCGCTCCCGTGGAGCTCTCCATCCGCGCCTACCCCCACGAGGGCCATGGCTGCGTGGTGCTCTTCAGCGACAACGGCATCGGCATCCCCGAGTCCGAGTGGGAGAACGTCTTCCGCGACTTCTACCGGCTGGGCTCGCAGGGCCCCGAGGTCCACGGCAGTGGCCTGGGGCTCGCGCTGTGCCGGAAGATCATGGCCCTGCACAAGGGCCTCATCTCCATCGACAACTCCGGCCCCCAGGGCACCACCTTCTCCCTGCTCTTCCCCGAACCCCGCCATGAACGCCCCGAGCAGCCCTCCTAACCCCCGCCCCTCCATCCTCGTCGTCGAGGACGACGCGAACCTGCGGATCGGCCTGCGCGACAACCTCCAGGACGAGGGGTACGACGTGACCGTGGCCTCCCACACCCAGGAGGCCGAGCCGCTGCTGCGCGCGCGGACGTATGATCTGCTCATCCTCGACGTGATGCTCCCGGGCGAGGACGGCTATTCGTTCTGCCGGAGGCTGCGCGCCAGTGGAGTCCAGTCCATGGTGCTGATGCTCACCGCGCGCTCGCTCGAGGACGACATCGTCCGCGGCTTCGACGCCGGAGCGCAGGACTACCTCACCAAGCCCTACCGGCTGCGCGAGCTGCTCGCCCGGGTGGGAGCCCTGGTACGCCGGGCCGGTGGCGCGCCGCCCACCGTCATGTCCTTCGCGGGCTTCACGCTGGACCTGGGCAAGCGCATCCTCGCGCGCGCCGATGGGAGCGTCATCGACCTCACCCGTACCGAGTTCGATCTGCTCGTCTACCTCCTCAAGCATCGCGACCGCGCCCTGCCCCGGGGGGAGATCCTCGACGCGGTGTGGGGCCGGGACGTCATCGTGGACCCGCGCACCGTGGACAACTTCGTCTCCAACCTGAAGAAGAAGCTCGGCTGGACGAGTGCCTCCTCCTTCTCCATCCACACCATCCGCGGGGTGGGATACCGCATGGAGCTCGGGGGTCCATGACGAAACCATGACGAAGAGATGGCCAACCCAAGGCCACCCGCCCTTCTGGAATCCGTAGCTTCACGGGTGTCAGCCAGGAGGGATTCCAAATGTTCCAGTCGGTCATCAATCAGCCGGGATTGAGCGCGGGTCGGTTCGGGACGGGGATGTGGGTGTCGTTGTTGGTGCACGCGGGTGTGTTCGGCAGCATGCTCGGCCTGTCCGGCCAGGCGGCGAAGGCGATCAAGGAAGATCCCGTGCTCACCTTCAACGTCCCCCAGCCGCCCAAGGGCAACCCGAATCCGCCCAAGGCGGCGGTGACCCCCACCGCGCCCAAGCCGAAGCCCAAGCCGAAGACCGAGCTGGTCCAGCCCAAGAAGATCCCTCCCCCGCCTCCGGAAGAGACGAAGACCGTCGAGGCGACTCCTCCCCCGGAGGACACCGAGCCCGAGACCAATGACCTGCCCTACATCCCCGGTAGCGATCCCAATGGTGTCGAGACGGGCGGCGTCCCCGGTGCCCAGGTCATCGCCGGGCTGGCGTTGGGCAACATCGGCCAGTCCACGGGTGAGGAGGTGCTCCCCTTCGGCGCTGGCATGACGCCGCCGCAGATCCTCTCCACCGGCGTGCCCCTGCAGTACACCTACGATGCGCTCCGAGCCCGCGTCAGTGGTGTCATCATCGCCAAGTGCACCATCACCCGCGAGGGCGACGTCGAGAACTGCCGCATCATCAAGGGCCTGCCCTTCATGGATGAGGCCGTGCTCCAGTCCGTGTCGAGCCGCCAGTACCGCCCGGTCACCTTCCAGGGCAGGCCGGTCAACGTGAGCTACACCTTCACCGTGACCCTCAAGCTGCCGTAGCGGGCACGCCCGGCCAGGGGGGACCGGGTCTGAAGGGAAATACCCGCTGTGCTCGCACAAGCACCGGCTCGTCGGATATGCCTGCCTCCCGGACGTCCACCCTGGCCCCCGCTGGTGCGGAGGGCTCGGGGCCCGTCCCCGGGAGGGTAGATGAGCGCAGTGCGTCGTTTCGTGTTGCTGGGGGTCCTCGCCCTGGCCGTGCTTCCCACGCCGGCCGAGGCCGGACGGCGGCCCTTCATCTGGGTGTGGGACACGGAGATCGTCCCCAAGGGGGATGTGGAGCTCGAGCAGTGGTTGTGGGTGAAGTCCCGGGCGCCCGGTGTGCCGGAACGGACCTCCAACTACTGGGTCTGGTGGGGCCCCGTGTTCGGCCTCACCCAGCGGCTGGAGCTGGCCGTCCCCTTCCAGGTGCTGGCCACCCGGGAGCGCACGCAGCTCGAGTCCTTCGACGCGGACCTGCGCCTGCGCTTCAATCCCCGGGGGGATGACTCGCCCTGGCAGGGACTGCTGCGCGTGGCCTACCACCACACCATCCACACGACGCAGCCCCCCCGCCTGGACGCCAACCTGGTGCAGTCCTTCGAGACGGAGGGTGGCCTGCGCCTGGTGCTCGATCTGGGCGCGCAGGTGGGCCTGCCGGCGCTGCGAGGGCAGGAGGGCCCGGTGCGGCTGCTCGGGACCTATGCGGCGGGCGTGTCCTATCCCCTCATCGAGGACGAGCTGCGTGCCTCGCTCGAGGCCTTCGGGGAGATTCCCCTCCAGGGCATTCCGGGCGGGCAGCACCACTTCGTGGGCGCCGACGTGGCCTGGACGTTCGGCCGGACGTGGGTCACGCTCGGGGTCATGGTAGGGCTCACTCCCCTGTTCCCGGAGACGCCCCAATTCATGCCGAGGCTGATATGGGCCGTGGTGCTCTGATTCTCCTGCTGTCCCTCGCCGCTCCGCTCGCCGCCGCGCAGCAGGGCACCGTCCGCGGCGAGGTCCGTATCACCGTCCAGGGCCCGGATGGGCGCCCCGTCCTCAAGGCGGATCGCTCCGGCGTGGTGGTCTACCTCACCGGCTACACCGAGCCCCCTCCCTCGGGTGAGGTGAACATGGCCCAGCGCAACAAGGCCTTCCAGCCCTCGGTGGTGGGCGTGGTGGCCGGGCAGAAGGTGCGTTTCTCCAACAACGACGTGGTGGTGCACAACGTCTTCTCCCGCTCGCGCGCCGGGAAGTTCGACGCCGGGAAGAACCGCCCGGGCGAGGACTACACGGAGACCTTCAAGAAGACGGGCCTCATCGACGTCTACTGCGACATCCACGAGCAGATGGTGGCCACGCTGGTGGTGGTGCCCAACCGGGCCTTCGCCGTCACCGGGCCGGATGGGCGCTTCGTCCTCGAGGGGGTGCCGCCTGGTACGCATCCCATCTTCGCCGTGCACCGGCGGGACGAGCGCAGCGACGTGTCTCGCGCCGAGGTCACCGTGAAGCCCGGCGGGGAGGCGGTGGTGACGCTGGAGCTGAACGAGACGCGCGCCGACGACAAGCACCTGGACAAGCATGGCCGCCAGTACACCCCCCGCTCCGATGCCTACTGAGCCCCCGGCGTCGCGGGAAGCTGGCGCCCGTGCCGGAGGCCTGGGGTTGAATTCGCTCTCCGCGCGGCTCGTGGCGGCCTTCATGCTGCTGTCGGTGGTGGCGCTCGCCGTGGCGCTCGTGGTCACCCAACGGGCGGTGGAGGAGGCCGCCGAAGAGAAGATCCGTGCCGACCTGACCCGCACGCTGGACGCCTTCCAGAGGCTCTCCCAAGCCGCCCAGACTCGTATCAAAGATGTCGCCGACGCGCATGCGCGCGACCGCACGTTCAAGGACGAGGCTCTCAGAGTCAACTCCGACGACAGCGCCGCTGGCCTCGATGACGGAGATGCCGAACTCGAGGGCATCCAGAGCGCTCATGACGTCATCATCTCCGCGGACACAGAGGTCTTCGGGTGGATCGACAAGAATCCGAGCATCTGGGCCTTCTTCAACGTGCGCAAGCGGCTGGTGTTCACCCACGGCGATGACGAGCAGGTGGGGAAAACCGTGGACAACGTGCCCCTGTTGGACCGGGCGCTGCACGAGGGTTTCGCCTCCGAGCTCTGGTCCCCCGCCTACGTGCGCAACCTGCCCTTCACTTTCGTGCCCAAGACATGCACCGATATGAACACGAAGGAGTGCATGCGCGAGGACGATCTGCTGCTCGTGCACGCACACCGTGCAACAACCTCGGGCGGAGAAAACTCGCTGGAGCAGTCGGCCCGCCGGCCCCTTGGCGTGGTGCTGACGGGTCGGTGGGTGAAGGAACCGTTATTGGAGAACTCCCTGGAGAAGGGGTCCTCTGGAGCCGCCCTCTTCGCCCTGCTCGCCAAGGACGGCACGCTGACCACCTCCAGTGACGTCCCCGAGCAGGTGCGAAAGAGGCTCGTCGAGTCCAGCTCCGACACCATCAGGCCCCTCAAGGCGCCCAGCGACGGTGGTACTCCTATCGTCCTCGAGAATGACTCGCGGGACGAAAACGAGACGGACAGCAGCTGGGCCTTCGAGGTGCTCGCTGATGATGGCCTCTATCTCGTCCGCGAGGCTGTCTTCTGGGACGTGCACCGGAAGGACGGGAAGGACGGGACGCCCATTGGCCGGGTGTTCGTCATGCGCAACCTCGACACGGAGATCAAACCCATCCTCACGGGCGTCCGCGACTGGATGATGCGCACCGCGGTGGGCGTGGTGCTGCTGGCCTTCGTCCTCGCCGTGATGCTGGCGCGCCGTCTCTCCGCGCCCCTGGTGCAACTGGAGGCCGCCGCCCGGCAGGTGCGCCTGGGCGCGCTGGATGTCGAGGTCCCCGTCCGGGGCACCGACGAGGTGGGCCGGCTCACCGGTGCCTTCAACGAGATGGTCGCCGGCCTCCGTCAGCGGGATCAGATCCACGGCCTCTTCAAGCGCTACCTGGACCCCCAGGTCGTGGACGAGCTCATCCGCAACCCGGAGAAGGCCGCCCCCGGCGGCGAGCGCCGCGAGCTCACCGTGCTCTTCAGCGATCTGGTGGGCTTCACCTCCATGAGCGAGGAGATGAGCCCCGAGGCGCTCGTCGACGTGCTCAATGGCTACTTCGAGCGCGCCACCGAGGTGCTCGGCCAGCACGGCGCCACGCTCGACAAGTTCATCGGCGACGCCATCATGTGCTTCTGGAACGCCCCCCTGCCCCAGGAGGACCATGCGGCTCGCGCATGCCTCACCGCGCTGCGGCTCGTGGCGGTGGTGGACAAGCTGGCCCCCGAGCTGGAAGCACGAGGCGTGTCCCGGTTGGACTGCCGCATCGGCCTCAACACCGGCCCTGGCGTGGTGGGCAACATCGGCTCGCGCGCGGCCCAGGACTACACCGTCATCGGCGACACGGTGAACCTCGCCTCCCGCCTGGAGGGCGCGGCCAAGGTGTACGGCACCCGCATCCTCGTCTCCGAGGAGACCGTGCGGGCCTCCCGCGGCACCGTGCTCGCCCGGGAGCTGGATCTGCTGCGCGTGAAGGGACGGCAGCTCCCCGTGCGCGTCTACGAGCTGGTGGACGTGGCCGGAGCCCCTCCCCCCGCGCACCTCGCCCGGTTCGCCGAGGGGCTCGCCCTCTACCGCGCCCGCCACTTCACCGAGGCCCGCGAGCGCTTCCTCTCCTCGCCCGAGGATCCTCCCTCGCGCGTCTTCGCCGCCCGCTGCGAGGCCTTGAGCACCCAGCCTCCCCCCGAGGACTGGGACGGCGTGTTCTCGCTCGATACCAAGTAGCTCACGTGACGGTGGATGGCGGCCTTCAGTTCGACCGGAGCAGGACCGAGAGCAGGTGCCCGCCCCACCCCCGCCGCTCGACGCCACGCTTCGAGGAGAGATCCCGCGTGCCGTCCACCACGGGCCGGTGCGGGTGCTCCTCATGGGGCTCGGTGGCGGCGGGGTCCACCTTCACCGTGACGAACACGGTGCGCAGGTTGCCCGAGTAGTCCATCGCGCGGATGTAGAGCTCATGGCCTCCGGCCGGCACGGCTCCCGCCTCGGTGCTCGCCTTGTAGGTCATGGACTCCACGTCCAGCGTCAGCGGCTTCCAGACGCCCGAGGTGGAGCCGAGCTGGTACTCCACGCTCTGCACCCCCGAACCCGTGGGCCCGTCGTCCGCCTGGACCGAGATCTCCAGGTGTCCACTGATGGACGCGCCCGTGGCGGGCTGGAGCACCTTCACCTCCGGTGCCGACGAGTACAGGCCCAGCGAGGCGGCCAGGATGTGGGCCCCCACCAGGGTGACGACGCCCACCGAGGGCATCCAGGTCTCCCAGATGGAGTGGTGGTAGATCCGCTTCTGGTTCTTGCTCGGTGCCATCACCGGTCACCTGTAGCCAGAACCGTGCCGGACCCTGGACAGTCCACCTGTTCCCGGGGATGGCTCGCACCCGCCATCCCTTTCTTTCGGGAAAACAGCGGGTTGGCCGATCTCTCCGGGCTTGCGCCGTCTTTCCTGGAGATCGGCTCACGGCAGGCGGTGGCGGAAAGACGGAAGTTCTTTCAGCCTCGCCCGAGGGCCTCGGGGAAAAAACTCCACGCTCCGTGTCCCCTGGCTGTCACCCCGCGCGATGCATCCGGGACTTCTTGTCACCGCCCCCCGCGCGAGCCCCGTTAAGCTGCGGACGTCATGATCGCCCCCGCGTACACCCGGGGGCCCAGGGCGGGCAGCCCCCTCCTGGGAAGGGACCGGATGAACGTCATCGTGAAGGGAGCGCTCGCCGCGGGCGCCCTGATCATCATCGCGGCGGGCCTGCGGGTGGGCCTGCGCGAGAATGGGACCGTTGCCAGCTCCACCCCGTCCGCGGGCGCCGAGCAGCAGCGGACGTTGACCATCGCCGCGGCCTCGGACCTGAAGTTCGCGCTGGACGAGGTGCTGGTGCGATTCCGCGCGAAGCACCCCGGCGCGGACATCCAGGTCACCTACGGCTCGTCGGGCAACTTCCTCGCGCAGATTGGCAACGGCGCCCCCTTCGACGTCTTCCTCTCCGCGGACGTGGCCTATCCGCGCGAGCTGGCCGCGCAGGGACTGGTGGCGGGCGAGGTCTTCCTCTACGCCGTGGGCCGCATCGTGGTGTGGGTGCCCAGGGACTCGCCGCTGTCCGTGGAGCAGCGCGGAATGGAGGCCCTGCGCGAACCGGCCGCCCGGCGCATCGCCATCGCCAACCCCCAGCATGCCCCCTACGGCCGGGCCGCCGAGGCCGCCCTGAAGAGCCAGGGTGTGTACGACACCGTGAAGGAGAAACTGGTGCTCGGGGAGAACATCGCGCAGACCGCGCAGTTCGTGCAGAGCGGGGCCGCGGACGCGGGCATCATCGCCCTGGCACTCGCGCTCGCCCCGGCCATGCGGGAGCAGGGCCACGCCTGGGTGGTGCCGCTCGACGCCTACCCGCGCATGGAGCAGGGGGGCGCCATCCTGAAGCGCGCGAAGGATGAGGCGCTCGCCCGGGAGTTCCGCGACCACCTGCTCGGCCCCGAGGGCACGGCGGTGCTCGATCGCTACGGCTTCTCCCTGCCCAAGGAGTGAGGCGTTGGACCGGGCCGCCATCCTCTTGAGCCTGCGCCTCGCCGCGTGGACGACACTCCTCCTGCTGATGCTGGGACTTCCCCTCTCCTGGTGGCTGGCCACGTCGCGCTGGCGGTGGAAGTTCCTCGTGGAGGCCGTGGTGTCACTGCCGCTGGTGCTGCCCCCCACGGTGCTGGGCTTCTACCTGCTGCTCGCGCTCGGCCCGCGGGGTCCCCTGGGCGGGGCCTTCGAGTCGCTCTTCGGCAGCACCCTGCCCTTCAGCTTCGGTGGCCTGCTGGTGGCCTCGGTGCTCTACAGCCTGCCCTTCAGCGTCCAGCCCTTCACCGCGGCCCTGGCGGGCGTGGATCGCCGTCTGCTGGAGGCGTCGTGGTGCCTGGGCGTCTCGCGCTTCCAGACGTTCCTGCGCGTCGTGCTGCCCCTGTCCGCCACCGGCATCCTCTCCGGCATGGTGCTGACGTTCGCGCACACGCTGGGGGAGTTCGGCGTGGTGCTCATGGTGGGCGGCAACCTGGAGGGCCGCACGCGCACGGCCTCCATCTCCATCTACGACGCGGTGCAGGCGCTGGACTACGCCTCGGCGGGCCGCACGGCGCTGGTGCTGCTCGTCTTCTCGTTCCTCGTGCTGGCCCTCACCTACGGGCTGCAGCGCAGGGTGTGGGCATCATGGCCGACACGCTCGTAGTCGATCTGGAGAAGCGCTTCCACGGCGGGCCCACCGTCCGGGCCACCCTCGAGCTGCCCGCCACGCCCGGCCGGGTGGCGGTGCTGTTCGGCCCCTCGGGCGCGGGAAAGACGACGGTGCTGCGGTGCCTCGCGGGGCTCGACCAGCCCGAGCACGGGCGCGTCCTCTTCCACGGCGAGCCCTGGTGTGACACCTCGGCCCGCATCTTCCTGCCGCCCCAGCGGCGGCGCGTGGGCCTCCTCTTCCAGGACTACGCCCTCTTCCCCCACCTCACCGCGGAGCAGAACGTCCAGTACGGCCTGGGAGCGCTGCCCGCGGACGAGCGGCGCGAGCGCTCGCGCTCCCTCTTCGCGCTGTTGCACCTGGAGGGGCTGGAGGGGCGCCGGCCGCGCGAGCTGTCCGGCGGGCAGCAGCAGCGGGTGGCGCTGGCCCGGGCGTTGGCCATCCGCCCACGCCTGCTGCTGCTGGACGAGCCGCTGTCCGCGTTGGACGCGCCCTCGCGCGAGCACCTCCGGGGTGAGCTGCGGCGGCTGCTGCGGGAGCTGGGGGTTCCCACGGTGGTGGTGACGCACGACCGCCTGGAGGCGCTCGCGTTGGGGGATGACCTGGTGGCCATGGAGGGCGGCCGGGTGTGCCAGGTGGGGCCGGTGGCGGACGTGTTCAACCACCCGGCGGAGCTGGCGGTGGCGCGGATGACGGGCATCGAGACGGTGCTACCGGGCACGGTGCTGAAACGCGAGGCGGGGCTGGCCACGGTGGAGGTGGGTCCGCATCACCTGGTGGCCCTGGAGCCCGCGCACGAGGGGAGCGCCGTCTTCGTGTGTCTCCGGGCCGAGGACGTCACCCTGGGCCTGCCCGAGGCCGCGCCCACCAGCGCTCGCAACCGGTTGCCCTGCAAGGTGGTGTCGCTCGCACACGAGGGAGCCCTGGTCCGTGTGGGGCTGGACGCGGGCTTCCCCCTGGTGGCGCGGGTGACGCGCTTCTCCACGGAGGAGCTGGGGCTCGCCGAGGGGCGGGCGCTCACCGCCACCTTCAAGGCGCCCGCGGTGCGGCTGGTGCCTCGCCCGTGAGCGGAATCCCCTCTCCCCCTCGGAGAGGGGCAGGGGATGGGAGCGGGACGGGTCGTGGGCGGCTTCCCGGGCCCGGTCGGCTGGTGGGTGACGTGGCGCGGAAGGCCAGGAGCTACAGACCGGACAGGGGGAGGGGGCCCCGGGGTATCAACCCCCAGGGAAACTCCATCAGGGCGCCGGGGGCCCCAAGCGAGGATTCAGACCCGAAAAAGATTAAACGATAATTCCCCCCTGCTACCGTCATGGCCGTTGCCTTGTGCGTCCCGCCAGTCACGGAGCATTCCCAGCGAGTACGAACCGCGATGCCCACATCGTCGGGAGTGGCCCCAGGGTCCGTCTACGCTTTGATATCCGACGCGCTCACAGGGTTGCGATTTGCGATTGACCTGAACGCCCTTGCAGCATAGGGTGAGGACCAATGGCGTCGTCCGCGCCAATGCCTTAGCAGCTCTCCGTGCGGAGTCTCTTCAAAGGGCAAAGGGGACCCAGTCCTCGGATCGTTGTTTGTTGTGCCACCTGACGGATGGGCGGCAAGCGCGGGGCACGGTCCGCAAAGCCTCGTTATCCCGAAGGAACACAGATGAACGGCAATAAAAAGCTGAAACGATTGATCCGGGCGCGGATGAAGCAAACTGGCGAGTCGTATTGTGTGGCGAGGAGGCGCATCCTTGCCGAGCACTCGTCTGGCTCTGGAAGCAGCGTCATCGTAGCGAATTCTCTAACTCCCTCTGTAGAGGACCCCGTGCAGCAGTTGGCCGCTCGGGTCTTCGACTTCATGGGGGACGTGGCGCAGAACGCTGAACCGCTCTCCGAGTTGTTGGCTTCGTTCGTGGCCGGTCTCATGAAGGCCCTGGAGCGATGGGCCGAGCCGGTCTCCGAAATCTTGGCCGGTCTCATGAAGGCCCTGGAGTGGCTGTGCTCATTCGTAGGGGAGCGCGCATTCCCGATGACGGAAGCAAGCTTGGCTCTGCCGGAGTAGTTCTAGGCTTTGTTGGCGAGGGGCGTCCTGTTGACGCCCTTTGCCGTTCCCTACGAAAGCTTATTCAGCTTCTCTACCTCGCCCTCGGCAACCTCCCGGTACTGCGGCACAACCTCTACGGCCAGCACGTCGAGCATTTGTTGGCGGGCGCCGTCAAGGTCCCCTTTTTCCCGAAGCTGGTACATCCGATGGAGTGCATCAACCAGTCGGTTTGATCCCTCGGTGATGCGACGCCGGATCTCCTGGAGTAAGGCAGTTCCGCTGTCCCGGCTGGCGAGGGCGGTTTTTGCATCGGCCTCGGGGATAGCAACCGTTCGGGCAGTGCGTTTGAGCAGATCGCGCACATCATCGGTTAATTCCAAGACTTCCCCCTGCCGGACCCGGTTGTCCAGCACTCGTATTTCGTGCCAGTCGCCTTCTTCCGCTTCTACTGTCTTCATGCCTTAGCTCTCCTTCACTTACGCGGCCTGCATTGGCGAATTGGCCACTCGTGCTGTCCCTCGCAATATCGGAGGCAGTCGTCGCATTTTCCGGTCCATCCATACTGCTGGCACGAGTAATAGGCTTTGATGCACCGTTGCTTCCATTCCGGTAGGTCTTTGTTGTTGGCGAAATCGTCTCCGTCCACGTCCAACTCCACGTCGGCGCGCACGGCTCTTAGCACCTGCTCGACCTCCGAGGGAGAGGCGCCACAGGCCCCTACCGGGTCAAGAGGGTGTTTCTTGATACAGCACGTCATGGTGGAGTCTCCCGGTCGGCAGTCCGCCGGACCCAGAGCCGAAGCCCCAGCCGAGCAACCGGACGCGAACAGCCCCGAAAGCAGGGCCAGGCCCACGAACACAACGGAAGTCAAGTGTTTCATGCGGCCAGCGTAGAGCAGTCTCTTTTCGAGACGCTACGACGGGCCCGCTCACAGGGGGCTGGCCGCTCGCGCCCCTTATTCTGGTAGGTTAAGCCGCGATCTGCGTAACTTCTTACCTCCCCGGTCTGCCCTTCTGCTCGTCATCTTGGCGTCCGTGGCTGTCGCCCAAGAGCGCTTCGCGAGCGAACGCTTCCCCTCAGTCCGGAGTGTCTACGTTCGGGACGACCCACAGGCGAGGGCCGAGCAGTTATTTGTGACTCGTCACGTGACAACCGTTCTCCGATTCGAGCAGCCCTGCACTGAGGCAGGAACGAAAATGCTGGGGTGGGAAGGTCGCTTTGAGCCGGTGGCATGTGCCGGGAAACGAGTGCTTGTTGAGCCGCTCCAAGCCCTTGAGCCCGAGGACCGATTTATTTTGGTGGTGAGGCTCGTAGATGGGACGGAAGTGCCCTTCACCATTTCGGGTTCAAGTTGGAAGGAGGGAGAATGGCCTGACCAACAGGTAAACGTATTCTTAAAACCGGATGACCCGGATGCACTCCGCAAGCAACTAGAGGAATCCCAGAAAAGGGAGCGTGAGCTTTGGAATCAGCTTGCCGTTGAGAGCTTTACGGGGTCGTCTGAAGACCACACCCTCGCGGCGCTCCTTACGCAAGGCGCGGTGAGGTTCACGCCATTTGTGTTCCGTAAAGCCTGGATCTTCAAGAATGAGGATTCAAACATTCAAGCTAGCGTTCTTACCGATGGCAAGGAAAAGGTGGCGGTTCTGTTTCGTGTGACAAACAAAGACCCCTCCAATCCTTGGAGATTGATGGACGCTCGCCTGTTTGTGCTGCCACCGGGGTTCCAGCCCCCGTTGTTCGTCGGTGAAGCAAGGCCGTTTGCCCTACGAGCGGACAAAAAGGTGATTCCTCCTGGCGAAACAGGATTTGTCGCCGTTGTCGCGGATAAGAGCGTGTTTGACTCGCCACAGGGACCCAGCAAGCTTACCCTGGCAGTTTTTCGCCACGACGGAATGCTGGCGGCGCATGTGACGCTGGATCGTAGGCTCTTCAAGAAGTAAGAGAAATGCTCATGCGTTCAGCTAGAGCACTAATTCGCCCCTCTCTCCTCCTGTTTCTCGCGGCCACGGGTTGCCCAACGGCGGGAGTGCCCTTGCGTCCGGATGGCAGCCCTGGACCGGAGAAGTGTCCGGAGGAGGCCCTTACGGCGATGCGAATTCTTCGGCTACGTCCTGGGGACGCGGCTTTCGTTGAACTCGATGTGAACCAGACCGACACCAGCCCAATCACCCTGTATGACGGGCCTGTCGAGAGCATGTTGAACGAATCTCTCGGATTACTTGAAGCGCCTACACGGCTATACGGACGAGTCTGGACAGGTGGCCCGCAAGTCGTCGTCCGATATTACGAAGCACGGCCGCCACACGGCGAAACAATCCCGATTTGCGCGGTGGCAAGGCTCGCGCATGGCCAGCTAAAGAAACTGCCCGAATCGAAACCGGGAATGGCGGTGCTCGAATTCTCCTCGTCTGGCGTGTTCGTAGTGGACTCGTTCCGTTGAGCCGACCCACCGGGACGCCTCGCCTGAACGACCCCGGTAGTCGGTTCACCTCCGGTGCGCATCCCGTGTAGTTGCGGATGTAGCTTCGTGCACCAGAGGGGGCCTGAATTTCTGTACTCCGAGCCCCCATCAATTCGACCTAAGTGCCCGAAACTTTTGAAGATGCGTTTTTCCTCACACCAAGAGAGGGTCAGGGTGAGGGTCTTCCCTCTGTCCTGAGCGGCGAGAACGGCGGTGACGACCCTCACCCCCCGCCCTCTCCCAGAGGGAGAGGGCGCATCACGCTCCGGCGCCCTGGAGCTGCTTGACGATGCCCAGCGCCTCGGTGACGTGGCGCGTGGCGTTGATCTGCGAGTTGAAAACGTGCCGGACGACGCCCTTGCGGTCGATGACGTACGTCACCCGCCCCGGCAGCAGGCCCAGGGTGCTCGGCACACCGTACTGGCGCCGCACCTTGCCGCCCTCGTCGGCCAGCAGCGTGAAGGGCAGCCGGTACTTCGCCGCGAAGGCCTCGTGCGAGGCCGCCGACTGCGAGCTGATGCCCACCACCTCGGCTCCGGCATCCTTGAAGGCCTCATACGAGTCGCGGAACGAGCACGCCTCCTTCGTGCAGCCCGGCGTATCGTCCTTGGGATAGAAGTAGAGGACCACCGTCGCCTTCTGGAGCAAGTCCTTCAGCTGTACGGCGGTGCCATCCTGCTTGGGCAGTGAGAAATCGGGGGCCTGGTCGCCAGTCTTGATGCTCATGGCCGCCTTGCTAACCAACAGCCCCTGGCGTTTCAACGAACAAGGAGCAACAAACCGCTGGCGGGTACAATGCTCCCATGCGGCACCTCTCGCGTCCCCTCTCCCTCTGGGTTCTCCTCCTCCTCGCCTGGGGGCCGGGAACGGCCACAGCGGAGGAGCCCTCTCTCTGCGAGGAGGACAAACTCACCGGAGCGGAGCGCGGCCAAGAGGTGGAGCACCGGGTGGAAGCCCGGCCCGAGGGAGACCTGGTGCGCTTCACCGTGCACCGCACCTTCCACAACCCCCGCCCGCGCCACACCGAGCTGGAAGCCCGCTTCACCCTGCCCCGAGAGGGCACGGTGCATGGCCTCGCCCTCGAGTCCCAGGGACAGTGGACGGAGGGGCTCCTGCTCGAGGCCGCCCAGGCGAAGCGCCGCTACGAGGCCCTCCGGCGCAAGGGCCCCGCCGCCCCCCGGGCGCTCGCGCTGCTGTCCTCGGAGGACGGAGCCACGGTCCGCCTGAAGCTCTGGAACCTGCCGCCCCGGGCCTCGGTGACGGTGCGCTACGAGGTCCGCGCGCGGCTCGCCTATGCCCACGGGCGGAAATCCTTCACCTATCCCCTGCCCGAATGCGAGCACAGCCCCCGGCCCGCGCTCACCCTGGTGCCCGCCTCTCCCGGCGAGGACCTCCGCCTCGAGACGCCGAACTCGAATCCCTGGAGGCGCGAGCTGGAGGCCTCGTGGGAAGCGGGGACCGCCCGGGGGCTCGACGCGCGCGCCGGTCTCGTCCCCTGGGGCACGGGCTCCCTGGGCTTCCTCCAGGTCCGGGCGGAACGTCTCTCCGAGGTGCCCGCGCGGGCCCGGGTCGTCTTCGTGGTGGATGCCTCCCACAGCGTGGGCCCCCAGGGCATCTCCCGCCAGTTGGAGCTCGCCGGCGAGTACCTCCAGTGGCTGCCCGATGCGACGGCCGAGGTGGTGGTGTTCCGCCGCTCCGCCCAGCGCCTCTTCGGACGCCTCATCCCCGCCTCGGAGTGGAAGACGGCGCTGGCCACCCTTCCCCCCGAGCGGCTCGCTCCCGGCAATGGCTCGCACCTGGACGAGGGGCTGAAGCTCGCCCAGCGGGTGCTCGAGGACGGCAGCGGACCCACGCGCGTCCTCGCCCTCACGGACGGGCTGCTCCGCGAGGCCTTCGAGCCGGTGCCCCCGGCCCCCTCCACCTCGGCCCCCGATGCCGCCGTGCACCTGCGGTGGCTGCCCCTCCGCACCGGCAACGCCGCCCCGCATGAGAAGCTCTCCGAGCCCCTCGTTCGCGGCTCCTGCGGCACGCAGTTGCACGCCTACGGCGGCGGCAGCACCCTGGAGTCGCTCGTGCGTCCCCTGCGGTGGGAGGAGGTCCACCTCCAGGACGACCAGGGCGCCCGGCTGAAGGAGCTGCCCACGCTCCAGGAGGGCGAAGGGCTCCAGCTCTGGCTGCCGAGTCCCCAGACGACCCTGGGCGAGCTGGTGCTGCATGGACGGCGCTGGGGCTGTGCCGCCTCCCAGCCGGTGGCCCGCGATGACTCGCTCTCCGCCGACCTCGTCCGCAACGCCTGGGCCCACCAGCGCTTCGAGCCGTGGAACCGGAACAAGGAGGAGCTCCCCCCCCAGGAGGCGGTCGAGCTGCTCGCGCGAAAGGGGGACTGGGTCTCCGGCACCCACTCGCTCCTGGTGGTGCCCCCGGGCGCGGGGCCCTCGACGGCCCGGACGCATGCGCTGCCGGACGGAGAGGCCGGCGGCGTCATCGGAGGCGTGGTCGGCGGCACCATCAGCTGCCCCATGGCGGCCCCCTTCCAGCGGCCGGCGTCTCCCGAGCTGATGGAAGCACTGGAGCGGCTCCTCCAGCCGGTCTTCACCACCTGCCTGGGAGAAGGAGACAACCCCTCCCTCCAGGTCCGGCTGGAGACCACGGGAGACGAGCTCGTCGACGTGCGGGTGACGGGCGCGGCCTCCGAGCCCCAGGCCTCGTGCGTCCGCGAGGCCACCTGGGCCCTCCGCCTGCCGGCCCTCTGCGATGACGGCCTGCGGGCAAGCTACACGCTCACCCCCCGGCGCTAGACGCGCGTCTGGCGCGAGGAGGCCAGCGACACGACGGTGGAGCGCAAATCCTCCAGGCCCGCGGAGTGGTCCATGAACCAGGCACCGGGGATGCGCGCGAGCTGCTCGCGCAGCCGGGGGTTGGTGAAGGGGCTATAGAGGATGACGGGCACGTCCGGGTTGCTGGCGCACAGCCGCTCGAGCGCCGCGAGACCGGCATCGCCCAGCATCCGCGCATTGCACAGGATCAACTCCGGCACCTGCCGCTGCCCGGAGAGGAGCGCCCCGGCGAGCAGCTGGATGGCGTCCCGCGCGTCCTCGACCACCCCGACCTCGAAGCGCTCGTGGGTGAGCATGTCGCACAGGAGGTGGCGGCGCTCCTTCAGGTTCTCGATCAGCAACACCTGACCGTGAAACGCCACCGGACGCTTCCGGGACTCGCCCCGGAACATGGCCCGGCCCGCCCTCGACGACCCCCCCTGCTGGTTCACCGTACTGGCTTGCATGACGACCCTTCCCCTTGCTCGCGACCGGCCGCTGCTGAGCAGGAACCGTGCCGCCACCCGATGCGCCGCGCATGGCACGGCGACACCCGGAATGACTAAACATCCCCGACAGGTCTGACCAGCCCGTGTGGCGGGGAAGAACGCCACATGTGGCGTTCCGCCACAGCGTCTGGGACGCCCACGACAGACCCACAGGACCCCAGCCGGAGGCGGGCCCCTCTCGAGTGCCGAGACCGGTGAGGGCTCCGGTCTCGAGAACCGAGAGGGCCGTGGACGCCATGCGCCGCGAGGGCGTCAACCATGGCGCCCTCGGGCCGACGAACATCCTGATGCGCGACGCGGACTCGCCGCCCATGCTCGTGGACTTCAGCCTCGCCGACTGGCCGGGCAATCCCTTCCCTCCCGAGCACCACCCGCTCGCGGGATTCGGAGGCATCGACACGCTCCTGAGGGGGAACCCGGACATCGGCTTCCAGGCCCCCGGCATCCGCGGCAAGCGGTACCTGACCTGAGGGGACAGCGGCCCCGGAGCGGGAACGGCTCGGCCCGCGCACGGGTCTACGCTGGCTGCTATCCTGAGCTTCTCGGCGCTGGAGGCCCCATGACGAGGCAGCTCCTGACGTTGCTGGCGATTCTTCCCTTGCAGCTGGGGTGCGGCTCGACCTGGGGACGGTCGAGCGCCGTCGAAGTGCCCCTGCACCGGAGTGTGTGGGGACTCGAACCCAAGGGACCCAGGTGCACTCTCAAGGAGGAGGAGTGGAAGAAGCGTTGCACCCGGGAGCACTACGGGCAGTTCGACATCTGCCCTCAAGGATGTCCCCTGGCGGAACCTGAGACACTCTTGGAGGAGGAGGATTGACGCCTCCCCGGAAATGGCGCGCGCTCCTGCTCGCCCTGCTCTGCATCATCCTCCCGATTCCATTGGTGGGACTGGTCTTGATGGCCTCGCATCCGCCGCGGACGCAAATGCCGCGGGCTGAAGCGAGCCACATCCCGATGCTCCCTCCCGATGCACGAAGAGCCTTACCGACCCATGCACGGAGTTGCAACTCGGTGGCGGACTGCGACCCACCACTCGATTGCTTGTTCATCGAAAGCGAGCTGCGTGCCGAATGCACGGACAGCATGTGCATGAAGGACGAGGACTGTCCGGAGGAATTCTCCTGCGTCTCAGTCAGGACGAAAAACGGACAGGCACTGGTCCGCAGGTGCGCGCTCATCGGGCATCGCAAGGAGGGAGAGAATTGCGAGTTGCTCGCGCTCACCCATCACCTGGGATGTGAACGAGGACTGCTCTGCCAGGAAGGTTGGTGTGGCCGGCCATGCCGGTTGGACGAGCCACCGAGCTGCCCCACCGGGTTCTTCTGTGCCGAAGGACGCGAGGGCCCTCCCTCCTGCCTGCCTACATGCAAGGGCCGCTCGTGCCCCGAAGGACAGCGATGTCTTCGTGCCTCGGGTGGTGCTTCTGTTTGCAGGCAGTTGGATGGCCCTGATTGCACGAAGAAGCCCTGTCCCGAGGGCCATACCTGCAAGCTCCTGTCACCCCCTCAGCGCCCCTGGGAGCTGCGGACGGAATGCAGACGGAGTTGTGACTCCGACAAGCCCTGCCCACAGGGGCACGTCTGCTATCGCTTCGAATGCCGCGAGGTGTGTGACCCCCACGGGCCTTCCACATGTGGTCCCGGTCAGATCTGTGGTCAGCGCAGTCCCACGGACCCCGGGTATTACTGCCTCCCCGGCTGAGCGGGCGGCCAGGCCCGGCCTCCTTTCCGGTCGCCCTGGCCTGTCACAAACACCCCGCGCCGCCTCCTCCCAGGTGGGACCTGCCACCGGGAGAGACACGGGATGCGTCGTTGGGTGCGGATGCTGGCAGTGGGGTGGGGACTGGCTTGCTTGGAAAGCGCGGGGCTCGTGGCGCCTGCCCTCGCGAACCCTGGCCCGAACGGGAACGGCGCGCCGCCCGCCCTGGTGGTGGACGGTGGCGCCGCTTCCCGTACGGCACTGGAGGAGCCCTTCCTCGGCGTCATCATTGCCCACGAAACCGTGAACGTGAGCACCCGCTTCGACTCGCGGCTGGAGAAGCTCGAGGTCGAGGTGGGCCAGCGCGTCCACGCGGGCCAGGTGCTCGCACGGCTGGATACCCGCTCGCTGCGGCAGGACCTCGCCGCCGCCGAGGCCAGCCTCCAGGGCTCGCGCGCCGAGGAACAGGCCGCCCGCCTGGCCCTCTCCGAGGCCCGCGCGAAGAAGGCCCGCTACTTCACCCCGCGCTCCCTGGAGCTGGGCGTCTATTCCCAGGAGGAGCTGGACAAGGTGCGCTACGAGGAGAGCACCGCCAACGCCCGCCTGCGGGCCGCCCGGTCACAGACGCTCCAACGGAGCGCCGAGGCCACCGAGCTGCGGCAGAACCTCGACGACGCCACGCTCGTGGCCCCCTTCGACGGCGTGGTGGCGGCGAAGCTCTCCAGCCCCGGCGCACGGCTGGCGGCGGGACAGCCCGTGCTCAAGCTGCTCGGCACCGGCGGTTGGAAGGTGCGCTTCGCCGTGCCCGAGGACGCGGCGCGGCGGCTCCAAACAGGAGGCCCCGTGGAGGTGAAGACCGTGCAACGCGGCCTCGCGCTCGACGGCACGGTGGAGAGCGTGGCGCCCGAGGTGGACTCCGCGGCCCGGCTCGTCTTCGCCACCGCCACCTTCAACCAGCCACCGCCGCCCGAGGTCTCCACGGGCATGGTCGTCCACGTCCGTCCGGGGCCCTCGCAGCAACTCGGAGGACGGGGCACCGGTGGCTCCGCGCCAACGGGAGCCACTCCGTAAATGGAAGCCACGCAACGCACCCGCATCTTCCGCGAGGAGGCCCTGCGCCACCACGAGGGCTCCCAGGAAGACGGAGATCTCCTCCGCATCTCCCCCCGATGGACCCGGTGGACGTACTGGGTGCTGATCGCCCTGGTCGTCTGCGCCGCCCTCTACTCGGTGCTCGGGACCATCCCCGAGTACGCCTCGGGCCCGGCCATGGTGAAGGTCGAGGGCCGAAGCGATCTCACCACCCACTTGCCGGGAATCGTCGCCTCGGTGGAGGTGAAGCCGGGGCAGCGGGTGGAAGCGGAACAGCCCCTGGTGAACTTCCTCTCCCAGGATGAGACGGCGTCACTGGAGCGCATCCAGCGGGAGTTCGAGCTGCAACTCGTGCGCGTGTTGCAGGACCCATCGGACGAGGCCGCGCGCCAGGCCCTCACGTCGTTGCGCGCCGAGCGCGAGCTGGCCGAGGCCCGGCAGCAGGCGCGGACGCTGAGGGCCCCGCACGCCGGAGTGGTGGGCATCCTGCGCGTGCGCGAGGGACAGTACGTCAACCCGGGAGAGAACGTGGTGTCCGTGGTGGGGGACGACGTGCACGTGACGTTGGTGGCGCTGCTGCCCGGTGGCTACCGGCCGAGGCTCGAGCCGGGCAAGCCGCTGCGCGTGGAGCTCAACGGCTTCAACCACGAGTACCAGACGTTCACCATCGAGTCGGTGGGAGATCAGATCATCGGCCCGAGCGAGGTGCGGCGCTATCTGGGCGCGGACACGGGGGATGCGCTCAACCTCTCGGGCCCGATGGTGCTGGTGCGGGCGCGCATCGACGCACCCACGTTCACCATCAAGGGCAAGACGTTCAACTACTTCGACGGAATGCTGGCCCAGGCGGACGCGCGGGTGCGCAAGGAGCGGATCCTCGTGACGCTGATTCCGGGCCTGAAGGGAGCACTGGGACATGAGGACTGACGCCGTCCGGCATCCGGGGCTCACCGAGCGATTCCCCGCGTTCCGCAACCTCCAGGTGAAGGGCCGCGAGCGCCGCATCCCGCTGGTGCGCCAGTTGTCGGAGATGGAATGCGGCGCCGCGTGCCTGGCCATGGTGCTGGGCTATTACGGCAAGCCGCTGCGCCTGGAGGAAGTCCGCCAGGCGATGGGGGCGGCGCGGGATGGGGTGTCGGCGCTCGACATCCTGCGCACGGCGCGCACCTTCGGACTGCGCGGGCGCGGCGTCTCCGTGGATGACGAGGCGCTGCACTATCTGCCCACCGGCACCATCCTCCACTGGCGGTTCTCGCACTTCGTCGTCTTCGAGAAGCTGGGACGGGACGGCGTGCACCTGCTGGACCCCGGGCACGGCAGGCGCAAGGTGTCACTGGAGCGCTTCCGCCAGTCCTTCACCGGCGTGGCCCTGTTGCTGGAGCCGGGCGAGTCCTTCGAGACGGGCAAGAAGCCCCGGCCCCGCTCGGCCGCGAGGTACGCGGTGCAGGTGCTCCAGCAGTCGCACGTCCTGCAGCGCATCATCGTCGTGTCGCTCATCCTGCAGCTCTTCGCGCTGGCGGTGCCGGCACTGACGGGGCTCATCATCGACCGGGTGGTGCCCCGCGGGGACAAGGAGCTGCTGCTGGTGGTGGGCCTGGGCTTCATCTCGCTGGCCGGATTCCAGCTGCTCACCTCGCTCATCCGGAGCCACCTGCTGCTCGAGCTGCGCACGCGCATGGACTCGAACATGACGCTGGGCTTCCTGGAGCACATGGTGAGCCTGTCCTACGCCTTCTTCCAGGTGCGCGCGGCGGGAGACCTGATGCAGCGGCTCAACAGCAACGCCACCGTGCGGGAGATCCTCTCCTCCAGCACGCTGTCCGCGCTGCTCGATGGCGCCCTGGTGGTCATCTACCTCGGGCTCCTGTTCCTGATCAGCCCGACCATGGCGCTCATCGTCCTGGGGCTGGGCAGCCTGCAGATCCTCATCCTCCTGCTCTCCACGAGGCGCCAGCGCGCACTGATGTCGGAGAACCTGGAGGTGGAGGCGAAGAACCAGAGCTACCAGATTGAAATGCTCACGGGCATCCAGACGCTGAAGGCGTTCGGCGTGGAGCACCAGGCGGTGCAGCGCTTCTCGGAGAGCTTCGTCAACGTGCTCAACGTGTCGCTGAAGCGGGGCCGGCTGACGGCGTGGGTGGACTCGCTCACGGGGACGCTGCGGCTGGTGGCCCCGCTGGTGCTGCTCACCTGCGGCGCCCTGCTGGTGCTCGAGGGAAGCATGTCACTGGGAACGATGATGGGGCTCAACGCGCTGGCCGGGGCGCTGCTGGTGCCGCTGGGCAACCTGGTGACCACGGGCAGCCAGCTCCAGTTGCTGCGCAGCTACATCGAGCGCATCGACGACGTGCTGGACACCCCGCCCGAGCGGGAGGCGTCCAAGCCGGGCCGGCAGATGAAGCTGCGAGGGGGCATCGAGCTGGACCGGGTGTCGTTCCGCTACGCGGCCACGTCGCCGCTGGTGGTGCAGGACGTGTCGGTGCACATCGAGCCCGGCCAGTCCGTGGCGATCGTCGGCCGCTCGGGCGCGGGGAAGACGACACTGGCCAACCTGTTGCTCGGCCTGTACCTGCCCACCTCCGGGCGCGTGCTCTTCGACGGGGAGGATCTGACGGAGCTGGATCTGCACTCGGTGCGCGGCCAGGTGGGGGTGGTGCCCCAGGAGCCGACGTTCTTCAGCTCGACGCTGCGGGGCAACATCGCCATCACGGACCCGGTGGCCCCACTGGAGCCCGTCATCGAGGCGGCCCGGCTGGCGCAGTTGCATGGCGACGTGATGAACATGCCCATGGGCTATGACACGCCACTGGTGGACCGGGGCGCGTCGCTGTCGGGAGGGCAGCGGCAACGGCTGGCGCTGGCGCGGGCGCTGATGCAGAAGCCGGCGGTGCTGCTGCTGGACGAGGCCACCAGCTCCCTGGACGCCATCACCGAGGCGCGGGTGCAACAATCCCTGGCATCGCTCCAGTGCACGCGCGTCATCATCGCGCACCGGCTGAGCACGGTGGTGGACGCGGACCTCATCCTGGTGATGGACGAGGGCCACCTGGTGGAGGCGGGGAAGCACCAGGAGCTGCTGCTGCACGGTGGCATCTACGCGGAGCTGGTGCGCGCCCAGATGCGCAGCGGCGGCCGGGTGGAGTGAGGCTCACCCAGATCAACGGCTGTCCGCGGACCATCAACTCGTGCGGAATCGTCGCCTGCGTGTAGCGGTGACTGGAACCAGGGCTCCAGAAGGTCCCCGTGCATCGTGCATGGGGACCTTCGGAGCAACCCGGCTCCCTCTCCAGCTCAGCCCACCTTCTTCAGCTTCAGGGTACTCAGCCACTTCTGGGCATAACCCGCGCATTGAGCGGCCTTGTCCGAGCCATTGATGATGGCACGGGCACCGCGGAAATCGACGCGCGAGCCATTGATGTAGGTGGAGAGCGACACCCCCGTGAAGGTGCCTTTCTTCATGCCATGCACCAGCACGAAGAGCGCCACGTCGGGCCGCAAGGCGAGGTCTGGAGTCTTCACCATGTCCAGGCCCAGCAGCTTGCCGTACTTCTCGTAGTTCGTCTTCCACGTGAGCTGCACGTAGCCGCGCCCGTAGTAGGGGTAGTAGCGCAGGTTGTTCTTGCGGTACCCCTCGGCCCTCGCGCCCAGGTAGTCCGCCTCCCGGATGGGCTGGAAGTGACCCGTCTCCAGTTCCACGGTGGCGAGCACATAGGCGATCTGCTCCAGCATCGTCACCCCCTGCCGGAGGCACTCGTCGTGGATGGCCTTCACCGTCCCCGCGCGATCCGCGCCAGCGAAGTTGGGCAGCGGCGACTTCGACGGCACCTTGCTTCCCGCCTTGTTCTGCGCGGGTTTGAGGACGACGACATTCGTGGCCGAGCCCGTTGAAGCCTTCGGGGTGCTGCCCTGTCCCTTGTTGTCCGCCACGCGAACCGCGGGGCCCCGGCTGAAGGTGACGGCATTGCCAACCGTGCGGTACTTCGTTCCCTTGCTGGTGGCGACGTCCGCCTCGAGCCGGCCATCCGTCATCCGGTGCAGCGTGAGCCGATTGCCCCCGGCGGGATCGTTGGCCCGATACTGGTTGCCCGAACGGCCCGTGACGAGGAACCAATGGTCTCCCGTGCCGTCGTATTTTCCCTCGCGCTTCCCCGCGCTGTTCTTGGTGACGTAGTCGACGTGGACGATCACCGGCCGGCCCGCGTCGAGCTCCTGGTCGATCTGGTCCGCCTTGAAGCCGGTCTTGCGGAACAGATCCACCTGCGGAGAGACCAGCGTGCCCATCAGGTCCCACGACTGGATGTCACCCCCGGACCCGAAGCCGTTCTTCTTCTTCATGAACGTGGCCATCTCGTCCGGGGTGATCGTCTTTCCGGTGATGCCACTGAGCGCCATGGTGACGGCCGTCATGGCACAACCAATGGCGCTGACGGTCCTCCCGGTGCCGCTGGCGATGACGATGCTGCCCCAGTCCTCGTTGCGCTTGGTGGTCCCGTCGTAGCCCTGGGCAAAGACGGGGTAGCCATCCTGGCTGAGGAAGGTGCGGCCATTCTTGACGAACCCGGTGTTGCTCACCGCAGGGGGAGTCTGGGGGTTCGGCTGCTGCGGAGCCGGCTTGTTCGGGTTCTTCGGCGCCATGAAGGCCTTGAGTGCCTTCCATGTCATGGGGCCCACGATTCCATCCGGCGTCAGCTTGTGTGCCTTCTGCCAGTGGATGACCGTGTCTTCCGTGATGGGACCGAAGTAGCCATCGGCGCGCACGCCCAGCGCGGCCTGGACCCATTTGACGTCATTGCCCGCACTGCCCTCCTTGATGTTACGGGACCCCAGCTCGATGCCTTCCCGGTACTTCTCGAACCTGGACGCCGTCTGCGGCCCGCTGTGGGGGGTACTCGTGCTCTGGTCCGTGGAGGGTGCCACGTCCTTGACGATCACCATCCCCTTCGACAGCCCCCACGTCGCCGTCGAGTCGTACGAGGCCTTGTCGGAATTCACGGAGACGTGGGCGTGCTTCGTATGCCCATTCGAGCCGGTGTAGTCCGTCGGGGTCCACGCGCTGGCGCCCAGCTTGTCGTAGGACCGCCACATCTTCCAATTCCAGATGATGTACTTGATGCGAGGATCGCGGAGCTTGACCAGGTGCGCGACGATCTTGTTCATGTCCGCGCCATGGGCGGGATCATGCGTGAAGTCACGCGCGGTCACGACCCCCATCGCGCCATCGTCCACCCAAGGGTTGTGGTCGCTCGTCCGCGAGGCGTGAGCTGCATCTCCAATGGCCCCGTCACTGGCCTTGCTCCGGTTGGGAGCGTGGCTGTTCAACTCCGCCAGGAGCTGCTCCAGGGCCTTGGCGACCCTCCATTTCTTGGACATGTATTCAGCCCCCCTCGCGCAAAGTGGGATCCTCATCCTCGCTCATTCCGACGGAGGACTACAACGGGGGGAGCGTAGGTAGGAGAGCCTTCTGGCCGGTGTCGCGCGTGCTAGTCTCCCGCGCCCTTCCATCCGGAGGCCCAGGCTTTCCATGTCCCTGCTTCGCTGGCATCGTCCGTTGCTCGCCGCCGCCCTCGTCGTGGCGGGTTGCAAGTCGAACCCCTCCGCTCCCGCCGCCCAGGCCCCGGGTGCAGTCACCGCGCCCACGCCAGGCAAGGCGCCCACCCCGGCGCCCGCCTCCAGCTCGGCGCTCTCGTACCTCAAGCCCGTGGATGCCCAGCGGTGCGAGTGGGTCCGACAACCGCTTCCCTCCGGTGAGCCCACCGTCTTCGCCTTCGACGCGGCGTGTGACGAGTCCCAGCTGTCCTGGAGCCCGGACGGCAACGTGGGGCTGGTGTTCAACCCGGCCATGGGAGATCGCACCCAGCCGCGCGTCTGGCGGGTGGACTTCCCGGCGAAGAGCGGCAAGCCGGAGGACCTGAAGGGGCTGCTCGGCACGCTGGGAGGACAGGGCTCCGACACGCCACGCATCAACAGGATGGCTTTCGATAGCCAGGGACGCATGGTGGCGCTCGTCTCCGACGTGCCGGTGGAGGACGAGGGCACCCGGGGGCAGGCGTTCGCGTTCCGGCAGGAGGGCGCGGACTGGAAGAATGTCGAGTCCAAGCCCACCACCTTTGATTCAGGCCCCGGCGTCAACGTGCTCGACGCCGCCAAGGCGCTGCCCGATCAGACGCTCTCCCTGTTCGGGGACCTGCCCGGACAAGCGGCTCCGGAGGCCGCAGTGAAGAAGCTGAACGCCGCCCTGCCGGGGCAGGCGGAGGGGAAGATTGGAAAGTGGATGTCCCTGTCCACGCCGGGTGGGGCGCTGTACTACTGGACGGCCCAGGATCCGGAAGACGAGTCCACCTACCCCACCGTCCCGGTGCGCTGGGAGCAGGATGGGAACCTGGTGGAGCTCGAGGAGCTGGCGGCCAGGCCGGGTGAACGCCTCGGCTTCCAGGTGCGCGGTGGAATGCTGCTCGTCTTCGTCATGGGGGAGACGCGCTCGGCCCAGGTGTTCGACCCGCGGACGAAGAAAAGCCTCGTGACGGTCAAGGACATCGAGTCCGCGACCCTGTGGCCTGAACCAACCAGGCGGTAGTTTCCACCCACCTCGAAGGAGACGCACCCCATGGCCAAGATCACCCTGAAGGGAAACCCCATCCAGACCGAGAGCAACCTGCCCGCCGTCGGCGCCCAGGCACCGGACGCCACGCTCACCGGCATCGACCTCGCCGACAAGAAGCTCTCGTCCATCCCGGGCAAGCGCGTGCTCAACATCTTCCCCAGCATCGACACGGGTGTCTGCGCCACGTCCGTGCGCACCTTCAACAAGCGCGCGACCGAGAAGCCCAACGTCACCGTCATCAACGTCTCCATGGACCTGCCCTTCGCGCTCAAGCGCTTCTGCGGCGCCGAGGGCATCGAGAAGGCGCTGACCTTCTCGGGCTTCCGCGGTGACTTCGGCAAGCAGTACGGCGTGACCATCCAGGACGGAGGCCTCGCGGGCCTCTACTCGCGCGCGGTCGTCGTGCTCGACGAGAACGGCAAGATCCTCCACACCGAGCAGGTGCCCGAGATCGGCCAGGAGCCGAACTACGACGCGGCCCTCGCGAAGCTGTAACCCGGCCACTCCGGACGGCCCGGTAGGGAGCCGGGCTCCGCCTTCCACCGCTCGAGCACATCCATGACCACTCCCCCACCCCAGCAGCAGCTCTCCTGGGCCGAGCGCGTCGCCATCGTCCGCCAGCACCACGACATGGAGTCCCGGCTCACGGCTTCCGTCAGTGAGCGGATGCTCGACCTCGCCCGCCTGGGGCCCGGCATGCGGGTGCTCGACGTGGCCTCTGGAATGGGCGAGCCCTCGCTCCGGGCCGCGCAGCGGGTGGGGCCCTCCGGCTTCGTGCTGGGAACGGACCTGGTCGACGGCATGCTCGAGGTCGCTCGCGAGCAGGCACGTGCCCTGGCCCTCTCCAACATCGAGTTCCGTGCCGGAGACGCGGAGACGCTCGAGTTACCGGCACAGTCTTTCGATGCGGCGACCGTGCGCTGGGGGTTGATGTACATGCCCCGGCCCGAGCGTGCGCTCGAGCGGATCTGGCGAGCGCTCCGGCCCTCCGGGCTCCTGGTGTGCGCGACCTGGGGAGGTCCCGAGCAGGTCGAGTACGCGTGGCTGCCGCGCAGGACCATGGCCCGCTTCCGCCCACTTCCTCCCGTGGAGCCCGATGCCCCGAGCGTATTCCGCTTCGCCGACCCCGAGCGCTTCCGTGAGGTGTTGACGCGCAGCGGCTTCACGGTGGAGCACGTCGAGTCCATGCACATCCCCGTGATGGAGGCGGAGGATGGGGCGGGGGTCGTGCGCTGGATTGGTGGCTTCGGCGGCCCCGTGGCGAAGCTCGCGCAGGAGCTGTCGCCGGAAGAGCAACGGGCCTGGGAGGCGGAGGTCATCCGCGAGTGCGAGCACCACCGGACGGACGGGAAGATCCAGCTCGGCGGAGTGACGTGGCTCGTCGTCGCGAGGAGGCGGCCACCCGAACCGCCGCTCGCACCGGAGCGGTGACTCGACCCGGGACGCACGAGCACGCCACGGGGTGGCTCAGGCGTTGACCTGCTTCGCCGCGCGTACCGTTTCCGGCATCATCTCCATCATCCCGCCAACCGCCCAGGTGGTGAGGAAGACGAGGACGAGGGGCAGCCACACGCCCAGGATGCTCGAGAACATCGCGAAATCGCGCTGCACGAGTCCGGCGACGATGACCAGGTCGAGCAGGGCCACGATGGCCGTCCAGACAACGGCTGTCTGCGGGGGAGCGCGTGCGCCGCGGTCGCGGAAGTAATGCCAGCCGACGGCGCTGAAGATGAACGGTACGGCGAGGGTGTGGATGATCCGCGCGGCCGTGATGCCAATGAGCGGAGAAAGGCCCGCCAGGATCACGGCGCCCAGAGCCCAGCCCAGGACACCATGAGCGAGCAGGCGCGGGAGGGATGCCGCGCGATGCTCGATGGGTGTACCGGGAGTGGCGTGGGGGAGCTCGGTGGCAAGACGGTCCGCCCAGGCCCGGATGCGTTCGGGGTTTCGCCAGTCACCGCTGTGTTCCTTCGCCATGGCGCTGGCGGGGAATCCCTTGACGTCGCGTTCGAGCCGGCCACCGAAGGTGATATGGCCTCGAGCCCCCACCCGCTCGGCGAGGACACCCACCTGCCGGGGGGCCGGGATGTCCTGACGTTCAGCGGAGTCGTCGAGCGGCCCACTGGAGAAGAACCAGACGGGCACCTGGCGAAGCCGCGCGAGGTGCCGCCCGATGAAGCGGGGCACGTTGGAGGGCCAACGGTTGGCGTAGAGCGCTCCGCCGATGATGACAGCGTCGAACGTATCGAGTCGCGTGACCTCGTTCACGGAGGAGACCTCGACATCGAATCCGCGCTGTTCGAGCACGTCGCCGAGAATACGGGCGATCCCCTCGGTACCGCCGTGTTTCGAGCCCCAGGTGACGAGTACACGCATGGCGACCTCCCTCTCCATCCTTCATCCATGAAGAAGGTGCACATCTCGCGCCAGCGGGTCCACGCACCATGGGGCCTCGTCACATCCCCGCGGCCTTTCACTCCAACCGGGTGCCGGGTGTGACGCCTGGTACCAGCCCTGGAGTGAACGAAATGAAGAAGGAATCGATTGTCCGTGCCTGGAAGGACCCCGCGTTCCGCGCCAGCCTCTCCGCCGAGGAGCGCGCCTCCCTCCCCGAGTCCCCCTCGGGCCGGGCGTTGACCGAGCTCGACGAGAGCGAGTTGCTCGGAGTCACCGGCGGAAAGGCCGCCCTGGAGCCCTCCACGGGGTGTACCGATGGAGTGCCGACGTGCGGCATCGTCCCGTTCTGCGACCTCGAGGTGGCCTGACCGTTTCCCCGGACCCCAGGTGACCCTCCATGCAATTCATTGCTCCTGTCTTTCCCTGGAAGAAAGCCGCGTTCCTTCACGAGCGGGCCACCGCGAAGCACGAGGATCCCCCTCCGGAATGTGAGCCGGTACTCCAGGAAGCCGAGCGCCGGGCGAGCGCCTGGCGTCAGCTCATGGCGGGAGACGATGCGACGCTCGACGAGCGGTTGAAGAGCGTCGGGCTCGATCGGGAGGCCTTCCTGCGGATCCTCGTCCGGTCGGGAAACCAGGAGGACGCGCCCGAGGACAATGGCCCCTGGGTCTCCCTCATCGAGGAGGTCCTCGAGCAGCGGCACGCCGGAGAGCCGCTGCCTCCCTCGCTCCAGCCTCCCTCCGGTCCGGGGCAGCCAGGACTGGCGTTCTCCGGATTCGTCCAACCGTTCCTCCGGCTCGCGGCCGCGAGGCTGCGCACCGTCACCGCCGCGCTGCAGGCCCGTTTCGGCCTGGGGCTTCCGCTGCTGTCTCCCGAGGCCGAGGCCTCGTTGCTCGAGGGTCTGGCGCGCCGGCTCCAATCCCTGTCCACCCGCACCCTCATCCTCGAGCTGAACGTGGCGCGGGTCATGGAGGAGCTCCCCGGCGACACGCCCCAGGAGCGCTTCCACCACTTCTCCACCGTGCGTCTCCAGGAACCGAGGGTGCTCGCCCCCCTGTTGGAGGAGTACCCGGTGCTCGCCCGCCTGCTCGCCACCAGCGCCGAGCGGTGGCTCACCGTGAGCCTGGAGCTCCTCGAGCGCCTCGCCAGTGAGCGGGAGCAGCTCGGTCAGAGCTTTCTCGGCGGCCAGGACATCGGCACCCTGGTGGGCCTCCAGTCGGGCGTCTCGGACCTGCATCGCGAGGGCCGCGGCGTGGTCCTGCTGCGCTTCAGCTCCGGCCTGCGGCTCGTCTACAAGCCGAAGTCGCTCGCGGTGGACGTCCGCTTCCAGCGGCTTCTCCAGACCCTGAACGCGTGGGGCGCGCGCCATCCACACCGCGTGCTCACCGTGCTGGACCGGGGCACCCATGGCTGGGTCGAGCACGTGAAGGCGGAGGGCTGTGACTCACGCGAGGCGCTCCAGCGCTTCTACTGGCGGCAGGGCAGCTCCCTGGCCCTGCTCCACCTGCTGGCGGCCGTGGACTTCCACCTGGAGAACCTCATCGCCGCGGGCGAGTACCCCGTGCTCGTGGACCTGGAGGCGCTCTTCCATCAGCGGCTCGCCCTGGAGACGGGGGACTCGGCCATGCGGCGCGCCTGGGGCGAGTTGGATCGCTCCATCATCTCCGTGGGCATGCTGCCCATGCTCATCTTCGGCCGGGCGGGACGCGCCGGGGTGGACATGAGCGGCCTGGGCGGCGAGGCCGGACAGCGCTCGCCCCACGCCGTGCCCATGGTGGAGGACGCCCACAGCGACACCATGCGCATGGTGCGCCGCCAGGGCCGCACCTCGGGCTCCAGCAACCGTCCCCTGCTCCAGGGCCAGCCCGTGGACCCCGCCGGCTTCACCGAGGACATCGTCCAGGGCTTCGAGGAGACACACCGGCTCCTGCGCCAGCACCGCGAGGAGCTCGGCGCCCGCCTCCAGTCCTTCGCCGACGTGGAGGTCCGCCACATCGTGCGCGCCACCCAGCGCTACGCCCTGCTGTTGCAGGAGAGCGTCCACCCCGACTTCCTGCGCGAGGGCCTGGAGCGCGACAAGGTGCTCGACAACCTCTGGGCCGAGGCCTCCCTGGTGCCCGCGCTGCGGCGGCTCGTGCCCTCGGAGCACGCGGACCTGCGGCTCGGGGACATTCCCCTCTTCACCACGCGCCCCGGCCAGCGCCACCTGTGGAACAGCACCGGCGAGTGCATCCGCGACTACTTCGCGCGCGACAGCCTGTCCGAGGTCCGCGAGCGGCTCGCGCGGATGGACGAGAAGGACTGTGACTGGCAGGTCTCCCTCATCCGCAAGTCCATGGTGTCGCTCGACAAGGGCCGGAGTACCGCGCGTCCCGCCGCGCGCACCACCCCGCCCCCTTCCCTTCCGCCCGCCTCGCGCGAGGACTGCCTCGCCGCCGCTGTCTCCATCGGAGAGCAGCTCGCGGCCAGGGCCATCCGGGGCAAGACGGATGTGTCGTGGATCGGCATGAGCCTGGAGGACCTCGGCCAATGGCGCTGGAGCCTCTCGCCCCTGGGAACGGACCTGTACGAGGGCGTCGGCGGCGTCTCCCTCTTCCTCGCGTACCTCGCCCGGGAGACGGGACGCGCGGACTTCGAGCAGCTCGCCCGCGCGGGCCTGGAGACCGTCCGTGACGCCTGGCGCAACCCCGACCCGAGCGACGCGGGCGTGGGCGCCTATGTGGGCCGGACGTCCTCCGCGTACGTGCTCGCCCACCTGTCCGCGCTCTGGAACCAGCCGGCGCTGCTGGACGAGGTGATCGCCGGCCTCCCCACCCTGGAGCCACTCATCGACGCCGACACCCGCCTGGATCTCCTCAGTGGCTCCGCGGGCTGCGCGCTCGTGCTGCTCGGACTCCATGCCCGCACCGGGGACCCGCGGCTGCTGGACGCGGCGAGACGGTGCGGGGAGCGGCTCCTCGTCACCGCCCAACCGTGTCCGGAGGGGGGCGTGGGCTGGAAGGGGCCGGCGGCCTGGCGGCCCCTGTCGGGCTTCTCCCATGGCGCGGCGGGCATCGCGTACGCATTGCTGGCACTGGCCGCCGCCACGGGCGACACGCGCTACCGGGAGCTCGCCCACCAGGCGCTCATCCACGAGCGCGCGCTCTTCGTGCCGGAGCGCGGCAACTGGAAGGATCTCCGCGAGCCCGAGACGTCCACGGGAGAGGCCAGCTCCGGCTTCATGGTGACGTGGTGCCATGGCGCGCCGGGCATCGCGCTCGGAAGGCTGTGCTCACTGCGGTACCTGGATGGCCCGGAAGTCCGTGCGGAGCTCGAGACGGCGCTCACCACCACCCTGAGCGAGGGCTTCGGCGGCGGCCACTGTCTCTGCCATGGGGACCTGGGCAACGTGGAGTCGCTGCTCCTGGCGGGCGAGGTGCTCGGGGATGAGCGATGGAGCCACGCCGCGAGGGAGCGCGCGGCCCACAGCCTCCACCAGGCCCGGACGCGCGGCTGGCTTTGCGGACTGCCCCGGGGTACCGAGACCCCGGGACTCTTGATGGGACTGGCCGGTATCGGCTACGGCCTGTTGCGGCTGGCGGCACCGGAGCGGGTGCCCCCGGTGCTCACCCTGGCCATGCCCTGAGTCAGCGCCGCGAGGCCGCGATCACACGCAGGAAGGCCAGGCTCCGGCGCAACCACCGCACCGGGGCCATCACCGAGTCCAGCAGCGACCGCCGGCGGCGGGGAACCCAGGGCCTGTCCAACAACGACTCCAGCGCCCGGCCCGTCCCCACCACCACCGCCGTCTGCAACGACTCCGCGGCGTACTGGCAGAACAGCTCCTGCTTCGGCGTCTCCATGGACACCAGCACCAGGTCCGGACGCGTCAGGGCCACGCGATCGATCAGCCGCTCCACCCCGGGCCCCTGCCCGTCCTCGGGCACACCCGTGGCGGCAACGCCCACGGCGAGCAACTCGTACCGGTCCCGCAGCGCGCACGCGGTCCACTCGGCCAGCCCGGGCTGATCCGCCACCACGAGCACCCGCCACGCCCGCGCACGGGCCAGCCCGGCCAGCGCCGGCACCCACCGCGCACCCAATTCCGGCAGCGGCGAGCCGAGCACCCGCGCCGCACGCACCAGGGCCGTGCCGCCCGCGAGCGACAGCTCCGCCGTGGCGAGCGCCTCGCGCAGTGGTGCCTCCCGCTCGGCGCGGACCACCTGCTCCACCCCTGGCGTGAGGACCCGGCCACCCCGGCCGGTGGCCACGAGCCGCTCGATGCACACGAGCACCTCGTCGAGGCTCCCCATGTCCAGCGAAACCTGACCGATGCGCATGCGCGGGAAGGCCCATCCGGCCTCCCGCTCGACCTTCCTCGGTGCTGGAAGCGCGAGACTCCCTGGCGTCTCCAGCCCGACAACCCCGTTCATCACCCTCCTCCTCCTGGCGCCCTCGATGGGCTGGGACAGTGGTGTCACGCACCACGATCTGCCAGGGGGGTCTGACGATTGAATGACCGGGGACTGACGACGGTGTTACATCCGTCCCCGGATTCTTGGAGCCGCTAGAGATCCGGCGGAGGCCGGACACCCAGGTGACAGGCGCGCAACGCCAGCTGGGTCCGGTTCTCCGCACCCAGCTTCCGGTACAGCTGTGTCACATGCGACTTCACTGTACGCTCGGCGATCTGCAGGTGCGCGGCGATCTTCAGGTTGTCCGCGCCACCGGCCACGTACTGGAGCACCTCGCGCTCACGTTGCGTGAGAGTGAGCAGCACGCTCGCGGTGGACGTGGCCACTGGTGGATGCTCGAAGTCGTTGCGCAACAGTTGCACTGGGAAGAGCTTCTCCCCGCGCACCAGGGCGTTGACGGCCGTGCACACGGCGTTCGTCGTCAGGCTCTGCCGGAAGAGATAGCCCGAGGCCCCCTCGTCGAAGCACTGGGAGATGAAATCCTGTGCATGCGCCGAGGACAGCACGAGCATCCGCACCTCCAGCCGGCGCTTGCGCGCCTCACGCAGGAGGTTCAGCCCTTCCGTGGCCGGGCAGCCCAGGTGCGCGTCGCCTTCCGGCTCCACGTCCAGGATGGCCACCTGCGGCGGATCCGTGCCGATGCCATCGAGGAGCGTCCTCACGTCCCGGGTCACCCACAGGACCTGAAGCCCTTCTCCCCTCAGCCCATCGGCCAGCCCCTGATAGACCGCCCACGGTCCTTCCAACAATCCAACCCGCACTTCCGCTTGATTCGTTGCCATGCAAGGGCCCCCCAGCCGTCATGGCGTACAACTACCTATGAGACGTACTGCCCCCGGTGTTGGAAACACTCGGTCAGCACCATCCACAACCTGTTGACGCTTGTCTCTCTCCTGAGTCGCACCTCCGACGTCTACTGGAAAGATTCGACCCACCACTCCCTCCAGTTCACCCACTGTGTGACCGGCGCTACCCACGAATGCCCATCGGTATGGCATCCGTCCAGTCGCGATCCACGCCAATTTGCCGCTGACTGTGCACGGCTACACCCATAGGCCCAGGAGGTGTCAGGTGGTGGGCTATTCCAGGGTCCGCGGGCGGATGGTCTGGAGGACAGGGAGCGGCCTCCGGGTGTGCCTTGTGCGTCGGCATCCCCGCTCTACCCTGAGTGTAGGGGCCGTACTCCAGCGCGGGTACGACCCGAGCACAAGGAGGGACATGTCATGGCGGATCTTCCAGTGCGTCGAGGCAGTGGCTCGCCGGTTGGCCGGTGGACCCGGGGGTTGGATCCCTTCGAGCGGATGAGGGAATTGATGGGGTTCGATCCGTTCGAGCAGGTGGGACGCATGGTCGGCGGCGGTGACACGTCGTCGAGCTTCATCCCGGCCTTCGAGGTGAAGGAGACGAAGGACGCCTACATCTTCAAGGCGGACGTGCCCGGGGTGAAGGAGGGAGACCTGGACATCACGCTGACGGGGGACCGGCTCAGCATCAGCGGCAAGCGGGAGACGGAGCAGCAGGAGGAATCGGACCGCTTCTACGCCTACGAGCGCAGCTACGGCTCGTTCACCCGCTCGTTCACGTTGCCCGAGGGCGTGGACGCCAACAACGTCAACGCGGAGCTGAAGGACGGCGTGCTCCACCTGCGGTTGCCCAAGCAGCCGGAGCTGCAGCCCAAGCGCATCCAGGTGAGCACCACGGACGCCGGCAAGCAGGGCAAGATGAAGGCCTGAGCCAGGCGTGAAACAACGGGAGAGGGGCTGGAGTCCTCCAGCCCCTTCTTCATTCCAGGTCCCGGGCCCGTCAGATGGCGCGCTGCCACAAATCGCGCAGGTCGTGGGGCAGCTGGCCGATGACGTCCTCGATCTCCCCCTCGGAGACCTGCTCCCTCACCGCGGTGAAGACGGCGCGGATCTTCCGCTCGGCCTCGAGGGAGTCCACCTCCAGGTCCTCCGACACCATCTGGAGGAAGCCCTCCCTGCCGAACTTGCTGGCCGGCTTGCCCACGTGCCGCTCGCAGCGGAGGAGCAGATCCTGGAGCTTGCCGGGCAGCTGGGCCTCCAGGTGCGCGGCCTCCTCTCCGAAGAGCCGCTGCTCCAGCACGCAGAGCACCGACACCGCGGCGCGTTCCGCCTCCTCCTCGTTCATCGAGCCGATGACCATGAGGTTGCGCAAGAAGGCCTTGTAGGTCTGGTTGCGCCGGGTTTCGCTGCGTTGCTCGCGCCGGGCCTGCGGGTCCTCCGTGCGCTGCGACGGCTGATTGATGTTGGTTCCCGTGGGATCCGTGTCCGCCATGTCCGCCTCCCCGTGGCATTGAAGGGTTCCTTCTGACCTTGACCACGCCCGGGCCTGGCGTGCAGCGAGGCCGGGACAATGGGGTGCCCGCCCTGGTGCCTGCCCTGGGGGACCTCCAGGCGTGTTCCGGGTAATCTCCCGGACGAATGAACTCCGCCCCCTCCCCGAGCCTCGACGTCGCCACGCCCGAGCGGGTATCGCTCTCGTTGCCCGTGGCCGGCATCGGCTACCGGTGCCTCGCCTACCTGGTCGATCTCTTCATCCTCTTCGTCTTCTGGGTCGTCGCCTACTTCACCTTCACGCTGCTGGTGAGTGACGTGGTGGGCTTCTTCCAGGGACTGTCCGGCCTGGCGCAGACGCTGCTGGTGGTGGGGGTGTTCGCCACGCAGTGGGTGTACTGGACGGCGGCCGAGGTGCTCATGGGCGGGCAGACGCCGGGCAAGCGCCTCATGGGCATCCGGGTGGTGCGCGTGGATGGCTCGCCCGTGGGCGTGCTGGAGAGCGCGGTGCGCAACCTGGTGCGCGTGGTGGACTCGCTGCCGCTCGTCTACGCCGTGGGCGTCCTCAGCGTGCTGCTGACGCGCCAGCACCGGAGGCTGGGAGATCTGCTCGCCGGCACGTTGCTGGTGCGTGAGGAGCGAATCGACCTGGACAAGTACACGGCGCCCACCGTGGGAGCCATGGCCCTGCCCACCGCCACCCACTCCGAGCGGCTCACCGCGGAGGACGTGGAGCTCATCCTCTCCTTCCTGACCCGGGCGCCGGAGCTGGAACCCCAGGCCCGGGCGCGACTGGGGACGAAGCTGGTGGAGCGCTACGGAGGGCTCGACGAGGCCGGACGCGCCACCGTGCTGGCCTCGGCCCAGAGCACCGAGGCCTTCCTGAGGGCCCGCGTCCAGGCGGAGCGCTGACGTGGCCGCTCCCCTGCCCGCCTTCGTCACCCGCCGCCGCCCCGACTGGGACGCCCTGAAGGAGCTGCTCGACCGGCAGCGCGCGGGCACCCTGCGGCTGGGAGAGCTGCGAACGCTCGATGTCCTCTACCGCCGGGCGGCGGCGGACCTGGCGCATGCCCAGACCTTCTACGCGGGCACGGACGTGCACCGCTTCCTCAACCAGCTGTGCGGCCAGGCCTACGCCACCATCTACCAGCCGCCGCGCGAGCGGCTGGCCTCCACCCTGGCCTTCTTCCGCCAGGACTTCCCGCGCACCCTGCGCGCCAACGGGGCCTTCGTGGCCGCCAGCGCGGGCCTCTTCCTGTTGGGAATCCTCCTGGGCGCGGTGGTGGTGTTGCTGGAGCCGCGCGGCGCGGAGCTGCTCGTCCCCGAGCACCTGCGCGACTTCATCGCGCGCAAGGAGATGTGGACGGATGGCATCCTCACGGTGTCGCCGCCCAACGCGGTGGCCTCGGGCATCGCCACCAACAACCTCACGGTGACCATCGTCACCTTCGCCTCCGGCATCCTGCTGGGGCTGGGGACGGTGTTCGTGCTCATCAACAACGGCGTGCACCTGGGCTCGGTGGCAGCCCTGTGCGTGCACGAGGGCATGGGCGCGAAGCTGTTCGACTTCATCGCCGCCCACGGGCCGGTGGAGCTGTCCATCATCGTCATCGCCGGAGGCGCGGGGCTCATGGTGGGCCAGGCCCTCGTCGACCCGGGCGAGCTGCCCCGGGGACAGGCGCTCGCGCTGCGGGGGCGCGAGGCCGTGAAGCTGGTGCTCGGCTGCGCGCCCTTCCTCGCCCTCATCGCCGTGGTGGAGGGCTTCGTGTCCCCCGGCGACTTCTTCTCCTCGTGGGTGAAGGCCACGCTGGGACTCGCGCTGGGGGGCTTCTTCTGGCTCTACCTGCTGCGCGCCGGCAGGGACGCACCAGGGCCTACGCCCGTTGGATGAGCACGGCGCGGCGGACCTGTCAGGAACGCGCGGCCTCCCGCGTCTGATTTCGCATGACGGTTGAAGCAACTGTCGAAGGGGCGTAGCTCAAAGGTAGAGCACCTGCCTGATAAGCGGGAGACAGCAGTTCGAGTCTGCTCGTCCCTAATGTTCCATGGACAGACACGCGTGTAGCTCAACAGCAGAGCACCGGTTCGACACACCGGAGATCAGGGTGCGACTCCCTGCTCGCGTAATCTGGGGTCATCGTCCAACAGGAAGATGCCGCCATCGCAAGGCGGAGATCCGGGTGCGACTCCCGGTGACTCCACTCTCCTTCCCCATTCTTTCGGGCTGGCCGCCGGGGCGGAATCGGGCTTTGCACGCCTGATGTGCCGGGTTCGACTCCCGGTCGGTCCAATTCCCCTCACGCGCTATGCCCAGAACGCCACCAGGGCGCCCGCGGCCGTGGCCACCACGTTGACGGTGTCATTGCCCAGCCAGGAAAAGCCACGCAGGGGCCGCGCGGGGCGTCCGCACCGGTGCACCCTGCGCTCGGTCTCCCGCCCACAGGCGTCGCACCAGCGCACGTCCTGCACCGTGGCGCCCAGCAGGCTGTCCACCAGCGAGCCCGCCACTCCCGCCAGCACGAGCCACGGAACGAGCGCCACCGGTGCTCCCGCGAGCACGGCCACGCCTCCCACGAACGCGGCGCCCGCGGTGGAGGCCAGCAGCCCGGCTCCCGACACGGCGCCGGACGTACCGGGCGGAACCTGCCGCAACGTGGTGACGAGCCTCGGCGGCGAGCGCGAGAGCACCCCCAGTTCCGTGGCCCACGTGTCCGCGTTGGCCGCGACCAGGGCCCCCAACATGGCCAGCGAGTAGCGCGCGTCTCCGGTGACGCCCAGCAGCACCGCCGCCACCGCGGCCACGCCTCCGTTGGCCAGCGCCTGTCCCAGATCCCTCGTCCCCGTCTTGGCGTACTCCTCCTCCACGCCGGCCTTCCGGGCCCGGAACGCCTTGGAGAGCAGGCTCGAGGAGATGAAGAAGCCGAGCAGCGCCGCGGCCCCCACCGCCCCCGCCAGCCCGAAGACGGGCGTGCCGACGAGGAGAGCCCCCAGCACACCACTCGGGCTCAGCGAGCCCCGGGCCCACGACAGCACGCCGATGGCCAGGGCGATGCAGGCTCCCACTCCCAGTCCCCACGCATGCGTGGACGGCACCAGGTAGAGGACGGCCCCCGCGGACAGCGGCACCCAGAGGTTGTCCCGTCCCTTCGTGCCGAGCGCCTCGGCACAGGTGGCCACCACGGCGCACAGCAGGGCCAGCGGCACCCGCGGCATGTCCGGCGCCACCCCCGGCATCCACGTCAGCACGGCCAGCACGGCCACGAAGGTGCTCGCGCACAGGGCCAGCGAGCCCTCCAGGCTCTTGTGCTCCCCGTGAAAGGTCTCGTACCGGTGGCGCCCGAAACGCCGGCCCACCAGCGAGGCCACGGCATCTCCCACCGCCATGGCCATGACTCCTCCCGCCGCCACCGCCGGCCTGTCCCACGCCAGCCACACCAGCACCGAGTAGGCCACCGGAAACCAGAACGTGCCCAGGTTGTCGGGCTCGGCCTCCACCGACTTCAGCAGCCGCTTGCGGTGGATGTACAAATTCGCCACCGCCGCCGTGGCCGACGGCACCACCGCGAACTCCCGGCTCTCGAAGAGCCCCAGCGTCCCGAAGATCCAGAAGCCCACACCCACGTGGATGATCTTCCGCGCGAGCTCTCTCGACAGGCCCAGCCGCAGGGCCAGCTCCCCCGCTGCGACACAAACCCCGACATATCCGTAGGACCAGAAAAGCGCCTGGATGTCCTGACTCATCACCATTTCTTGGAGCCCAAGAAAAATACAGGAAATCCCGTAGGGGGGCGAGTCTCCCGCATCTCTTACTTGTAGTCTTTTGTCAGTTTTTCTTCCAGTATGCTACCCTGCCGCAGATAAGCGCAGAGCCACCCCCGTGGGATCTGCGCCTACCCCTGAACGTCGACCGGCGTCCCCTCGTCGGCCCCCTTCTGGAGGACAGACACGGATGAAAGCTTTGCGCATTCGCCCCCTCGTCGTCCTGTGCCTCATGACGTTGCCATTCGTTGCAGGCGCAACGGATGTCCGCTTCGAACAGGGCTCGCTCATCATTCCGATGCAACGGGCATATCAGACCCAATGCGGCTCGGTGGCCGCGTATGGGCTCATCTACCGGTTCCTGCAGAAGGGAGTGACGGTCTACTGGGCGGTGCAGCCCACGAAGACGAGCCACCACCGGTGCAAGAACTCGGTGGACACGGCGGTCCACATCGACGGTTGCGACATGGAGGTGGCCAAGGAGAGTGGCTGGCCCGTGTCGCTGCTGAACAACTCGACCGGCGAGTTCATCAATGAGTTCGACACGTTCGACACCCGCGGCGCCCCGAACGGCATGGGCGAGAACACGTTCCGGGTGAAGGGCACCGTGAAGCGGATGCGCTACATGGGCGGGCCCTTCATCATCGAGGCGTCCGAGGCGGCCAAGGCCGTCAGGCTGCTGAAGGAGGATCCGGACTTCGCGAAGTTCAAGGGCCCGGAAGGAACCCCCGACCCCAACTGCGGCCCGGGCACGGGCTTCTACGTCCGGGTGCACAAGGCCAACAATGCCTTCGTGGCGCCCATCGCCCGCATCATGAACGAGGTCCCCCCGCCCATCGCGCTCGTCGAGGGCAGCGGCGGCTCGGTGGGCATCCTGCGCCAGTACCTCTTCAACGCCGGCCTGAACTTCGAGGGCGCCGAGGGCACCTTCGAGAGCCACGGGAAGATCTTCGACGTACTCCACCAGGAGCGGGATCTCATCGACGACGGCACGCACCCCCGGGGCAAGCTCAACTACGCGCCGGATCCGACCATGCCGAACAAGACCTACTACAAGGTCATGTGGGCGCCGCACTGGGAGGGAAACACGCGGGAGCAGGCGAAGCTCAAGCAGGCCCTGGACAACATCGCCCACTTCGCCGACCTCGGGAACAGCATCTTCAACGAGTGCGCGTCCATCCAGACGTACGAGGACAGCTACCGCCCCGACGACAGGCGGCGCACCCACTACGACGACAACGAGCCCACGCAGTTCATGTCCAAGCGCACCCCCGAGCAGGCGGTGGGCGATGGCCTGCAGACCATGGGCACCGGTGAGCTCACCGGCGGCGGTGGCTTCGCGACCAACGGGCAGGACTGCTCGGATCCGGGCGCCAGCGGGGACTGCTACATCTTCCGCAACTACGGGGACCTCTTCAGCCAGAAGGGTGACTACCCGTTCGTCATCACCTCGGGCCTCGTCGAGGGCTTCCGGGTGCGCGCGGGCAAGGAGTACGGCGACGGCACCCTGCGGATGATCACCACGAAGTCCACCAGCAATGCCGCCAAGAACGGGTGGGACCTGTACATCTCCCGCCCGAAGGACAACAACCGCCAGAAGGGCAACATCCTCTACCTGGCCGGACACAGCTTCGCGGGCTCGACGGCCGGCAACCGCGTGGTGCTCAACACGCTGCTCAACCTCGCCTACAAGCCCAGCTCGCTGGAGACCAGCCGCGCCGAGCCCGTGGCGGACATCACCTACAAGGAGGATGGCACGGTGGACAAGGTGCGCGTGCTGTCGGGCACCTTCCTGGATACCCCTCCCCCGGCCCACTTCCCCGAGCGCATCAACTTCCAGATGGGCGCCAAGGGCGCGGACTGGATCTTCCCCTATGTCGAGGGCCGCTTCCGCTCCATCCTGTCCACCGACATCGAGGGCAAGCAGAGCTTCGCCGCCGACGCCGAGTGGGAGGCCGCCGCGCGCATGCCCAAGCCGGGCGAGCGCGAGATCTTCACCGTCCTGGGAACGAACCAGGAAGGGCTCAAGAAGGTGGACTTCAAGCTGAGCGAGCTCCGGGCGGGCTGCCAGGATGAGCCCGAGACCGGGAAGCTGCGCAACGTGTGCGATCTCCAGGAGGCCATCGGGCTGGACCGCAACGCCGCGGGCGCGAGCGTGTTGGATCCGGACGGGGATGGCATCGTGGACACGGCGCTGGCGGCGCTGCTCAACGAGCACATCCACACCAGCCAGCACTTCCTGCAGCGGGTGCGGGGCTTCTGCGTGGCGCATGATCGGACGGACAGCACCCCGTACGACGACCTGGAGCCCACCGAGGCGAAGTGCGACAACCGCCAGTTCGGCGAGGTCCGCTCGACGCTCGGCGGTCTGGACCACGCGAGCGCGGCGGTGGTGGGCCGCAGCGACTACATCCAGATCCAGCGCCCGGACATGGCCTACATCGGCGGGTTGGATGGTCAGCTGCACGCCATCTACCTGCGCGGCCCCATCCCCGGCCGGACGGCGCCCGCCGCGGGTACCGAGCTGTGGTCCTTCATCCCCAAGGGCCAGCTGTCGCGCCTGCGGACCAACGACGCGCGGGTGGACATCTCGCCGGTGGTCTCCGACGTGTACGTGGACTACGAGGACGTCAACCGCAACGGCGTGCTGGATCCGGACGAGCGCAACACGGGCATCTTCCGTTGGCGCACGGTGCTCGTCTCCGGCTCGGGCCGCCTGGGTGGGGAGATGTTCGCGCTGGACGTGACGGATCCCCGCTTCCCCACCGTGCTGTGGGATGTGACGGCGGACCAGGACAACTTCGATGATCCCGAGGCCGACAAGAACACGGCCTTCCGGTGGTCGGACCGCCAGGGGGGACCCGTTCCCAACTACACCGAGCTGGATGGCGCGCGGATCTCGGGTCCCTACAACTACAGGGACTTCGGAGACTCGCTGGCGATGAACCTGGTGCCGGTGCGCCGGGGCAACGTGCCCACCTTCCAGCTCATCGTCGCCACCAACGGCGCGACGACGGGGGCGCAGCAGCTGCATGTGTTCGCCCTGGACTCGGGCACGGGCCGCAAGCTCTGGCAGTGGGAGCGGCCCTACGGCGCCAGCACGTCCAACTCCGTGCCGGGTGGCACCTCCACGCTGGACATGGACAACGACGGCTCCATGGATCGCGTATACGTGGGAGACATGGAGGGCCGGCTCTGGGAGCTGGACATCCGCACCGGCGCCAACCTCAATGCCTTCACCACTGGGAGCGGCGGCAGCTACCCCCTGTTCTCCACGGACAATCCCCAGCACCCCATCAGCACGGTGCCCGCCATCATGCGGCTGCCCTATGAGATGGCCGCCGACAGCCTCTTCTCGAAGATGAGCGTGGGCCAGGCGGCCGCGGGCAAGCTGGCGCTCGTGTTCGGCACGGCGGGCCCGGACTGGGTGCTCACGACGAACCCCAACATCAAGGGCCGCGTGTACGTGGTGGCCTCCAGCCCGGAGGACGTGAAGATCCGCAACCAGCTCACCTACGACAAGGTGAGCTCCGTCTCTCCCACGACGGCGTCCGACATGACCCGGTGGGGCAACGCGAAGCAGGCGGCGGCCTTCTACTTCGAGCTGGACGAGAAGGAGCGCGCCGTTGGCTCGCCGAAGATCGTCGACAGCCAGATCGTGCTCACCACGGCCTTTGGCACCACCGAGAACAACCCCTTCAAGTCGGACATGGCGGGCCACACCCGCGTGCGCGACCTGCGCAAGTCGAAAACGGACGAGGGCTACAAGAGCGCCAGCGGCAAGGCGGCGGCCGGCAGTCTGGTGCTGCCAGACGGCACCATCATCACCCAGAGCATGGTGGGCCTGGAGAGCACCGGGGAGCAGAAGCCCGCCGGCAGCGTGCCGGGCTCGGGCCTCCCCGGGAAGCGGACGCCGGCGCGGATCGGCTCCTGGCTGGACCTGGGCCGTGCACTCGCGGAGTAGGTGAAGCATGCGTGCGCAGAGACACCCTCGAGGGATGACGCTGGTCGAGGTGATGGTCGGCATGACGCTGGTGGCGGTGGCGATGTTGGCGCTCGTATCGGCCAACACCCTCGCCGCCCGCGCCTCCAGCCGCTCCTACCGCCACCACATGGCCATGCGTCTGGCACAGCAACGGGTGGACGCGCTGGTGCTCGGTGACCTCAAGCCGAAGCTGCGCCCGGAGGCCAACGGCGCCACCTTCGTCCACGATGGAACGCTCCTGGATTGCCAGGAGGCGTTCGGCACCCTGCTCCCCGCCACCATCGCGGAGCTGTGCAACGGCACCAAACCGGAGTTGGTGGGCTGGGTGGACATCTACGGCCGTCCGTGCAGGAAGACCGGAATGCCGGAGGAAGGCTTCCACCCCACCTGCCAGTACCGCCGCCACGTGCGCTTCGAGCGGGTCGTCGACGGGACCGCCCAGGGAGACCTCTGGCGGGTCTTCGTGGCGGTCAGCCACGCCACGGACGGCACGTGCGAGAACCTCAGAGAGGGCGATACCCAATGCGTCGTCACCAGCGCACTCCTGACCCGCTGAGGCTCGCCCGGAGGCGGCGCTCCGCGCGGGGACTCACCCTGGTGGAGCTGTTGCTCAGCGCGGCGCTCGGCATCGTGATGCTGGGCGCCGCCGTGGCGGTGTTGCTGGCGGCCGGACGCATGCGGCGCAACCAGCAGCTGCTGTCGGATGCCAACGAGGAGGCCCGCACGGCCCTGCGCCAGGTGTCCCGGGCCATTGCCGCCGCGGGAGCCGGCGGTCCCGTCTACAGCGTC
>NZ_JPMI01000202.1 GCF_000733295.1 Archangium violaceum Cb vi76 | reverse complement strand
CCACCCCTTTCAAGGTCGATGGCAGGTGTTTCTTCTAGAGGGTCAACCAGGGAGGGAATGGCGAGCCGAGGTGAATTGGTCCTCTATCGGGACATAGCCATTCCATGAGGCGCCCATCACTGGACGCTCTTGGGGACGTCTGGTCTCCTGGGAGTCTCGGTTTCTTCCCTGCTCAGGAGAGCTTCTCTCCTTTGAGCACACGCGCTGTCGCTACGTGTTTGCGCACTGCCTTCCCCGGTGCATAGCCCTTCTTCACTTTCTTCTTGGCCGCCCGGGGATGCTTGCGCAACGTCGCGGGCTTCACCTTCTTCGCCATTTCCAATAGGGCCGCACTCAGTTGCTCGGCCGATTGCACTTCCTGCTCGGCCCACTCCGCTGGCTCTACCATGACCATCATCCCTCCGTAGGAGAACTTCACCTCGGCGGCGATGTAGTAGGTGGACACCTGCTCGTTGCTTGCCTCCAAGTCATGGCTGGCTTCCACTGCTGACTTCACCACGGACAACGCGTTGTAGGCCAGCACAGCCACCCCAAAGGCTAGCAGCGCCGCTCTCGGCTTCCCCAGACTTCTCACCTCGCTTTCGAGCACCGCCTCCAGTTCTCCAAACATTCCCTCTATCTTCCAGCGCTTCCTGTACAACTCCGCCACCTCCAGGGCGCTCATCTTTTCCGCCGGCACGTTCGTGAGCAGGCGGATGACTGTCTCCCCATCCTCCGTTGGCTCATCCAAATGCACTTCAACCCGTCTCAACTCCAACGGCCTTTCCCCCTCCACCCTCACCGCCTGCTCGTACACTCTCCCTGTCTGCCCTCGTCCCTTTTCCCTCCTCTCCTCCAGCGCCGTCGGATTGGGCGACGCCCCGTGCTCTCGAATGATGAAGGCCGCTCTCTTCTCCTCCACCGCTCGCAAAATCCCGCTCGTGCTGAAGTTCCTGTCCGCCAGCCACAGTTCCCCCTCCCGCACTCGCTCCAGCACGGGCCCCATCAACGCCCTCTCCTGTGCATGCGCATCCTCCGCGGGCAGCACATCCACCACCAGCCCCAGCTCCGGCGCATACACCACCAAGGATTGTCCGGGCAGTGCCGCTCCTCGGAAATCTCTCAGCGCCTTGAGCCTCTTCTCGCTGGCCGGCAGGTGATTGCCATCCAAGATTCGCACCTGGTAGCCCGCCGCCCACGGCTCCTGCTTCTTCATGGGCCGCACCACGGGCACCAGTCTCTCCGCGCTCCCTTGCACCAGCGCTCGCACCACCTGAGGCTCGGTGCGATTGACTTTGTCGTAGAGCGCTGCCAGCGAGACGGCCAGGTCTGGAGCGGACTGCGCCGCGGCGTGCAGCGACGGTCGCAATCCCAGCGCCACCAGCCCCATCAAGTCCACTACCGAGGAGAAGAGCAACTCGCGCGTGTACTGCTTGTCTCGCTGTGCTTCAAATACCTCATCAATCCACTTTGAACTCAGGGCGTGCTCGAGCGTGCGGCGCACCATCACCGTGACTGGACTGCGCTGCGTGAAACGCTCCACGATTTCCTTCAAGGCCACGTTCATTCCTCCGCCGATGGGCGCGAGGAATTCGTCTTGGCCGTCCGATTCTCTGGACCCACCTCCGCCCAGGTGGGCGTTCACCTTCCCACCTGACCGCTATGGTAGCCCCCTCCACATGACCTTGAAAGTGGTGCCCATAAGAGCCCTCGGTGAAGATGCGTACCCTGCGCGGATTGATCACGACATCCAACCGCGCCGACAGTTCGCGTACGAGGAAGTCCACGGAGTAGGGCTTGTCCGCTGTCGAGGCCGGCAAGGCGATGAGCAGCGGGAGTCGCTCGAACGCGGCCGCGCCGATCTGATCGAGGATGTCTTGGAGTGCGTGGGTCAGGAAGAACAGCCAGCGCTGCGTTGGGGTCGCCTTGAGGTCGAGGAGGTCACTCAGGTGCGAGATGACGATCTCCCTGCCTTGATTGTCCATGTAAGGTGAAACCCGCTTGCGATTGAGTCCGGCTCGCAACGCCGCGCAAGCAGGCGCCCAGCGCAGGCCCACGGGGCACGCCATTCCGGCCGCGTGGACGTAGATGGGTGACGCACTCATGGCCTGCTGCCTCGGTGCTGGCGGAGCCAGCGGATCGCCGCGGCGAGGCCGCTGAACACCGGCTTGCCCTGTCGATAGCCGATGGGTGCACCCGAGGTGCTGCGTGGCTGCTCGCCCACGGAGATCTCCCGGAGCGCGTTGAGCTTCTTCCCAATGGGAACGCGTGCTCGCCACACGAGCATGGCAAGCGAGAGATGGGGCTCGAGAATCACTGTATCGAGTACACCCATCTGCTCCACCTCTCGATCGGCGAAGTGGAACCTGACTGGAACGCGTAGGGATGGAATGACGTATTGGACGACGGGCTCCGCGGCCATGTGGATGCAGCGAATCCGTTCGCCCCCATGAAAATGCGGGAACTGCTGATCCGTCGGTGCGGACTGGAAGTAGCGCGGGTCGAAGTCCGATGGGAGGAACGGTGCCCGTTCATCGCGCCAGCGCGCGTCGTAGGTGCCTGCGTAGGCGATGCGGTGTGCCCACGCACGCCCTACGTGCCCAAGCCCGATCGGCTCCGGCCGGTCACGGGGTGAGGAGATCGTCTGTCCCGGACGCTCCAGGTTTGGAAGGGGTGTACCCTCGATCTGGGCCGCGCCGCGATGCGGATGAAATCCGACGCCCACGAGATTCCGATGTTCCACGGAGGCTTGTCCTGGCCCTCGGCTCTCATCCGTGCCTCCGAAGGCCCGCTCGAACGTCAGGGGCATTTCGACGAAAGGGACGGGGTCTGAAGGCAACATCCTTCCCATTGAGCGAAGCCAGCGTCGCTCTCCGAGGATCTGCAGAGTCTTCTTCGTCCCCTGGACCTCGAGGCTGACGGGCAATTGCGTCACGCGCTGCCCGGCGGGCGAGACCGCTTTGCCGACCACGATGACGTCCGTCAGCGGCTTCTCGAGCGCGAAGTCGCATTCGTAGCGGATGCTGGTCGTGGCGGGATCGCCATGGTGCTCATCGGCCGTAACAAGCGGTCGTTGCTCTCTGGCGAGCGTCATCTCCCCGCGTGGGTTCGTCTCGAATGTCCCCTTCACCACCACCACGCAGTAGTCGCGAGCATCCTTGTCCGCGGCAACGGAGATGCCAGCCTGCATACCTGTCGTGTTGAGTGAGATCTGCATGCGTTCGTGTGGCTGTTGTCGGTGCCACCGCATGAGCCTGGCACCAGGCTTTCCTCTGCGAAGTGGTACTCCGCGCCGCAACACGTCGCCCGACGAGGTGTGCTGTCCAGCCGGGAATTCCAGCATGGTGCTGATTCGGAGCGCTGTGAAGCGCTTCACATTGCTCACGGGCCTTCGAACAATCCAGGCAGACGGTACTCAACGCGGGGTCGTGACTGTGGACCCGGCTCGGAGCATACTGTCGGAGAAGGGGGGTTTTATGGTCGCAACCGCTGCTCTCCTGGCGAATCAGGCCGAGTTTGATTTCCAGGTGGGTCCACATGCGCTGGGCGAATTGGCCGTCATTGGCTTCGAGGCCGATGAGGCCATTTCCCAGCCCTATACGCTGGATGTCCTCCTCGCAGCCCCGTCAGACGTGTCCGTGGATGAGCGAGCCCTCCTGGGGCAGAACGCCCTGCTCGCCGTGCACCTCGGCGAGGACGGGGAGCGCTACTTCCATGGCGTCGTGTCGCGTGTCACCCGCTGGGAGGCCGGCGGCTCCGAGGAGCGCCTGCGCTACCGCGCCACGATCGTGCCCCGCTGGTGGACGCTCAAGCACACGCGCAACAGCCGCATCTTCCAGGAGAAGACCGTCCCCGACATCGTCCACGAGGTGCTCGGTGATGCGCTCGTGGAGCACCGGCTCGAGCTGAACGGCTCCTACGCCACACGCACCTACTGTGTGCAGTACCGCGAATCCGACTTCGACTTCGTCTCCCGCCTGCTCGAGGAAGAGGGCATCTTCTACTACTTCGAGCATACCGAGGACGCTCACACCCTGGTGCTCGCCGACACCTCGCTCGGCTGTCCCGCCATGCCCGGTGAGGCGCGGCTCGTCTTCCGCACCACCACCAAGATGGTCGCCGACAGCGAGTACGTGCACGAGTTCTCCTCTCAGCTCCAGGTGCAGCCCGGTGCTGTCGCCCTCCGGGACTACAACTTCGTCCGCCCCTCCCAGGACCTCACCGCCACCAGCACCGATGACGAGGCCGAGTCCTCCCTCGAGGTCTACGACTATCCGGGTTGCTACGAAGCGCCCGGCACGGGCAAGGCGCTCGCCAAGGTGCGTCTGGAGGAGCTACGGGCCCGGGTGGAGCTCGCCTCCGGCGCCAGCAATTGCCGGCGCCTGCGTGCTGGCCACACCCTCGAGCTGGACGAGCACCCGGCGGATGCCTTCAACCGTGGCTACCTCGTCCTCTCCGCCCGCCACGAGGGGCGCCAGCCCGAGGTGCTCCTCTTCGAGGGCCAGCCGGACGCCCGCCAGGAGAGCTACCGCAATACCTTCACCTGCCTCCCCGCCAAGGTGCCCTACCGTCCGCCGCGCACCACTCCGCGGCCCCTCATCCCTGGCGCCCAGACGGCCATCGTCGTGGGGCCCTCGGGCGAGGAGATCCACACCGACGAGCATGGCCGCATCAAGGTGCAGTTCCACTGGGACCGTGAGGGCGGCCGGGACGACAAGAGCTCCTGTTGGATTCGCGTGAGTCAGTCATGGGCCGGCCCCGGCTGGGGCGCCCTCTACCTGCCTCGCATCGGCCACGAGGTGGTGGTCGAGTTCCTCGAGGGAGATCCCGACAGGCCCCTCGTCACCGGCAGCGTCTACAACGGCGAGAATCCACCCCCCATCTCCCTGCCGGACGACAAGACCCGGAGCACCCTGCGCTCCAGCTCCAGTCCTGGCGGCGATGGCTCCAACGAGCTGCGCTTCGAGGACGCGGCCGGCCAGGAGCAGGTCTACTTCCACGCCCAGAAGGACCTGGACATCGTCGTCGAGAACGACAAGACCCAGCAGGTGGGCGGCAACGAGACGCTGCTCGTCAAGAAGGACCGCAGCCGCACCATCGAGGGCAACCAGTCCCTGGAGGTGAAGAAGAACGACGACAGTGTCATCGGCGGCAACCAGTCGCTCCGGGTGGACAAGGATCGCTCGACGTCCGTGGGCGGCAACCACACCGAGACGGTGGCGGGCGACCAGTCCGTCAGCGTGGGTGGCAGCCAGAGCGTGCTGGTGAGCATGGCGTCGCTCGAGACGGTGGGGTTGGGGAAGATGCTCAACGTCGGCGGCGCGTATTCCGTCAGCGTGGGCGGCGCCCTCAATCAGTTGGTGGGGGGCATCAAGGCCGAGCAGGTGGGCGGAGCCAAGTCGGAGGTCGTCGGCGCCAAGAAGTCCGAGACGGTCGTGGGCTCGCGCAGCCTCCAGGTGGGCGGAGACCTGACCGAGCAGGTCGGGAAGTCACGCAACCTCAAGGTGGGCAAGGATTTGATGGTGAGCGTGGGGGGCAATCACAACCACGCCGTCAAGGATTCCTACACCCTGTCCGCCAAGGAGATCTCCCTGGTGGCCGAGGAGCAGTTCACCCTCAAGGTCGGCTCCGCCACCCTCCAGGTCAAGAAGAACGGGGATGTGATCATCAAGGGCGCCAAGGTGGAGATCACCGCCAGCGGCGACGTGGTCATCAAGGGCTCGAAGATCGCGGAGAACTGACGCCATGGCATGGACGGACAAGATGGCTTTCGGCCTCCAGGTGGGCGGCCATGCGCCGGAGGAGAGCGTGGTCACGCAGCTCTCCGGGCTGGAGGGACTGTCGCGGCCCTTCGAGTTCAACCTGGAGCTCTACACCCACGCCGATGAGCCGCTGGACCTGGCGGAGCTGATGGGCACTCAGGCCACGTTGACCTTCCAGCACGCGGGCGAGCCCGTACGCTACGTGAATGGCCAGGTGCATCGCGCCCAGGCGCTGGGCCTGCACGGGGGCCGGCTCCGCTACCGCCTGCGGGTGGTGCCCGCGCTCGAGCGGCTCAAGCACGTGCGGCGCAGCCGCATCTTCCAGAACAAGGCCATCCCGGACATCGTCAAGCAGGTGCTGAACGAGGGGCAGGTGAAGCACCGCTTCGCCCTGTCCGGCAGCTATGCGGCTCGTGAGTACTGCGTGCAGTACCGGGAGTCGGACTTCGACTTCATCTCCCGGCTGCTGGAGGAGGAGGGCATCTTCTATTTCTTCACGCACTCGGAGGACGCCCACGAGCTGCTGCTGGGCGACAGCTCCGGGGCGTACCTGGAGATGGCGGGCGGCTCGCTGCTGCCGTTCCGCGAGGAGGATGGGCGGGTGGCGGACGCGGAGCACGCCTCCACCCTGGCCCAGGTGCACCGGTTGCGCCCCGGCAAGGTCATGGTGCGCGACTTCGATTTCAAGAAGCCCGCGCTCGACCTGACGGCCCGGCCCTCCAAGAGCGGTGACTTCGGCGCGCTCGAGCTCTACGACTTTCCCGCCAGGTACGTGGAGCCCTCGGAGGGCAAGCGGCTCAGCAAGGTTCGGCTGGAGGAGCAGCTCCAATCCGAGCGGACCCAGTCGGGTGTCAGTGTCAGCCCGCGGCTGTGCCCCGGTCACTTCTTCGAGCTGGACGCGGTCGCGGGAGGCAAGCTGCTGGTGGTGGAGGTTCAGCACGTGGGCCACCAGCCCGAGGCGCACACGCGGCACGAGGCGCTGGGGCAGGGACGCTACCGGAACGAGTTCCGCTGCCTGCCCTCGGATGTGCCCTTCCGGCCGCGCCGGAGCACGCCCCGCCCTGTCATCTCCGGCATCCAGACCGCCACCGTGACGGGCACTCCCGGCGAGGAGATCCACCCCGACGAGCACGGCCGCATCAAGGTTCAGTTCCACTGGGACCGCGAGGGCGGCAGGGACGACAAGAGCTCCTGTTGGATCCGCCCGGGTCAGGTCTGGGGCGGCCCCGCATGGGGTGGGCTCTTCCTGCCGCGGGTGGGGCAGGAGGTCGTCATCCGCTTCTTCGAGGGGGACCCGGACCGGCCCCTCATCACGGGGGCTGTCTACAACGGGCAGAACCCCACCCCCTACTCGCTGCCGGACGAGAAGACGCGCTCCACCCTGCGCACTTCCTCCAGTCCCAACAGCGACGGCTTCAACGAGCTGCGCTTCGAGGATGCCGCGGGCGAGGAGCAGGTCTTCTTTCACGCCCAGAAGGACGATGACCTGCATACCCGCAACGACAAGACGCAGGAGATCCGCGCCAACGAGGCGCTGCTCGTGAAGAAGGATCGCCAGCGCACCATCGAGGGCAACCAGTCGCTGTCCGTGTTGCAGGAGGACATGGGGCTCGTGGAGGGGAGCCAGACGCTCGCGGTCTCCGGGAACCGGACCACCGGCATCCGCGGGAGCCATGACGAGGAGGTGGAGGGCAACCAGTCGGTGTCGGTGAGCGGAATGCAGAACACCTTCGTGGTGCAGACCGCTGACACCTCCGTGTCCCTGGCGGCCGCGCTGAACGTGGGCGCCGCCTACTCCATCAACGTCATCTTGACGAAGAGCGAGTCGGTGGGCGGGGACAAGTCCATCCAGGTGGGAGGCGCCAGCTTCGAGTACGTCGGGGGTTTCCGTCAGGAGAACGTGTCCGAGGATCGCTCCACCAAGGTGGGCAGTGATTTCGAGTCCCAGATCAAGGGCTCGGTGTCGCTGGCGGCCGGCAAGGACCAGAAGGGCGATGTCGGGGCCAAGGCCCACACCGAGGTCGGGAAGGCCGCGGCCTCTCTGGCCAAATCCTTTCAATTCAAGGCGGACAAGTTCTCGCTCATCGTTGGCGGCAACCTCATCGTCAGCATGGAGAAGTCCGGCGCCGTCAAGTGGTTCGCGAAGTCACTGACCATCGACGGCTCGAACATCAAGGTCAAGGGCGGTAAGGTGAAGATGCTGGGGGCGGGTTCGCTCAGCGGCAAGTCCGTCTCCAAGCTGGAGCTTCCGGATGTACAGCCGGTCGAGCACAAGGATCCACCCGACATCGACCTGTCCTCGGCCCAGTCCGAGCTTCAATCCCTGTCGGCGCAGCCCTTGGCCAGTTCGCCTGGCCGCACCAAGGCAAGTGACTCCGAGCGGTGAGCCGGGAGATAAGGAATGAGCATGAACTCTGGCAAGAAGGCCCCGCTGTCCGCGCAAGACCCCATCCCCCAGGAGCCCATCGTCGGCAGCCGGGTGGGGTGGGTGGTGGGGGTTGATCCAGGCCGCGGGGTGCTCGTGGACTACGAGGGCAACACGGCGGGTCCGTTGCCGGCCCTCTCCACCGTGCCGCTCGACGCGAAGAGCCTGGAGCAGGCGGTCGCCTCACGGCAGCGGGCCGTGCTGCTGTTCGAGAACGGAAGCCCCACGCGCCCCCTGCTCGTGGGGCTGGTGCAGACCACGAGCAGCACGCCGTTGATCGACGAGCTCCTGGAGGCCCGCGTCCCACGCGAGCAGGTGGAAGCCCGGGTGGACGGCAAACGCGTGGTCATCGAGGGGCAGGACGAGATCGTCCTGTCGTGTGGCAAGGCGAGCATCACCCTGCGGCGCAACGGCAAGGTGATCATCAAGGGCGTGCAGCTCGAGTCGAGCGCGGCCGGAGTCAACCGCATCAAGGGCGGCTCCGTGCAGATCAATTGATCTGCACGGGTTCGGCTTCTCCGGCGCGGCCGAGCGGCTGGCGGTTGGTGTCTCGCAGGCCCACGAGCACGCTGGTGCCATCATGGGTGACCCGGAGCTCGCCGTACTTGGCTCCCTCGTAGCGGTCCGCGTGGCCTTCCTGGAAGAAGAAGGACTCCGCGCCCAGGCGGACGCGGTGTTGGCGCACCTTGTAGCGCAGCAGCAACTCCCCCGGGGCGAGCGGGGTGCCGGGCGTGTCGTGCCGGACGAAGCGCCCCACACCGTTCTCATCGAGCCGGAGCACGAGTCGCCCCTCCTTCGGGTCCGAGTCCGTGCTCGAGCTCGCGCCCCAATCCGTGGCGGTGGCCAGCCGGGCCTCGCGGCTGACGGCGTAGTCGAGCACCATGTAGTCGCCCTGGATGAGGGAGCGGGGATCCACCGGGGCGAGCTCCAGCAGCACGGACGTGCCGTGGGCCAACACCTGCTCCTTGCGGACGACCTGCACCACGAGGGCGACCACCACCAGGAGGAGACCACCGAAGATGACGCGGGCGCGCATCAACGCACCTCCTCGGCCGCGGGGAAGCGGCGCAGGATGAAGAACCGCAGGCCGAGCAGCACCAGTCCGCTGCCCAGCAGCGCGAGCGACCTGGCCAGCAGGCTGAGCTGGAGGTCGTAGTAGTAGCCCACGCCGAACGTGAGGATGAAGACCACGGCCATGCCGAGCAGCACCACGTTGCGCCGGTGGAAGCCGAGCAGCAGCACGCCGGTGGCCGCGATGACCCCGGGCGTGTGGAGTGTGAGCAGGGCCGTCAGCGCCAGCGAGGCGAAGGCCGTCACTCCCGCGGGGCCACCTGGCTCGGAGTCCGTCTCCTCCAGCACGCGCCAGGCCGAGTACAACGTCACCACGGCGAGCCCGAGCGTCAGCACCGCGGTGGGCATCTCCGTGGCGCCCTTGCGGAAGATCTCCCGGTAGAGCTCATGGAACCAGGAGCGCATCACCAGTGAGGACATGAGCGTGGTGAAGAGTCCGAAGACCACGGGCGTCACCAGTGCACTCCAGCGTCCGTTCTGGAACTGGGCCTGCTTCAGGAGGAGCAGGTGCGCGAGCACGGTGAAGCCCACCAGCGTCACATCCGTCAGCACGGCGGGCGCGGTGAGGCGCAGCAGGAACAGCAACGCGAGGCCGCCGAAGTACGTGGACAGGAAGCGCTGGATGAGATCCGGGTAGACGAAGAGGAGCACGGCTTGGATGACGACCGTGGCGAGCGCCGCTCCCTTCTCGTCCGTGGCTGCCCCCACGCCACCGATGAAGAGGCCCTGTCCGGCCAGCCCGGTGGACAGCGCGAGCTGGGTGAGGAACACGTTGCCTCCCGCGTGGCGCACGAGGACGGCCACTCCGGTGAGAATCAATCCCAGGACGATGGCACCCACTTCCTCTCCCGCTCCGAGCACGCCAATCGCGACGAAGGCGATCAGGAACCACGAGGCGAGCCAGGCGCCGAAGCCAGTGAGGATGCGCACGAACCAGGGCACGCTGGCCGTGGCCTCGGTGCTGGTGGCGAGCGCGACGCGTGCCGACGCGTGCATCGGGGTGGGCAGTACGTCCCGCAGCGAGGGTTTGAACGCCATGGCTAGGCCTCCTCCGGACCGCGGGCCTCGGCGCGCAGCCACCAGACCGTGAGTCCCACCTCGCCGATGATGAGCAGGGCCAGCACGAGGAAGACGCCCGCGTCGAAGCGGCTCGTCTTGAACAGGAAGCGGCCCACCAGGGTGGTGAGCAGTGTCATCGCACTCACCGCGTCCAGCGTGAGGAGGAAGAGCTCGGAGCGCACCTGCCGGTGGAAGATGTACGCCGCAGCCATCACCACCAGGAGCAGGCCCAGCCCGATGATGCTCGCGCTGTCCCCCTCCCGGGGCGCCGCCACCTGGAGCTCCCCCAGGCCCAGCAGCGGCGCCATGGTCATCATCGCCAACACCCGGGGCATCCACCGGCCCCGCAGCCAGGAGACACCGCGCGCCGCGAACGCTTCATGCGCCACCCAGGCCGCGCCGTTCACCAGCGCGAGCACCAGCGTGAGCGTGGTGCCCTCACCGTCTGCGACCTGGAACCAGAAGAGGCTCAGCCCGGTGTTCACGAGGACGAGCAGCAGCAGCCACAGGGGCGCGAAGCGTGCGAGCACCACCCAGGGGAGGATGAGGCCGCTCCACCCGAGGAACAGTTCATAGGGGTCCGCGCCCGTCTGGTAGGCCTGTCCGAAGACGGCGAGGAGCGGGCCCACGAGCACCGCGGCGAAGAGGAGGGCGAACTGTCCGGCGACGGTCTCACCCAGGCGCCAGGCGGCGATACAGGCCCCGAGGATGGCGGCCAGCAGCAGTCCCATCTTCCCGAAGCGGTGGAGCGCCGCCCAGTTGTAGGCGAAGAAGTAGATGACGCCGGAGAGCACCAGCAGCGAGCCGAAGCCCAGCAGCACGGTGGACAGGAAGCGCCGCCAGGCGGCTCGCTGGGGAGTGGCGACGGCGAGCCGCAGGGCGTGCTCGAGGTCCTGGGGGTTGAGGACACCGGCATCGGCGAGCGTCCGGAGGCGCTCGGGCGTGGCGGCGAGATCTAGCAGGTCATGGGACACGGCGCGGGACGCTAGCCTTACCGGCCGTGTCCCCGCCAGACTCCCACCCCGTGAATACCCCCTCCATCGAGGCCCTCCAGGACGAGCTGGCGCGGGCGGCCGATCCCGAGAAGGCCGCCTTCTACCCGAGGTTCTTCAAGACAGGTCCGGGCGAGTACGCCGAGGGAGACGTGTTCATCGGCGTGACGGTGCCGGAGCAACGGAGGATCGCCCGGCGTCACAAGGACCTTCCCCTGGAGCAACTGGGCGTGCTGTTGCGGAGCGAGGTCCACGAGCACCGGCTCACGGGTTTCCTCATCCTCGTGACGCGGTTCGAGCGGGCGGACGAGGCCGGACGTCACCGGCTCTTCGTGTTCTGCCGGGAGCACCTGGCGGGGCTGAACAACTGGGACCTGGTGGACACGGTGGCACCCAAGCTCCTGGGCGAGTACCTGCTCGAGCACTCCGAGCTCACGCCGTGGCTCTACGAGCTGGCGCGCTCGCCCGTGCTCTGGGAGCGGCGCATCGCCATCATGTCGACCCAGGCCTTCATCCGCGCGGGAGACTTCAAGGACACGCTGAAGCTGTCGGAGCTGCTGCTGCACGACGAGCACGACCTCATCCACAAGGCGGTGGGATGGATGCTGCGCGAGGTCGGCAACAGGGACATGGCGAGCGAGGAAACCTTCCTCGACCGCCACGCGCCGGAGATGCCGAGGACCATGCTGCGCTACGCCATCGAGAAGTTCCCCAAGGCGAAGCGCGAGCATTACCTGAAACTGAAGCCCGAGGGACGGGGTGAGGGTGCCCGTCCCCGTTCTCCCCGCCGTGCCTCAGAACCGTGAGCGCCTCAGCTCGAGCAACCACGCCTCCAGTGCCTCGGCGCCCTGGGGGTCCTCGGGCAGCACGGAGTTCTCTCGGGCGGAGTCGAGCCGCTCGAAGGCCCGCTCCACCTGGCCTCGCCAGTGCTCGGAGAGGGCCTCGGGCAGCTCGCTGCGCTCGCCCCGCCGCTTCCAGGAGACGAGCTCACCCGCCTCGCTGAAGCCATAGCGGTCCATCAGCGCGGTGAGGTCCGTCTCCACCTCTCCCGTGAGCAGCGCATGGGTGCCGGTGAGCGTCGTGCGCAGCACATAGAGGAGCTTCTTGGTGGAGCGGAAGCCCGTCTTCTCCCACTCGCGCAACTGGCCGTGGGCGAAGCCGCGGTAGTGCCGGTGCAGCCGCCGGGACAGCACGCCACGCACCAGTGGGCGCACGGCCTCCAACTCGGGCGAGCCGCGCAGCGTATGCGCACCGAGCAGCCGCTCCAGGTAGTTGCCGTTGCCCTGGAGGACGCCGAACAGCACGGGGCCGAGCTCGTTGGACGAGTAGTCCACCTCGACGCCATCCACGACTTCCAGCCGCTCGGCGGACCCGGGGCCGCGCTGCTCCAAGCGGAGCAGGTGGGCGGTGGGGGTGACGTGGATGCACTTGAGGTCCAGGTCACTGTCCGGCGAGGGGAAGCCATACGCGTGCGCGCCCGAGAGGGACACGACGAGGTGCCACCGCCGGGTGGACTCTTCGTCGAGCACGGCGTTGGCCACCCGGGTCTGGTGCTCTGTCATCAGCGTGTGGCTCATGACTCCTCCTCCTTCCATTCGACGGCCGGAGGCGCGGGGGCATCACGGCCGAGCGGTCCGGGCTCCTTCATCACCCAGCGCCGCGCCAGTTCCTCGCCCACGCGGCGCACCAGGCGGTCCGCGCGCCCGTAGTCCGGGAGCTGCGGCAGCTTGCTGGTGCGGTGGGCCTCTTCCAACTCCGGTGCGAGGGCCTCGGCGTCCCGCAGCACCTCTTCCAGCGGGACACGTCCGGCCTTGATCTCCAACATGCGCGCCTTGTAGGTGCCGGTGACTTCGAAGGTGGGCACCCCCTCCCGCAGCCACCCGGTGGCGAGCACCACCAGGCGCAGCAGGTTGTAGGCGTTCTTCGGCCGTAGCTCGCGCGCGCTGGGAGGCCGCTGGCCGCCTCCGCGCGCATAGCGGGTGAGGGCGGCGAAGTCGTTGGCCTCGATGAGGCCCTGGTCCCACAGCGAGCGGTAGAGCTGCTTGAGGTACGTCTTGGCCGCGAGCAGCGCGTCCTCGGGCGAGGGCGCGGAGCGCGGGGAGATGGCCGCGAGCCGCCGGGCCACCTCGTCCAGGTTGGGCGCGGGCTCCTCGCACAGCCATTCGAGCACCAGGTCCCGGTGCTCGGCGAGCCGCTGGCTGCGGGTGAGCTTGTCGAGCTGGCTCATGGCGTACCGGCCGAAGCTGCCGAAGATGGCCTTGGACACGAAGGCCTCGCGCTCTGCGAGCAGCCACTCCCCGAGCTCGTCCGTGGCACGGGCGCTGGGGACGAAGAGCATCTCCAGGGTGTTGGGATCGGCGCGGAGGGCCTGTTCCACCGTCTTGGAGAGCTCCCAGAAGGTATGGCTGCCATCGGCGCTGACGAGATCTCTCGCCTTGTCGGCGAGGCCGAAGTGCCAGGGCAGGGGCAGGCCGAAGACGCCGCGCATGTCGACGTCGGAGGCCTCGTTGGCGAGGCCCCAGGCCTGCGAGCCCACCACGGTCTCCAGCACCACGCAGGGGCGCAGGGCATCCCAGGTGGCGGCGCGCCGGAGCGCGAACTGGAGCTGGCCCGGCTTGCGAGGCACCAGCTCGTCCCGGGCGTACCAGAGCTCGCCCACGCCGACGATCTGCACGTCGAAGCCGCCGCCACGGGCGCGCACCACGCGGCCCACCACGCCCTGGGGGATCTGCCGGTCACCTGCCACGCGCTCCACGCGCGTCGTCACCTCGGTGCCGTGGGGGAGGGGGACGGACAGCTTGTCCACCTGCTCGTAGCCACGGGGACGGGCGGTGCCCTCGGAATGGTCCTGCTCGGGAGTCTTGGATCCGCGGGTCATGGGCGCCTCCGGGTGGGGAGTACAGGGTTCCCATGGACGTTACTGGCGCGGACTCCTGACTCCAAACCGGCATCAGAACGTCGCGAGCGACAGCACCGGGCTGCGGCGGGCCACCGCCTGCCGGGCGAACTTCACCATCTCCGAGAGCAATTCACGCAGCTCCTCCGGCGCGTGGTGGTCCTGGTCGATCCGTTCCACCCAGGCGTTGGTGAGTCCGGTCACGCTCTCATCTTTCACACGGGCGAGGGCCTGGATGAAGGACTCCACCACGCGCGCGATGATCAGCCCGTCCTCCTCCCGGAAGATGAGAGGATCCTCCAGGGTGCGCTCGTCCGTGATGTCTTCCGTCCCCCGGAGCGCGGCGGAGAGCGCCATCAACTCCATCTCGATGAGCGGAAGCTCGAGGTACGTCCAGTCCTCTGGAGCATGCTCCTCGGTGGTGACGATCGACTCAATTGCCTCCGCCTCGTCTTCCTTCGCGATGAACCAGGTCGTGACCTGCATGAGAGGCTCCGGTGCGGTAATCCGGTGCGGACCTTACCCAATGGTTTGACGTCCGCGCCCGGGCTTCCGTGTACTCTCGGAAACAACCCGCGCCAGTCCCCGTGGCTGGCGGAAGAGGTGCGGCATGCTCCCCGGTTTGAAGAGTCCCCACCTGGCAGGCCTGCTGGCGCACCGCTGCTGGGTGTTGCCCGTTCTCTTGCTCCTCGGGGCGTGTGCCACGAGCCATCCACCGGGCGGCACGCTGACGGGGAGCGGGCACCCCTTGACGCTCATGCCCCCGCCTGCTCCCAGGCAGGCGTCTTTAGTGGACGCTGGTGCTGGCCTGGAGGGAGCGGTGCAGTACGAGGTGGTAGTGCTGGAGCCGGGAGGTGGTGACCCCCTGCGGCCGGTGGCGGTGCCCAGGGCGGACTTCCTGCGCGCGGTGCGTGAGAACGCCCGGCAGATACAGCTCAACGGCAAGAGCCCCCGCGAGGCCGCGCGCGAGTGGCTGAAGGACCAGGTGGAGCAACACCCGGAGTGGGAGCAGAGGAGTGGGACGTGGGTGGCCGAGGTGTACAAGGGCCGCGTGCTGTCGCTGGTGCCGGTGGACGAGGACAGCCACCTGACGACGGAGGCGAACGAGGCCCTGCGCCGCCACTACCTGTCATGGTGCGCCCGGGGCCAGGGCGGGGGCGACTGCCTGCGCCTGCTGGACGACGCGCCCTACCTGAAGGCGGACGACCGGCGCACGCTGGCGCTCGCCCTGTCCTTCGGCTCGGTGCTGGAGGAGACGAAGGCGGCGCTGGGGCGGGAATTGGACCCGCAGGTGCTGGTGGCCTCGTGCATGTGGACGCTCGGGGCGTACCTGGCCCTCTGGCTGGTGCCCGAGCCGACGACGAAGCTCCTGGCCGCTGGCCTGTCCGTCGTGCTGGTGGCCTGGCTGGGCGTGGACACACTGTGGGGCCTGATGGACGGCTGGGCGGCCATAGCCACCCGGGCGCACGAGGCCACCACCTTCGCGGAGTTGCGCGAGGCGGGTGAGGGCTTCGCCCGGGTGCTGGGCACGGACGCGGCGCGGGCGATGCTTCTGGCGGTGGGGGCGTTGACGGGGCGCACGGTGGGCGAGGTGGCGGCGCGGGTGCGGACGCTACCGGGCTACGGGCTGGCGAGCGCGCAGTGGCGGGCGCAGGGGGGCGCCGCGGTACTGGGGCGGGTGGAAACCCTGGCAGTCCAGGAGGGCGCGCTGGCCCAGGCGGTGGCGGCGGTGGAGACGGTGGCGGCCACCCCTCACGGCCCCATGGCGGTCGTGATGCTCAAGAAGGGGCAGGGTGCTGGGGCGTCCTCCGGGGGCGGCTCCTCGGGCACCGTCGCCATCCGCCACCGGGGTGGAAACCTGCAGGTCATTCTGCCCAATGGTCAGAGGTGGCACCTGCCTCCTGGCAAGTCCATCCACGACATCCCCGCCGAGGACGAGGTGGGTGACAGGCTCCAGAAGGCGGTGACCGAGGCGGCCCGGCTCTGGGGGCCACACCGGCTCACACCGGCAGAAGAAAGGGCCATCGACCAAGCCCTCAAAGAAGGCAAGTACTGGCTGGCGCACTTGTTGGAGCGCGAGGCCCGGGGCCGCTTCGTACACGAAACGGTGAAGGCCCAGTTTCGAGGGCGCTTGCAGTTCAACCATCAGGGAGCCGACGTGATTGACCTGAGCAACAACCGCCAGTACGAGATTCTCTCCGGGACGGCGTCGAACCTGGCGCGGCATGGCAGGCGCATGGCGGGCGAGTTCTTCCGGATGCTCACCTTCTGAAAGGGGCGGCCATGGGGTGGCTCACCAACGTTCTCATCGAGAACAAGGCTGTTGAAAACGAGCGGCTGGAACTGACGGACAAGAACTCGCTCTACTTCCTTGGACCCAACCTGACGCTACGCAACTGCACCGTTGTCCTGAAGGTCTCCGCCAGGAACCTCATCATCATCGGGGCACGTTTCACCGACTGCGCCTTCGAGGTGGAGCAGGAGTTGAAGAGCCACCAGCAATGGATCAAGGCCTCCCTCAAGGGCTGCCGCTTCAAAGGGCGCTTGTCGGGGTGTGAGTTCGGACACTGGCCCGAGTACGGGACGGAACCGGAGTACCAACTGGGTTCCATCGAGGACTGCGACTTCACTGAAGCCCGTCTGGATGGTTGCCGCTTCCACGGTTGTGACCCTCGTACCCTGAGGTTTCCCAAATGGCCGAGCTTCACCATCTTGGATCCCATTGGTCACAGCCATGAGCTGAACAGTGTCAAGTGGCCAGGCTCCAGCAATATCCTTGTGAAGAACTTCTATAAATGGCCGCCCTCCACCGTGGCATTGGCCGACCATGCTCCTACCGTTGCCAAACAATTTGGTACCACCCCGGAAGAACTCAAAGCTGTCATCGAGCAATTTGACTTCATCGTCTACTGATGCAGCCGCGACACTCTCGGGAAAGGCATTTTCCTCCAGCCTCCTCATTGGCGGAGAAACGCCTTCAGCTCCAGCAGGGCACGATCTGGTTGTCCCAGAGAGGGATTGTGTCCGGCCTCCACCCGCACGAGCCGCGCGTCGGGCATGACCTTCATCGCGGCCTCGGCCAGTGACACCGGTAGCACCGTGTCCTGTTCGCCCCAGAAGAGCAGGGTGGGTTGCTTCACCTCGCCCAGCCGCTCGTGACGGTGGAACACGCCGCCCGTGAGCGGCACCAGCGTGTTGAAGGCCCGCGTGGCCTCGGGTCTTCCCCCGGGCACCGTCATCAACTCGTACCCCAGTGCCGCCAGCCTCCGGTTCAGCGGCGTGTCCGGAAGCGGCGCGATGCGGCCAAAGAGCTTCGGTCCCAGTACTCGCGCCACCCGCTCTGGCCCCACCCGGAAAAACAGCCGCGCATCCCGCGCCATCTCCGGGCCCAGTCCCATCGCGTCCACCAGCACCAGCCGCTCCACTGGCACCCCGCCCCGCAGCGCCAGCTCCAGCGCCACCAGTCCCCCCAGCGAATGCCCCACCAGCGTCATCGGCCCCAGCGCCAGCGTGGACAGCACCTCCTCCACCGGCTCGACGAAGAAGCGCAGCCCCTCCTCGGCCGTCCTCACCGCCCCTCCCGGCGCCGAGGAGCACCCGAACCCCGGTAGATCCACCGCCAGTACCCGGTGCTCCCGGGTCAGCCCGGCGAACAGGGGAAGCCACATGCTCGCCGCGTTCCCCCGGCCATGGAGGAGCACCACCGTCCGGCCCTCTCCCCCCTCCAGCAGCCGCAGCCCTCCACCCCCTCGCAGCGGGCACACCCGGGAGGTCATTCCCGGGGCCCACTCCCCCAGTAACTCCACCTCCACCGGTCCCGGGGCGCGGGCGAGGGGCCCTCCAGAAGGTTGGCGTTCTCCGTCCCGATGTGGTTTGGGGTACTCCCTGGGGTCCATCCTGGGTGGTTCCGGGGGCATGGGCCCCTGAAATTACTGGAATGTCGGGCGTGATGGGTTGTTGAGCGGCGTACCTACACCTCCTAGGCTGCCCGCCTCCTCCCAGGGACAGTCGAGACGGCACATATGAACACGGACATCCGGGCGCTCACCGAGCGCGTCCAGCAGGAGAGCAGCTTCGTCGAGCTCCTCAACCAGGAGGTCGGCAAGGTCATCGTCGGCCAGCGCTACATGCTGGAGCGCATCCTCATCGGCCTCTTGTGCAATGGCCACGTCCTCCTCGAGGGCGTGCCCGGTCTCGCCAAGACGCTCACGGTGCGCACCATCGCCGACAGCATCAGCGCCTCCTTCATGCGCATCCAGTTCACCCCGGATCTGCTGCCCGCGGACGTGGTGGGCACGATGATCTACAACCAGCAGGCGGCCAACTTCACCGTCCGCAAGGGCCCCGTCTTCGCCAACGTGGTGCTCGCCGACGAAATCAACCGCGCCCCCGCCAAGGTGCAGTCCGCCCTCCTCGAGGCCATGCAGGAGCGCCAGGTCACCATCGGTGACACCTCCTTCCCGCTGCCCTCGCCCTTCCTCGTGCTGGCCACCCAGAACCCCATCGAGCAGGAAGGCACCTACCCCCTGCCCGAGGCGCAGGTGGACCGCTTCATGCTCAAGGTGAAGGTGGGCTACCCCACCCGCGAGGAAGAGAAGGTCATCATGGACCGCATGAGCGGCGGGAAGCCCCCGTCCGCCCAGAAGGTCATCGACATCCAGCACCTGGTGCGCGCCCGCGAGCTCGTCACGCAGATCTACATGGACGAGAAGGTGAAGGACTACATCCTCAACGTGGTCTTCGCCACGCGCGAGCCCGGCCGCTACGGCCTCAAGGACCAGGCCGACTACATCCAGTTCGGCGCCAGCCCGCGCGCCACCATCGCGCTGACCCAGGCCTCCCGCGCCCACGCCTTCCTGCGCCACCGCGGCTTCGTCACGCCCGAGGACGTCAAGGCCGTGGCCTTCGATGTGCTCCGCCACCGCATCGCCCTCACCTACGAGGCCGAGGCCGAGGAGCTCACCACCGAGAAGCTCATCCAGCGCGTGTTCGATCGCGTCGAGGTTCCGTAACCCCACCCGGGACAGCCCAGGGGGCGCGCCGTGCTCGCCAAGGACATCATCCGCCGCATCCGCAAGCTGGAGATCCGCACCCGCAAGGTGGTGTCGGACATGCTCGCGGGCCAGTACCACTCGGTCTTCAAGGGCCGGGGCATGGCCTTCTCCGAGGTGCGGCAGTACCAGCCCGGTGACGAAATCCGCATCATCGACTGGAACGTCACCGCCCGCATGAACGAGGCCTACGTCAAGGTCTTCACCGAGGAGCGCGAGCTCACGGTGATGCTCCTGGTGGACGTGTCCGCCTCCAAGGAGTTCGGCTCGCGCGAGCGCTCCAAGTCGGAGGTGGCCGCCGAGGTGGCCGCTCAAATCGCCTTCAGCGCCATCGCCAACAACGACCGGGTGGGGCTCATCCTCTTCTCGGACCAGGTGGAGAAGGTGGTGCCGCCTCGCAAGGGCCGCACGCACGTGATGCGGCTGGTCAGCGACATCCTCACCTTCAAGCCCAAGGGCAAGGGGACGGATCTCGCCGCCGGCCTCACCTACCTCAGCCGCCTGGCGCGCCGGAAGACGGTGACGTTCCTCATCTCGGACTTCCTCGCCGATGGCTACGAGCCGCCGCTGCGCCTCGTGGGCCGCAAGCACGACCTCGTCCCCGTGGTCATCGTGGATCCGCTCGAGCAGGAGTTCCCCCGGCTGGGCCTCGTGGAGATGGAGGACCCCGAGACGGGCGAGCGCTTCGTGGTGGACACGAGCGACCCGCTCGTCCGAGGCCGCTTCGCCCGCGCCATGCAGGCGCGCCGCGAGGAGCGGCTCAGGCTCTTCAAGAAGCTGGAGCTGGACCACGTGGAACTGAGCACCGGCGATGATCACGCCATGGCCCTGGTGCGCTTCTTCCGCGCCCGCTCCCGGAGGATGGCGGCATGAGGTGGTTGGCTCTCTGCGCGTTCTTCCTCGTCTCGCCGGCCCTGGCCCAGGCTCCGGCGCCCGCTCCGGCTCCAGCCGCGGCCAGCGCGAAGCTGCCGGCCGTGGAGCCCGCGGGCTTCCAGGCCCGCGTGCAACCGGAGCAGGTGCAGCTCGGCGAGCCCTTCGTCTACGAGCTGGTCATCACCCACCCGGCGGACCAGCGCTACGAGCTGGACCTGGTGCCGGACCTGGGTGACTTCGAGCTGCTGTCCCAGGCGCGCACGCCCCCGGAGACGGGGAAGGAGCCCGCCGTCACCACCTTCCGGCTGAAGCTCTCCGCCTTCAACCTGGGCATGCTCACGCTGCCCGAGCTGCCCTTCCTCGTGACCACGCCGGAGGGCCCCAGGCGCTACGTGGCGCCGGGCCGCACCATCGAGGTGGCCGGCACGCTGCCGCAGGACGCCGAGGCGGAGGGCGCGGACCTCAAGGACATCCAGCCGCCCACCGAGGTGGCCGTCCGTTCCCTGAGGCTCGTGTGGGCGCTGCTGGGGCTGTTGGCCGCCATCGTGGTGGGCGTGCTGCTGTGGCGGCTCTTCCAGAAGTACCGCAACCGCCCCATGGCCGAGGTCAAGCCGCTGCTGCCCCTGGACGTGCGCACCCGCCAGGCGCTGGAGGGCCTCAAGGCGGAGAACCTGCCCGAGCAGGGCAGGGTGAAGGACTTCTACTTCCGGCTGTCGGAGATCATCCGTGGCTACCTGGGCGAGCGCTACGGCTTCGACGCCCTGGAGTGCACCAGCTCGGAGCTGATGGTGGAGCTGCGGCGCAAGCAGCCCCTCAAGTTCCCCGAGGACGGACTGATGCGCTTCGTCTCCGAGTCCGACCTGGTCAAGTACGCCCGCGCCGAGTCATCGCCGGAGTCGTGCCGCGAGGCGCTCGCCTTCGGCTACGAGCTGCTGGACAAGACCTGGCCCCCTCTCGTGCCGCCTCTCCCCGAGGCCGCTCCCGTGTCCCATGCCTCCGGTCCCCGCGTTTCATAACCCCGAGTTCCTGTGGGGTTTGCTGCTCATCCCGGTCCTCCTCGGGTGGGCCTGGCGCGAGCGGCGCTCCCGTGCCGTGCTGCGCTTCTCCGCGGCGCACGTGCTCGCCAGCCAGGGCCGCGGCCTGCGCACGTACATGCTGCCGCTGCTGCCCTTCCTGCGCGTCTTCGCCGTGGCCGCCGCCGTCGTCGCGCTCGCCCGGCCCCAGTCCCGCGACGCCCGCGTGCGGGACTCGAGCGTCGAGGGCATCGACATCGTCGTCGCGCTCGACCTGTCCACCTCCATGGAGGCCGGCGACTTCCGCCCGCAGAACCGCCTCCACGTGGCCAAGGAGGTGCTCGCCGAGTTCATCGGAAACCGCGTCAATGACCGCATCGGCCTGGTGGTGTTCGCCGGCGCGGCCTACACGCAGTCTCCCCTGACGCTGGACTATGGCGTGCTCAAGGAGGTGCTGCGCCAGTTGCGCACCCGCGTGCTCGAGGACGGCACCGCCATCGGCGACGCGCTCGCCACCGCGCTCAACCGCCTGCGCGACTCGGAGGCCAAGAGCCGCGTGGTGGTGCTCATCACCGACGGCGACAACAACTCCGGCAAGATTTCGCCGCTGGACTCGGCCACCATGGCGAAGTCGCTGAACATCCCCATCTACACCATCCTCGTGGGCAAGGGCGGCAAGGTGCCCTTCCCCCAGGGCACGGACCTGTTCGGCAACACCGTCTGGCGCGAGACGGAGATTCCCATCAACCCCGAGCTGCTCCAGGACATCGCCGACCAGACGGGCGGCGAGTACTACCGCGCCACCGACCCGGAGGGCCTCAAGCTGGGCCTCCAGAAGGTGTTGGACTCGCTGGAGCGCTCCAAGTTGATGGAGGGTGGGGCCACGGCCAACTACCGCGAGGACTACCACCCGTACTTGCTGCTGGCCTTCGGGCTGGCCGCGCTGGAACTGCTCCTGCGCGCCACCTTCCTGAGGGTGTTCCCGTGACGCCGACCTTCCTGACGGACTTCTTCGGGAAGTTGATGGAGCCCCTGCGCTTCCTCTTCCTCGGTTACCAGATGGGCCTGGCGAAGCCCGGCTACCTCGCGCTGTGCGTGGTGGGCGGGCTGGTGGGCACCCTGGCCCTGCTCTCGGCGCTGCGCCGCCGCTCCCGCGTGAGCGCGCTGCTCAACGAGCGGCTCGTGGACAAGCTGGCTCCCGGCGCCTCGCGCTGGCGTCCGGCGGTGCAGGGCGGCTTCTACGGCATGGGGCTGCTGCTCTTCGGACTGGCGCTGGCCCAGCCCCAGTGCGGCACCAAGAGCGAGCTGACGAAGCGCCGCGGCATCGACGTGGTGGTGGTGCTGGATGCCTCCAAGTCCATGCTCGCGCGGGACGTGCAGCCCAGCCGCCTGGAGCGCGCCCGCCTGGAGCTCACCACGCTGCTGGACGAGCTGAAGGGAGACCGGGTGGGCCTGGTCGCCTTCGCCGGGGATGCCTTCATCCAGTCGCCGCTCACCTCGGACTACTCGGCGGTGAAGCTCTTCCTGCGCGCGGTGGAGCCGGAGCAGATGCCCCAGGGCGGCAGCAACATCGGCGATGCGCTGATCCTGGCCATGCAGGTGCTGGAGAACGCGGACCGCGGCGCCAAGGAGCGCGTGGTGGTGCTGCTGTCCGACGGCGAGGACCTGGTGGGCCAGGTGGACGAGGCCGTGGCGGCGCTCAAGAAGGCCAGCGTCCAGGTGCTCACCGTGGGCGTGGGCTCCGAGCAGGGCGAGCCCATCCCCGTCTACAACCGCCGCGGCGAGTTCGTGGACTACAAGAAGGACAGCAGTGGCGAGACGGTGATTACCCGCATGGATCGCGCGGGCCTCACCTCCATCGCCGAGGCCACGGGCGGCGCCTTCTATTACCAGCCGCGCGGCGTGGCCATGGCCCAGGTGCTGGAGCGCATCGAGCAGATGCAGAAGAGCGAGTTGGAGAGCCGCGTCACCGTGCGGTACGACGAGCGCTTCCAGATGTTCGCCCTGCCGGGGCTCGTGATGCTGGTGCTGGGCATGTTGTTGCTGCCGTCCGCGCGCCGGAGGCCGTCGTGAGCGGGGGAGTCATGGTCATGCGCGTGGGAGTGGGGTTGCTGCTCGCGCTGGGACTGGCGCTGCCGTCCGGCGCGTGGGCCGCGGGGCTCCTGGAGAAGGAGCATCCGCAGGTCCAGAAGGGCCGGGCGGCGTACACCGCCGGCCGCTACGACGAGGCGCTCGCGGCCTTCGAGGAGGCGAAGAAGGAGCGTCCGAACGACCCCGCCGTGGAGTTCAACCGGGGCGACGCGCTGATGAAGCTGGGCCGCTACGACGAGGCTCAGCGGGCCTTCCAGAGCGTATCGGAGACGCAGAACCAGCCGGAGCTGCGCCAGAAGGCCACCTACAACCTGGGCAACGTCCACGCGATGACGGGCAACACCCGCGAGGCGCTCAAGGCCTACCGCCGCGCGCTCACGTTGGATCCCTCGGACGCCCAGGCCCGGCACAACTACGAGGTGCTGCTGCGCAACCTGCCTCCGCCCCAGAAGGGCAGCCCGGATGGGGGCACGGATGGCGGCCAGGATGGCGGGCAAGATGGCGGCCGCCCGGACGCGGGTCCGGATGCGGGTCAGCAGGATGGTGGTACGCCAGCGGACGCGGGCCAGGACGGGGGCAGTGACGGCGGTCTGGATGCCGGCATGGACGGTGGCATGGATGGAGGCCAGCAGGATGGTGGGCAGGCCGACGCGGGCCAGCCGGATGGCGGGCAGGGCGATGCGGGCCAGGGGGATGGCGGCCAGCAGGATGGTGGCGCCGACGGCGGCGAGGATGGGGGCCCGGGTGACGGCGGCGAGGGCGAGGGCGATGGCGGTCAGGACGGTGGCGAGAGTGAGGAGGAGGGCACCGAGTCGGATGGTGGCACCGAGGGGGAGGTGGACTCGGTGGATGCCGGTGTCAGTCAGGCGGAGATCGATCGCCAGGAGGCCGAGCGCCTGCTGGATGCGATGAAGCAGAACGAGAAGAATCTCCAGCTGTGGCGTTTCCAGCAGAAGAAGAGGCCGAGGAATCCCAATGAGAAGGACTGGTAGCGGCCACGCGGCGCTGGCCGCGCTCGCCCTGTTGCTGGTGGCGATGCCAGCGTGGGCGTCCATCGAGTTCTACCAGACGACGGATCGCACCGAGGTGGGCACGGAGGACGTGTTCCAGCTCACCGTGGTGGTGGTGGATCCTCCAGACAACGCGCAGGTGCAGTTTCCGTCACCCGAGGACTTCGAGGTGCTGTCGTCCTCGCAGAGCACCCAGCGCTCCATCGAGATGAGCGGCGGCGGCCCGCCCGTCATCCAGACGGTGCGCAAACACGTGCTGCTGATGCGCGCCAACCGCCCGGGCACCCTCACCATCCCGCCCGCCGTGCTCACCGCCGACGGCCGCACCCGGCGCACCGAGCCCATCAAGATGACGGTGCGCCGTGGGCACGTCGAGCCTCCCCGCTCCCAGGCGAGCCGCCAGCCGCCGGACCCGTTCCGCAACTTCCCGGGTGGTCCCTTTGGCCGCATGCCGGATCCGTTCGCCGGCGAGGAGAACGAGGAGCCCGATGATCGGCGCCAGCAGGAGGACGTGCGCATTCCCCGCGGGGACTCGGACCTCTTCCTGCGCGCCACCGTCGACAAGAAGCAGGTGTACGTGGGCGAGCAGGTGACGCTGTCGCTCTACATCTACTCGCGCGTGGACCTCTCCAGCGTGGACGCGGTGACCATGCCCAAGCTGGAGGGCTTCTGGAGCGAGGACGTGGAGAGCCCCACGCAGCTCACGGGCGAGCAGCGCGTCGTCAACGGCATTCCCTACCGCACCTACCTGCTGCGCCGGCGCGCGCTCTTCCCGGTGAAGAGCGGCACCCTCTCCGTCACCGCCGCCGAGGCGGACATCACCACCGGCTTCCTCTTCGCCGGCCACCGCGTGCACCGTGTCTCCAACGCGCTCGAGGTGGAGGTGAAGCCGCTGCCGCCGGGCGGGCCCAAGGGCGTGTCGAGCGCCCAGGTGGGCCAGTGGGATCTGTCGCTCGAGGTCTCCCAGACGCGGGTGGAGCTGGGCCAGCCGGTGACGGTGAAGGTCATCCTCGAGGGCGCGGGCAACGTGAAGAACGTCACCCCGCCCCGGCTGGAGGTGCCCCCCGCGCTCAAGGTGTACGACCCGACCACCACCGACAAGGTGATGCCGGACAAGTGGCGCATCCAGGGCCGCCGGGTGCAGGAGTACCTGGTGATGGCGCAGCGCACGGGCACCTTCACGCTGCCCGCGCTGGAGTTCCCCTACTTCGACCCGCGGACGGGCCGCTACGAGGTGGCCCGCACGGAGCCGGTGGAGCTGACGGTGGAGCCCGGAGCGGGAGGCGTGTCGTCCTCGCCCGCGACGGCCGCGCCCCAGCATGTGACGGACGCCGCGGCCGAGCAGAAGAACGTCCTCACCGCGAGCGGCCTGCGTACGCTGCGCTACCAGGCGCGTTTCGAGGAGCCCGCGGCCGCCGTGTGGCAGCGGCCCTTCTTCGTGCCGGTGGTGCTGTCGCCCCTGGGTCTGATGCTGCTGCTGGGCCTGGTGGGGCTGGTGCGCGGACGGCTCTCCAACCCGGACGAGGGCAGCCGCAACCGGCAGCGGGCCAAGGCGGCGCGCAAGCGGCTGGCCGAGGCGGAGAAGCTGCGCGAGGGCAGCTCCAGCGCCTTCTACGGCGAGGTGGAGAAGGCCGTGCTGAACTTCCTGGAGGCCCGGCTGCACGCTCCGGTGGGCGGACTCACGCGCGACGCGCTGGACGCGAAGCTGACCGCGGCCGGAGTGGATGCCGAGCGCCGCCAGCGGGTGCGCTTCGTGTTGGAGGCCTGTGACGCCGGACGCTTCGCCCCCGGTGCCGAGGCCGCTGCCCGCGAGCGCATCCTGGATGATGCCGCGGCCGTCATGGAGGGTTGGGACAAGTGAGCGCCATCACCGCGATCCTCGTGGCCACGTTGCTGGGTCAGGCCTACTACTCGCCCGAGGAGGCCCAGCTCCTCTTCCAGCAGGCCAACGAGTCCTACCTGAAGCAGGACTACGCCGCCGCGCGCGAGGGCTACGAGAAGCTGCTCTCGCGCGGCTTCGGAGGCCCGGACATCCACTACAACCTCGGCACCACGTACCTGTCGCAGGGGGACCTGGGGCGCGCGGTGCTCGCCTTCGAGCGCTCGCGCAGGGCTGGCGGCGAGGGGCCGGATCTGGACGCCAACATGTCGATGGCTCGCGCCCAGCAGCTCGACAAGGTGGTGGGCGCCGCGCCCGAGGAGCCCTTCGTGCAGCGCGTGGTGTCCGCCACGAGCGGCAACCTGGTGGCGTGGCTCTTCCTCGGGACGTGGCTGGCGGGCTTCGCCTTCCTGCTGCTCTTCCGCGTGCTGCGTCCGGGCAACCGGGCCTGGGCCGCCGTGGTGGGGGTCCTGCTGCTGGCCGCGTCGGTGCCGTCCGGTGCCCTGCTGGCCGCGCACGTCTGGGTGCACGAGACGCTGCACGAGGCCGTGGTGCTCGCGCCCACGCTGCGCGCCCGGGAGTTCCCCAAGGAGGATGCGAAGGTGGCTTTCGAGGTGCACCCCGGGTTGAAGGTGCGCGTCATGGAGGAGACGGGGCGCTACGTGCGCATCCGCCTGCCCAATGGCCTGGAGGGCTGGGCCGAGCGCGAGGGTGTGGCGGAGATATGATCGAAGCCGTCGACGTGGCGAAGGTGTACCGGCGCGGGCGCACGGAGGTGCGAGCGCTGGCGGGCGTGTCGCTGACGGTTCCGAAGGGAGAGTTCCTCTCGGTGATGGGGCCGTCGGGCTCGGGGAAGAGCACGTTGTTGAACCTGCTGGGCGCGCTGGACGTGGCGGGCTCGGGGTCGCTGCGCATCGACGGGCGCGAGCTGGCGCGGATGAAGGATGACGAGCTGTCCGCGTTCCGCCGCGAGCGGCTGGGCTTCGTGTTCCAGTTCTTCAACCTGATGCCCACGATGACGGCGTTGGAGAACGTGATGCTGCCGGGCCTGTTGTCGGGCCGGGGGCAGGTGGAGCTGCGGAAGCGGGCCGAGACGCTGCTGGAGACGGTGGGGCTGGGAGGGCGTACGAACCACCGGCCGGACGAGCTGAGCGGTGGAGAGATGCAGCGGGTGGCGGTGGCGAGGGCGCTGCTGATGGAGCCGGCGGTGCTGTTGGCGGACGAGCCCACGGGGAACCTGGACTCGCGCACGGGCGCCGAGGTGCTGCGGATGCTGCGCGAGGCCACGCGGGAGCGTGGGCTGACGGTGGTGATGGTGACGCACGACCCGAAGGCCGCCGAGGTGGGAGATCGCATCGTGCGCCTGGCGGACGGACTCATCGTCGGCGACGAGCGGGTGGTGCACGAGCAGGCCGCCTGAGCCAGGCAGAGCATTGGCCACGATGACTGACGAAGACTGACGATAGTCCCACGGATGGGTATCGGGCATGCTGCAGGGGATGTGTTCCGTTCAACTGTTGCTGCGCCTGACACTGAGCTTGATCCTCGGTTTTTCCGCTGCGTGCGCCACCTCGCGAGCGCGGATTCCAGCGGAAGGAGGGCAGACGCCGACACAAGCCGTGGCAGGTGCTTCCCAGCGCTCGAATTCTCCCGAGAACGGGCCTTCCTGGACGCAGGGGCGCGCCCCCGCCGTCTCCACTACGTCTCAGCCTCTGCCGGTGCTCATCAGTCCTCTTTCCGGAGGGAGGCTACGACTTCTCTTCCCTGCCTCGCTGCCCCACCCTGACCTGGAGCAGTTGCGTGTGGAGGAGATACGCCCGCTGCTCGCGGCGTTCGAGTCCTTCCGGCCTCATGCCCGTCCTCGGCTGCGGTTGATGCTGGATGCCCCGGGAGCGATCGGCTCAGGCCTCGCGCCTGCCCCCTGGGAGTTACGGCTGCGCGAGGACTTTCTCTCCCGTTACGGGCCCACGCTGCTCCCCATTCCCGAGTCCCTGGAGACGAGCCGTCTCTACCTCGCGCTGAAGCTCTCCACCCGCTACATGGATGACGGCATCCGCGAAGCCGCTCAGGAACTCTTCAGTGCACCGGCCTTCCTGGCCAGTGTCTCGCTTTCGGTGCTTGTGTATTTCGCCGCCTGGTTGGCGCCCGAGCCGTTCATCTCGAAGGCGTTCGCTGCCACGCTCACCGTTCGGTTGTCGCTACTGGTGGGGTTGGTGGAATTGAATCGACTGGCCCTGGCCTGTCTGCATTTATACCATGAGGCCGAAGCCGCCATCACACCCCAGCAGTTGGATGACGCGGCTGCGCGTTTCGGCAAGGCGCTGGGAGGAACAGGCCTGCGGGTTCTGGTGGTTGTCGCAAGCCTCGGTTTGCCCCAGGTGTTCCCCAAGGTGCCCGAAGGGGGCCTGTGGAGCCTGCTGAGTTCCATACGCCACGCGCCAGCGGGTGGCTCATTGCTGGAGTCCATTGTCTCGGTCCAAATAGTGGCCGATGGCTCCCTCCTCGTTACGGGGATTGCCGCGGGAGCCTCTGCTGTGTCCCTCTGCGGTGAGTTCGCCATCTGCGCGATGATGGATGACTCGGGTGGGTCTTCAGGAGATGAGCCGAAGCTCTCCACTCGCTACGGCAAGCCCCACACGCGGCAGAATCCTCCGCACAACGAGGCGATTGAGGAGGAACTGGCCCGGCGCGAGGCTGCTGGGCATATCGATTTGAGAAAGAACAAGCCGCAGCAGAATGCCAGCAAGCTCGATGTCCGTGACCGTGAGCCCGTGAAGGGAGTTGGCTTCCGCAAGCCGGATGTTTCGTCAATCCGGCCGGATGGTGTGCGGCACAACACCAACTATGTTTCCAATTCCCGGGATTTGCAGCGTGAGCTGGATGCCTTCGAGTCGATGATCCGCGCGGACCCGAAAGCCATCCACGAGTTGTACCTGCTC